>NZ_JBFREW010000015.1:0-207191 GCF_052114505.1 Labrys sp. KB_33_2 | reverse complement strand
GGCCGAAGCCCGAGCGGATCATGATCGACGCGACGCACCTGAAAGCCCATCGCACGGCGGCGAGCCTGCTCAAAAAGGGGCTGTTCCCCGCCGTATCGGGCGCACCAAAGGCGGGTTGAACTCCAAGCTCCACACCGTCTGCGACGGCGAGGGCCGTCCGATCGTCATGCTGCTCTCGGAAGGCCAGATGAGCGATCACAAGGGCGCACGCCTCGTGCTCGGCGCACTCCCGCCCGCCAAAGACCTCATCGCCGATCGCGGCTACGACAGCGCCGCATTCCGCCAGGCGCTGGTCGCCAAAGGCATCGAACCGTGTATCCCATCGAGCCGAAGCCGGAAAATCCCTTACCCTTACGACAAGGCGCTCTATCGCCAGCGACACAAGGTCGAGAACCTCTTCGCTAAACTCAAGGACTGGCGGCGCATCGCAACCCGCTACGACCGATGCGCTCACACCTTCTTCTCGGCCATTTGCATCGCCGCCGCCGTCATCTTCTGGCTCTGATCAACGAGTCCTGAGCCTAGGGCCTGCCGTCTGTTAAGCCCCGCCTTGCGAGCGGCATAGTAGTCGCCGGGATCGAAAGGCTGATTCGGGCCCGAGGCAGGAAGCGGCTCGACGAGAGGCTCGGGGCCGTTTTCGCCGTCCTCTCCGCTGGCGGGTGAGTTCAAGTCCGGAGGCTGCGCGGGGGCGGGGAATATGCCGAAGGTACCGAGAGGGGAAGTTCGCCGTTGCTCCGGTGGGGGCTTTCCAATTCCGGCAAGGTTTGGATCGCCCTCGGGGAGGAACCAGCGCGTTTCCCAGCTGGCCTGTTGTCCTTCCTGTCCTTCCGGAGTCGGCCTGGCCTCGCCCGCTTGTTGGACCACCCGCATGGTGCGGGCAATGGTGTAGGCTTAGGCCGGATTGCCGCTGGACGTGTACAGGCTGTCATAGACTTCCTGGTCATAGGGGGCGGCGGCTGTCTGGGGAGGGTGAGGTATCGGGCCTGGCTGCCCGCCATCGAGGGACGGCCACACATCTGGTTCGCCGGACGTCGGCGTCCGGCGCGCCATGACGATGCGCGCTGGCTCACCTGGTTTGGCGCCCGGCGAGAGGATGAAGTCGAAGCCGCCGGTGGAGACCAGCTCATAGTCCAGGGGATGGCTAGCGGTCCGGCGCAGCGCATCGCTTGCCGCGATGTTGAACAGTTGGAGCCGGTTCGCCTGGATTTCATTGCGTTGGTCGACTGTCCTGTCGGCCCACTTATCCGCTCCGGCAAGCAGGATCTGCGTTGCCTCGGGCGGGACTCTCAAACCGCCAAAGGCCGGTAGCACGTAGGTTTTGGGAATAATCGTGTCAGGATAGGGTTCGGAAACATCCCTGGCCTCGTTCATCGCCAGGAGGAGCGCTCCGGCGATGGCTGCGCTGCTGCCGGCAGCCATCTTTGCAAAAGCGCCGGCCTGCATGCGGAATGCGGAGGCTGCTGCCCCCCGTGGTGAGCGCTCGATGACTGGATGCAATGTAGGCTTGGGTTCTAGCGTTTCCGGTGTGCCGATGATGCGCGGCCTGGTGGGTGCCTCGGGAGCACCAACAATCGCTTTGCCGTCATTGTTGACTGTTGCGCCGGGGGATGCAGGTATTGCTGGGCCGGTATTGATGTTGGCCAGCTTGCCCGGCCCCTGGGGGGGCTCGAAGGGCGGTTTGGCGGGTGTGGTGGTGGCGGGCTTTGGCGTATACCCTCCGCCATTGTCGTTGGCCGAGCCACCGCCCGGAGAAGCATCGGTGAGGGTCTTTGGCAGGATCTGCGCATAGAGCGTGGGGCCAGGCAGGCGGATGTCCTGGTCTGCCAGGGCGCGGGCATTGGCGAGGTCGCCGCCATTGAGCGCCAGATTGCGCCGGACCAGCCGGTCGTAGAGCATGGCGGTGAGGGGATCGAGGCCGCCGAATTACGGTGACAGTGCATTCTATTGCCGATCCAGTCGATCAACACCAACTACCCTTCCTTGGGCTTAGCTCCGCGCTTTCCCGGCCTCACCTCGCGGCCGGTTAATATCGCGATGCGATCGATGAAGGCGTCGTCGCCAAGCGGGCGCCCGACGGTCTCCGCCCGGCGAATGCGATTGAACATCGCCTCGTCCGTTTCATCATCGAGCAGATCTGAAAAATTGACGATAGGCTGGCGGAGCGGCGTGAGGCTGGTAATGCCGTCTTCTAGCCCGAAGAGACGGGCCCGTGTGCTGGCCCAGGGCCAATCCTGAGCCCGCTCCACCAGACCGGCCCGCACCGGATTGAGGCTGACATAGCGCACCGCATACAGCAGATGCGCCTCATCCATCGCAACCGCGCCATAGCGTCCCTGCCAAAAATGCCCCGTGCGTTTCTCACGCGCCTGGACATGGCCGGCATAGCGCCGATGGGTTGGCGCCAAGGCCCGCCGCAGGCCATCCGGATCGGACGGCACGAGAATGATGTGCACGTGATTGGGCATCAAACACCAGGCCCACACCTCGACGCCGGCGGCCTGGCAATGGTCCGCAAGGTAGTCGCGGTAGAAGGCGTAATCCTCTGCGCCAAAGAAAGTGCGCTGCCGCCCATTGCCTCGCTGGGTGACATGATAGGGCAGACCGGGAACCACGATGTGTGCAAGCCGAGCCATCAAGGCACGATGCGACCGCACTTAGGAGTTGTCATAGAGTGCACTGTCACCGTAATTCCGTAGGCGGCGGTGAAACGGGCTTCGTCCGGCAGGGCGTCGTCATAGCGGCCGACGCTGGTCAGCGCCGTCTCGGCGTCACGGAGTATGGAGTCGAGCCTGCCCCGGGCGAGACCTGATCTCGCAGGAGGACGGCGTCGCTGATCAGGTGGCCATAGTCTCCTCTTAAAATATACAAGCGCGCTAACAGCTGTGCTCATAAATATATATTCAAGATAAAGTGTAATTATAAGTATTAATTGTTTTGTTTTTGAACAATACGTGGCGATATGACGTTTCTGGTTTCAAAAAATTGCTTGAATACATCATAAATTAATTCATAGTCAGTGAAGATTGTGCGGGAATCCCAGGCGTAACCCTGCATTTCATATTTGCTATATGCAGTATTTGAATCGAAACACACTCGCCGAACGTCTTCATCGTTTTCTTTGTCGTTAAAAACGATGAAGTAATGGTCATTTTGAGCATGAACGCTTAGAGATTTGTAATCTTCTTCCTCGTCACTCTCGTAAGTAAGATTAACTGAGCCATCCGCATGTCGTAGCGTTTCAAGCCTTGCTAGGATTAGATCCCAATCGCAGTTGGATTGCCCCCCCTCCCTCAGGACGGGGGACGTCGCGAATAAACCAGCTAATAAAAAAGTTGTTTTTGTTCATTGTGCAATCCCTCTCACTCGTCTGATCGCTTTCATACCGCTTCGCCAATATTTGGTATGACCTGTTGCCGTTTCGTAGATCACAATCCCCTCAAGTCCGGCTGCGGTAGCAGCGCGAGCGATATCTTTCTCGCAATATCCGCAGACGTCGCGACCGTTGACCATCATGTAGAGATATTCGCCCTTGGTCCGACCCGCATCCGCGAATTTTTGAATTTTGACGACCTCTGCAAGGGCGTTTGCCATCTTCTCATTTGCTGGAGGCTGTTTATCTGCCTCACGGATGCGTTCAACGTCCTCCCGAATTGCCGCGGCGGCCAGTTGCGCGCTTTCATCGGACTACGCGGAAATTTACATTATGCTATGTTCACGCCGTCTCTGTAGGGCTTGAGCGTGCCGCCAGGTGTGCTCGCAATAGCAACGGCAACGACCAAACATCAGCACCGTAAACACGCCGCGTTTCAATAGGGTGCGATACGCGGTGAGCTTATCTTTTCAGTTTCAAAGAATTGTTTAAATACATCGTATACTAAATCATAATCAGTAAAAATTATGCGAGAATCCCAATCAGAACCTTGCATCTCGTATTTACTATACGGAGAGGCTGGATCAAATGAGGCACGTCGAAAATGTTTTCCGTCTCTTTTGTCATTAAAAACGATAAAATAATGATCGTTCTGAGCGTGTACGCTTAAGGATTTGTCATCGTCTTCGTTGCCGTTGTCAAATTCAAGTGCTACGGATCCATCTTCATGTTGAAGCTCCTGTAATTTTCTTATTATGAAATCCCAATCGCAATTGGACTTGCCACCGCCACCTTCAGGGCGTGGAATGTCGCGAATGAACCAACTTATGTGAAAGTTATTTTTTTTCATGGGTTAACATCTCCGATGCGTTTGATACTACCCATCCCATAATGCCAATATTTAGTGTTGCCTGTCGCGGTTTCATAGATAACCAACCCTTCCAGTTCTGCCGCCGTAGCTGCACGAGCGATATCGACCATACACCAGCCACAAACATCGCGGCCATTGACGACCATATGAAGGAACCGCCCTTTGGTTTGACCAGCATCAGCGAACTTCTGAATGAGGGCGACTTCACCGTGGGCGTCCGCCATCTTCTCATTAGGTGACGTTTCGTTGCCGGCGTCATGTATCCGCTGGGTATCAGTTCGGATTGCATTGGCCGCGAGGGTGTCCTGATTGGGGTCATTATAATCGAATCGAGATTTCTGATTCATACTGAATTTAACGGTATTTCCGACAATGCCGGCTGTAGTAACCTCTGGGTGCGTTGGTTGTTTTCCAGTTGCGATCTGCTGCCGGCGTGTTTCGACAGTCCAATCGGCATAGCCTTGGATGATTGCGCCTCGGAGAAGACGATACCAGGGTGTTTTGTCCGTGACTGGCTTGGGGACCTGCCCTTTTTCTGGCCGGTCGGTGGCGGTCGGCACTGCTCCACCCTGGGTTTCTCTCGCGATCAACTCCTTCAAGTCAGTCTTGGCAGCCTCAAGCGCGGCCGAGGCGCTAAGTCCAGCATTTCGATGGGCAGTATAGTCCGCCATATCGATGTGGTCGTCGGGATTAAGAGGGGGCGGAGGGTAGCTTTGGCCTTTTCGCTCCTTGTTAGCCATGGTCGAAGTGGGCGATCCGTCAGGATTCCTATCACGCGCCGTTGAACGATAGGTATCCTTGGCAACCTTCAGCGCTGCCCTGGGACTTCCCGTAAGCATGTACATGCTGTCGTATTTGGCTTCATCATAGGGATCGTCCGGATCTTGAGGAGGACGAGATGGCGGAGGCGGTGCAGGCGGAAGCGAAGAATCGCCCTTGGTGGTGTTGGCTCCGCTTCCCCTGCTGCGATAGCTGACTATCGCTGCATTCAGCGCCTGTTGCCTGGTCATTCCCGCCTTACGGGCGGCATAGTACTCGCCGGGATCGAAAGGCTGATCGGGGCTCGATGATGGAAGAGGTTCGACGAGAGGTTCAGGGCCGTTTTCGCCGTCATCGCCGCCTGCGGGTGAGTTCAGGTCCGGAGGCTGCGCGGTGGCAGGGAATATGCCGAAGGTACCGAGAGGGGAGGCCCGCCGTTGTTCCGGATGGGGCATTCCAATCCCGGCGAGAGCCGGATCTTCCTCGGGGAGGAACCAGCGCGTTTCCCAGCCGGCCTGTTGTCCTTCCTGTCCTTCCGGAGTCGGCCTGGCCTCGCCCGCTTGTTGGACCACCCGCATGGTGCGGGCAATGGTGTAGGCATAGGCCGGATTGCGGCTGGACGTGTACAGGCTGTCGTAGACTTGCTGATCATAGGGCGTTGCGGCGGTCTGGAGAGGGCGAGGTATCGGGCCTGGCTGCCCGCCGTCGAGGGACGGCCACACATCCGGTTCGCCGGACGTCGGCGTCCAGCGTGCCATGACGATGCGCGCCGGCTCGCCCGGCTTGGCGCCTGGCGAGAGGATGAAGTCGAAGCCGCCGGTGGAGACCAGTTCATAGTCCAGGGGATGGCCGGCGGTCCGGTGCAAGGCATCGCTTGCGGCGTTGTTGAACTGTTGAAGCCGGTTCGCCTGGATTTCTCTGCGCTGGTCCTCTGTCTTGCCGGCCCACTCGTTCGCGCTGGGGAGCAGGATCTGCGTCGCCTCGGGGGAGACCCTCAGGCCGCCGCTGCTCGGCAAGACATAGGTTTTGGGAATGATTGTGCCCGGATGGGGCTCGGAGACGTCCCTGGCCTCGTTCAGGGCCAGCAGGAGCGCTCCTGCGACGGCGGCGCTGCCTCCGGCGGCCATCTTTGCAAAAGCGCCGGCCTGCATGCGGAATGCGGAAGCTGTTGCTCCCTGCGGCGGACGGGCCAGGTCCGCCTGCGATGCTGGTTTGGGTTCAGGCGTTCCAGGCGTGCCGATGATGCCCGGTTTGACCGGCGCTTCGGGGGTATCAACAACCGCCTTGCCGGCATTGCCGACAGTGGCGCCGGGCGATGTGGGTATTGCAGGCGCGGTGTTGACATTGGCTGGCTTGCCCGGTCCCTGGGGGATCTCGAAGGGGGGCTTGGTAGGCGTGGCGGTGGCAGGCCCCTGTATGCGGGCGCCGCCATTGTCGTTGGCCGAACCACCGTCCGGGGAAGCATCGGTGAGGGTCTTTGATAGGATCTGCGCATAGAGCGTGGGGCCGGGCAGGCGGATGTCCTGGCCTGCCAGGGTGCGGGCATTGGCGAGGTCGCCGCCATTGAGCGCCAGATTGCGCCGGACCAGTCGGTCGTAGAGCATGGCGGTGAGGGGATCGATGTCACCGGGGCCGGCCGCCTGCAGCCGGGTGACCTCGCCCGTCATCGCGGGGGCGAGGTCGATGGCGGTATCGGCGTGAGCGGGATGCCAGGCGGGATTGGTGCCGCTGGTATCCGCGCCGCCGCTGCGCAGGGCCGGCGGGCTTGTCGGCGCCGCCGATGCGGCCGGGTCGGTCGGCCAGCCGGGCTTGGTGCCGGAGGACGGCTGAGGGGCCTGGCCATCGAAAGCGGTGGCTGGATCCCCGAAGGCAGCGGCGAGCAGGCGGGTGGCCCTGTCGTCCTCGCCCCTGCCATAGGCGGCGAGCGCCGGCGCGGCGAGGCGCGGCAGGCCAAGCTGCATGGCCTGGGCAAACAAGCCGGCCTGCCGGGCGGGATCGTCGGGTGCGGTGATCAGGGCGCGGAAGGGAGCGATGCGTTCGGAGAGCGGCCTGGCGACGTCGCCGAAGCGCATCAGCGCCTTGTCGATCATCGCCTTGGGCAGCACGGCGCGGCCCTGTGCCGGCAGGCCCAGCCCGTCCATGGCGGCATTGGTGGCTGCCAGGGCCGCCTTCAGCCTGTCGGGCGAACTCTCCGCCTCGGTCCAGAGCTTGTCGAGAGCGGGATAGACGGCCCTGACATAAGCGTTGGGGTTCTTGTTGCGCGCCGCCAGGTTGAGGGCGACAGCCTGTGCCGCGCGGGCATGGCGCTCTCGATCCTGTACGGAATCGGGGCCGTTGCCGGTAAACTCAGACGCCTTGGGGGCGAAACGGGCGAGCCAGGCCGTCTGCTCGGCCGGCGTCATCGTCTTGATGGCGTCGACATCGGCGCCGAGCTTGACGATGCGCTGGAATTCGGCGTGGCGGCGCGGGCCGTCCTCGCGGCCATAGGCGGCGGTGAAACGGGCCTCGTCCGGCAGGGCGCCGTCATGGCGGCCGATGCTGGTCAGCGCCGTCCCGGCATCGCGCAGCGTCGGTTCGAGCGTGCCGCGGGCCAGAGCCTGGTCCTGGTCGCGGCGGAGGAAGGCATCGCCGATCAGCCGGTCGTGCTCCGCCTTGGGGATTGCGGCGAAGGCCGGGTCGCCGGCAGCACCGCCAGCGGCGTCATCCTGGCCGAGAGCGCGGGCACCGCCCTCCGGATCATCCGCGAAGCGAGTGCGCCAGGCCGCGATGGCAAAGCCGCGCTCGGCATCCTGGCGGCGCTGGGCCTTCTGGGCCGGCGTCTGCCCGGAGCTGTCGACCAGGCCGAAATAGGCTTTCCGGGCTGTCGCCAGCAGCGAGGGATCGCGGGCCACGTCCTGCTCATGGGCGGCAAAGGCGTTGTCGAGTTCCCCGGCCTCGTAGCGCGAGCGCCCCTGCCGCTCGATCGCCGCCGCCTGGCCGAGCAGGGCCTCGCGATCAGCAGCCAATCTCGCGGCAAAGGCGGGGCGATTGGCCGGCGAAACCGCCGCCAGCAGCGCGCTGTCGCCCTTCTGCGTGCTCTGCATGATGTTGGCGGCGAAGCCGGTGGCGCCGGGCGGCATGGCGCGCGCGGCCTCGTCGAGCTCGGCCTGGCGTTGCTGGAGGCGCTGGTTGAACCGCTCCTCGTCGTCGAAGGCGTTCTGGCTGGTGACCCTGGCCTGGTAGGCGGCGGCCTCGGCAGGGACCTGGCTGGGGCTAGCGACGGGGAATTGCAGGCCCTGGCCACTCTCGGCGTCATAGTCTGGAAAACGGGGCATGGGGGTCCATAGGGCAAAAAAAATCCCCCGCCGGAGGCGGGGGGAATGTTCAAGGATGAGGGATGGGGGGCTTACAGCTGCGCCCCCCGGAACCATCGCATGCGCCGGAAGCGGAATGGGTCTCGCGACAGGCTCGCATGTCGCCGTGATCGGCGTGCCGGGAGGGGGCCGTCAGCCTCCGGCGGGGCCGCGGGTCAGTCGGTCACAGTGTTGCGGGATTGGGCGCGTCGGCTTCGGCGCAGCGGGATGTCGCGTGGTGTGGCGCTCTGCCGTTGTGCGGAGACAAGCGAGACACCAATTTTTGTCATGCCCGGCAATGACAAAGGCAGCCGCGAAGGCGTGCGCAGGGCACAAAAAAGCGCCCGAACCTTTCGGTCGGGCGCTTTTTCTCAGGGTCTTAATTTGCCATATCGGCTGGGCGGCGTCAACCCCATAGTCGGCAAAGAATATTCAATCCGCAGCGCAGATCGCCGAGGTCGACGTGCTGGTCCTGCAGGATGCAGGTCTTGAGAGCCCTGAGATAGCGTTTGCCGTCGGGGGCGTCGTTGAGAGCGGTGAACATGTCCTCGTAGCGCCGGCGCGCCTTGGCGATCGCTTCGGCATCGCCAGCCTCCTCGCCGTGGCTGCCACTACCCAGCATCAGCATGTCGAGCGAGCGTGGGTTGGGTGAGGCAAAGCCCATGACCTTGGCGTAGCGGATGACGGCGACGCCGAAGCGGCAGCCCGCCTCATATTGCCGGGCATTGATTTCCTGCTGCAGGCTGAGGCGCCCGAACACAGAGCCGGCGAGCTGGCTGCGCGCGTCCCCGGGCCGGACGCCCATGCGAATACGGTTCCTTGTGGCCGTGGCGGTGATTTCGGCGACGCTCTCGCGCTGGAGCCGGCCCGAAGGTTCGCGTTGGCGGATCTTCAAGAAAGGAGAGGGGCGCATTTCGGGCGACCTCCTGGCTAGGGGAGAAAGGAAAAGGGTGCAGATAGCGGTGCAAGCCAGGCGCTCTGGAGTGGAATTACCGAGCCGGCTTATGATTGGGCGGGGCACTTTGAACCCGTTTCCAGTTTTTAGTGTTCGAGCTGACCGGCACACATCTCGGCGGGCGAACCGATGGGAGAGAAGTCGAGGAAGCGCCAGCTATCGAGAGGCAGCGCCGTCTCCGGCCGCAGGGCGTAGCTTTCCCAGCGCTTGTCGAAGCCGTGTTCGCGCCGGATATCGTTGAGATGCTGCAGCGTGGCCCGGCGAAGCGCTTGCGCCTGGCGATCCTGCTCGCCCGTTTCCTCGCTTTCGTCGCCTTCGACCTGGTTTGGGGATGGGCCGAGCTGGGCCAGGAGAGCTGTTACGGCGCGATGGCTGCGGCCGAGGGCCCGGGCGATCTGGCGCAGATTGGCACCCTTGGCGCGCAGGGCGCGCGCGGTTTCGAGCTGGTCCGCCGCACGATAGTGCCGGGGCTTGCTGTTCGGCATCGCCATGTCGGTCTCCGATGAAAGGGGCTGCGAGGAAAAGGGGCTGAAAAGGGGAGCGCTCATCGCAGCCAGGCGGTGACGAGGCTGACGATTGCTGCGAGGAAGGCGCCGGAGAGGGCACACAAAGCGAGGCCGAGGAGGCGGGTGCCGCCGTCGTGGCTGGGGCCGGGCAATCCGTCCCCTGCGACGTCGTGGCGGGCGAAGCCCGGGTCGTCCGGCTGCTGCATGAGGCTGCCTCCTTCTTCCTGTCGTCAGGCCGTCGGGCGTCACGGTGCCGCGCACTGCCTCCGGACTTCCGGAGGTGGCGCGGCGCGCGCAAAATGCTTGCCTGGTTTGTTTTTCCGCACGGCCTGGCGGGAGACATCGGCTCCCGATGCGAAGGGCTCGGGGGCGATTGGTCCGGGAGGGAACGTGCAATGGCTATAACCCTAATGTACCCATTATGGGTTCATTAAGCAAGGGGAATGTTCCCAAAAATAATTCTAGCCAAGGTTTGGTTTCTAAGGCATTGTACCCGTATGGGGAACAATCTCAAAACCTTGCGCAACGCCAAGGGCCTGTCGCAGCAAGCGCTGGCCCAGGCAATGGGTACAACCAGGTCCCAGCTCGTGAAGCTGGAGCGGGGCGAGCGGCGCCTGTCGGACATATGGATCGTGCGGGCCGCCGCGGCGCTGAAGGTCGATCCCGGCGACCTGATGTCGAACCGCCTGCATCTCGCCTCCTTCGATCCCGACGAGCACCAGCCCGACGGCTTCTTCGAACCGGAGGCGCCCGAAGCACTGGACCCCGATGCGCCGCCGCGCATTCCCAGCAATGGCATCGTCGAGGTGGACGCCCGCGCCGGCATGGGCGGAGGCGGGCAGGTGGCGCATGCCTATTACCGCGACGGCGACAAGTTCGAGACGCGCGATGCCGTCAAGCCCGATGCCTGGGTGTTCCCGCCCTGGTTCCTACGCGGCATCGGTGCCAAGCCCGGGGAACTTCTGATCATCGAGGCCAAGGGCGATTCCATGCGCCCAACCATCGCGCCGGGAACGCCGCTGATCATCGATACCCGCCATCGCATTCCCTCGCCCGATGGAATCTATGCCATCCGCGATCGCTGGGGCGACATCCAGGCCAAGCGTATCGAAACTTCCAAGATCCTCGGCGACAACGCCATTCGGGTGATCAGCGACAATGGCGGCCACGTCCAGATCGCCCGCAGCGAGGACGAGCTGCAGATCGTCGGCAAGGTCGTCGCCGGCTGGCATTTTTTCTGATTTGGTCCCATTATGGGTTGACAAAATGTACCCGTATTGGGAACATTTCTCCTATGCACTGCGGGTCTTGCCCGTGATGGGAGTTGTCAGCCATGTCCGACTATACCCTGGCCTTCGAGGAGCTTCATCTCGTCCGGATCGGCGGCCTGCTGGCCGGACCTCTCGATGGCGCCGCTCACATCGGCTTCGGCCTTTCCCGCACCGCGATGCGTTTCGACAGCCTGAAGCTCAATGTCTGGAACCGCCAGGAGCGCAAGGCCTCTTTCGTCACACTGAGAGAGGACGATCCCTGGTTTGACGAAATCTGCAACGCCCTCATCGTCGATGCCGTTTATGGCGCATTGATCGCCGAGTCCGTGGAAGGGTACTGGCGGCAAAAGCCCAGCGCCTATGATCGCGCCCGTGATCGCCGGGAGGCGGCGTGATGCGCGCCTTCCCCTTGATCCATCCCCTCCCGTTCAGGCGCCCACCGCGTCGAGCCTGGCCTTGAGGTCGGCAACCTGCTCTTCCAGCATGCGCACGCGCTCTTCGAGTTCGGTCAGGGCCGAAGAGGATGGCGCGGCGGCGCGAGGGGCTGGGCTGGCGATCATGGAGACCTCGACATCGCCCGAAAGCAGATGGGCGAAGCGGTCTTCGCGCTGGCCGGGCGCACGACCGATCTCCTTGACCAGAGGCGGGCGGGCGCTGGCGAGCAGATCGAGCTCCTGTTTGAGGTCGTCGACCGAGCCGAAGCTCGCCATGCGGTCGGTTCGGCTCTGCAACTCGTTCAGGGTCTGCGGCCCGCGCAGCAGCATCACCGCCAGCAGGGCCGATTGCTGCTTGGTCAGGTTGAAGCGCTGGCCGGCGAGATGTTCATAGCGCTCCACGCGTGAGCCGAAGGCGCGGCGCACCAGTCCCTGCTGTTCCAGCGTTGCGAGCGTGTGGCCGATCTCCCCCGCCTCCAGGGCCATGACCGGCTCGCGCGACGTCTTCTGGTTGGCCGCGGCCTGCAGCGCGTTCAGCGTCAGCGGATAGGCATCCGGCGTCAGCAGCTGCTTTTCGATCAGGCAGCCGAAGATGCGGGCTGCCATGGCGTTGAGAAAGGGCGGTTCCTGGGACATGCAAAAAGCAGCCTGTTTGCGCGAAGGTTGTTCAGCTTCGAGTGCTACCCGCTTGCCGGCCATAACTCAACTGGGCGGCAACCATTCCTGCCCTCGCGGCTTGCGGGGGAAAGCGCTCTGATCCATACCGGATGTGTGAAATGGCTGCCTCTGCGACGGGTGCAAGGCCGGCAGGGGAGGGCGGCATGAACGGCAAGACGGCACTCATCACGGGCATGACGGGCCAGGACGGCTATTACCTCGCCAGGCTGCTGCTGACGAAGGGTTATCAGGTGCACGGCATCAAGAGGCCGTCCTCCTCCTTCAACACAGCGCGGCTCGACGCGATCTACCAGGACCCACATGTCGAGGGGCGCCGCCTGCATATCCATTATGCCGACATGCAGGATGGGCAGAGCCTCATCCGTGTCGTCGATGCCGTTGAGCCTGACGAGATCTACAATCTGGCGGCGCAGAGCCATGTGCGCGTCAGCTTCGACATGCCCGAATATACCGCCGACATCGATGCCGTCGGGGCGCTGCGCCTGCTGCAGGCCATCCGCACCCTCAAGCTGGAAAAGCATTGCCGCTTCTACCAGGCTTCCACTTCCGAACTCTATGGCGGCCAGAGCGACCAGCCGCAGGACGAAAGCTCGCCGTTCAATCCGCGCAGCCCCTATGCCATCGCCAAGCTCTATGCCCATTGGACCACGGTGAACCACCGCGAGGCCTATGGCATGCACGCCTCGAATGGCATCCTGTTCAACCATGAAAGCCCGCAGCGCGGCGAGACTTTCGTCAGTCGCAAGATCACCCGGGCGGTGGCGGCGATCGAGGCAGGCCGGCAGGACAGGCTCTATCTCGGCAATCTCGAAGCCCGGCGCGACTGGGGCCATGCCCGCGACTATGTGGAGGGCATGTGGCGCATGCTGCAGCAGGATCAGCCCGATGATTATGTGCTGGCAACGGGCTGCGCCCATTCGGTGCGCGCTTTCGTCGAACTGGCCTTTGCCCATGTCGGCCGTTCGCTCGATTGGGTCGGCGAGGGGGCGGAGAAGAGGGGGCTCGACCGTGCCAGCGGGCGCGAACTCGTCGCCATCGATCCGCGCTATTTCCGGCCCACCGAAGTCGATTGCCTCATCGGCAATGCAGCCAAGGCACAGAGCGTACTTGGGTGGCAACATTATACCACTTTCGAGGGGCTTGTGGCCGAGATGATGGCTGCCGATCTCGAAGCTGCGCGCGGCAATAATGTGGCGGGATGAAGGCGGAGATCGAGAAGGTTAGGGCCCCGCAGGTTTGAGCCTGCCCTCCTGGGCAAGATACCAGGCATAGGTCTCGGCGAGGCCTTCCTCGAGCCCGATGCGTGGGCGCCAGCCGAGTGCGGCGATGCGCGAGGAATCCATCAGCTTGCTCGGCGTGCCGTCCGGCTTGCTGCGGTCATGCGTGGTGGCGCCGGTATAGCCGACGACGCGCTTCACCGCTTTCAGGAGCTCCAGGATGGTGATGTCCCGTCCGGCCCCGATATTGATCGGCTTTTCGTCGGAATAGTTCATGGCGAGGTGTACCAAGACGTCGGCGCAGTCGTCGACATGCAGGAATTCGCGTCGAGGGGTGCCACTGCCCCAGATCTCGATGGAGGGTGTCCCGCGCAGTCTGGCTTCGTGCACCCGCCGGATGAAGGCGGCGAGGACATGGCTCGACGCCAGGTCGAAATTATCGTGCGGGCCGTAGAGATTGCAGGGCATGGCGGCGATGAAGTCGCAGCCATGCTGGCGCCGATAGGCCTGGACCAGCTTGAGGCCGGCGATCTTGGCGATCGCATACCATTCATTGGTCGGTTCGAGCGGGCCCGACAGCAATTGGTCCTCGCCAATCGGCTGGGCAGCCTCCCGCGGGTAGATGCAACTCGAGCCGAGCAGGACGAGCTTGGCCACGCCGGCCCGCGCGGCCGCATGCACGACATTGGTCTCGATGGCGAGATTGTCATAGAGGAAATCGGCCGGAAGACTGGCATTGGCAAGGATGCCGCCGACCTTGGCGGCAGCGAGGAAGATTACCTCAGGGCGCATCCGCTCGATCCAGGCCTCCGTCTCGGCCTGACGCCGGAGGTCGAGCTCGTCCTTGCCCGCCGTCAGCAGGGTGCAGCCCTCGCCCTGCAGCCGCCGCATCAACGCGGCCCCGACCATGCCGCGATGGCCGGCGACCCAGACCCGTTTGCCGTGCAGCGACATCATGGGGATTTCGCCTCGGTTTGGTCTCCACCATCGCCTCTATAGCAGGTCTATCAAAACAAAAACCCGGCGCAGGGCCGGGTTTTCGTCGAATTGTGGTCGATCGGATCAGAATTTGTAGCTGACGCCGAGCGTTGCCGTGGTCTGATTCCAGCCGGCCTTGACCCGGCCATTGGCCGTTTCGTAACCCTTCTTCTGGAAGTCGGAATAGCGCACCTCGGCGCGGCCGATCCAGTTTTGCGTAAAGGCATATTCGGCGCCCAGACCCACGGTCCAGCCGATATGGGTGTTGTCGTCGCTCGACGCATAGGGGGTGCCGAAGGACTGACCCCGGTCGGAGAGCTTACCATTGGCGAAGGCAACACCGCCGGTGGCATAGAGCAGGATATTGTCGATGGCGTAGCCGGCACGAACACGCAGCGAACCCTGCCACTCGCTCTTCATCTGCAGGCGTCCGGTGACGCCCCCGCCCGAATAGCTGTAAAGATGGCTGCCCTTGAGATCGGTGTAGTCGATATCGGCTTCGCCGCCGATCACGAATTGGTCGATCTGGTAGTTGTAGCCGGCATGCGCGCCACCGACGAAGCCGTTCATGTTGAACTTGTCGGCGGGGACCGGCCCGTTCTCTGAGAACAGGTGACTCTGGTTGTCGTCCTCGCGGCCCCACCCATAGCCGGCATGCACGCCGATATAGGGACCCGACCAGTTATAGGGGGTGTAGGCGGGAGCGACGGGCTCGACGGCCTGCGGGGCGAGGTCGGCAGCGCTGGCTGCACCTGCACCCGCAAACAGGGCTACGGCCATCACGGTCGGTACGAAAATTGCCTTGAACATCAACGCCCCTCGCTCTTACCCGGTACCGCGACTTATTCGGTCCCGAAACATTCCTATATGCAAAGCTATGAGAGAGCTGCGATTCCAAGTCAAAGGAATTGCCCGGCATTTCGGTCTCCAGCCATATTTTCGCCATGGGATGTGGCAGATGGGTAACAGTATTTTAGTACCGATACCGAATAATACCTCTCATGCTCCTGCGAAGCCCCGTAAGACATGAAATATGGGTACAAAACGCGGCTTTTTGGTTGTCTCGTGGAGGAAGCGGCAGGTTTGTATCGACGCTGCCCTCTCCTCGATTGACAGCTCCCGATCTTCTACCTACACGTGAATCCATCGGTTTCCAAAATGGCATACCGCCTGCTCCAAGAAACGACGAGGATTAAGATGGCCGCCACTGCCACCGCAATGAAGCTCAATGCCGCGAACTCGGCTCCGAAGCCCTCCGTCCAGAAGGCTGGCGTCCTCGCCGCCCGTGCGCCCTACGAGGCTCCCAAGGTGCTGTCGATGTCCATCAAGGAAATGTCGACCGACAATGCCTTGTCGATGATGGGCAATGTTGGCGGCGTGGAATGATGGCGCTGCGCTGCTGAGAGGTGGCGCGAACGACGCTCTTCCATTTCCATCGTTATTACGCAGAGCCTCCGGCGACGGTTGTTGCATCGGAGGCTTTGTTTTATCTGAAATAACGGGTTTTCCCATGATGCAGAGCCGGGTAAGCACATCCGCGGCGATGATCGTGAAGAACGAAGCGCGTTTTCTGCCGGGCTGCCTGGAAACGCTGGCTGAAAAGGTCGACGAGATCGTCATCGTCGATACCGGCTCAACCGACGGCACGATCGAGATCGCCGAAAGCGCCGGTGTGCGGCTGTTGCACCAGGCCTGGCGAGGGGACTTCGCCGGTCCGCGCAATTTCGGCCTCGATCAGGTCCGCACCGACTGGGTGCTCTATATCGATGCCGATGAGCGCCTGGGCCTGCCGCGGGGCGGCCGCCTCGCTGACTATATCGATCCCGAGGCCGTCGCCGGCTTCGTGCGCTTCCAGCCCAAGACCAATTTCACCCGCTATCGCGAATGGCGCTTGTTCCGGGCCGATCCGCGCATCCGCTTTGCCGGCATGATTCATGAGACCATGGTACCCGCCATCAAGGCGGTGAGCCGGCAGGATGGGTGGCCGGTGGTGCAGACGGATGTCGAGATCGATCATCTGGGCTATGACGGCGACATCTCCCACAAGCATCCGCGCAATCTGGCTTTGCTGGAGCAGGCCTTGCCGCTCGATCCCGACCGGCTGTTCTATTGGCATCATCTGGCGGAGACCTATGCCGGGCTCGGCCGGCTGGAAGAGGCCGAGAATGCCGCCTGGCAAGGCCTCGCGCGGGCCGAAGGGCAGGATGACGACAATCGCAGCGCGACCGCGAGCCTGCTCTATCAATTCCTGGCGCGGACCGAACTGCAGCACGGACGCGATCCGCTTGACCTGATTGCATCCGCGCTGGCGCGCCAACCCGACGACTATGCCCTGCATTTTCTCAAGGGCCGCGCACTCCTGGCGGCCGGTCGGGCCGAGCAGGCGCTTGAGGTCGCTCATTTCCTGCGCGATATCGACCCGGACAGGTTGCCCGATGGCTGGCTCGCCTTCGACCGTGCGCTGTTTACCGACAAGGCCTGTGAGTTGGCGGCGCTCGCCTGCCTTGATCTGCAGCGGCATTCCGAAGCCGGCAAATATTTTGCGGATGCATCGCGCCTTGCTCCCGAGGTGCTGGCCTATCGCGTCAAGGCCGCAGCCTTTGGCGGCGGCTCGCCAGTGAATGTGTGAGAGCCTTCGGATGGAACCGAGCCGCAATCTCGTATTGGTGCATAGCGAAGGCTGGCAGAGCGTGGCTGATTTCGAAGCCATCAAGGGCTTCGTTGAGGAAATAGCGCCCGATATCGAGGTGTTCATCGCTTCCAACGACGCCCCTTCCTCCTATACGCGCAAGAAAGCGGCGTCGCGTCCTGCCCTGATCTTTTCGCCGATTCGACTGCAGCGCTTCAAGCCGGATCGCGGCAGGATTTATCAGGGCCAGCCGATGTCGAAACTGGTCGAAGTGCAGCGGCTGGCTGCGGCCGGCGTGCCGGTGCCGCCCTTCGAGGAGATCGGCCCCGATACCGTGCTCTCGCCCGAGATTTACGGTCCCTTGGCGGTGGTCAAGCCGTCCTACCCCTTCGCCTCCTGGGGCCAGGGCGTCGAGCTCCAGCACAGCGATAAAATTCGCTACAGGCAGCCTGAAGACTATCCCTCTGGCCATCCTGGCCGCCAGGGGCCGATGATCGCGCAGAAATTCGTCGATTGCGGCCATGCCATGACCTGCCGTGTGCTGACTCTGTTCGGCGAGACCATCTTTACCTTCGGGCGCGAATCCACCAGACCGCTGGCGCTCGATCTCACCAAAGAGACCTATGAGGTTGCCGACTTCATGCCGGCGCCGCCCGATGTTTTCGTTTATTCCACCCATGAGCCCGACATCCTGGCCCTGGCTGCCGAGGCCTACCGGGCCATGCCGGAAGTGGCTCTGCAGGCCTGCGACATCCTGCGGGCGCAGACGGGCGAGCTCTATATCATCGAGGTCAATCCGGGCGGTGGCACCTGGATGTTTTCCAGCAAGCTGGCGGATCGCTATCGCGAGCGCCTTGGTGTTGAGAGTCTCACGGCCGAATTCGATGCCTTCCGCACCTGTGCCCGCCTGCTGGTGGAGCGCACGCGGGCCGAGGCGGAGTAGGCGGAGGAATTCTTCGAGGGGTATTTGCCCCGTCTACGCTTCCTTCTCGCCGAGTGTGGGACGCACGCGCAGCCAGTGCAGCAGGAGAGCCACGCCGAGGAAGGCGGTTCCGCCGAGATCGGCCAAGGCGTCGGCGGCGAGCAGCAGAGCACCGCCAATGGTGGCCAAGATGCGTTCGAGTGCCTTGGCATGGCGCAGGGCATAGCCTGTCGCGCCTATGGCGAGGCCGACGAGGGCGAGGCAGGAGGTCGCGGTGGTCAGCAGCACCTGCAGCCATTCGCCAAGATCGGAAGGCCAGCCGCCGCTGGGGGTAAGCATGAGCAGGCGCAGGCCGTCCGGCGTCAGGCAGAACATGAAGGGCACCAGGAAGGCAGGCAGCGTGTATTTCCAAGCCTGGATCATGGTGCGGAAGGGCGTTCCGCCGGTGATCGCGGCGGCGGCAAAGGGCGCCAGCGCCGTAGGCGGCGAGACGTCCGCCAGCACCGCGTAATAGAACAGGAACATGTGGGCGGCCGGTTCCGGGACACCGACGCCGGTCAGTGCCGGCACCAGCATCACCGCTGCGATGATGTAGCTCGCCGTAACCGGCACGGCGGTGCCGAGGATCCACATGGCGATGGCCGCGAGGATGATCACCACCACCCGCTCGCCGCCACCGAGCGTGACGATGATCGAGGAGATGGTGAGGCCCAGGCCCGTGAGGTTGACCACGGAGACGATGATGCCGGCACAGGCGCAGATCGAGGCGATGCCGAGCACCGAGCGCGAACCGTCGATCAAGGCCTCGATCATCCGCGTCGAGGCCGGGGTCGGTGTGCGCCCGGCGCGCAGGGCCAGCCAGGCTTCCAGCGCGGAGGCGAGCACCGCTGCAGCCATGCCCCAGAACACGCAGACCGAGATGCGCCCGTCGAAGAGATTGACCAAGCCGATCTGCGCCGACAGGCCGGATTTGCCGAAGCCATAGGCGGCGAGGACGGCGACCGCACCGATTGCGAAGGCGCGCGGCGTCACCAGGCGGGAATGCGCGCGGATCATTGACAGGCCGAAGGCGATGGCGATCGACCAGAACACCGCCAGGAAGGAGGTGAAGCCGAGAATGAGAAAGATGGCGATCGCACCCAGGGAGAGGAAGTGATAGCCCTCCCTGCGGGTCAATTGCCACAACGAGGCGTCGGATGTCTTCACCGGCGTGACCTTGAGGCGACGGGCATCCGCCTCCGTCATCAGCCAGCAGGAGAGGTAATAGAGCAGGGTCGGAATGGTGGCGTAGATCAGGATGTCGAGATAATCGACATTGAGATATTCGGCGATGATGAAGGCGGCCGCCCCCAGCGTGGGCGGCGACAGGGTGGCGCCGATTCCGGCTGCCGAGAGCATGCCGCCGGCGACGTTGGGCGTATAGCCCGAGCGGCGCAGCATCGGCCAGGCAAGGGAGGCGATGGTCACCGTGGTGGCGACACCCGAGCCCGAGACGGTGCCGAGCAGGAAGCCCGAGGTCACCACGGCGCGGCCGGGCGCTGAGGGCGATGGCTTCTTGCCGAACAGGGCGAAGGCCCAATCGATGAAGAACTTGCCGGCGCCGCCACGCTCCAGCACCGCACCATAGATGGTGAACAGGATGATGAAGGTGGCGGCGACGTCGAGCGGCGTCGAGAACAAGCCTTCCAGCGTCAAGGCGTTCTGACCGATGATGCGCTGCAGGGAGAAGCCGCGATGGTCGAAGGGCTCGGGTATCGATGGCCCGAAATAGCAATAGATCAGGAAGATGATGGCGATCGCCGGCAGGATCCAGCCGACGGTGCGGCGGGTTGCCTCCAGTACCAGGAGGATCAGCGCGCCGCCGAGCACCAGTTCTTCCGGCGTCGGGCGCGTGGGCCGGGCCTTGTAGTCCTCGATGGTCAGGCACAGCACCAGCGCCGTGCCGACGCAGAGAGCGACCAGGATCCAGTCGAGCACGCGGGTGGTGATCAGGAGCCGGCTGCGCGTTGCCAGCGGCATCAGGGCAAAGGTGAGACCCACGACAACGAGCTGCAGCGCTGCCGGCAAGCTGCGGGCGAAGATGCCGCTCTGTAGCGCCAAAGCGATGCAGGCGAGGGCGCCGAGAAGCCCGGCCAGCCATTCCTCGATCGAGGTGGCCCGCGGCGCGCGGTCGCGCACCAAAGGGAAGAGGGCGAAGACCAGCGCCAGCACGATGGCCAGGAAGCTGACCCGGTAGATCGTAGTGTTGACGGCGAACTGCGTCCAATAGAGCACATAGGCAGAAAGGCCGAAGAGCGAAAGGCCGGTCACCCGCCCGAGCCAGCCGGACAGATGCGCCGCCGGGCCGCCCTCATTGTCGGAAGCGAGCCTCTCGAATTCCTCTTCGGTCAGCTCGACCCTGGTTTCGGTTTCACGCATGCTGGTTGCTTTGTGATGGGGCGCAATGCCGGTGAACCCCGCTCCTCGATGGAAGATAGAGGGTGATTAAAGGCTCCAATCTTTGTCATGCCCGAGCTTGACCCGGGCATCCAGCTCTTCCGCCGGCCTCACGTTGAAAGAAAGGCTGGATTGGCGGGTCAAGCCCAGCAATGACAAAGGTCGCGTCTGCTGCTTCAAAGCCAACCCCTCACTTCAAGACGCCCTTGGCCTTGTAATAAGCTTCCGCCGCCGGATGAAAGGGTACCGCCGTCTTGGTCGCTGCCGTGGCAAGGGAGAGCTTGCGCGCTTCCGGGTGGACTTTGTGCACGTCGTCGAGATTGTTGAAGATGCCGTCCAGCATGGTGGTGATCAGGCTGTCCTCGGCCTTGGCCGAGACGATCAGGACATTGGCGATGCCGAGGCCCGGCACGTCGCCGCTCAGGCCGGCATAGGCGTCCTTCTTGAGTAGGAAGGGCCGATAGAGGCCTGGATATTTCTTCTCCACCGCAGCGAGTTCGGCATCGGCAGGGATGAAGCTGATCGGCGGCTGGCCGGTGGTGGCAAGGTCGCGCACCGCCGAGGTCGGCACGCCCCCGATCCAGAAGAAAGCGGAGACCTTGCCATCCTTGAGTGCGCCGACCGATTCGGCGACGCCGAGATTGTCGCGCGTCACGTCCGTCTTGGGATCGAGCCCGGCGGCGAGGAGGACGCGGTCGGCGATCGATTCAGTAGAGGAGCCTGCCGAGCCGATGGAGACGCGCTTGCCCTTGAGATCGGCGATGCTGGTGATGCCGGCATCCTTGCCGGCCACCACGTGTAGAAAGGAATCATAGAGCACGGCGAGCACGCGTATGTCCTGCTTGCCGTCCTGCTCATAGGCGCCGAGGCCCTCGACTGCGTCATAGGTGGAATCGAGGGTGGAAAAGCCGAGTTCCGCCTCGCCAGCATGCAGCAGCTTGGCATTGTCGACCGAACCGCCCGTGACCTGCGCGGTCGCCTGCAGGTTCGGGACCTTCTCCGACAGGATCTTGGCCAGGCCCCCGCCATAGGGATAGAACACGCCGCCGGTGCCGCCGGTGGCGATTACCATGCGAATGCGCTTTTGCGCCATTGCAGGCCCCGCGATGGTGGCGAAGGCAAGTCCGGCGCCGGCGGAAAGCAGGTGACGACGGTTGAGGAGCATGGCGGACATGTGGATCTCCCTGGATGATGTTCGTTATGGTTGCATCAGATCATAGGGAGCAATCGTCGATCCGCAAGCATGCCGAGGCGACCTGCCGAAACGCTACGGCAATCGGGAGACTTTTCATGAGGGCGAGAGTAGAGTTCCAGCGGGAGCTTCCTCACGAAGGCCGGCCGCCCTCCCGGGCAATCGACTCGTGGTTGCGCAGCACCAGTTGGCCGAGTCCGTGCTTGGCCGAGAAGCGAGCAAGATTGACTTGGCGCGTGGCGAGCTTGGCTGCGGCGGAGACACTGTCCTCCCGGGCCGAGATGCGCACGGCCCCGCTCAGGGGACCGGAGAACGGTACGCCGGCCGCGAACAGGCGCAGATACCAGTCCCAGTCCCAATAATAGGGCAATTTCTCGTCGAAGGGGCCGAGATTCTGGTGCAGGCTGCGCGGATAGATCACGCCGGAAACCAGCAGGCGGTTGTCGCGACGGATCGCCTGGCTGTCGGCATGGGCGTCGAAGGTGAGTTCGCTGCCGGCATCGGTACGATCGCCCTCGGTGACGATGCAGCCGGATGCATAAAGGAGGCCTCGGTTATCGGCCTTGGCGAGCATGCGCTCGAGGTGGTCCGGCTCGGCCCACCAGTCGCCATCGTCCAGGAAGGCGATGCGCCGGCCGCGCGCTGCTGCGACGCCGAGATTGCGGGCCGGAACCCAGCCGCTGCCACCGGTGAGCAGGGCCTGGAAGCGATCGAGGCCGAGTTCCTCGGCCAGCCGCGCGCCACTGCCGTCGCCGTCATCCACCACGACGAGCTCGAAATCCCGGAAGGATTGAGTCTGCGCCGAAGCCAGCGCCCGTCGCAGAAGGTCGGGGCGGTCCTTGGTGGGAACGATGATGCTGAGTTCGGGCTGGGACATGTCGAATATGGCGCGGGTCGCTACTGAAGGTTGAAAACCCTTCTCCGTTTCGCGGAGAAGGGTTGTTCCCTCCTTGGAGAGCACGATCCGATCAAACTGATCGGATCGTGCTCTCCAAGTTTTTGTTTCAACGCATGATCTTGGCCGAAAAGTCGTGCAACTTTTCTGGATTATGCTCTAGCGGCTGGGCTTGCCCTTGATCAGATGCGGCAGCATGCCCCTGCGCTTGGCCTCGTAGTAATAGCCGCTGGAATAGAGCCGCACAGCCCTGTCCTGGCTGCCGCCGGAGACACGCCAGGCATTGGCAAGATAGGCGGCGCCATAGGTGAGGTTGGTGTCGGCGTCGAACAACCCGGTGGGGCCACCCTGATAGCCCATGCCGCGGGCGGTATCGAGCCGCATCTGCATCAGGCCGAGATAGGGGCCGTTACGTGCGCCGGGATTGAAGCCGCTTTCACGCTTGACCACGCGGCGCAACAGGCTTTCCGGCACGTTGTAGCGGGCGGCATGCTTGGTGATGAGGGAATCGACATTGCCGAGGGGCTTGAGATTCAAAGGCTCGGCAGCAGTCTTCTGTATGGCTGCCGGTGCCGCCGCGGGGATGCTGGCGGTCTGGATCTCCGCCTCGTGTGCGGCGGGCGCTGCCTGGCCTGTATCGGCGATGTCGCGCGGGCGGGAGGGCGGCAGAGGGATGACGGCGAGCGTGGTTTCGCCGGCCTTCATCGTCTCGGGAGCCTTGGCAACGGAGATAGCCGCAGCGCCGGAACGCTTGGCGCGCTTTTCGAGCTTGGCCTTGGCCTTGAGGACCGGGCCGGGCGCTTCAACCGCCACGGCCTGCGAGGGGGCCTGGTGTGCCTGCGTCTGCGCCTGTGCCAGACCGGGGAGGGTGAGGAAACCGGCTGTCACACAGCCGGCCAGCGCGAATTTAAGGTTTCTCAAGCGTCTCGTCTCCGCCATCCTCAAGGGCTCGTCCCTCCGTCGTCGACATCGAATTTCACGCCCTGCGCCAGCGGCAGGGTCCGGCCGTAATTGATGGCGCTGGTCTGGCGCCTCATATAGGCCTTCCAGGCGTCCGAGCCACTCTCGCGCCCGCCGCCGGTTTCCTTCTCGCCGCCGAAAGCGCCGCCAATCTCGGCACCCGAGGGGCCCATATTGACATTGGCGATGCCGCAATCAGAACCCTGGGCGGAGACGAAGCGCTCGACCTCGCGCATGTCGGTGGCGAAGATCGAGGAGGACAGGCCCTGCGGCACGCCGTTCTGCAGTGCCAGGGCGTCGTCGAACGCCGAGTACTTCAGCACATAGAGAATCGGGGCGAAGGTTTCGTTAACGACGGGGCCTACCTGCTCCGGCATCTCGACCAGGGCCGGACGGGCGTAATAGGCCTCCTGCGGGCCGGCTTCCGCGACGCGGGCGCCGCCATGCACGGTGCCGCCGGCCTTGCGGGCCTCGTCGAGCGACTTCTGCATGCCGTCGAAGGCGGCCTTGTCGATCAGCGGGCCGACCAGCGATTCGGTGGTGAGGGGATTGCCGACGCTGATGCCGGCGTAGACCTTCTTCAATTTGCCGATGAGGGCGTCATAGACGCTGTCATGCACGATCAGGCGGCGCAGCGAGGTACAGCGCTGGCCGGCGGTGCCCATGGCGGCGAAGGCAATGGCGCGCAAGGCCAGATCGAGATCGGCCGAGGGCGTGACGATGGAGGCATTGTTGCCGCCGAGTTCGAGGATCGAGCGGCCGAAGCGGCGGGCGACGCGCTCGCCGACGATGCGGCCCATCGCGGTGGAGCCGGTGGCCGAGACGACGGGGACGCGCGGATCGTCGACCAACACCTCGCCGACCTCGCGGGCACCGAGGATGAGGGTGAGCAGGCCGTCCGGCACGCCGCCGAAGCGCTTGGCGGCACGGTTGAAGATGGCTTCGACGGCGAGCGCCGTGAGCGGGGTCTTCTCGGAGGGCTTCCACACCACGCTGTCGCCGCAGACGAAGGCCAGTGCCGCGTTCCAGCTCCACACCGCGACCGGGAAGTTGAAGGCGGAGATCACGCCGACCACGCCGGCCGGGTGCCACTGCTCCATCATGCGATGGTCGCCGCGTTCGGTGGCGATGGTGAGGCCGTAGAGCTGGCGCGACAGGCCGGTAGCGAAGTCGCAGATGTCGATCATCTCCTGCACTTCGCCCAGGCCCTCGGAGGCGATCTTGCCGACTTCCAGTGAGACCAGGCCCCCCAACTCGGTCTTGGCGGCGCGCAGCTCCTCACCGAGCAAACGAACCAGTTCGCCGCGCTGCGGACCGGGAACCTTGCGCCAGGCTTCGAAAGCGGCCTGCGCCTTGCCGATGGCGGCCTTGGCTTCAGCCGGACTGTCTTCCTGAACGGCGCCGATGGTCTCGCCGGTAAGGGGGGTGCGAACGGTGCGGGAGCCGCCGGTGAAGCGGTTGGCCGGAACCCCGAGAGCCTCGAGAAGCTGGCGGGTTTCGGCGGCAGGACTGGTCATGATGACTCGCTCAATTCAACGCGATATGGCGACGCTCATACCTTTTTTGGCCGTCGTGGGGAACCCCTTGCACGTCGAGCGGATTCTCAGCTGCTCTCCACGGCGGCATAGATCCTGGAAAAGTCCAGTTTTTCGAGGTCGTTCTCGTGCTGGAGAAATTGCAGATAACCGGCGTCCCAGATGCCGAGACCGAGGGGCATGCAGGAATCGATGGTGAGCAGATGACGCCAGCTACGCGCCGGCGCAAGATCGAGCTTGACGCGTTCCCGGGCGTTGTAGAGCCACTTCGGATTGACCTCCCGCATCACATAGGCGTCCTCGCGCGGGTCCGAGCCGATGCCGGCGGCGTGGCCGAACAGCTTGCCGAGGATGGGGCTCGGCGTTTTCGGCTCGAGCGACCACATGAAATCCTCGTTGTAGGTGTCGTGCTCGTCCTCGCTCATGTCGCGGGTCACTGTTGAAAAATCCTGCGTGGCCCAGCGCGGGAAGTCGGAGACGGCCACAAATTCGAGGCGGCGCGGCTCCACATCGGCCAACATGTCGTTGGCGAAGGCAATCTCGGTGGGCAGTGCGGCCGGATGCAGGGGCTCCGTGCCGATGTGAAGCAGGATGCGGTGTTCGACATTGGTCGCCGGTTCGTCGAGGCCGATGAAGACATACAGCATGCCGGTCCGTGGCAATGCGCTGGCGGCGGCGGGGAGCTCGGCGAGGGCTATCTGGAGCGCGAACTCCATGGCCTCGCCCTTGGCCGTGCGTGGCCAGGCCAAGGAGGCCGGCAGGTCCGGCAAGCCGCCAATCCGGCTCTGGCCGGCGTCTCCGGGGCCCGTGCCCAGCAGGATCGCAATGGCGGGCAGCTCATGGGGCAGGATGCGTTCGGCATGGGCGCCGAGGCCAACATTCTCGAGCAATTGGCGGGGAGAGGGGACGGGATCGGGCATGGGAGCTCGCGGGGATCAAGACGGTTGGGGATTCTCATACCGTCTGAGGCTGCCGCGAGAAACCTCCACGTGTCCCCCTCTCCCCACTGGGGAGAGGGGAGATCGTCTCGAGCCCGTCGAGGAAGGCCCTGATCCTGTCGCGATCTTCCGGCGTCGGGTTGTAGACCAGCATGCTCAGATCGGGCCGGCCGTCGACGGTAAAGGCCGAATATTCCAGCGTGATCGGGCCGAGCACGGGGTGGCGCAGGCGCTTGACGCCGTCGCCATGGGCGCGGACGTCGTTGTCGCGCCACATCGCCTCGAATTCGGGGCTGAGCCGGCAGAGTTCTTCGATGAGGGGCTCCACTTCCGCCGCCGCACCGGCGCGCGCCGTGTCGGCTCGGAAGGTCGCAACCACGAAGCGAGCCACGCTCTCCCAGTCATATTGCGCGGCGCGCACGTGCGGATCGAGGAACATGAAGCGCAGGACATTGCGCTGATGGGGCGGCAGCGCGCCGTAGTCGGTCAGGATCGCGGCGGCGGCCCGGTTCCAGGCCACGATGTCCCAGGTCGCCGTCTTGACCAGGGCCAGGCTCGGCTCCAACGCGTCGAGTACGCGCTGCAGCCGTGGCGTGACGTCCTCGCCCTTGCGGTAGCGCACTTCGGGTGGGCGGCCGAGGCCGAGCAGGAAGAGGTGCTCGCGCTCGACTTCGGTCAGCAGGAGGGCGCGGGCTATACGGTCGAGCACGTCGGCCGAGGGCGCCCCGCCGCGCCCTTGTTCGAGCCAGGTGTACCAGGTCGGGCTGATATTGGCCCGCTGGGCGACCTCCTCCCGGCGCAGGCCAGGCGTGCGCCGGCGCGCCGGGCCAAAGCCGAAGGCGGCTGGGTCGAGCTTGGCGCGGCGATCCCTCAGATAGCTGCCGAGTCTGATTTCCTGCGTGAGCTGCCCACTCATCCTGTTAGCCATTATAATACGATAAGATCACTACTTTACCAGGATAGTGTAGGCACCGATGCTTGTCTTCTACCCAGATAGGAGACTTGCTCATGCGCGTATTCGTGACCGGCGCAACCGGATTCATCGGCTCGGCCGTGGTGAAGGAATTGATCGGGGCAGGCCATCAGGTGCTCGGCCTGGCCCGTTCGGAAGACAAGGCCGCTGCCCTGGCCGGGGTGGGCGCCGAAGCCCATCGGGGCTCGCTAGAAGACTTCGACAGCCTCAGGGTCGGCGCTAACAACTCGGATGGCGTCATCCACCTCGCCTTCAACCATGATTTCTCGACTTTCGCCGCCAATTGCGAGGATGATCGCCGCGTGATCGCGGCGCTCGGCTCCGCACTTGCCGGCTCTGACAGGCCCCTGATTGTGACCTCGGGCACCGCCATGGCCAGTACCGTGCCTGGCGAGTTGGCCCGGGAGGACGGCGCCGTAGTCAGTTCGAAAGTAATCCCGCGCGCCGCCTCGGAGGAGGCCGCTGCGGCCGTGGCCGCGGAGGGCGGGAACGTCTCGGTCGTGCGCCTTCCCCAGGTCCACGATACCGTCAGGCAGGGCCTCGTCACTTATGCAATCGCAGTGGCCCGCGAAAAGGGCGTGTCGGCCTATATTGGGGAGGGTCGGAACCGCTGGTCGGCGGCCCATATCCTCGATGTCGCCCGCCTCTACCGCCTCGTGCTGGAGAAGGCCGAGCCCGGTGCGAAATACCATGCGGTGGCGGAGGAAGGTGTGACGCAGCGAGAAATCGCGGAGGTGATCGGCCGGGGCCTGAAGGTGCCGGCGAGGTCGATTCCCCTCAGCGAGGCCGAAGCCCATTTTGGCTGGCTCGGCCTGTTTGCCGGGCACGACATGCCGGCTTCCAGTGAGCAGACCCGCAGGACGCTGGGATGGCAGCCCGCCGGCCCCGGCCTGATCGCCGATCTCGAGGCGATGGATTACGCGGTGTGAGAGGCAATTCCCCTCTCCCAAGTTGGGAGAGGGGGCTCAGGCGAAATTCATCGGGTCGATGTCGATGTCCACGGCCAGTTGTCCGCTCACCTTCGGTCCAGCAGCGAGCCAGGCGCGGATATAGTCCTGGAGGGCGAAGTCGCGCGGGGCCTGCAGGATCAGGCGCATGCGGTGGCGGCCGCGGATCACCGCGATCGGCGCCTCGGCCGGGCCGAGCACGCGCAGGGCCGCATCGAAGGGCGCCGATTTGACGAGCTGGCGGGCAAAACCCTCCGCCTTGCCGCGATCCTCGTCGGAAATGGTGAGCGCGGCCATGCGGCCATAGGGTGGCAAGCCGGCCTTGGCGCGCACTGCGATCTCGCGCGCATAGAAGCTCTCCTTGTCGCCTGAGACCAGCGCCTGCATCACTGGATGGCTGGGGTCGTAGCTCTGCAGCAAAGCGCGCCCCGGGCGCTCGCCGCGCCCGGCCCGGCCGGTGACCTGGCCGAGGAGCTGGAAGGTGCGCTCTGCCGCGCGCGGATCGCCGGTGCCAAGGCCGAGATCGGCATCAACAACGCCGACCAGCGTCAGAAAAGGGAAATTGTGCCCCTTGGCGACGAGCTGCGTGCCGATCACGAGGTTGGCCTCGCCCTTGGCCACGCTGTCGAGTTCCTGGCGCAGGCGCTCGGCGCTGCCATGGATGTCGGAGGACAGGATCACCGTGTGAGCCTCGGGGAAGAGACCCGAGACCTCCTCGGCGATGCGCTCCACGCCCGGCCCGCACGGGGTGAGCGTGTCCTCGCCCTCACAGCTCGGGCACTGGCGCGGCACGGGCGCGGTGTGGCCGCAATGGTGGCAGACCAGGCTCTTGCGGAAACGGTGCTCCACCAGCCAGGCCGTGCAGTTCGGGCATTGGAAGCGATGCCCGCATTTGCGGCAGAGGGTGAGCGGGGCATAGCCGCGCCGGTTGAGGAAGAGCAGGGCCTGCTCCCCTGCCGCCAGGGTTTCCTTCACGGCCGAGACCAGGCGGGGCGCGATGAACTTGCCGCGCTCGGGGCCGCCCTCGCGCATGTCGACCGTGGCGATCGCGGGCAGCGCCCGCCCGCCATAACGCTGGGGCAAAGTGATATGGCCGTAGCGGCCGCGATCGGCATTCACCCTCGATTCGATCGAGGGGGTGGCCGAGGCCAGCACCACCGGCGCGTCGATCAGCCGGGCCCGCACCACGGCCATGTCGCGGGCATTGTAGCGCGGCCCGTCCTCCTGCTTGTAGGCGCTGTCATGCTCCTCGTCGACGATGATGACTCTCAGATCGACGAAGGGAAGGAACAGGGCCGAGCGGGCGCCGGCCACCACCGCGACCTCGCCCTTGGCGATGCCGTGCCAGAGCTTGGCCCGCTTGTTGGCCGATACGCCTGAATGCCATTCGGCCGGGCGCACGCCGAAGCGCTCGGCGAAGCGGTCGAGGAACTGGTTGGTCAGCGCGATCTCGGGCAGCATGATCAGCGCCTGGCCGCCCTGCTTGACGGCTTCGGCCACCGCCTCGAAATAGACCTCGGTCTTGCCCGAACCGGTGACGCCTTCCAGCAGCATCGCCGAGAAGCGCCGCGCTGCCACGGCCTGGCAGAGGCTGGCGGCGGCCAGCGCCTGCGCTTCGTTCAGGCTGGCGCTGCCATAGGCCAGATCCGGGGTGCCGGCCACCGGCTCGGGCGGCAGAGCCAGAGGCTCGACGGCACCGGCATCGACCAGGCCGTCGACCACGCTCGGCGATACGCCGGTCGCCTCGATCAGCGCGCGCTTTTCATGCACGAAACCATCGGACAGGTGGTCGAGCACGCGCCGGCGCGCCGCCGTGAGGCGCTCGGGCTCGTGCTTGCCCAGGCGATAACCGAGCCTCTGCTTTTCAGGCGGCAATTCGGGGGCGCGCAGCGCCATGCGCATGATCATGCCGCGTGGCGTCAGCGTCCAGTTCGCCACCCATTCGATGAAGCGGCGCATTTCGGCGCCGAGCGGAGGTATGTCGAGGCGTTCCTCGACATATTTCAGCCGGTTAGAAGAGGCAGGCAGCACGCCGTCGCCGTCCCAGACCACGCCGACCACCTCGCGCGGCCCGAGTGTGACGCGCACGATATCGCCCGGCATCAGCGTGTTGCCGAAGGGCACGCGGTAGCTGTAGGTGCGCTCCAGCGCCACCGGCAGCAGCACCTCGACGACTTCGCCCGGGTTAGCCATGAGCACGCCTGCGGTGCCATGGCGATGCGCCCGCTGTCATTGGTTCGGCCTCGATCATACCCTGACAGGTCGAGGAGGGGGGTGAGTCTGTCAAGGACCTGCCCTTCAGAACATGCCGACGCTCGCAGGCTGGCATGCCATCGATGCAGCTTGTGAGCGTCTCTATCCCGGGCAGAAGGAAGTCCATGTCGCCGCGGTGCCGCCGCCAGGCTTGGGGGGCTCCAGCGTCCTCAACGGTGTTTCTGTCTAGCAGGGCGCCGGCGACACGCCGCATTGGCACTATGTCACCTATGGCTTGACCGAACTGTTCGGCAAGGAATCCAGCGATCCGGACGAGAGTGGTTTTGGTTTCGAGCTCACCTTTCGCCTCAGGCGCGGTGAGGAGACGGAACCACCGAAATGGCCGTTCGAGATGTTGCAGGGGCTGGGACGCTATGTCTTCAACACCGGCAATGTGTTCGAACCGGGACATTACCGCCAGCGCCTCGCCCCGATCGTGCAGGAAATCGAGACGCAGATTTTCAGCCTGATCTTCATTGCCGATCCTGACTTGCCCGATCTCGACACCCCAAACGGCAAGGTGCGTTTCGTCCAGGCCGTCGGCATCACCAGCGACGAGATGGATGCCGTCTGGAATGTTGGCGTCGACATGATCGAATCCCTGCTGGCCCGCCGCTCGACCAAACGAGTGACGGATATTGCCAGGACCAGTATCCTCGCCGATCCCGTTGTGCTGGGCGCTGTCGAGGATCGAGCCCGGCAAGATGGTTCACCTACCGAAGTCATCTATGGCGATCGTGTCGAGGCCGAAAGGGACGGTTCGACCACCACGCTGATCTTCAGCGCCACCACGATGCGCTCCCTGCTGGCGGTGCTGCCCTATCGCTGGCCGTTTGGTCGGGAGTTGTCGCTCTATCATCCGGAGTGTGTCGTGGTCTGGGGAAAAGGCGATGCGAATGCCGTCCGCAACCACGGTATCCATACGCATGTCACCCTCGACGATCGAGGCTACCGCGAACTTTTGGCGACCCTGCGCCCCGTCGCCGGCAACTACGCAGTGCCATCCCTTCCCGGGCTCAGCCTTCAGGTCGAGGCGACGGAAATTCGGAATGCGGAGGGCAAAGTCGTCCACCGCATCGGCGCAGCAGGCTGAAGGGTTGGCGAGGCTGCCTACGATCCCAGGCAGCCTTCGCTCGCCATGCTTTTCTTGTAGCGCTTTTCTTGCGCCTTCCCCCTTGCTCGTCTAATCAGCCGGCATTCCAATCAAAGGTGACAGGTCATGGCGACGCAAAAGCTCCTCCTTCTTCCTGGCGACGGCATCGGTGTCGAGGTGATGGCGGAGGTCAAACACCTGATCGCCTTCCTCAACAAGACCGGTCTCGCCTCCTTCGAGACGGAAGAGGATCTGGTCGGCGGCGCTGCCTATGACGCCCATGGCAAGGCGATCTCCGAGGACGCCATGAAGCTCGCCGATCAGGCCGATGCGGTTATGTTCGGCGCGGTCGGCGGCCCGAAATGGGCCGATGTTCCCTATGAGGCGCGCCCGGAAGCCGGCCTGCTGCGCCTGCGCAAGGATCTCGGCCTCTTCGCCAATCTGCGGCCCGCCGTGTGCTATCCGGCGCTGGCCGAGGCCTCCTCGCTCAAGCGCGAGCTGGTCGAGGGCCTCGACATCATGATCGTGCGCGAGCTTACCGGCGGCGTCTATTTCGGCGAGCCCAAGGAGATCGTCACGCTGGAGAACGGCGAAAAGCGCGCCGTCGACACCCAGGTCTACACCACCCATGAAATCGAGCGCATCGCCCGCGTCGCCTTCGACCTCGCCAAGGTACGCGGCAACAAGGTGCATTCGTCTGAAAAGCACAATGTCATGAAGTCGGGCGTGTTGTGGAGGCAGGTCGTCACCGAGGTCCATAAGGCCGAATATGCCGACGTGAAGCTCGAGCACATCCTAGCCGACAATTGCGGCATGCAGCTGGTGCGCACGCCCAAGCAGTTCGACGTGATCGTCTGTGACAACCTGTTCGGTGACATGCTCTCCGACGTCGCGGCCATGCTGACCGGCTCGCTCGGCATGCTGCCCTCGGCCGCGCTCGGCGCCGAGGATGCCAAGACCGGCAAGCGCAAGGCGATGTATGAGCCGGTGCACGGCTCAGCGCCCGACATCGCCGGCAAGGGCCTGGCCAATCCGATCGCCACGCTTGCCTCCTTCGGCATGGCGCTGCGCTATTCCTTCGGGCTCAGCGAAGCGGCCGATCGCCTCGACGCCGCCATCTCGGCGGTGCTGAGCGAGGGCCTGCGCACCAAGGACATCGCCAGTGCCGGCCAAAACGCCGTCTCCACCAGCGAGATGGGCGCGGCCGTGATCAAGGCGATGGGGTAAGGCCGCCTGGGCGAAAAATAGCTGTCCCATCTGTGCCAGCGGACGTCTCATCCGTCTCGATCAAGTCAACGAGGCGCGGTAATCCCTCTCCGGTTTCGGGGAGGGTGGCCCGGCGGGCCGGGTGGGGGCGGATGGCTCAGCCTTAGGTCTGTTAGCCCGCTGGCGCCACGCTCCCCCTTCCGCCGCTTCGCGGCACCTTCCCCGAAACCGGGGAAGGATATCCGCGCCCTATTATGAAAAGGCTTGCGAGTTCGTCGGTCGCCGCCACAGGCCTTCGCGTTCGAGATCGTCCATCGTGCGCGAAATGCCCTCGCGCAGGATGGCCGCCATGTCGTCGATCTGGGTGCGCGTGATGGTGAGCGGCGGAGACATCACGCACATATTGACAATCGGCCGCACCAGCAGGCCGAGCTCCTGGCAGTGGCCGTCGATGCGCTTGCCGATGGTCTCGTCGAGCTCGCCGGCAGGCCCAGCGACGCATTCGATACAGGCCATCATGCCGACGCCGCGCACCTCGCCGACCAAGGGCAGGTCCATGAGGCTCCTGAGCCGGGCCTGGAAATAGGGCGCGACCTCGCGCACATGGTCGAGGACGCCGCCTTCCAGGATATCGAGATTCTTCAGGGCGACAGCGCAGCCGATGGGATGGCTGGTGTTGGTCAGGCCATGGGCGAACATCGCCTCGGGATGGTTGGAGCGCCGGAGGTCCTCGAGCAACCGGTCCGAGATCACCACGCCACCCAGCGGGAAATAGCCCGAGGTGACGCCCTTGGCGAAAGTGATCATGTCGGGATCGAGCTCGAACACCTCTCGTGAAGCAAAGACATGCCCGAGGCGGCCGAAAGCCGTCACTACCTCGTCGCAGATGTAGAGGATGTCGTTGGCCCGGCAGATCTCGCGGATGCGTGGGAGATAGCCTTCCGGTGGCACGATGACGCCGCCCGAGGCCTGGATCGGCTCGGCGACGAAGGCCCCGATCCGCTCGGCCCCGATCCGGGCGACGGTGTCGCGGAACTCGTCGACCAGGACATCGGCGAATTCGGCCACCGTCTTGCCGTCGGGGCGGCGGAACGGGTTCGGCGCCGAGAGCTTGACGACGAGGTCGCCGGCGCTGTCCATCCAGTCATTGTCGCGCGGGCGGGCATTGAGCGAGGCGGAAAGATAGGTCGAGCCGTGATAGGCGCTGCCGCGGCTGAGGATGAGCTTCTTGTCCGGGCGCCCGCGCACGTTGTTGTAGAACTGCATGAAGCGCAGCGCCGTCTCCACGGCCGAGGACCCGCCGGTGGTGAAGAAGACATGGTTGAGATCGCCGGGTGCGTGGGCGGCGATCCGCTCGGCCAACGCCACAGAGGGCGAACTCGTGGTGTACCAGGGTGAACTGTAGGACAGCGCCATCGCCTGTTCGTGCATAACGTCGGCGAGTTCGCGCCGGCGATGGCCGATATTGGTGCACCACATGCCGGCGGGCCCATCGATCAGGCGCTTGCCGGCGGCATCGGTGATGTAGATGCCGTCGCCCTCGCCGATCAGCGGGCGAGCCTCGTCGCCCACGGTTTCCGCTACGGGCCAGGGCTGGATGAGATGGCGCCTGGCGCGCTCGGTCAGGTCCTCCTCCGCTGCCGCCATCGCCACTGCCGTCGAGCCAATCGTCGCCATCGTCGTCACCTCGTCTTCACCAGCCGGGACATGTCCTTTGGTCGTGCCGGGGAGGGACGGAAATTCCCTCGTCGGCACCATCAAAACGCAGGTCCGTCAGCACTCCCGTCACGGATATCCGATCAGATAATTGCTATACGTTCGTTCGGTTATAATCGTTATACTGAACGAACGTATAGCAAAAAATTGCATTGACAATCCCACCATTCTCGCCAAGCATGCTCGAAAGACGCCGGCTGGGATCGCGCGGCGAGGCTTGAGTAAATTTGCGATTTTCATGAATCGCAATTTCTCCCTAACTATTTGTTTTGACGCATTTTTAATCGAAAAGCCGATCAGCTTTTCTGTAAAATGCTATAGGGTGGTCGCACCAGAATGAGCACTTCCACGAGCACGGGCCGTACACGGATCAACCGGGCCGAACGCCGGAGCGAATTGATCGACGCGACGATCGAGTGCCTGGCCCGCTACGGCTATGAAGGCACTACGATCGGCGTCGTCGCCGAGGCGGTCGGCATGTCCCGCGGGATCGTGAACTTTCACTTCGAGACCAAGGAACAATTGCTGCTGGAGACGCTGCGTTTCCTGTCCGACGAATATCGCGATCATTGGCGCGCCGCCCTTGCCCAGGCCGGGCCGTCGACCGCTGAACGACTCTGGGCGATGGTCCTGGCCGATTTCGACCGCAGGATCTGCACGCCGCGCAAGCTGGCGGCCTGGTGCGCCTTTCGCGGCGAGGCGAAGGCCCGTCCGACCTATCGCAGCATGTGCAACGAGACCGACTTGGAGAATCTCGGTGTCGTTGCCGATCTCTGTGCCGAACTCGTGCCGCCGGGCATCGATGCGCACAAGCTGGCGCGGGCAATCGTGTGCATGCTCGAAGGCCTGTGGCTGCATCTGATGATCGCACCCAAGAACCTGTCGCGGGAGGAGGCGCGCGAGGTCGCGGCATCGCATCTTGCCATCGTACTGCCTGCCCATTTCACGTCATCGGGACCTATCCCGGCCGTGCGTTCATCCCTGGGCCGACCTATGCCGGAAGCCCAGCCGTCCTGAGCGAGCAAGAAGGAGGAAGCGCCACCGCGAGCACGGATGCGAAGACGCTTTCGGGCGGGCCTGCTCGTAGCGCGACAACCGCGATGCAATTTTTTACCCGGACAGCCGGGGCGGATGCGCCGAAGAGCGCTGGTTCCCGCTTGTCCGGATCCTGAGTGACGCCGAGCGGGCCTTTCTCGGTGCGAGCAGCCGCGCTTTTCTGACAGAAGCGAGGCGCCGCGGGATCGCCCAGGCCCCACCACCGCAAGAGCGGCCTTTCGTGCAGGGTCGCAATCCCCATCCGTCGGCGTCTGGCGTCGGCGGCAATGACGACGCACGTCCAGAGGAGATACCCATGCCGTCTCGCCCGACACCGATTTGGAGATCACATTCTCGTCGAAGCCGCTTTCGACCGTCCCAGTTGCTGGCTCTGGCCGGTGCGGCCATGGCCGCTTTCCTGGTCGCGGGGGTCGCGTCGGCGGACGAGAAGGTGGTCAACGTCTATAGCTGGGCCGATTATATCGACCCCGCTACCCTGGAAGGCTTCACCAAGGAGACCGGCATCAAAGTCGTCTATGACACCATGGATTCCAACGAGGTGCTGGAGACCAAGCTCTATGCCGGCCATTCGGGCTATGACGTCGTCGACCCTACCGGCCCCAATCTGAAGAGGGAGATTGCCGCCGGCGTGTTCCAGCCGCTGGACAAGGCCAGGATCCCCAATCTCAAGCATGGCTGGGACAAGGTGTTCCAGCGCCTGGCCTTCTACGATCCCGGCAACCAATACGCCGTGAACTACATGTGGGGTACCACCGGCATCGGCTACAATGTCGACATGGCCAGGAAGCGCCTGGGCGAGGCGCCGATCGACAGCTGGAGTATCGTGTTCAAGCCGGAAAACCTAGCCAAATTCGCCGATTGCGGCGTCAGCATTCTCGATACCCCGGACGAACTGATCCCGCCCGCCCTGAAATATCTCGGGCTCGATCCCGATTCCAAGAACCCGAAGGATATCGCCAAGGCGGGGGAACTGCTCAAGGCGATCAGGCCTCATGTGCGTACCTTCAGCTCCTCGGGCTATCTGAGCGCACTCTCCTCCGGCGATCTTTGCCTGGTGGTCGGCTGGGCCGGAGACGTCATTCAGGCGCGCAACCGAGCCATCGAGGCCCATGCCAAGTCTCCCGATAGCCCTCTGGTCGATATCCGTTATGTCGTCCCGAAGGAAGGCGCCCTGATCTGGGTCGACGGCTGGGCCATCCCCAAGGATGCCCAGCATGTCGAGGAAGCCCACGCCTTCATCGACTATGTGATGCGCCCGGAGGTCGCTGCCAGGAACACGGAGTTCATCTCCTACGCCACCGGCAACCTCGCTGCACAGAAGTTCATCAAGCCCGAGATCCTGAAGGATCCCGCCATCTTCCCGGATGAGGCCACCATGGCGCGTCTGTTTACCACCACGGCGCCGGACGCCAAGATTCAGAAGCTGTGGACGCGGACCTGGACCAACATCAAGACCAACGAGTAGGGGCGGCGAAAGTTCGCCGCGCCTCCTGTCTCCTCTCGATGCAGGCCTATTTCGCCTGGCCGGCCGAGACGTCCATGATCAGCCGCGCCAGCAGATAGAGGCGCGGCACTACCGAATCGAGTTCGACATATTCGGCATCGTTGGAATGGGCGCCGAAACCGCGCAGGCCCAGGCCCTCGATCACCGGTCCCTTGGCCTTCAGCGCCGCGAAGGCGGCGTCCGTGCCGCCACCGGAAGCCTTGTCGATCACGGTCAGTTTCTGGCCGATCTCGCCATAGATGGCGCCGGCCCGCGCCGCCAGGGCGCGGCCGGCATCGGTGGGCTGCAGGGGCGGGCGGCGGCGCTCGAACACGGCCTCGATCTTGGCATCGGGCAGGAGTTTCTTGGTGATGCGCTCCTTCACCGTCTTCTCGATGCGGTCGAAATCGGCCGTGCGCAGCATGCGCACATCGGCCTGGGCAGTCGCCTCGGCCGGGATGACGTTGCGATTGGTGCCGGCCTTGGCCACCGTCCAGTTCAGCTTGAGGCCGAGCTTGGCATCGGAGAGACCGCGCATCTGCAGGATCTGGTGCGCCAGTTCGTAGAGTGCGTTGATGCCGCGCTCGGGCGCGGCACCGGCATGGGAGGCCTTACCCTCCACCTTGAGGGCGACTGCGCCGATGCCGGCGGTGGCGAGGGTGACCTTGTCCGTGCCGGTGCCTCCGCCTTCCAGGGAGAACACGGCATCCTGCTCGGCGCCGATCTCAGTGAGAAGTGCGCGCGAGGCGGGCGAGGAGATTTCCTCGTCGCCGTTGATCATCACCGTCAGCGTGTCGTAGTCCTTGAAATCGAGCGCCTTCAGCAGTGCCACGGTGGTGAGGGCGAGGGCGACGCCATGCTTGTCGTCGGCGATGCCGAGGCCATAGGCCTTGTCGCCGTCGATACGGAAGGGCTGCTGGGCCAGCATGCCCTTCAGATAGACCGTATCCATATGGGCGATCAGGGCGATCTTCTTGGTACCGGTGCCGGTGAAGCGGGCAAGTACGATCTTGCCGAGCTTCTCGGGCGTATCCTGCATGCGGTAGACGTCCTTCGGCTCGATCTGCTGGACCTCGCCGCCCAGGGCCTTGAGGCGATCCGCGATCAGGCTCGCGATCTCAGCCAGGCCATCGGGGTCCTTGCTGCCTGATTCGATCGAGACCAGTGCCTTCATGGTATCGATCAAGGACTGGCGCTGCGCTTCGGCCTGTTTGAGCACGGCCTCCTGTGGGGCGGCCAAGGCGGGACGGGTCTCGGCGGTGATGGCCAGGGCAGGCAGCGCGGCCATGACGATGGCAAGGGCAGCGGCGCGAGATCGCGAGCAACGAAGCATCTGGTTCCTCTCGGACTGCGATCACCCTCCAATGACCTGGGCGGATGATGCATAAATGCCGCGCATTATCAAAATAGTATGCGGGATGACGGTAAATAGCCTGTGCCAACGGTTCTGCCCGCTGTCCGACCTTTATTCCCGCTGCTTCTCGCCTTACATTGGTGTTGCCGTCACGCGACTTGCATCGGCATGCGATACGGGGCGCGAGATGATCATACCGCTTTACGATGACAACCCGCACCGGCGCATCACCCGAGCCTATGTGAATTGGGGCCTGATCGCCACCAACGTGCTGGTGTTCGTGTTCTTTCAGTCCGGCTATGTGCCCGGCACCTTCGTGGCGGATACGGCCGGCTTTACCTATTCCTACGGCATGATTCCGGTGGTGCTGTTCCAGAAGATGCAGCTCCCGCCCGAATATATAAGGGTGCCGGAATGGCTGACGCCGATCACCTCGTCCTTCGTGCACGGCTCATGGATGCATCTGACCGGTAACATGCTGTTCCTGTGGGTGTTCGGCGACAATGTCGAGGACGATCTCGGGCGCTGGCGCTATTTGTTCTTCTATCTCGCCTGCGGCGTGCTGGCCTCCTTCGCCTACGCCCTCACCGCGCAGGACTCCACCAGCCCGCTGATCGGAGCCTCCGGGGCGATATCGGGGGTGGTGGCCGCCTATGTGCTGCTCCATCCCAAGGTGAAGATCTGGGTGCTCCTGTTCTTCCGCATTCCGCTGAAACTGCCGGCCTATTGGGCGATCGGGGCTTGGATCCTCTACCAGGCCTATTTCGCCCTCTATGCCTATTTCATTACCTCGACCGACGATGTCGCTTGGTTCGCCCATCTTGGTGGGTTGGTCGCCGGCGCCATTCTGGTGCTGCCGCTCAAGCGCGCGGACGCGCCCTTGTTCGATAACGCGCCGCCCCAGGCGCAGAACGACTGGCGCGACACGTTTGATTGAGCAGGTCCGCAAGACGAGCCTGCAAATGCGCCTGGAATGATCAAGCTTGCGGGCAGGCTTGAACGGGCGCGGTTCGACGACTTTCCTGCATCCCTCCGCCGCTTTGCTCTAACTCCTTGTTTCGACGCATCTTTGCGATTCAAAGTGATTCATTCAGGTCGCTGAACGCTTCATGTCGAGGAGCAGTCTTGCGGCCACTGCCGCTCCATCGCGGCGAATCGTGGCTGAGAAGGCGGTGGCCCTGGCGCTGGTTTTCGGCGCCAGTGCAATAGCGAGCGCGGCCAAGAGCGAGTCGAGGCTCGGGGCCGGGCCGTCATGGGACGCACCGATGCCGAGCGCCGCCACCCGTCCGGCCCAGAACGGCTGGTCCACCACCTGTGGCACGATCACCTGCGGCACGCCCGCCCGCGCCGCCGCCGTGGTGGTGCCGGCACCACCATGATGCACCACCGCCGCGACCTTGGGGAACAGGGCCTGCTGGTTGACGTCGCCGACCAGGAAGCAATCGTCATCTGCCTCCGCCAGAGCGAGTTCGGCCCAGCCGCGAGCAAGCAGGACGCGGCGGCCCTGGGCGCGGATCGCCGCGATCGCCACGGGGCCGGCCGCCTGGGCCGTCGGCATCGACATGCTGCCAAAGCCTGCATAGACCGGCGGGGGACCGGCAGCCAGGAAGGCCTCGAGATCGGCCGGCAGCGGGCGCTCGTCCGGCAGGATCCAGGCGCCGGTCTGTACCACCGTGCTTGCCGCCGGCGGCCAGGGGCTCAGGATCGGGTCCGAAGCTAGCCAGGGGCTGTCGGTAAAGACGTGGTCGCGCACATTGGTGAGCGTCGGCAGGCCGAGCCGGGTACGTAGGCCATTCACGGCACCACCGAACAGGGCGTTCATGACGCCGATATTGTGGTCCCACAAGGCCCGGTTGTCGGTGACCCCCGGCGGGTGGGGGTGGCCGGGATACGCATAGGGCGGATGATGCGGGGAGGGGATGAAGAGCGGGCAATAGCTGACATGGACATAGGCAAGGCCCCGTTCTTCGGCCACCGCCTGTGCCGCGGCGGTGGAGGGAAACAGGCCGCAGCCTACAACGGCATCGCAGCCCTCGGCCGCCGCGGCCATCACCCAATATTGCCCCTCCAGGACCTCTGCCGCCACCCGGGGCAGGTCGACCGGTCCCTCGAGCACTTCGGCCAGCCAGGGCCGCAATGCCCGGAAGGCCGGCACCAGCCTTACACCGGCGCGAGCCAGGACTGCCTCGAACTCCTCATCCGGCGGCACGCAGGCCAGCACCTCGACGCCGAGATCGCCGAGCCGCGCCCCCAGCGCCGCCACCGGTTCGACATCGCCGCGCGATCCAAAGCTCGTCACCAATACACGCATCCGGCACCCTTTCCCTTGATTGCGGTCGAGGGTTGGGTTGATAGCGCCGGAACGGGGGCTTGCCGCAAGGCCCTTGTGCGCTACATATAAGAAACGGAGGAAGGCAGACTGCCTCCTCCGGATCTCCATGCGATATCGCGGCGCCCCAGGGCGCCGTTTTGTTTAGGCGCCGGGCTGTGCGGCCGCCGGTGCAACGGGTTTGGTCTTGGCGGCAGGAGGCTTTGAGGCCTTGACCTTGGCGGGGCTGGCTGGAGCCGGCGCAGCGGTGGCAGCAGGCGTGGCCGCCGGCGGGTTTTCCGCATAGGTCTTCAAGAGCTTGGAACCATAGAAATTTTCCAGCGCCTTGCGGCTCGACTGCACGACCAGAACGCCTTCGATCAGGCCCGGATCCTGGTTGGCGGCTACGATGGCGCCGACCACGCCATTGACCTGTCCTTGATTGCCGACCGTGAACGGCGCCGTCTTGGCGGGCCCGCCTGCCAGATCCGTGACCGTCAGTGTACCCTTGACGTAATTGGCATCGCCGACCAGCAGGGACAGAGCCGGATTCTTCAAATGATAATCGGTCAGGGTGATCGACAGATGCTTGGCCGCGCCGGTCTGAGGCAGGCGCCGCGTGTCCTGGCGCACGGCATCGGTCAGCCGTGGGGCAAAGCTTGCCGGCACTGGATTGCGCGCAGAGGCAATGGTCGTCACCGTCACGTCCTTGACATAGGCCTCGCCGGGCTTGGGAAACATGCCGGCGGTTGAGCAACTGGCGAGACTGGCTGTGACAAAAAGAGCGCCCGTGACTTTCAAACCTGTATCAAACATTGGGAACGTGCTTTCCTTGGGAGCGTGGCTGGAGATCGTCTTCTTGTTCGTGCTCCATGCCTTTGCCGCCAAAGTCGCGGTGAAGAGACACCGCGCCAGTCATTGCGTAGGTTAGGGAGTAGCGAGCAAACCTGAGTCCGAAAACAGCGATCGACTATGCTTTGTGCAAGCCGTGTTTTGCAGGATGTTTGCTTATCAACAGCTTGTTGTTGTTTTCAATTAGGTATGAGGAATGCGAGAGGCAGGTTGTTCGACAATAAAAACAGAAAATGGTAAAGTATTACTTCATTGGGTGGAAACCGATCGGGTTGGGTGGGATATCCGTGTTCAACTTGTCTCGCCTATCGCGGTCGGTGATGCGACCCACTCGCCGCCGAGAAAGCCCGTGACTGGCGCTCGCCCGGTCGCTTCACACAAATGTCGCGTTGACACAAAAAGCCGCGCCCTTTAGCTGACTTGCGTCATCAAGTTCAGCGGCGGCGGTCTTGCCGCGACGTGACGTGTCGGTTCGCCGACAGCGCGGGAGGGGCAAGGCCATTATGCGGTCGTTTCATATCGCTCATCGTTCCGGTTCCCCGTCTGGAGAAGCTCCATGAAAGTGCTCGTGCCCGTGAAGCGGGTCGTCGATTACAATGTGAAGATCCGCGTCAAGGCCGATGGCACGGGTGTCGATCTCAACAATGTCAAGATGTCGATGAACCCCTTCGACGAGATCGGCGTCGAGGAAGCGCTGCGTCTGAAGGAAGCCGGCAAGGCGACCGAGGTCGTGGTTGTTTCGATCGGTCCGGCCCAGGCGGCCGAGACGCTGCGCTCGGGTCTTGCCATGGGCGCCGACCGCGGCATCCTGGTCAAGACCGACGCCACCGTCGAACCACTCGCCGTGGCCAAGCTGCTCAAGGCGGTGATCGGCAATGAGGCACCGGGCCTGGTCATCCTCGGCAAGCAGGCGATCGACGACGACATGAACGCCACCGGCCAGATGCTGGCGGCGCTGCTGGGCTGGTCGCAGGGCACCTTCGCCTCCAAACTCGATGTCGGCAGCGACAAGGTCGACGTCACGCGCGAGGTCGATGGCGGCCTGCAGACCGTCACGCTCAACCTTCCGGCGATCATCACCACGGATCTGCGCCTCAACGAGCCGCGCTATGCTTCGCTGCCCAACATCATGAAGGCGAAGAAGAAGCCGATCGACGAGACCAGCCCCGAAGCGCTCGGCGTCGACATCGCGCCGCGCCTGACCGTGGTGAAGACGGTGGAGCCGCCGGCACGCCAGGCTGGCAAGAAGGTCGCCTCGGTGGCCGAGCTGGTCGACAAGCTCAAGAACGAAGCCGGCGTCATCTGAGCCGAGAAGGATTGATATTATGACCACTCTTCTCATCGCAGAAATCGACGCCACTGGCCTCAAGGACGTCACCAACCGCGCCCTCACCGCGGCCATCGAGCTCGGCGGCCCGGTACATGTGCTGGTGGCTGGCGCCAACGCCCAGGCTGCCGCCGAGGCTGCTGCCAAGCTCGCCGGGGTCGAAAAGGTCCTGGTCGCCGATGCGGCCTATGAGCATCGCCTGGCCGAGCCGACGGCCGCCCTGATCGTCAGTCTGGCCGGCGGCTATGACGCCATCGTCGCGCCCTCGACTGCGGCCTGGAAGAACGTGCTGCCGCGCGTTGCCGCTTTGCTCGACGTCATGCAGATCTCCGACATCGTCAAGGTCGTCTCGCCCGATACCTTCGAGCGGCCGATCTATGCCGGCAACGCCATCCAGACCGTGACCTCGGCCGACGCCAAGAAGGTGATCACCGTGCGCACCGCCTCCTTCGCCGCGACGGGCGAGGGCGGTTCGGCGGCGGTGGAGCCGGCGGCGGCCGCAGCCGATCCCGGCCTCTCGACCTTCAAGGGCGAGGAACTGGCCAAATCCGACCGTCCGGAACTGGCCTCGGCCAAGATCATCATCTCAGGCGGCCGGGCCATGGCCAACCGCGAGAACTTCGCCACCTATATCGAGCCGGTGGCCGACAAGCTCGGCGCCGCCATGGGTGCCTCGCGCGCCGCGGTCGATGCGGGTTATGCCCCCAACGACTGGCAGGTCGGCCAGACCGGCAAGGTGGTCGCTCCCGACCTCTACATCGCCGTCGGCATCTCCGGCGCCATCCAGCATCTGGCCGGCATGAAGGACTCCAAGGTCATCGTCGCCATCAACAAGGACGAAGAGGCTCCGATCTTCCAGGTTGCCGATTATGGCCTGGTGGCGGATCTCTACACGGCCCTGCCGGAACTCAAGGACGAACTCGCCAAGCTCGGCAAGTAAGGAGAGCGGGCGGCATCCGCCCGTCCTCATCGGATGATTTCGATGTGCCGGTCCTCGCGGGCCGGCACATTATCTTTGGAAGACCAGCCAGGCCCACGCGCTGTTCGATTGCAGCGCCCGCAGTGGGGTTGAAAGGTTTTCCTCCGTTGTTCCCTTCGCCCTTGCGTTCCCTGCCGGCCCATGGCGAATTGCGCTTCCTGTGCCGTCCTGGGAAGTCTGTCTGGTGTCGAAGTTCCTGATTGTCATCGCCGCCCTGGCCGCGGCGCTCTATCTGGCGGCCTTTGCCGCTTTGGCCTTTGCCCAGCGCTCCTTCGTCTTTCAGCCGAGCGGCGAGGTACTCGCGCCCGCCATCGCCGGTGCCGAAGTCGTCAAGCTGCGCACCGAAGACGGCGAGACGTTGATCGCCTGGCATGTCGCGCCCGCGCCGGGTAAGCCCCTCCTGCTTTATTTCCACGGCAATGGCGGCAATCTCACCTTGCAGACCGAGCTGCTGCAGGCGCTGACCACCGGCGGCAACGGTTTGATGGCGGTGGAATATCGTGGCTATCCCGGTTCCACCGGTTCGCCCTCCGAGCAGGGGCTGCTGCTCGACGCCGAGGCTGCCTATGCCAAGGTGCTCGCCCTCGGCATCGCGCCCGAGCGCATCGTGGTGGTCGGCCAATCCCTGGGCTCGGGCGTGGCGGTCGCCCTGGCGGCCCGCCACAAGGTGGGCGCAATGGTGCTCGATTCGCCTTTTACCTCGGCTCTCGCCGTGGCTTCCCGCCTCTACGGCATGTTCCCGGTGCGCTGGGTGATGCTGGATCCCTTTCCCTCCGACCAGCGCATCGGCCAGGTGAAGGTGCCGCTGCTCGTCGTCCACGGCACTGCCGACGGCGTCATTCCTTTCGAGTTCGGCAAGGCTCTCTATGAACTCGCCAACCAGCCCAAGACCTTCGTGCCCGTGGAAGGGGCCAGCCATCTCAGCCTCGGCTATGTCCTGCCCGAGGTGCGGGCATGGATCGGCGGCGTGATGGCGCGCTGATCGATTTCCTCACACAGAACTGGCGAGCCGCCCATCGCGCACTGGGCAGCAATAGGATCGGGTAGTGTTGTGAAATATCAACAAGACTCGAAGATGACGGGCTAACCTCGATTCAACGAGGGGTGGCCAAGCTGCCGGACAGGGGGAGACCATGGAACTGCGTCATCTGCGCTATTTCCTCGCTGTCGCTGAAGAGCTCAATTTCAGGGCAGCCGCCGCTCGGCTCCGCGTTTCCCAACCGCCTCTCAGTACGCAGATTCAAGACCTGGAATACGAACTCAAAACCCAGCTCTTCCTGCGAAACAAGCGGCGTGTCGAATTGACCACCGCAGGCCTGGCCTTTCGCAATTATGCGACCGCGATCATCGCGCAGGTGGATGAGGCCGCCGAACAGACCCTCGCCATTGGCCGGGGGCAGATCGGAACCCTCGACCTCGCCACCACCGGATCGGTGCTGATGGGGCCGCTGGCCGGATTGATCGCCAGGTTTCGCCTGCAAGTGCCGGAGGTCCAGGTGCGCATTCGCGAGATGCCGCCGCTCGAGCAGGAGGCTGCCCTTCACACCCGCAAGATCGACATCAGCTTCTTGCGCGGGCCGGTCGGCGACCCCGATCTGGTCACCGAACTGGCATGGAAGGAAAAAGTCGGCGTGGCCTTACCGCAATCGCATCCGCTGGCGGGCAATAGCCGGATCGAGCTGTCCGAACTGAGAAACGAGCAGTTCGTTTTTCTGAGGATGAAGAATTCGCGGTTTGCCCGCTATCTCAAGGAATGCTGCATCGAGGCGGGATTTGACCCCAATATTACCCAGCAGGTCGTCGAATCCTATTCGCTGCTCAGCCTGGTTGCTGCGGGCCTGGGTGTTGCGCTCGTGCCGGAGGCGGCGAAGGAAATGTTGCGGCCCGGTGTCGTCTACCGGGCCCTGGTGGAGCCGGCGCCGGTTGCTGATGTCATCATGCTGTATCGACCGGATCGCAGCGCTGTCGTGACCCGATTCCTGAGTGAAACGCGCGAATATTTTCAAAGCTCGCCCTAGGCGCAGCGGGGATGCCTTGGCGTAATCTCTCGGCGGCGGTGCTGTGGCATCCGATTCCATGATGCGGAATCGCGCCTTCTGACCTGGAGATTTTATGCTCTAAGCATTGCTGCATACGGCACCATTGAGATCGGGAGTGTGGCGGACGTTTGGGAGAACGTGCCGTCACCGGACCCTTCCCGGGAACCGACAGCTCCTTCGGCAAAATCAGAAACAACAACGGTGCCGACCGTGGAGGAAATATATGCTCAGATTCTTCAGATCCCTGTTCGGGCAGGTGGTCATAGCGCTTGTGTTGGGAATAGTGGTCGGCATCCTCTGGCCTGGCTTTGCCAGCCAGTTGAAGCCGCTTGGCGATGCCTTCATCAAGCTGATCAAGATGGTGATTGCGCCCCTGGTTTTCGGCGTCGTCGTCCATGGTGTCGTCGGGGCGGGGGATCTGAAAAAGGTTGGCCGGGTCGGCGTCAAGGCCATCGTCTATTTCGAGGTGGTGACGACGATCGCCCTGTGCCTGGGCTTGCTGATGGCCCATTTCTTCCAGCCGGGCGTTGGCATGAACATCGATCCCAAGGCACTCGATGGCAGCGCGCTCGCCAATTACACCGATCATGTGCGCGAAGTCACCGGCGGGGTCGACTTTCTGCTGCGCGTCATCCCGACGACTGTCACGGACGCTTTCGCCAAGGGTGACATTCTCCAGGTCCTGCTGATTGCCATCCTGTTCGGCGCCGGGCTGTCCCTGCTCGGCGAACGTGGCCGGCCCGTGGCCGACTTCATCCACATCGCCACCGACGTTCTCTTCAAGATCATCGGCTTCATCGTCCGGCTCGCTCCGCTCGGCGTGTTCGGCGCCATCGCCTTCACGGTCGGCAAATACGGGGTCGGTTCCCTGCAGCAACTGGGCTATCTCGTCCTCCTGTTCTATGTCAGCGTGATCTTCTTCGTGCTGGCGGTGCTTGGCACCATCATGCGGCTTGCCGGCTTCAGCCTGTTCAAGTTCCTGGTCTATCTGCGCGAAGAACTGACGATCGTCCTGGGCACCGCCTCATCCGACGCTGTGCTTCCGCAGGTCATGCGCAAGCTCGAGAAGATGGGGATCAAGGATTCCACTGTCGGCCTGGTCATCCCGACCGGCTATTCCTTCAATCTCGATGCCTTTTCCATCTATCTCACGCTGGCCGCGGTATTCATTGCGCAGGCTACCAACACGCCGCTTTCGGAAACCGATCTTCTGGTCGTGCTGGGCGTCGCACTGCTGACCTCGAAAGGGGCGCATGGCGTGCCGGGATCGGCCATCGTCGTTCTTGCCGCCACCCTGTCCGCACTGCCCGTCATTCCGGTGATCGGCCTGGTCCTGGTGTTGTCGGTCGACTGGTTCATGGGAATGGCGCGGGCGCTCGGCAATCTCATTGGAAACTGCGTCGCCACCGTCGTCATCGCCGTCTGGGAAGGTGATATCGACAGGGCTCAGGCCAACCGCGTCTTGAACGGCGAGCGCTCCGATCCCTACGAAAAAGCGGCGCAGGAGGCCGCCCGGCCCAGCAAAGAGGCTTCATCGACCCGCTAGAACGTTCTTCGTTCCAGCGGGTTCGCAAAGGCGCGCCGAAAACAAGGCGTTGGAAGAAGCGGCACTTCGCTGAACGCACTTTGCCTCAGCGCTTCTCGAGCCTCCCTCTGCGTCCAGCAAAGGGGGGCTTTTTCTTGGGGACATTGCGTGGCTGATAGGGATGATCCGGTCCGTACGACGGCTGCGCGGCGGGTCGATTGTCCTGCCAATAAATATCTTAGGAATATCACCCGATCCAAATGATATATTGGACGTATAAGAGGAACAGCAACATAACCGGGAGGCATCCACAAAACAACGGGAGGGAGAACCGGTGTCTGCTTTGGAAGCAATCGAGCACCATCTTGGCCATGCCGCTGGAGAAACGCCGGGGCTGCCTTTCGGTCATTCTCCGGAATTTCGTGAAGGTCGCGACATTCCTGTCGCTCATGGTTGCGTCCAGGCCGTGTTGCGGGCCCTGTCGATTCTCCGATGCATTGCTCAGGACCAGCGCGGCATGACGCTTGCGGAGGTCGTTCGCGGCACCAGCCTGGCTCCATCGACGGCGCATCGCCTGCTTACCACGCTTCAGAGCGAGGGCTTCGTGCAATTCGAGGCTGCGGCCTTGCGCTGGTTCGTCGGCCCCAGCGCCCATCTGGTCGGTATCGCCTGCCACCCGCAGAGGCGGCGGGTGTTTTCGTAAAAGGCTGAGCGTCGCCCCTCCCTGCCGACTGGCATGTCAGCTCTCCTCCGCGCACCGTCCATCGGCCCGGTCGATATCGATGGAGGTTTTCGGCAGAGATCCGGCCGGGCGTGTCTTCAGCACTGGCTTGTTCCGCCTAACAGCATCCTGACCGTGCCGTCTGCGAGGGCGCACAGCAAGCAGATTGACCAGCTTGCTGCTGCGATCTGTACCTGGGTTTGCAAATCGCCGACCGGGCGCCGAGCGCCAGGACGATGCTATCCTTGTCGACCCGCATGCTGTTTACATCGAACACCTGCATCGCCGCGCCGGGCGAGCCGATCTCGAAAGTGAGGCGCGCATCGGGGTCCAGGGGGAGATGCCGATCGACCTGCCGAAGGATGCTCCGGAACTTCTCGACGGCCAGAAACTCGTGAGTGCCGGCAGGAGCGAGATCTTCGACCTGCAGGATCGTCTCGCGCCAGGAATCGGGGTTGCACCGCAATCCAAGGTGACGAAGGAGCCGCCTTGATCTCGGTCACATGGTAGCCGGGCCATACCATCCTCTCGCCATAGTGCAGCACCCGTGCCTTGCCGGCATGCGGTTCGAGGGCGGCAGGCACATGTCCCAGTGAGGCATCGCCGCCAATTCGATCGTCAGGGGGCTAGCGGTCGCGTTCATGTTGTTGTATTGAATATTTCAATGACTCTTGAGATATTGAGATAAAGATGGATGAAAAGCAAGCCCTCGATGCCTTTGCGGCCCTTTCGCAGGAAACCAGGCTTCGAATCGTCCGGCTGCTGGTGACGGCTGGACCGGACGGCATGGCGGCCGGGGTGATCGGCGAGGCTATGGATGGGGCTTCCTCCTCGCGCATGTCGTTCCACCTCAGTCACCTCGAACAGGCCGGCTTGGTCGAATCGCGCCGGGAAGGGCGCTCGATCCTCTACAGCGCCGCCTATCCCGCCCTCGCCGGCCTGATCGAATTCCTGATGCGCGATTGCTGCCAGGGGCATCCGGAAGTCTGCAATCCCGCCGTCGCTGCGCTTTCCGCCTGCTGCGCCCCTCGAAAGGAAACCACCCATGCCTGATCCGCATGCGCCTTCGCCGGCGCGCAGCGCGTTTTCGCTTGCCGAGATCGGTCAATCCAAAGGGGCAACCTCGCCCCGCAACAGCGCGGCGTGAACGCCGACATGGATATCGTCATCTATCACAACCCCGATTGCGGCACCTCGCGCAATACGTTGGCGCTGATCCGGCAAGGGGGTATCGAGCCCCATGTCATCGAATATCTGAAGACGCCGCCCTCGCGCACTTTGCTGGCCCAGCTCGTCGCGCGCATGGGCATTGGCGTCCGGGACCTCGTCCGGCAAAAGGGCACGCCCTATGCCGAGCTCGGATTGGAGGTTCCGGATCTGACGGACGACCAGCTCCTGGATGCGATGATGGCGCACCCGATCCTGATCAGCCGCCCCATCGTCGTCAGCCCTTTGGGCGTGAAGCTCTGCCGCCCTTCCGATGTCGTGCTCGATCTGCTTCCGCCAGCAGCCATGCCGTCAAGCATGCAAAAGGAAGACGGGGCGCCCTTCCTGAAGGACGTACCGGTCGATCCGAGCGATCCGGTTCTCATCGCTGCCCTGCGGGCGGAAGACCTCCCCGTCGACGATCTTGCCGAGACGGACCGCATTTTCTTTGCTTACCGAACGCTCGATGGTCAAATCGTCGGATTTGGCGGCTATGAGCTTCTGGGCGCCGATGCGCTGGTCCGATCCGTGGTGGTCTCGCCGGAGCTGAGAAGAGCCCGGATCGGCCGCAATATCGTGCCCTTGCTGTTGTTCCGAGCCCATGAGGCCGGCGCAAAGCGTGCCTGGCTTTTGACGACGTCCGCGTCCGATTTCTTCTCGCGCCTCGGCTTCAAGCCGGTGGAGCGGGCCGAAGCACCCACCGCCGTCCTGGCGACGCGCCAGGCCTCATCCCTCTGCCCGGCCAGCGCCATCCTGATGCGCCGCGAGATCAGCTTCTGATATGTCCATATTCGAACGTTATCTGACGCTTTGGGTGGCCCTTTGCATCCTCGCCGGCATCGCGCTCGGCCATACGATGCCGGCAGCCTTCCAGGCGATCGGCGCTGCCGAAATCGCCAAGGTCAATCTGCCGGTCGCCGTGCTGATCTGGCTGATGGTCATCCCGATGCTGCTGAAGATCGACTTTGCCGCCTTGCGCGAAGTCGGCCGGCATTGGCGCGGCATCGGGGTGACCCTCTTCATCAACTGGGCCATCAAGCCCTTCTCCATGGCGCTGCTCGGCTGGCTGTTCGTCGGCTGGCTGTTCCGGTCCTCTCTGCCTGCCACGCAGATCGACAGCTATATCGCCGGGTTGATCATCCTCGCCGCCGCGCCTTGCACCGCCATGGTGTTCGTCTGGTCGAACCTGACCAGAGGCGAGCCGCATTTCACCTTGAGCCAGGTTGCGCTCAACGATGCGATCATGGTTATCGCCTTCGCGCCGATCGTCGGCCTGCTGCTGGGGCTCTCGGCAATCACGGTGCCGTGGGGCACGCTCGTCCTGTCGGTCGGGCTCTACATCGTCATTCCCGTGCTCGTGGCGCAGGGGCTGCGTCGTCGTCTGCTGGCTGCCGGCGGCCAGGCGGCCCTGGACCATCTGCTCGCCCGCCTCGGCCCCGTCTCCCTGCTGGCGCTGCTGGCGACCCTGGTGCTGCTCTTCGGTTTCCAGGGCGAGCAGATCATCGCGCAGCCTCTGGTGATCGCGCTCCTTGCCGTGCCGATCCTCATCCAGGTCTATTTCAATGCGGGGCTTGCCTATCTGCTCAACCGCGTTGCCGGCGAACGGCATTGCGTCGCCGGCCCCTCGGCCCTGATCGGGGCATCCAACTTCTTCGAGCTTGCCGTCGCCGCCGCGATCAGCCTGTTCGGCTTCCACTCGGGAGCAGCCCTGGCCACCGTGGTCGGCGTGCTGATCGAAGTGCCGGTGATGCTGTCCGTCGTCTGGATCGTGAACCGGTCCAAGGATTGGTATGAGCGCGGTTCTGCCGTAGCCGCCGCCGAAGGACGCCGCTGATGATCGAGGATCTCCCGAATATCACGCCCGATTGCCTGCGGATCCCTTCGCTCGATCGCCTGCGGCCGAAGGCCTCGACACACCCGCCGCGCATATTGCTACTCTATGGCTCGCTGCGGGAACGTTCCTACAGCAAGCTGCTGACCCTGGAAGCGGAACGGCTTCTCAAGCATTTTGGGGCGGAAACCCGCATCTTCGATCCTCTCGACCTGCCGCTTCCCGATGCCGCACCGGCAGACCATCCCAAGGTACGCGAATTGCGGGAGCTCTCGGAGTGGTCGGAGGGGCAGGTCTGGTGCAGCCCCGAGCGTCATGGCGCCATGACCGGCATCATGAAGGCACAGATCGACTGGATCCCGCTGGCGATCGGGGCGGTGCGGCCGACCCAGGGCAAGACGCTGGCGCTGATGCAGGTCTCTGGCGGCTCGCAATCCTTCAATGCCCTCAACCAGATGCGCGTGCTCGGCCGCTGGATGCGGATGATCACCATTCCCAACCAGCCCTCGGTGGCCAGGGCCTATGAAGAGTTCACGCCCGGCGGGCGGATGAAAGCCTCATCCTATTACGAGCGTGTCGTCGACGTGATGGAGGAACTGGTCAAGTTCACCCTGCTGACGCGTGATGCCTCGGACTATCTCACAGACCGCTACAGCGAGCGGAGGGAAGAGCACGAAGCTCTCGAGGCCCGTCTGAAGCTGGCGCAAGTGCGATGACCGGAACCCCACGCCGGCCGCTTCCTCCGAAGCTACCGGCTTCATGTCGTGGCGAGCGCTACGACGACGGAAAGCCCTGCCGCCGCGCTGACCAGGTGACCAGCAGGCAGGGAATGAGAAGCGCGAGCAGGGCCGGAGGGAAGCTGCCGGCGCCGGCCTGGTCGAGCAACAGGCCGCCGAGCAATCCTCCACCTGCAATCGCCAGGTTCCAGGCGGTGACGAGCATCGACTGGGCGATGTCGGTGGCGTCACCGGCTGCGTGGGCGAGTGCTGTCTGGAACAAGGTCGCCGCCCCGCCGAACGCCAGGCCCCAGATGGCGACGGCGGCGTAGACGAAGGGGGCGGAAGCCGGCCACAGCCCCAGCATTGCCGCAGCCAGGACAAAGAGAGCGCTGGAGAGCAGAGCCAAGGACCTCGGCTTGCGATCGATGAAGGCACCGACGATCCAGATTCCGACAAGCGAGAACAGGCCGAAGGCGAGCAGGATAATGTCGACCTGGTCCGCCAGGGCTGCCAGGCGGAGGAAGGGTGCGATATAGGTGTAGAGGAGATTGTGGGCGAGCACGAAGGCCAGCGTGACGAACAGGATCGGTCGCACGCCCGCCATGGCCAGCACCGCAGCGAGGGAGGACCGCCTTGCACCGTCCTGTCCCGGGAAGTCGGGCAGCTTCATCGAAATCCAGACGATCAACAGGGCCGCGATGGCGCTGAGCACACCGAAGCAAGTGCCCCAACCGATGGCCTTGCCGAGGAAGGTGGCGGCGGGAACCCCGATCGACAGTGCCACAGGCGTGCCGATCATGGCGATCGCGATCGCCTTTCCCTTCTGGTGGTCGGGCACCAGGCGTGCGGCATAGCCGGCAAGCAGCGCCCAAAGCAGCCCCGCCGAGATGCCTGCCAGGAATCGGGCTACCATGGTCAGTCCGTAGAAAGGCGAGATTGCGGTGACGCTGTTGGCGAGGGCGAAACCGGCGATGGCGAACAGCAGCAAGGGACGACGGCGCAGGCGCTGCGTCGCGCTCGTCAGCGGTATGGCGGCCAGCAACGATCCGAGCGCGTAGATCGTGACCATCTGGCCGGCATAGGATTGTGAAACAGAGAGGCTGCCCGCGATCTCGGGCAGAAGCCCCGCCGGCAGGGCTTCCGTCAGGATGGTGATGAAACCGGCGAGGGCCAGGGCGATCAAGGCCGGTAGCGGGAGACTGCCCCCGCCGGCCAGTGCCCGATCGGGTACGGGCCTGCCCGATGTCGAATGCGTCATGGCGATCAGGCGGCCGTGCGCTTCGGCAAGACAAGGTCGCCGACGGTGTAGGTGTGAAACTCGCTGCTGGAGACCTCGTCGAGCTTACGGAACTTTGCCACGAAGACGGGGTCGGAGAAGAACTCCTCGACATTGCCGGCGCCCTGGATCGCCTCGATGTTGACGACCGTCAGTCCGTCGGCGCTTTTGGCCAGGGTGCTCCACAGGAAGCCTTCCTTGCGTTCGGCCACATAATGCACCACGTCCTGGATGACCGCGAAGGCCTCCTCCTGCTTGCCGGGACTGGCGTGAATGACGTTGACGATGAAGGTCGTCGGCGTGGGGGAGGCCGTGAAGGCGGCGGGTGATTTGATATCCATGATGGTCTCCGATGAGGTGCGGCAAGCCGGCCGCAGCGACATCTGGATATCGGTGGCGAAATAGCGGATAAACGAGCCGGTATTCACATCAAATCGGAAAATTATTCCGCAATCGTCAGGTCATGGATAAGCTCGGCACCCTCGGTATCTTCATCCAGGTCGCGGAGGCCGGCAGTTTCGTGGCAGCGGGACAGCGCCTGGGTCTGTCGGGCTCGGCTATCGGCAAGGCTATCGCGCGGCTCGAGGAAGAGATGGGCGTGCGCCTGTTTCACCGTTCGACCCGCAGCATGGCCTTGACCGAAGAGGGCAGCTTCTTTCTCGACACCTGCCGGCGCATCCAGTCCGATTTCGAGGCGGCGCAGGCGCAATTGTCGCGAGCGCAGGCAACGCCGCGTGGGCAGTTGCGCGTAAGCCTGCCACTCGCCGGCATGCTCTTGATGCCGACGATCGCCGCCTTCATGGCTGAATATCCCGAGATCAATCTCGACCTCGACTTCACCGACCGGCTGGTCGACGTCATCGAGGAAGGCTTCGATGCGGTGATCCGGACGGGTGAGGTCAGGGATACCCGCCTGATGAGCCGCAAGCTCGGAACCTTCAAGCACCGGATCGTCGCGGCGCCCGCCTATCTCGCTGCCCATGGCGTGCCGACAGCGCCGGAAGACCTGCTCGGCCACCGCTGCCTTCATCATCGCTACGCCAATTCGGGCAGGTTCGAACCCTGGCCACTGGTGCGGGACGGGCGAGAACTCAAGCTCGACCTGCCCCAGACCACGGTGGCGAGCACGCTGGAGCCTCTGATCTACCTGGCCGAGCGCGCCTTCGGTATCACCTGCCTGCCGCCCTTCGCCGTCGCCTTGGAACTGGCGCAAGGCAGCCTGGTGTCGCTGCTGGAAGAGCATCTGGCCGAGGCCGGCACCTTCCGCGTGCTGTGGCCGACCAATCGCTATCTCTCCCCGAAAGTGCGGGTTTTCGTCGACTATATGGCCGCGAACCTGTTTGCGGCCTGATCAACGGAGCGGAAAGGCGCGCTTTCAGTCATTGCGAGCGCAGCGAAGCGATCCAAGGCCGCAGGCGACGCACCCTGCCAAGACCGGATTGCTTCGTCGTTCCCCAATCGGATCCGGGATTCCACTTGGCGTTTATTCGACTTTGCCTCGCCAGTTGCGCACGATGTCACCGAACACTGAAAGCTGTTTTGCCAAATCGGGCCTGATTTCGGAGAGTTGCTTGGTGTAGTCGGCCAGGGCGCTATCGAAGCCCTCGGGGTTCTGTCTGCGCAGATTGGCCAGGCGGTTTAGCGTGGATGCCACCGTCAGCTGAACGTCGTCCTGGAATTCACCACTCTTGGCATAGGCGGTACCGAGGGCCGCCAGGGTGATCGGATAGGGCACCACGGTCTTGCGGCTCTTGGTGTTCGGCAGGTTCTCCTCGAGGGCAGGCTGATAGTTGTCGGCGCAGGCGACGACGGTGTAGAGGCGGGTTTGGGAACCGAGCCGGATGTCGAAGTTTCCCTGTTCGGATGTGCGGGCAACGTCCAGGCGCTTGGCGTCCGCACTCGCTTCCTTTTGGCAGGAGCCGTCCGGCACGACCTGGACCCCGGCGGCCCAGGCTCGCACTTCGGCTCGCAGCGGCTGTGTGGTGTCCTGGTCGACGACGCGTCCCCGATGAGGGAGCTGATTTTCGTCGCTCGTGGCGGATGAGACTATCGTCAGTGACGCCACTATCGGAAAAATCGCCAAGAAAGGCAGATGCCGATAAGCCATATGATCCCTCCCACCATCCAGATCGTCCAGCCTAGTCCATCAACGTACGCAGTCCGCAGAACTTGGGCGTCTGCCGGTGTCACCTGCACCCTTTGGTCGGTCAGTGTATTTGCCCCGCAGTCGACGATGATCGCCTGCGGACGAACCAGGCCCTGGATTTGATAGCCGGGAGCAGGTCCGCCGGCGTTGAGCTTCAGGCTGGCGGCCCGATCCCAGCCGGTAACGTCATAGGTGCGGCAGGCCACGTTGGGCGGCACGGAGATGAAAGCCTGCACGATGCTGTTGGAGCCGAAGATCTCCAGGTGATTGCCGACGGCGGAGGGGCTCTCGATGATGCGCACCGACGTCCGGGCGATCACGGCGTGGGCTAGAAAATAACTCGCTGTGCTGGCCAAGATCATGAGAAGGCCTGCGGCGACGACAAAGAAGGCAGTATTTGGAGCAGGGCTGGCTGCTCCAGCTGGTCTTGCCCATCGATAAAGCAGTTGCAGGACCGCTATGATCAGGCAGACATCGATGAAGGCAACCAGGATAAGCCGCCATTCCAAACCGAGGTTGGAAAGCTGCATTGCGCTTTCAACGATTCCCGCCCCCAGGGTTGCCGGAAGCCCCCAAAAGGATTTCAAGAGTTTGGCGATGCTCATGAACGCCCGGCAGCCTGGCTGGTGAGGGGAGGTCGCATCTCAACGCCCTGGGCCCTTGAACCCAAGGCGTCGGAGCCACTTCGAGATCCTGCGAATACTCTTCCTGCCGTGACGCGCGCGTGTATTGCCCCCGAGTCAGTCTGCGCTTTCGGGAATGCGGGCGATGACCTTGATCTCGAAGTCGAAACCCGCCAGCCAGTTCACGCCGATTGCCGTCCAGTTCGGGTAGGGCGGCCGGTCGAAGATCTGGTTCTTGACCGCCATGATGGTTTCGAACTGGTTTTCGGGATCGGTGTGGAAGGTGGTCACGTCGACGATGTCGTCGAAACCGCAGCCCGCCACCTTCAGCGTTGCCTGCAGATTGTCGAAGGCCAATTGCACCTGGCGCTTGAAGTCGGGCTCCGGCGTACCGTCTGCACGGCTGCCGACCTGGCCCGAAACGAACAGAAGGTCGCCCGATCGGATCGCCGCCGAATAGCCATGCGCCTCGTAGAGCGCATGCCGATCCGCGGGGAAAACTGCCTCACGCTGTGCCATTTTTCAGTCCTCTTCTTTTCATGATCCGCTGACAACCGCAGGGGCTTCACATGGCCCTGTCGCATTTGATATACGTTCCGTATTTGGATCTATGGACATACGTGCTGTATGTCAACCCAAATACGTCGCGTATATGAAGGGGACTGAGATGGTTGCCGGAAGCCGGGCCGAGACGATGGAGAAGAATCGCGCCAAGTTGATTACGGCCGCGCGCAGGGCTTTCGCGAAAACCGGCTATGCCGCGGCCTCGATGGATGAACTGACGGCCGAGGTCGGACTGACGCGTGGGGCGCTCTACCACAATTTCGGCGATAAGCGTGGGCTTCTGGCGGCCGTGGTCAATCAGATCGACGCCGAGATGGCAGAGCGCGCGCATGAGGCCGCTGCCCTTGCCCAGGACGAATGGGAAGGCCTTCTGATCGAGGGCGTGGCCTATATCGAGATGGCGCTCGATTCCGAGGTACAGCGCATCGTTCTGCGCGACGGGCCGGCTGTCCTCGGCGATCCCTCGCAATGGCCCAGCCAGAACAATTGCCTGCAGGCGACCAAACGAACCGTCGAGCGCCTCATCGGGCAGGGCATCATGAAGCCGGTGGATGCCGAGGCAGCGGCCCGGCTCTTGAGCGCGTCCGCGCTCAATGCGGCCTTGTGGATCGCGGCGAGCGAGGAGCCCGAGAAGGTCTTGCCGAAGGCCGTGGAGACTTTCCGCGCCCTGGCGACGGGCTTGCGCCGTCCCTAGAACTATTCCCCGCTCATCCTGGAATATCGCCGGATTTGTTACTCCCACCTCCTTGATCGCCAATGGCAGGGTCGCGCTCACCGGTCGAGGGCAAGGATCGGTCGAATGGGAGGCTTGCGACGACGAATCCGGTCTGAGGTGGCGGCAGGGGGAGACTGACCAGTTCGCTCTTCATTCGCCATGCCCGGTTTGCGCTTGGCGAATATTCTGATAGCATCTTGCAACCAGAATATTTTTGCAACCGCATGTCGGATTTTCAGTTGTTCGTGCGTCCTTGAGGTATCGCCGCGGTGGCCTGGAGCAGGCCTTGTTCAGATTTGAATGCTCGTTTGCTCCGGCACCTCGTTTCACCACGTCTTTGCGTTTCCTGCCGCCGTGCGGCAGAGCGCGAGACGCGATGGCCCGCGGCACAGGAACGGGTGGACCATGATGGACAAGAATTCCTATCGTTGGGTGATCGTCGCCGCGGGCGGCTTGCTTGGATGCGTTGCGATCGGCGCGATGTTTTCGCTGCCGGTTTTCCTCAAACCCATGTCGGCGGAGACGGGCTGGTCGGTGACCGGCATTTCCACTGCCATGACCTTCGGCTTCCTGGCGATGGCGCTGGCCAGCATGGTCTGGGGCGGCCTGTCCGACCGCTTTGGCCCGCGTCCGGTGGTGCTGGCCGGTTCGATCGGCCTCGTTGCCAGCCTGGCGCTGGCCAGCCAGGCCGGATCGCTGATTGAATTCCAGCTCGTCTTCGGCGTACTGGTAGGGGCGGCGACTGCTGCGATGTTCGCGCCGATGATGGCCTGCGTTACCGGCTGGTTCGACACGCAGCGCAGCCTCGCCGTGTCGCTGGTCTCGGCCGGCATGGGCATGGCGCCGATGACGATGGCGCCGCTCGCCGCATGGCTGGTAACGAAGTATGACTGGCGCACCTCGATGCTGATTCTTGCCGGCATTGCCGCCGCCACCATGATTCCTGCCTCCCTGTTCCTACGGCGGCCGCCTGCGCTCATCGAAGGCAATGAGGCGGCACTGGCCGACGAGCCGCAATCGGATATGACTGTGCGCCAGGCAGTGCGCTCGCCGCAGTTCATCGTGCTGATGCTGGCCAATTTCTTCTGCTGCGCCACGCATTCCGGGCCGATCTTCCACACGGTGAGCTATGCGGTGACCTGCGGCATCCCGATGATCGCCGCCGTCACCATCTACAGTGTCGAGGGCCTGGCAGGCATGTTCGGGCGCATCGGCTTCGGCTTGATGGGCGATCGTTTCGGCGCCCAGCGCATGCTGGTGATCGGACTGTTCGCCCAGGCGTTCGGCGTGCTGTTCTATGCCTTTGCCAACCAGCTTGGCCAGTTCTACGCCGTGGCCATGGTGGTAGGCTTCATCTATGCCGGTGTGATGCCGCTCTATGCCGTGATCGTGCGCGAGAACTTCCCGCTCAAGATGATGGGCACCATCATCGGCGGCACGGCGATGGCCGGCAGCCTGGGCATGTCACTCGGCCCGCTGCTGGGCGGTATGATCTACGACCACTTCAATACCTATATGTGGCTCTATGTCGGCTCCTGGGGCATGGGCATCGCGGCCACGCTGATCGCCCTGACCTTCCGGCCTTTCTCCAAGACAAGGGAGCAATTGGCTCCTGCCGGGTGAGGGATCTTCGATACCGCGCCGGCGTCAGGGGACCCTGCGGCTCCCTGAGCACGCCGGCGCCCGCAAGCTACTTGGCTGCCATCATAGGGGGCGTGGCGGAATTTCATCCATTGAGGAAGTCCTTGATCCAAGGGGTAACAACGTTACGAATCCGATTGACGAGAAAAAGCAAAACCGGAGGTCATCTCCATGCCGTTACTCACGAAGTGGAAGACACCCCTTCTCGTGACGGCAGTCTCGACCGCCTTCCTGGCCTCGTGGGTCATCCTCTCGCCCTATAGATCCGCCTGCACCACTGAGGTCGTGGAGGCGGAACAGGCCATGCATGCTTCGGATCGGGAGTTGAGAGCCGTCAGCGCGAATGACAAAGGGGCTATCTGCCAAGTCTACCGGCGGCGTGTCGAGATGCTGAAAACAGCGGCTCCCGTGATGCGGCGGTGTGGGACGGCTCAGCTGAATGCCGATGCCGACTGGTCGGCACGGGTGACCGAACTCGGCTTCTATCAGGGGCTCGTCGCGCAGCAATGCGGCTGAGCCCGCCCGGTTTGCGCGATCAACGCCGCGGCCTTGCTAGCCCCTCTGCAAGGCGAGATGGACGCCCATCCCGACCAGGATCGCCCCGCCCACGCGGCGCATCAGCCGCTGCACGCCGGAGGAGCGCTTGAGCCGGCCGATGATCACGGCGGCCAGCATGACGACGACGATATCGACGAGCCCGAACAGGATATTGGCGACCGTGCCCAAGATGGCAAATTGCAGCCAGAGCGGGAAAGATGCGGCGCCGTCGACGAATTGCGGCAGGAAGGCCAGGAAAAACAGCGCGGTCTTCGGGTTGAGCACCTCGACGGTGATGCTCTGCGCGAAGGCCTGGCGGGCCGAGCGAGTGCCGCCGATCGTCCCGCCATCCGCACTTTGCCGCGCCCGGAACAAGGTGATGCCGAGCCAGATCAGATAGAGGGCGCCGGCGAGCTTGACGCCAGCATAGACGATCGGCACCGCATGGAACAGCACCGACAGGCCGGCGGCTGCGGCGGCGACATGGGCATAGGCACCCAGATGCAGGCCGAGCGCTGCCATCAGCCCGGCCTGCCGCCCACCCGCCATGGTCCTGGCCGCCGCATAGAGCATGGAGGGACCCGGCAGGACGGAAAACAAGGCCGTCGTGACGATGAAGGCGAGCAACACGTCAAAGGAGGGCATATCGGGGTCTTCCATCGGCTGCGGGATCTGGCGGCGACCATAGCACCCGATATCGGCCCTGTCGTCAGCGCCCCAGCTGGGCCTCGATCGCGGCTTTGTCGATTACAGACCATACCGAGACGATCTTTTCGGCCTTGAAGGCGTAGAATACGTTTTCCGTGAACGCGACCTTGCGTCCATCGAGCTTCAGGCCGAGGAACCCCGGCTTCGGCGTGCAATCGAAGGCGAGCCGGGCCGCCACAAGGGGTGGTTCGCAGACCAGGAACTCGATGTGGAAGGCGAGGTCGGGAATGTCCTCGAAATCCTTGACGAGCATGCCGCGATAGCCTGACAGCCCCAACCGCCGGCCATTGTGCACGACCTCCTCATCGACATGGCGTCCGAGCTCGCTCCAGTCCTGCCGGTTGAGGCAAGCGATATATGCGCGATAGAGGTCGGCGAGAGTTGTAGATTCCATCGTGCTTGCTCGCGCATGGCGCCGGGGTGTCACGCCGGCAGCGTGAGGACGAGCGGCCCGGTGCGGGTCGCCACCACCGTATGTTCATATTGCACGGTTGGGGCGCGGGGTTCGCTGAACAGTGTCCAGGCATCCTCGCCATCCGCCGCCCATTCCGCGCCCAAAGAGAGGAACGGCTCCACCGTGAACACCAGGCCTTCCTGCATCTTCCGGCGCTCGGAGCGGTCGGGCCAGGTTGCGAGTTCCTTGGGTTCCTCATGCAGGGACCGGCCGACGCCGTGGCTGGCAAGATTGCGCACCAGCGTATAGCGGTTCTTGCGGGCGAATTCGCCGATGGCATTGCCGATATTGGCGAGCGGCAGGCCGGCGCCCACCTGGCGGATACCCGTCCACATCGCCCGCCTGCCGTCCCTGAGGAGACGCTGGGCCGCCTTGGAAACGGGCTCCACCGCAAAGGACGCGCCGGTATCGGCGAAGAAGCCGTCCTTCTCGGCGGAGACATCGATATTGACGAGATCGCCCGGCTCGATCCGGCGATGGCCGGGTATGCCGTGGGCGATCTCCTCGTTCACGCTGATGCAGGTCGCGCCGGGAAAGCCGTAGCAGAGCTCGGGTGCGGAGCGGGCGCCTTCCTGCTCGAGGAGCCTGCGGCCGATCACGTCGAGCTCCGCCGTGGTCATGCCCGGTTCGAGTGCCGCTCCCATCGCCGCCAGCGTATTGGCGACGATGCGGCCGATCTCCTTCAGCTTGAGCAATTCGTCTTCGTTCGAAATCGTCATGATATGCCGTGCGTTCTCAAAGAATTTGAACAAGAGGAAGTGCGGTGGACCGGCGTCCCCGCTTCCCTCCGCCGGAAAGCGAGGGCAGGCAGAGGGCCGTTAGCCTTCCCTATTTCGCCGCTCGCTCCGCGCGCATCGCCGTCCCGAGACTTCTCAGCCGTAAATATTGCACGCAAGGCCTCGGCTGCAAGGGGCGAGGCCTTCATCAATCGGGCGGCGGCGCCATCTCCGCAAAGAGCCAGTCGCGAAAGGCCTTCACCTTGCGCTGGCGGATGGCGTCGGGGGGATAGACGACATAGAAACTGGAGAGGGATCTGAGGGCGTGTGTGAACGGGCGTACCAGGCGTCCGGCGGCGAGATCGGCGGCGACCAGCATGGTTCGGCCGAGCACCACGCCTTCGCCCTGCGCGGCAGACTCGACGGCAAAGGAATAGGAATCGAAGGTGAGGCCGCCATGCGGGTCCACGCCCTCAATCCCGGCGCTGGAAAGCCAGCTTGCCCAATCGATCGGAAAACCGTCATGGATCAGCGTGTGGTGCCTGAGGTCCTCGGGGCGGCGTAGCGGATGCTTCCCCTCCAGCAGTCTCGGGCTGCAGACGGGAAAGACTTCCTCGTCGGTGAGGAATTCCGAAGTGAGCCCCGGATAGGTGCCGCTGCCATAGCGGACGGCAATGTCGATGCCGTCGCCCAGGAAATTGGTGAGCCTGCCGGTGGTCGAAACCCGCACGTCGATATCGCCGTTTGCGCGGTGAAAACGATAGAGGCGCGGCACCAGCCATCGCCCCGCAAAGCCGTCGGAGGTGCTGACGTTCAGGGTCGAGCTCGACTGGTGGGCCGTCGCCGCAGCGGTGGCCATCCCCAATTGGTCGAGCATGTCGCGAACCGCCCGTGCATAGGGTTCACCGACAGCGGTCAGGCGCACCGAACGGCTCGTGCGCTCGAACAGGAGGACGCCGAGCTGGTCCTCGAGATGCTTGATCGCCCGGCTGACGGCTCCATGGGTGACATTGAGCTCTTCCGCCGCCCTGGAGAAACTCAGATGCCGGGCTGCGGCCTCGAAACTCGGCAGGGCATGGAGGGGTGGAAGTTTGCGGGGCATGGCATGTGTGAGTTTTGATCACAGATATATGCCAAGTTTTGGTTTGTGTGTCGATAGTATACTGCTCAAAATGGCTATGATTTGTGATGAATCCTCACGAGGACAACATGGCCACGATCCATCCCTTTCTCTGGTTCAACCTGAACGCTCGAGAGGCCCGGGACTTCTATCTGTCGGTCTTCAAGAATGCCAAGGCGCTTGGGGACACCGAGTTCACCGACTGGGTCGCCGGCACGAACAAGACGGTTCCGCACGCCACCTTCGATTTCGAACTCGAAGGGCTGCACCTGACGGCCCTGAATGCCGGGCGGATGCCCGCCTTCAATGAAAGGCTCTCGCTCTATATCGAGACCTCCGACCAGGCCGAGACCGACTATTACTACAGGGCGCTCACGGCTGATGGCGGCTCCGAGAAGCCCTGCGGCTGGCTGACGGACAAATATGGCGTCTACTGGCAGGTCATTCCCGAGGTCACGCTGCGGCTGATGGCCGATCCCGACCGCGAGAAGGCGGATCGGGTCAGGCAGGCCTTATACAAGATGACCAAGATCGTCGTCGCCGATCTCGAAGCGGCCTATGCCGGCCGGGCTTAACTCATTCCCATGACCGTAGAGAACCGGAGGTTTCCCATGGCAGCGCTCACGGGCCAGAAGATCATCGTCGTCGGCGGCAGTTCCGGCATCGGCCTCGGCGTCGCGAAGGCGTCCCTCGAGAGCGGTGCGGAGGTGTTGATCGTCGGCCGCTCGCCCGGCAGGCTGCAGGCCGCGGAGCGAAGCCTCGATGCAGGCCGGCGCGTGCGAAGCTTTGCCGCTGACATGACAGACGAAGCCGGTCTTGCCCGGCTCTTCCAGCAGGCCGGCGCTTTCGATCACCTGGTGTCGACGGCCGGAACGCCGCCACCGGGCGATCCCATCGGGCGCACCGACATGGAGACGGTGCGGTGTTTCGTCGACAACAAGCTGATCGGCGCCGTCATGCTGGCCAAGCACGCCGTGGCCACCCTGAGGCGGGGCGGTTCCATGACCTTCACCTCCGGAATCAACAAGGACCGGCCGCCGGTTCCCGGCGGCGCGGTCGTTTCGGCGATCGCCGGCTCCTTCGGCTTTTTCGCCCGCGCCCTGGCGCTGGAACTGGCGCCGACACGCGTGAATATCGTCTCGCCCGGCTGGGTGGATACGCCGATGTGGGACGAGATCGTCGGGGAGGCCAAATCGGACTTCTTCGCCGGCATGGCCGGCCGCCTGCCGGTGGGCAGGATCGCGAAGCCCGCTGATATTGCCCCCGCTTATCTCTATTTGATGGAGAGCGCTTTCACGACGGGCGAGACCATCCATATTGATGGCGGGCAGGGCCTGATCTAGACAAAATCACGGTTCCATCGAGCTGCCTTTTTCCCGGCCCCTCGTTTTGTGGTATTCTACCGGCAGTTCGGGCCGCATGGGGAGGCGCTCCTGCTCGCAAGGTGCCAACACCCGAATGCGACCATTTCGACCGACAGGCGTGCATGAAAGCTGCGACTGCGGTCTTCCCACGCGCCGATTGCCTCGATAAGATCGGGCAAATGGCAGGGAACTTGAAATGACGGTGGATATCAGGACGGTTGGGATTGTGGGCGCCGGGCAAATGGGCAGCGGCATCGCGCATGTCGCCGCTCTGGCCGGGTTGAACGTGGTGCTCAACGACGTATCGGAAGATCGGGTCAACAATGGCCTGGCCACCGTCAATGGCAATCTCAAGCGTCAGGTTTCCAAGGGTTTCATCACGCAGGCCCAGAACGACGAGGCACTTTCCCGCATCAAGGCCGAACCCAATGTGGAGGGCCTCGGCGTCTGCGATCTGGTGATCGAAGCAGCCACCGAGAACGAGGCGGTCAAGGTCAAGATCTATGGCGGCGTCTGCCCGCATCTGAAGCCGGAAGCGATCCTCGCCACCAACACGTCGTCGATTTCGATCACGCGGCTGGCGGCGGCCACCGACCGGCCGGAGCGCTTTATCGGCATTCATTTCATGAATCCGGTGCCGGTGATGCAACTGGTCGAGATCATCCGCGGCATCGCCACGGATGACGGCACGTTCGAATCCGCCAAGGCCTTCATCACCAAGCTCGATCGCCAGGTGGCGGTGGCCGAGGACTTCCCGGCCTTCATCGTCAACCGCATCCTGCTGCCGATGATCAACGAGGCGATCTACACGCTCTATGAGGGCGTCGGCACGGTCGAATCCATCGACATGGCGATGCGGCTCGGTGCCAATCATCCGATGGGCCCGCTGCAGCTTGCCGATTTCATCGGCCTCGACACCTGCCTGTCGATCATGCAGGTCCTGCATGAGGGGCTGGCCGATTCCAAATACCGGCCTTGCCCGTTGCTGGTGAAATATGTCGAAGCCGGCTGGCTTGGCCGCAAGGTCAAGCGCGGCTTCTACGATTATCGTGGCGAAAAGCCGGTCGCCACCCGCTGACTGCACGCCCGCATTTCCCAATTCAAAAGAAGGCTGCCTTCTCTCCCAAGGGAGGAAGCAGCCTTTTTTGTCATGGCCAAGGGAATCGGCCAGGGGAATATCGCGGGGAGGAGGCCTTCGATCGGCATATCTTCTTGTTAACTCGATCAGGCTATGAAGACGCTCTGCCCTTTTGAGGCCAAAACTTCGGACTATGGTCGGAGCGCATAGTGCTGATGTGGTTAATCGGACACGCCGTCCGACAATCGTGCGGCAAGACTGTGGCGGCCATACCGCGCGGCCCGGCCGCGTGATAGAGGGCTGCCTATGATCCCTTTTTGTGCCGGACCTTACGTTTCGGCAACCAGCGTGGAAGTTCCTGCTATGAAGCAGCCTACCCCCCTTGTTCTGGCCGCCGTTTCCGTTTTGGCCCTGGTTCTGGCCTCGCCAGTACTGGCACAGGACGCCACCCCGCCCACGGCCGACATTCCGGTTACCGCGCCGGCGGCACCTGCTGCTCCCGAAGCTCCAGTTGTCACTCCCGAGGCACCCCAGCCCGCCAGCCCCGCTCCGGCTCCGGCCGCGCACGCTGCTCCCGAACCGGCAGCTCCCGCACCGGCGACGGCTGCGGCCCCCGATGCTGCCGCTCCCGCGGCTCCGACGGCCCCTGCTGCGGCCGACGCCGCACCCGCGGTGCCCGCCGCCACGCCCGCCAAGCCCAAGGTCGCCAAGAAGCCGGTCCCGGCCGGGCCTTCCTACGCCGCCTCGACTCCGATCAAGATTCCGGCCACGCCCTGGTCCTCGATGCCGACCTTCGATGCCGGCTCGCTTGACCGTCTCAACGGCCTGTCGCAATATTATGCCCAGATTGCCCGCAATGGCGGCTTCCCGGCCGCCCCCCCCGTCGGTCTCTCCGCCGGCGCAACGGGCAGTGCCGTGCAGGCGCTGCGCCAGCGCCTGGTGATGGAGAAGGATCTGCCGGAAACCGAGCGCGACAACCCCAAATGGGACGCTGGGCTCACCGCCGCCGTCAACCGCTTCCAGCAGCGCTACGGCCTGCAGGCCACCGGCAAGATCGACGAGCGCACCCGGGCCCAGATGGCGGTTCCCGTGCAGCACCGCCTGGTCCAGATCGGCCACAACATGGAACGCGTCGGCGCGCGCTTCATCGATTTCAACCGCCGCTATGTGGTGGTGAACATCCCGAGCGCCCAGGTCGAGGCCATCGAGAATGGCGAGGTGGCGCGCCGCTACATCGCCGTGGTCGGCCGCCCGCAGAACCCCTCGCCCGAGGTCGACGCCACCATCAGCGCCATCAATTTCAACCCGACCTGGACCGTGCCGCAATCCATCATCAAGAAGGAAATCGGCCCGCATATGGTGCGCGATCCTTCCTATCTCGCGCGCCAGAGGATGTCGGTGATCGATGGCTCAGGCCGCACCGTCGATCCCAAGTCCATCGATTGGTCGAGCGGCAAGGCCGCCAACTACACTGTCCGGCAGGCCTATGGTGCCGGCAATTCGCTCGGCCAGCTGCGCATCCAGATGCCGAATTCGGATTCGGTCTATATGCATGACACGCCCTCCAAGCGCCTGTTCGGCTCGGTCGATCGCTTCTTCTCGCATGGCTGCGTGCGCGTGCAGGGCGTGAACGATCTCGCCGCCTGGCTGCTCGGCTCGGGCTGGGACGCCAAGCGCGTCGGCCAGGAAATCGCCACCGGAGCCCGCAAGGACCAGGCCATTCCGGACCGCGTACCGGTGCATTGGGTCTACATGACCGCCTATGTCACGCCTGACGGTACCGCCCATTTCCGCCCGGACATCTATAATCTCGACTTCGGCTCGGCCTCGCGCATCGCCGATGCACAGGTGGTCAATCCTTACTGATCGGCCAGGTCACCGGATCAATGAAAAGACGCGACCCGCCTTCTCCTGCAGTGGAGGAGGCGGGTCGCGTCTTTTCCAGACCGTCTTACTTCTTGTCATCCACCGCGGCGCTTTCCGCGTCCATCTCGGAGCGGTCGAGTAGGGCGATCATCGCCTTGCGGGCGCCGTCGGCATCGCTGGCGAGAATAGGTTCGGCCACCGCCCGGTGCATCGGCACCGTATAGGGCAGCAGCACGTTGCCGGCGCGCGAGACCTTGAAGGACACCGCGAGCGAGGCCTCGATTGCCGGCTGGAAGGCGGCCAGCAGCATGTTGTTGGTGGCCTGCATGATGGCGCGGTGGAAGGCGAGGTCCGCGTCGATCGAAAGCTGGATGTCGGTAGCGTTGGCCATCGCCTCGAAGCTTTGGGCGATGGCGACCCGCTGCTCCGGCGAGGCACGCAAAGCGGCGAGGGCCGCCGCCTCCGGCTCGATCATGCGGCGCAGCTCGAACAGGTCCTTGACGAAGCTCTTGGTGGCGCCGCCTGAGGTCTGCCAGACCAGCACGTCGACATCGAGCCGGTTCCAATTGGCGTGGGGCTGCACGATGGTGCCACGGCGCGGGGTGGAGGAGAGCAGGCCCTTGCCGGCCAGGAGCTTGATGGCCTCGCGCAGCGAGGCGCGGGAGACGTCGAGTTCGCGCGAGAGGTCGGCCTCCGTCGGCAGCGCCATGCCAACCGCCCATTCTCCGGCAACGATGCGCTGGCCGATCAGCGCGGCCGCCTGGCTGTGGCGGGTTTGTGTTGCACCGGAGCGAGAGCGGCTTGCGCTGCGTGCCATCGACGACCCCTTGTTTTGTTCGAAACAGACTTTGACCGATTTGTCGGTATCATTATCCGCCGAAGCCCGACGTTTCATGTTCCCCGATCTATTTGTTGCATTCCTCCTACCATACAGCCAAGCCCTAAGATTGCTCCGCTGAGCTTAGCCACAAGATAGAGTCGCAAAGATTAGAAAGACTGTGATCACGATTACCGGGCGTAAACAGTCCGTGGCGCGGTGAGGTGACGTTGTGTCCGGTGTAGTGACGCCTATATGCTCGCCGCGCTTGTTTGATATTATTGCCGAAGGAGTCGACCGTGCCCCGTTTCATTCCGGCCATTGCCGTTCTTGCCGCCCTGCTGGCTTCGCCTGCGCGGGCCGACGACACCATGGCCTCCCTCGATGCGGGCGGGCTGGTGCTCACCAAGACCGACAAGATCGCTCTGGTCTCGGAAGATCTCTACCTCTCGATCAAGGCGGTGAAGATCTCCTATCGCTTCCGCAATCTCACCAATGCCGACTACGAAGCCCTGGTGGCCTTTCCGATGCCGGACATTTCCGGGCAAGGACCGGCCGGCATCACCGACATTCCAGATCCCAGCAGCGACAATTTCCTGAAATTCACCACCAAGGTCGACGGCAAGGCGGTCGACTCCCAGGTGGAGCAGCGCGTCTTCCTGCTGGGATCGGAGGGCAAACCCGAGGTCGAAGTCACCGACAGGCTGAAGGCACTCAAGCTTCCGCTGCTGCCGACCGTGGAAGCGACCGAGAAGGCCATCAACGCCCTCAGCGAAGCCGACCGCAAGGCGCTCGTCGATGCCGGTATCGTCTATCAGGACAGCTACAATGACGACAAGGGCGAACGTCAGGTCTATTATCCGTCCTGGACCCTGCGCTCGAAATTCTGGCGCAAGCAGGTGTTCCCGGCCGGCAAGGACGTGATCGTCCAGCAGGACTACGTGCCCAGCCATGGCGGCGTGTCGTCCCTGGTATTCGGCTCGCCCGATCTCGATGCCGAGCAGCGAAAGTCCTACCAGAAGGATTTCTGCACCGATGCGGCTTTCACCAAGGCGGCGGCAGCGTTGCGCAAGCGCGCCTTGGCCGACGAGGGCAAGACCTTCGCCAGCTATGAGCAATATCTGGCCTATGTCATCACCTCGGGCGGCAACTGGGCCGGCCCGATCGGCGATTTTCGCTTGGTGGTCGACAAGGGCGATCCCAAGACGCTGGTGTCCTTCTGCGGCGAAGGCGTGAAGAAGATCGGCCCGACCACGTTCGAGATGATGGTGAAGAATTACGTGCCCAAGACCGACATCAAGGTGCTGCTCCTGGTGAGCGAAGAGCACAAATGAGGTGATATCGCCAAGCGAGGCGCCGGCTACGATCACCTTACCAAGCTTGACCCTTTCCTCTCTATATGCGGGGAGAGGGTAAAGACAGGGTGTCGCAACCATCGGACCGGGCTCGGGCAGGCCGTTTCAGGCGGTCGTGGCGTAGTTGTAGGCGATTTGCTTGATTTCGGTGAAATCGTCGATAGCGCCGATTCCACCCAGCCGTCCAAGGCCGCTGGCCTTGAAGCCACCTTCCTCGAATTCGACGACATGATTGGCCCAGTTGTTGATCGATACGAGCCCGGCATCGAGCTTGCGCGAAACACGGAACAACCTGTCCGCATTGCTGCTCCAGACGCAGGCGCTCAGGCCGAATTCGGTGTCGTTGGCAAGCTCGATGGCCTCTTCTTCGCTATCGAAAAGCTGGAGCGTCTGCACCGGCCCGAATACTTCCATCTGCACGATCTCGAGCCTGGAATTGGGAACCTCGAGAAGGCAGGGGCGATAGAACGCGCCCTTGGCGAGCGGCCCATCGGCGACGGGGCCGCCTCTCAGGATGACCTTTGCGCCCGCGGCGATCGCCTCCTTGACGATCCTGTCAACGCGTGAAACCGAGGCCTTGTCGATCAACGGGCCCATGTCGCTCGAGGCGCTGGCGGCGGGGCCCAGCCTTACCGCCTCGAGGCTGCGGGCCAGCCTGTCGCGTAGCTGGTCGGCAATGTTGCGCTGGACCAGAATCCGGCTGCCGGTCATGCAGAACTGTCCGGCGAACACCGTCGACGACTTGGTGAGGATGGGCAGGAGCCTGTCGAGATCGACATCGTCGAAGATGAGGTGCGGCGTCTTGCCCCCAAGCTCCAGATTGATCCGCTTCAAGCTCGCCGAAGCCGTCTGGGCGATGGCTCGGCCCGTATGGGTGCTCCCGGTATAGCTGATGGCGCGGACCTTGGCGGATTCCACCAGAAGCTTCGCGCCCGCCGCTCCCGACTCGATGAAGATATTGACGCTGCCTTGGGGAAGGTCCGGTATCGACGCCAGGATGTCAGCCATGAGGGCGGCGGTCTGTGCCGCCTTGTGGGGCATCTTCACGACCGCTGTGCACCCGGCCGCCAAAGCTGGCCCCAGGGCGCGGATGGCGAGATAGGCGGGTGAATTCCACGGGATGATCAGCCCTGCCACGCCGATCGGCTGACGCAGGCTGACGACGCTTCTGCCCGGGCTCGGGTCCAGCGCCCTGCCGAAGCTCTGGGTCGCCAGGCCGGCCACGAAGCGCAGGGCCCGCACGATCAGTTCCGCCTCGAATGTTGCCTCGGCCCTGACCTTGCCGTTTTCCAGGCAGAGGGTGTCGATCACCTCGTCGAGCCGCGCGGCATAGGCATCGGCCAAGTGAGACAAGGCCGCGGCGCGCCGGTTGGGATCGCCTGTCCAGGTCTGGTCGCCAAGTGCTTTTTCCGCAGCCCGGATGGCCGCCTCCGCCTCCTCCAGCCCACCGTCCAGATAGGTGCCGATGACATCGCCCGTTGCCGGGTCGATGCTCTCGGCCTCCGAGCCAGTCGCAACCCACTCGCCGTCAATCCAATGTCGCGCCGGGGTGCGGAAATGTCCGTTCATAATGATTGCTCCAAATGAGGTTCAATATATTTCGAGTGGAAGTGCGGGCGTCGGCGTATCGCCGCACGCCCCGACGAGGGCGCCGCGTCACGATGCCTTTTCGGGGGGCCCGAACTTTGGAAACAGCAGGCGCGCCGAGCCATGCAGGACGGCCTCCCGTTCGGACGGCCCCAGCAGCGGCGAACCAGAGACGCCGGCAAGGCACAGTTCGGCTGCGGCCATGCCCGCCCATGGGAGGTCGGAACCGAACAGCAGTTGCGTAGGCTCCACCAGGGCAAGCAAGGCCGCGAGGGGTTCGGGTGCCGCCGTGAAGGCCGTTTCGTAATAGAAATGGCTGAGATAATGCCGAACCGGATGGGCAAGCTCGATACGGGAATTGCGCTGCCCGATGTCGAGGCGGGAGGAGAGGAAGGGTATCGCCCCGCCGCCATGGGCCAGGATGATGGGAATACCGGGATATCGGTCGAGCGTGCCGCTGTAGATGAGATGCATGACGGCCCGGGTCGTGTTCACCGCAAATTCGAGAATCCAGGGCTGATAGGACAGGGGCGCGTCATAGTCCGGCTTGGTCGGGTGGATGAAGAGCGGAAGCCGCCGGCGTGAAAGTTCGGCAAGGAGCGGCTCGAAGTGCCGGTCGCCTAGATAGAGGTCATCGTAATTGGTCAGGATCGCTACGCCGTCGAGACGGAGTTCGTCGATGGCATAGCGAAGCTCGGCAAGGGCATCGCCGATGGCTGGCAGCGGCAGTACCGCCAAGCCCCGCACGCGCCCGTTCATTTCGGCGACGAGCGAGGCGAGATATTCGTTGGACTGCCGGATGTGTTCTCGCCGGAAGCCTTCATCCCCTATTGCAACGCCGGGCCCGGCAAAGGAGAGCATGCTTGCGGCAATGGCGTGCTCGTCCATTTGCGCCAGCATTATTTCGGGCGTCCACCGCAGGGCCGGGTCGGCGAGCGATTGTCCGCCGAGCTGGGCAACGCCAATCCGCGCCAGATTGGCAAGATACCATTCCGGCAGCGGATGCCGGTGGATGTCGATTATCCGCATCCCTCCGTCGACGGGCAATGGTGCCTGACTCAAAATCCGGGAGCTCGCCATATCGGATGATCCACTCATGTTGCAAAGCAAGGCCGGGAAACCGACCGGGTCTTCAGGCTCGCTCAGCGTGCGCCGCTGAGCTGCCGAAGCAGGTCGGACGACTGCGAAACCCAGCCGAACCGGGTCGCGATCACCTTCTGGGACGCAGCATGAAATTCTTCGCCGAGGGCTTCACCCATGCAATCGGCCAGCAATACGGAGGTATAATCCCTGAAACTTGCATCCCGGAGCGTGGATTCCACGCAGACGCTCGTGGTCGTTCCTGTAAGGAAGAGCGTGTCGACGCCGAGCGCTCTCAATTGTTCGTCGAGGTCAGTGGCATAGAATCCGCTGAAACGGTTCTTGTAGACAATGAGGTCGGTAGGCTCGGGCTTCAATTCGTCCACGACCTTGGTATTCCAGGTGTTGCGGATGTGAATCCTTCCCTTCGATCCGTCCGGGGCAATGATCTCCTTGCCGATATTGAGATCCTTGTTCAGCAGCCAGTTCCTGCTGCGCGGGCCGCCGGCATCGGACAGGTCGGGTAGAAAACCATGGACGAGATAGACGACATGCATTCCGGCGCGCCTGGCTCCGGCCAGCAGCCTTGAGATGGGGGGAATGGTGTCGCGTGCCAGGCCGATGTCATGGCCGGCCAGATCGAACATGCCACCCTTGCTGCAGAAGTCATTCTGCATGTCGACGACGATGACGGCGCTTTTCGTCGGGTCGAAGGAAATCGGCGCCGGTGTTGCGTCGAGATGAACCGTGGAACCGGTAGCGGACATTTGCAGGGTACCTTTTGATGTTTGCCCGCCGCGAGGCGGGTTATCCTGCGGGATATCTAGCTACGGCCCGCGGGAGCGCGGAAGGTCGGCCGGTCGAACACGGTGTTCGCGCAGATAAGACAGTGGTCTGGCTATGCTGCGCACGGGAGAGGGCGTTCCCACGCCTGCCTGTTCGTCCGCTGCATCGTGTTTGCGCTTGTCGAACGGCGATTGCCGCATTAGGCCGTGTTATCAGGCATGGTGGCGTTGCCACCGCGCCTCCCGCCACGCTTCAGCTCCGTCCCGCCATGCCCGAACTCAGTTCCTTCCGTCGCATCGTCGTCAAGATCGGTTCCTCCCTGCTGGTCGATCAGGCCAAGGGGAAGCTGCGCCGCGAATGGCTGGCGTCCCTGGTGGCCGATCTCGCCCGCCACACCGAACGCGGCGCTCAGGTGATCGTGGTCTCCTCGGGCGCCATCGCGCTGGGGCGCACGCTGCTGCAACTGCCGAAAGGGCCGCTCGCGCTGGAATCGAGCCAGGCAGCGGCAGCGGTGGGCCAGGTCGGTCTGGCGCAGGCCTGGGCCGAGACCCTGGGGGCGCAAGGCCTGACAGCAGCCCAGATCCTGGTCACGCTCGGCGATACCGAGGAGCGCAAGCGCTATCTCAACGCTCGCCGCACCATCGACAAGCTCCTGGAGATGCATTGCGTGCCTGTGGTGAACGAGAACGACACCGTCGCCACCACCGAGATCCGCTATGGAGACAATGACAGGCTGGCCGCTCGGGTGGCCACCATGGCGGGGGCAGACTGCCTGGTGCTGCTCTCCGACATCGATGGCCTCTATACCGCGCCGCCACATCTGGACCCCGCCGCCACCCTGATCCCGGTGGTGCAGCGCATCACTGCTGCGATCGAGGGCGTGGCTGGGGATGCCGGCTCCGAGCTCTCGCGCGGGGGCATGCGCACCAAGGTGGAAGCGGCCAAGATCGCCGTGGGCGGCGGCACCACCATGGTGATCGCTTCGGGCAAGGTTGATTCGCCCCTGCTGCGCATCGAGGAAGGCGGGCCCTGCACCTGGTTCCTGACACCCTCCAATCCCGTTACCGCTCGCAAGAAATGGATCGCCGGCCATCTCGAACCGCGCGGCACGCTGCATGTGGATGCCGGCGCCGCCAAGGCGCTGCGGGGCGGCGCAAGCCTGCTGCCGGCCGGGGTGAAGCGGGTGGAAGGCACCTTCTCGCAGGGCGATGCCGTGATCATTCGCGATCCCTCCGGCGCCGAAGTCGGCCGCGGCCTGGTGGCCTACGATATCGGCGAAGCCGCCCAGATCGCCGGCAAGAAGAGCCGCAGCATCGAGGACATCCTCGGCTGGGCCGGCCCGAGCGAGATGATCCATCGCGACGATATGGCGCTGTTCAGCCGCTTTGAGGACCTCAGCACCGTGACGGTGGAGTAGGGCGGTGATCTCGCACACCTTCCTCGGCGTCCGTGATTTCGACACGGCCTTCCGCTTCTACGAGGCGGTGCTCGGGGAACTCGGACTGGTGCTGCGCTTTCGCGAGGACGAACCTCCCAATCAACGCTCCAATCAACGCTCTTGGGCAGGCTGGATCAGGCCGGGCGCCTCGCGCCCGATCTTCCTGATCGGGCGGCCCTTCGATGGGCAGGCGCCGGCGCCTGGTAACGGTCCGATGATCGCGCTGCTGGCTCCCGATCGGCCGGCGGTTGAGCGGGCCTGGCAAGCAGCCCTTAACCATGGCGGCACGAGCGAGGGTGCACCCGGGCTGCGGCCCGAGTATCATGTCCATTATTACGGTGCCTATTTCCGCGATCTCGACGGCAACAAGCTCTGCGTATGCTGCCACGACGCCGTTGTGGAAGAATAGGCCTCTCACCTCGTTCAAGGACAGTTCATGCTCCGTCTCTGCACGCTTTTCGCCCCCCTGGCCATGCTGGGCGCCTGTTCCACGACGCCGCCAAAGGTGGAGACGGTCACGCGCGGGCTGGAGCGGCCTCTCGTGGCCTGCCGCACCCAGCAGCATGTCGGCACGCTGCATGCCTCCGGGGAGAAGTTCCAGCGCGAGTTCGACAACCACATGGCCGATGGCCGTTGCCGCCGCTTCACGGCTGGGCAGAAGGTGCGCGACCGCACCAAGACCAGCTTCGTCGACCCGGGCAACGGCGTGCGCTACTATATCTACCAGGGCGGCTGAGGCTGCCGTCTGCGCCATCAGGCAAAACAATGGGCGGCCCCGCAGACCAGGTCGTGAGCCTTTATGAAGCCCATGCCGGCGCCTGGGACGAATTGCGGCGCCGCAATTTTCCCGAAATCGCCTGGCTCGATCGCTTTCTGGCGCTTCTGCCTGCCGAGAGAGCTTCGGTCCTCGATATCGGCTGTGGAGCCGGTGAACCGATCGCCCGCCATTGTATCGAACGGGGGCATCGGGTCACCGGCCTGGATGCCGCTCCGTCCCTGGTCGAACTCTGCAAGGCGCGCTTCCCGGCCCATGATTGGCTGGTTGGGGACATGCGAACATTGGCGCTCGGGCGGACTTTCGACGGCATCATCGCCTGGAACAGCTTTTTCCATCTGCCTCCGGAAGACCAGCGGGGCATGTTCCCGATCTTCCGCCGCCATGCGAATCCGAAGGCGGCGCTGATCTTCACCAGCGGCACCGGGCATGGCGAGGCAATCGGTGCCTTCCAGGGCGCACCGCTCTATCACGGCAGCCTGGACCCGGGAGACTATCGCGGGCTGCTGGAGACCAATGGCTTTGATATCGTCTCACATATGGTGGAGGATCCCGATTGCGGCGGGTCGACAATCTGGTTCGCCCGGCTCGCCTGAACCGGTATTTAGCTTTTGAAGCCATATTCCCGGATGGCCGCCGCTGCTTTGATACGGGGCGAGAAGCGTGAGCAACATCGACACCTCCCAGGACGATCTGGCGCTGGGTCGGACGATCCGTTCGCGGTCCGGCATCGGCAGCGTGGCGGAGGTCGTGCAGCATGCCTCTCTCTTATGCCGCAGGCTCGCCTCCGACGGTCCCGGTCTGGTGCTGGTCGAGAGCGGCCGCAAGATCATCCGCAGCGGTGATGTGGAGCTGACGGCATCCGTCGGCCAGGTGGTGCTCGTGCCGGATGGCTGCGACTTCGACGTGATCAACGAGCCGGCCGCCGATGGCCCCTATCGCGCCCTTGCCCTGAATTTCGCTCCCGGTCTCGCTCGTGAATTCCAGGCCGGCGGCGCACCGCCCCTCCGCAGGATTGAGGTTCTCACTGATTCGCCGGCCGCGTTCCGGCTGGCCTGTGACGTAGCCATCCGGGCCATCGCGGATCGGGATGCCTTGCCTGAGCCGGTGGCCGCTGCCCGTGTCCGCGAGATACTGCTCTGGCTCGACGGCTTCGGCTATCGCTTCGAGCAGCCTGGCGGCGACGATCTCGTGGTGCGTCTGCGCCGGATGCTGGTGGCCGAGCCTGCCCGTTCATGGCGCGCGGCCCCTGTCGCCGCTTCGATCGGCATGAGCGAGCCGAGCCTGCGCCGCCATCTCGCGGAACGAGGCACCAGCTTCACCGACCTGCTCATCGATGTCCGCATGACGGCGGCGCTCTATCTGCTGCAGTCGACAGACCAGCCGGTCACGCAGATTGCCCTCGATGTCGGCTATGAGTCGGCGTCGCGCTTTTCCGTGCGGTTTCGCAATCGCTTTGGTTTTGCGCCTAGTGAGATCAGGGGGCATCATCGCGACTTTGAGCGAAACAGCACGAAATTTGAGCTGGACGGCGCTGCCGCGATCATAGCGGGATGACAGGATGGCTTCCCTGAACGAAGGAAGCTTGATCATGAAACACATCCTGGCCGGCGCCTTGGCGCTGGGACTGGCCGCGACCCAGCCGGCCTCAGCTTTTGAACTGACCAGCACCGACATTGGCGAGGGCGCTACCCTCACCAAGGCACAGGTGTCCAATGTCTTTGGCTGTTCGGGCGGAAACGTCTCGCCCGCCTTGAGCTGGAAGGATCCGCCTGAAGGCACCAAGAGCTATGCGGTGACGCTCTACGATCCCGACGCGCCGACGGGGTCGGGCTGGTGGCACTGGATCGTGTTCGACATCCCGGCCTCGGCGACATCCCTGCAGTCTGGCGCTGGGGATGGCAAGTCGCTGCCGTCGGGCGCCGTGCAGGGGCGCAATGATGCGGGCATGCCCGCCTTCATGGGGGCCTGCCCGCCGCCGGGCCCGGCACATCGTTATGTCCTGACGATCACCGCGCTCAAAGTGGCCAAGCTCGATCTGCCCGCCACTGCCAGTGGCGCCATGATCGGCTTCATGGTCCACGCCAATGCCCTGGCCTCGGCCACGCTCACGGCGACCTATGGGCAGTAGAGGGAGCGAGGCGCGGCCCTCTTATCCCTTGTTGGCTACCGCCACGCCGAGCGCTGCGATGGCGAGGCCGGCGATCTGGAGGGGCGTGAGCGCCTCTGAGAACATGCCCCAGGCCATCAAGGCGGAGACGCCGGGCACGAGGTAGAGCAGGGCCGCGACCTGGGCGACTGCGCCGCGCTTGATCAGTACCATCAGGAGCAGGATGGCGCCGATCGACATGCCGAAGACGGACCAGATCAGGCCCGTCCAGGCGGCGGCGGAGGTCCAGTCGAAATGACCGCTCTCGGTCAGCAGGCTACCGATGACGATCGGCACCATGGCGCCGGCATATTGCACGGCAGTGTTGGTGGCGAGATCGACCCCGCGCCCGCGGCGTTTCTGCCAGATGGTACCGAGCGTGATCGCCACCATGCCGAGGGTGCAGACGGCGAGCGGCAGGAGCGGAATGCCGCCGTCGCCACCAGCCCCGAGCTTGGGAACCAGGGTCAGTCCCGCGCCGACAGCACCGATGACGATGCCGAGCGCGCGCCTGCCCGAGACTTCTTCCCCAAGCAAGGGCTTGGACAGCAGGCCGGTGAGCAGCGGCTGCAGGCCGGCGATGAGGGCCGATATGCCCGAGGGCAAGCCGTGCGACACCGACCAGAACACGCCGCCGAGATAGAGGCCATGGATCAGGAAACCAGCGACGAGGGCATCCAGCCAGGCCCGGCCGCTCTGGGGCCAAGAGGCACCGCTCCACAACGCATAGAGGCCGAGCAGCAAGCCCGCCGCCACGAAGCGCAGACCGAGAAAGGTCAGGGGCTCGGCGTGTGGCGCTACCAGTCGTGCCGTGACGAAGCCTGTCGACCATAGGGGTACGAACAGGGCCGCCAGCACGGAGGAGGGCAAAGCGGGGCGGTGAGCGGCGGAATCGGCGCTGGACATGATCGCTCTCGAAAAAACAAAAGCCGCCGCACGGTTGCCCGAACGGCGGCTTTCAAACCTCAGACCCTCAGGCCGCCTTCTTCTTGGCCCGGAGCAGCTTGCGGTTGATCAGCACCTCGGCGATCTGGATCGTGTTGAGCGCGGCACCCTTGCGCAGATTGTCGGAGACCACCCACATGTCCAGGCCGTTCTCCACCGTGATGTCCTCGCGGATGCGCGAGATATAGGTGGCATCCTCGCCGGAAGCCTCGTAGGGCGTGATGTATCCGCCAGGCTCTCGCTTGTCGATCACCAGGCAGCCCGGCGCCGAACGCAGGATGTCGCGGGCTTCGTCGGCCGTCACCGGCTTCTCGAACTCGATGTTCACGGCTTCCGAATGGGAGATGAACACTGGCACGCGTACGCAGGTCGCGGTCAGCTTGATCTTGGGGTCGAGGATCTTCTTGGTCTCGGCCACCATCTTCCACTCTTCCTTCGTGTACCCGTCCTCCATGAAGACATCGATATGCGGGATCACGTTGAAGGCGATGCGCTTGGGGAACTTCTTGGTTTCGATCGCACCGTTGACATAAATAGCCTTGGTCTGGGCGAAGAGCTCGTCGAGACCCTCCTTGCCCGCGCCGGAGACCGACTGGTAGGTGGCGACGACGACGCGCTTGATACCGAAGCGATCATGCAGGGGCTTCAGCGCCACCACGAGCTGGGCGGTGGAGCAGTTGGGATTGGCGATGATGTTCTTCTTGGTAAAGCCGACGATGGCGTCGGCATTCACTTCCGGAACGATCAGCGGCACATCGGCGTCGTAGCGCCAGGCTGAGGAGTTGTCGATGACGACGCAGCCCTGCGCGCCGATCTTCGGCGACCATTCCTTGGAGACGTCGCCGCCGGCCGACATCAGGGCGATGTCGGTATCGGAGAAGTCATAGGTCGCAAGGTCCCGCGTTTTCAGCGTTTTGTCGCCATACGAAACTTCCGTGCCCAGGCTGCGGCGCGAAGCCAGTGCAACCACCTCATCGGCGGGGAATGCCCGCTCGGCCAGAATGTTCAGCATTTCGCGGCCCACATTGCCTGTGGCGCCCACGACGGCGACCTTGTAACCCACTGTCTTAAGTCCTTCTCCGTGAATTGTCGGATGTACAACCGATCCCATATGGGGACGGCGCGCTGGAATATCATTGTGCGCCGCCGCATGCAATTGAACGTTTAATGTTCCGGCTTGGTCGTTCGCAGCAAGATTGCGCCAAACACGGCCGAGAGGATCGAGCCCAGCAGCACGCCGATCTTGGTTTCGTCGAGCAGGGTGGGCGCATTGGCGTAGGCGAGGCCACCGATGAACAGGCTCATGGTGAAACCGATGCCGCAGAGCAGTGCCACGCCATAGAGATGGCGCCAATTGGCGTTGGCCGGCAGTTCGGCCCAGTTCATCCGGATGGCGAAGGCTGCGAAGAGGAAGACGCCGATCTGCTTGCCGACGAACAGACCGAGCGTGACACCGAGGGTGACCGGATCGGCGAGACTGCCGAGTGACAGGCCGCCGAGGGCGACACCGGCATTGGCGAAGCCGAAGATCGGTACGATCAGATAGGTCACCCAGGGGTGCAATCCGTGCTCGAGTTTGTGCAGCGGGGTGTGGTCGTGTTCATGCCCACCCTTGCGGCGCAGGGGAATGGTGAAGGCCAGGGCCACGCCGGCCAAGGTGGCGTGCACGCCCGACAGATAGGTCAACACCCACAACACGGCGCCGAGCGCAAGATAGGCGGGCAGGAAGGTGACGCCGCGCCGGTTCATGATGGCAAGCACGACCAAGATTGCGAATGCGCCGTTGAGCATCCAGATGTTGAGCGAGGCGGTATAGAACACCGCGATGATCACCACCGCGCCGAGGTCGTCGATGATGGCCAGCGCGGTCAGGAAGATCTTCAGCGAGGCCGGCACGCGCGGGCCGAGCAAAGCGAGCACGCCGAGGGCGAAGGCGATATCGGTGGCGGAGGGGATGGCCCAGCCCTGCAGCGTGCCTTCGGCCCGCCAGTTGATCGCCACGAAGATCAGGGCCGGCACCACCATGCCGCCGATCGCCGCGATGCCCGGCAGGGCCCGGCGCGGCCAGCTCGACAATTGGCCGTCCAGCACTTCGCGTTTGATCTCCAGCCCGACCAGCAGGAAGAACAGCGCCATCAGCCCGTCATTGATCCAGTGCAGCAGGCTGAGGCCGCCGACATAGCGATGGAGCGTGTGGAAATAGGCTTCGCCCAGCGGCGAATTGGCCACGATCAAGGCAAGCGCCGCCACCGCCATCAGGATGATGCCGCCGGCCGCCTCGGTGGCGAGGAAGCTCCTGAGAAAGGATGGGCGGCGGGTCTGAGGCATGAATCAGGGTCCTTACAGTTCGGGAAACCCGTCTCAGGCTGCGCATTTCCCAGGAATCGTCGGAGTATCCTGAAAGGGTAGAAAAAACCCGCCGCAATTGACAGCGTTTTCGGGAGGGTTCGGTGTGACGGTCTTCAGACCGGCATTTGCAAATCGGATATCCCGCACAGGGCGTCCATTGGTGCGCGCGATGCCGGTCCAAAGACCGGCCCACTGCATTTCTATGCCCTATTCGGCGAAGAATGCCTGCGATCCTTAGGGAATAGCACCCCCGCCGCGTCATTTTTGCAACAAAATCCAGCCATTTTGGCAGGGCCCAATTCCTGCAACGTGAAATTGCAGCCGTGACTGTCTTCATCGATGTTTCGGCCTTGAAATGGGAATGCTTTGAAATGGACCTCACCAGACGTGCCACCCTGCAACTGGCCGGAACGGCCTGTGCGAGCCTGGCGAGCGGATGGGGCAGCGCCCTGGCGGCGACGGATGCCTTTGGCCCGGAGACGGTGATCGCCAAGGCGAGGGAGTTGGCGGGCAAGCCCTATGTCGGCCCGGGCGAAGCCCTGCCGGAGAGCTTGAAGGGGCTGAGCTATGACGATTTCCGCCGCATCAATTTTCGCACTGACCGCACCCTGCTGCGGGATGGCGGCTCGAATTTTGGCCTGCAGCTGTTCCATCGCGGCAGCATCTTCAAGCATCAGGCCCGCGTGAATCTGGTGGCCAATGGCGTGATCACGCCCTTGTTCTATTCGCCCGATCTGTTCGATTTCGGCGACAGGGGGCCACCCCAGGGGCTGCCGACCTCGCTGGGCTTTGCGGGCATCCGCCTGCTTTATCCGCTCAATCACAGCGGCAAGATGGATGAACTCGCCGCCTTCCTGGGCGCCAGCTATTTCCGCTTCCTCGGCAAGGGCCAGCATTACGGTCTGTCTGCACGCGGTCTTTCGCTGGGTTCGGGCGGACCGGGGGAAGAATTTCCCGATTTCGTCGAATTCTGGGTCGAGACTCCGGCAGCGGGCCAGGGCAGCATCGCCGTGCATGCCCTGCTGGACGGCCCCTCCGTCACCGGCGCCTATCGCTTCACCTTCGAACCGGGTACCGGCGACGACGTTGCGGTGCAGGCCACGCTCTTCGCACGCAAGGACCTCAAGGAGATGGGCCTGGCGCCGCTGACCTCAATGTTCCTTTATGGCGAGAATACCCTGAATCGCCCGCGGGATTTCCGCCCCGAAGTGCATGATTCCGATGGCCTGGCCATCCAGTCCGAGGGCGGGGAATGGTTGTGGCGCCCGCTGCGCAATCCCACGCGCAATTCCGTCGCCAATTTCTTTTCCAAGGACATCAAGGGCTTCGGCCTGATCCAGCGTGACCGCGCCTTCGGCAACTATCAGGATCTCGAGGCCCTCTACGACAAGCGCCCCGGCTATTGGGTCGAGATGAAGAACCGGCTCGGGCAGGGGCGCGTGGTGCTGGTGGAACTGCATTCGAACGCCGAGACCGACGACAATGTCGTGGCTTCCTGGGTGCCGGACATCCAGCCCAAGGCCGGCAGCGAGACGCAGATTTCCTATGTCATCCATGCCGTCTCGAGCCCGCTGCACCAGGGCGGCCAAGTCTACGCCACGTTCGAGACCCACAATGCCGCCGCCACCACGGTCGGCAAGCCCAACGTCACCCGCTTCCTGATCGATTTCGTCGGCGACCGGCTTGGAGATGTCGCCCTCGACGTCAGCAAGGTCGAACTGGTGATCTGGGGCTCCAGCGGCACGGTGTCGAACCCGGTGGTGGTGGCCAATCCCGCCATCAACGGCGTACGCGCCAGCTTCGATGCCGAGCCGCCGCCCGGCGAAGATATCGACCTGCGCGCCTTCCTGCGTCTGGGCTCGGAGACGCTGACGGAAACCTGGACCTACCGGCTCGATTCGGCGCAGCCAGCGTGAGGGAAATATAACCTACTTCTGCGCGCCGCGTCCTGAAGTGTTGGCGTGCGGATATGGGGAAACTGGCTCAATAGTAAGCTTGTTTTGAGTCTCAATTGACAGCATAGTTATAATTAGGGGTGGCATATATTTCCCTACTAAATGGGAAGAGAAAAATGAAAAGATTTATCCTCAGAGTTGCTCTTGCCTGTATTGTTGGCGTATTGTTTGGCGGGGGTTTCGCACGAGCCGCTGCGACGGCAAATGTTGATGAAGTGACGTCGGAAATTAACGGTTGCGTTAAGGATGCCGATGCCGATTGCGCAGTCAAGGCGATGGCAAAATGGGCTGTTTATTCGAATTCTGGGCAGGCAAAGTTACAATTTGAGAATACTAGAAATAGCTTAAATTTTCTTCTGTCTTCTGGTAAGCCGAATTTCATAAATCTTGTACAACAAGATAAATATGGCGAAGATATTGTCCTGAAAACTTATTATGTAAGTATGCCTATTTTGTACGGAAGTCCTGCTAGTGAGTTTCTGTTTATTAGATATACATTTATGAGAACTTCTGGTGGATGGAAGCTCACCAATGTAGTTTTTAAACAAAGCGGGATCTATCCGCCAAATTTTTAGAATTCACGGGACGGTCGTGGTTGCCTTAGTGTTGGTCAATTCCAACATCAGTGGCGTACGCGCCAGCTTCGATGCCGAGCCACCGCCCTGCGCGCCTTCCTGTGCATAGTCCCGGAGACGCTGACGGAAACCTGGACCTACCGGCTCGATTCGGCGCAGCCTGTGTGATGGAGTGGAGCGCGGACACGCTGCGCGGGTGAAGAAGAGGCGGACAAGATGTCCGCGCTCCGAGGGGCACCAAATTTACGCCGTATAAACCATCCCCGTAACTTCCGGCTCCATTGGGGGAAGGGGAGGCTCATGTCCCGGGTGTGCGGACGTCTCATCCGCCTCTTGGAAACGCTGCACATGGTAGGAAAACGGCACAAAAAGACCGCCGCCCAACCGCGAATAGGCGCTGCCTTGCCATAAACCGGCCCTTAACCCACCTTGCCTAGCGTGAGCCTGGGCTAGTGGTGTTGCGTTCCCGTCAGATTTCCGTGAGGACATCTCGATCCGATCCGGATTGCCGCACCTTGCAACTTTGAGGTTACGGCAATGCGGACCATGCGACGCGGCTTTGCACAAAGCTACGCTCTTCCCGACGAACTGAAGAGCATGCTGACGCGCAGGCTGAACGAACTGCTCGGCATGGCGCTGATCGGCCTGTCGGGTCTGGCCGCGATCGCGCTGGCGACCTGGTCGGTGCAGGATGCCAGCTACAACCATGTCGGCGGCGCCCTGCCGATCCGCAACTGGCTCGGCYTTTCCGGTGCCGTCACCGCCGATTTCCTCACCCAGATGTTCGGCATTGCCTCGATCGCGCTACTGGCGCCGATCGCCTTTCTTGGCTGGCGCTTGTTGGCGCACAAGGCCTTCGATTCCCAGCGCATGCGTCTGATCTGTCTGGTGGGGGGCGTTCTTTTGGCGGCCGGCTTTTTTTCGGGCCTGCCGGTCACCTCGCGCTGGCCGTTGCCCACGGGCCTGGGTGGCGCCGTCGGCGACTGGGTGTTCTATCTGTTCACGCCGCTGTTCTTCGCCGGCAAGTCGGTGATCGGCCAGGCCGTGCTGACGCTGGCGCTCGGCTTGGGGACCTTCTTCACCCTGGCCATCGCCGCCGGCTTCTTCTTCCAATATCGCGAAGAAGAGCGTCCGGCGCCGGAAATGCCGATGCGCATCCGCGGCCAGCCGCGCCGCATGAGCGAGGAGGAGGACGAGGACGACGAGCGTTCCGCCGTGCTCGGTGCCCTGATGCATTGGGGCCTGATGGCCAAGAGCGCGCTCTTCCGCAAGCGCGTCAAGGTCACGCCCAGCCGGATCGACCGCCAGCGTCTGGATCGCAATGGTCGCGAGCCGCCGATGTACCGCCCCGGCGGCATCTCCGACCTTTTCGCGCGTGTGAAGGCCGCGGCCCATCTGATCGCCCGTCCCGTCTCCGCGCAGGCCGAACCCGAGCCCGCGCGCCGCGAGCCGGCCTTTATGCCTCGCACTGCCCCGCGCGCCGATGCCAGGCGCCCGCATGAGGCTGTTTCGCTTGATGGCGAGGAATTGCCCGAGGCGATCGATCAATATTCCGGCAACCAGCCGAACTATCGGCCCTATGACGACGACGACGATCTGCCGCCGTTGCAGCCGCAGCGCCGGCCCCTGATCAGCGCCGAGGAAGCCGCGCGCCGGATCGAGCCCGCGATCACCACGACGCGGGTAGCGCAGCCGAGCGCGGCGGTGAAGCCGGGCAAGCGCCTGATGCGCGAGAGCGAGCCCGACTTTCCTTTCGAGCATCGCTACGAACTGCCGCCGCTATCCCTGCTGAGCGAGCCGCGCAAGCAGAGCGGCGTCGGCGTCTCCCAGGAAGCGTTGGAGCAGAATGCCCGCCTGCTCGAGGGCGTGCTGGAGGATTTCGGCGTACGCGGCGAAATCATCAATGTGCGCCCCGGGCCGGTGGTGACGCTCTATGAGCTCGAGCCCGCCGCCGGCATCAAGGCTGCGCGCGTGATCGGCCTCGCCGACGACATTGCCCGCTCGATGTCGGCGCTGTCGGCCCGCGTCGCCGTGGTGCCTGGCCGCAACGTCATCGGCATCGAGCTGCCCAATTCGAAGCGCGAAATGGTGTATTTCCGTGAGCTTCTGGCCTCGGAAGACTTCGAGAGGTCGAAGTTCAAGCTGGCGCTGGCGCTGGGCAAGACCATCGGCGGCGAGCCGGTGATGGCTCAGCTCGAGAAGATGCCCCATCTGCTGGTGGCCGGCACCACCGGCTCGGGCAAGTCGGTCGCCATCAACACCATGATCCTGTCGCTGCTCTACCGGTTGAAGCCGGAGGAGTGCCGCATGATCATGGTTGATCCCAAGATGCTCGAACTCTCCATCTATGACGGCATCCCCCATCTGCTGGCGCCCGTCGTCACCGACATGAAGAAGGTGGTGCTCGCGCTCAAATGGGCAGTGCGCGAGATGGAAGAGCGCTACAAGAAGATGGCCAAGCTCGGCGTGCGCAACATCGACGGCTATAATCAGCGTGCCGCCGAGGCCAAGGCCAAGGGAGAGACGGTGCTGCGCACGGTGCAGACCGGCTTCGACAAGGAGACGGGCCAGGCCCTTTACGAACAGGAGGAGATGGACCTCTCGCCGGTGCCCTATATCGTCATCATCGTCGACGAAATGGCCGACCTGATGATCCAGGAGGGCAAGAACGTCGAAGGGTCGATCCAGCGTCTGGCCCAGATGGCGCGCGCCGCCGGCATCCATCTGATCATGGCGACGCAGCGCCCGTCGGTCGACGTCATCACCGGCACGATCAAGGCCAACTTCCCCACCCGCATCTCCTTCCAGCTCGCCAGCAAGATCGACAGCCGCACCATCATAAGCGAGCAGGGCGCCGAGCAGCTCCTCGGCCAGGGCGACATGCTGCACATGGCCGGCGGTGGGCGTATCTCGCGCGTGCACGGCCCCTTCGTCTCCGACGAGGAGGTGGAGAAGGTAGTCACCCATCTCAAGGCCCAGGGCCGGCCTGACTATCTCGACTCCGTCACCGCCGACGAGGACGATTCAGGCGACGACGATGCCGCCGACGGTGCCGTGTTCGACAAGACCGCGATGGGTGCCGAAGAGGGCGGCGATCTCTACGACCAGGCGCTCAAGGTGGTGATGCGCGACAAGAAGTGCTCGACCTCCTACATCCAGCGCCGCCTGCAGATCGGCTACAACCGCGCCGCCTCGCTGGTGGAACGCATGGAGAAGGAAGGCATCGTCGGCCCGGCCAACCACGCCGGCAAGCGCGAGATCCTGGTCTACAGCCGTGACGTGCGGAACGGCGAGGAGGAAGCCGGGGAGGAAGAGGAATAGGAAGCCGGTGCACGGGTATCACGGCGACCGGATTGCATGTGGCGAAGCCCGTTCCTCCGATCCGCACCGCAGCGATTCCAGGAACGGGCACGATGCCCGTACACCGGGAGGGATGGCGCGACCAGCCTTATTCGTTTCGGCTGACAGGCCTGGAATCGCAAGCCCACCCCAGAGGAGGCTAGCCACCAGATCGAACGGCGCCCTGTATCCCGGGGAACCTGAGCATGGCGCAATCGCCAAATCCTGCTTGACCTGAGTCGATTGGCCTGCTGCCGTTGCGATATGAAATTCGACGGCGGGAGGCGCGGCGGTTGGGCATTCTTTCTCGGATTTTCGGGCGCGGCGCGGCAAAACCCGCCATGGAGGTTGAGGCGGAGGCAGATGACGGACCTTGGCTCGTCAATGCCTATGCCACTTTGCGCGAATTGCCGCCGCTCGACTTTCCGCATCAGCTGATCAACCGGCGCGACCTGTCCGATCCCGAGATGGCCGGCCATCTCGAAGGTTTTGCCGGCTATGTCCTCGGCCGCGGCGATGGCAGGATGACGGCGCTGCGCTATCACCTGTGGCGCCATATCCAGCGTGTACGCAACCAGGCGAGCTTCACCGTTGCCGATGACGACTTGCCGGCGATGGGGAACTGGGTGCGTCGGGCCAATGCCGTGCTGTTCCTGCCCGACGGCTCGGTGTGTACACCCGAAATGGATGTTCTGATGGCGGCCGATGGCGACGCCGATGTGGATGCTGCCTTGCCCTATCCGCCCGATGCGTTGGAGCGTCGGGCACGCACGCTTGCGGCGCTGGATGGCTTTACCCCCAAGCCCCCCGGCGGCATGCCGCCCGCTCTCGGCGTTGGGGAATATGCGCAGCGGCCGGCGAGCGAGGTTCTGCAACGCGCCCTTGCCTTGGTCTGCGTGGCGGTACAGGGCGAGTCGGTCGGCGCCGGCCAGGGGAGCTTGCTGGCCCAGTTGCGTGAGCGCAATCCCGCCGGCATCGCGGCACTGACCCCAAAGGAAACAGCCTTCATCAAGGCTGCCGAGCCCGACCGTGAGGCGGCCATGGCCATGAGCTGGCGCTACGAGGCCCTCAACGTGCTGGCCTGGGCCCTGTCGCTCGAGGGCGCGGAACTTGGCCCGGCCGACCGGCCGGCTGATGCCGCTGCCCTGTCGCAAACGATGCTGGAGGCGGCGCATGACGATGCCCTACCTGGACGTGCCAGCCTGCGGCCGGCCGAAGCGATACTCGAGGCACTCGATCTGACCTGGCGCCAGCACTGGATCGTCAGGCAGGCCCAGCAGAGCGGCACCGCCGTGGCGGGCCTCAACGCCGACATCGTGATGGAACGCCATTTCGCCCTCAATTGGCTGACCGGCTTTCATAATCCGCCTGGTACGGCCTGGGACGATACGGATACGCCCACCTGAGGGGAAGGGATGCCCGGGCACCCGGAAAACGCCGTCACCCCGTCCTGTCGATGTCGCGCCGCAGCACGATCGCGGTGGTGAGGTCGTCGACCTCCTCGAGCAAGGCGACGCTGTCGCGGATGGTGTTGAGGCGGCCGATCGAGGGGGCCTCTACCTCGACGACGAGGTCGAGCTGGCCGCCGATCGAGGAGACGCGCCTGACCTCCGGATAGGCGGCGAGCTGGTCGAGCACGCGGGGGGCGGGGGTTCGCACCAGGTTGATCATCAGGAAGGCGCCGACCGTGCCCTCGTCGAGCGAGCCGACATCGGCGCGGTAGCCGCGGATGATGCCGGCCTTTTCCAGCATCAGCACGCGCTCGCTGGTGGCGCTGCGTGACAGCCCGATGCGGCCCGCCAGGGTTTTCAGCGGAATCTTGGCATCGCGCGTCAGGATGCTGAGAATGGCGCGGTCTTTGTCGTCGAGATCCTTCATCGCGGCCTTTCATAGCCGCCGACGGATTGCCGGTCAAAGCCGGCAAACGTCCGGTCGAACCGGCCGATAAACGGATGCCTCGCCGGGCGGTCCGGGTGAAGCTTGGCGCCATCGTAGCCTCGCCGAAAAGCTGTTTCCATGACCGATCTCACTCATCCCGCGCCGTCCCTGTCTCCAGCCGAGGCGCAAGCGATCGCGCGGGACATTTTTGGCGTCGAGGGAGACATCAGCCCTCTCGCCAGCGAGCGCGACCAGAATTTCCGCATCGTCGTGCCGGGCGAGCCGGGCTTCGTGCTCAAGATCGTCAATGCGAGCGAGCCGCAGGAGCAGAGCGACTTCCAGACCGCCCTGCTCGAGCATCTCGCCGAGCATGCGCCGGGTCTCTCCGTGCCTCGGCTCAAGCGCACGCGTGACGGAAAAGCCCTCGCCGAAATTGAGGCTGAAGGTGGTCCGTTCCGGGCGCGCATGGTGCATTGGCAGCTCGGCGAGCCGCTTGCCAAGGCGGAGCGTACGCTCGAGACCCTCGCCGATCTCGGCCGCGTGCTCGGTGAGCTCGACCGCGCCATGCAGGGCTTCATCCATCCTGGCGCGCTCCGGACCTTCGAGTGGGACATCCGTACGGCGGGCCAGTCGCGCCAGCGCCTCGATTTCGTCACCGATCCTGAAAAGCGGGCCTTGCTGACCCGCTTCCTCGACCGTTTCGACGCGAAGGTGGCGCCGAGCCTGCCGGCCCTGCGCGCCGCCGTCATCCACAACGACGCCAATGACTGGAACGTGCTTGTCGATGCAGATGGCTCGGGCCGCGTCGCCGGGTTGATCGATTTCGGTGATGCCCTGCATTCCCTGCTGATCGCGGAAGTCGCCGTCGCCTGCGCCTATTCGATCCTCGATCTTCCCGATCCGATCGGGGCCGCCGCCGCCATCGTCGCCGGCTTCCACGGCGCCTATCCGTTGCAGGAGCAGGAGATCGACGTCCTCTTCGACCTGATCGCCATGCGCCTCGCCACCAGTGTGACGATGTCGGCCCAGCGTCACGACAAGGTCGCGGACAATCCCTATCTCACCGTCAGCGAAGCCCCGGCCTGGGCGCTGCTGCAGCGGCTCGATGCCATCAACCCGGTCTTCGCGACCGCGATCCTGCGCCAGGCCTGCGGCTTTGATGCCGTGCCGGGCTCCAGGGCCACGATCGGCTGGATCCGCGCCGAGGCCAAGCGCTTCCGCTCCGTCCTGTCGCAGCATCCGGCCCGGATGCGTAAGGGGCTGGTGCCTTATGGCGACCCGGCCAATCCCATGACCGTGGCCTCGGCGGCCGAAGAGCCGGGGAAGGCGACAGCCTGGTGGGATGCACATTGCCAGAGCGAGGGCATCGATCTCGGCATCGGTCCCTGGGGCGAAGAACGCACCGTCTACACCAGCCCGATGTTCGAATCCCGCCTGATAGCGGGCACGCGGCGCACGCGCCATCTCGGCCTTGATCTCTTCCTGCCTGCCGGCACCAAGCTGTTCACGCCCCTCGCCGCGACGGTGAAGGAAGTCGTGATCGAGACCGAGGCGCTCGGCTATGGCTGTCTGATCAAGCTCGAACATCGGCCGGAGGGCTGCTCGCCTTTCGTCAGCCTCTGGGGCCATCTGGCCCATGAGGCGGTCGGGCGCCTCGAGCCGGGCGACCGCCTGGAAGCCGGCGACCTCGTCGGTGAAATGGGCGCATCGAGCGAGAATGGCGGCTGGGCGCCGCATCTGCACCTGCAGCTTTCAACCGCGACCGGTCTCACGGCCACCGAGATCCTCGGCGTCGGCGAAGCGCCCTATCTGCCTGTATGGGCCGAGCTTTTCCCCGATCCGGCCGACTTCGCCGGCGTACCGCCCGAGACCTTCCACCAGAGCGGCCGCAGCCGCGAGGCGATCGTAGCCGAGCGCAAGCGCGGGCTGCTGCCCAACCTCTCGATCTCTTATCAGGAGCCGATCAAGTTCGTGCGCGGCGAGGGCGTTTGGCTGATCGATGATCGCGGCCGGGCCTATCTCGACTGCTTCAACAATGTCTGCCATCTCGGCCACGCCCATCCCGAGGTGGTGGAGGCTCTGGCGCGGCAGGCTGGAATCCTCAACACCAATACGCGCTATCTGCACGACAACATCGTTGCTTATGCCGAAAGGCTCACCGCCACCTTGCCCGGCGACCTGACGGTGGCGAGCTTTGCCTGCACCGGCAGCGAGGCCAACAGCCTGATGCTGCGCATGGCCCGCACCCATACCGGCCGGGACGAAGCGATCGTGCTGGACTGGGCCTATCACGGCACCACCCAGGCCCTGATCGACCTCAGCCCCTACAAGTACAAGCGCAAGGGCGGCGAGGGCCGCAAGGCGCATGTCTTCGAGGCGGCCATCCCCGACAGCTATCGTGCCCCGGCGGACTGGCCGGTGGAGGAGATCGCCAGCCGCTATGCGCAGAGCGTGGCCGAGCAGATCGATGAGATGAAGCGGCAGGGCAAGGCGCCCGGCCTGTTCATGGCCGAGTCCATCCCCAGCGTCGCCGGCCAGGTCTTCCTGCCGGAGGGCTATCTGAAGCAGGTCTACGCCATGGTGCGGGCGGCCGGAGGCCTGTGCGTTGCCGACGAGGTGCAGGTCGGCTTCGGGCGTGTCGGCAGCCATTGGTGGGCCTTCGAGCTGCAGGACGTGGTGCCCGACATCGTCACCATGGGTAAGCCGATCGGCAACGGCCACCCAATGGCCGCTGTGGTGACGACCAAGGACGTCGCCGCCTCCTTCAACAACGGCATGGAATATTTCAACACCTTCGGCGGCAATCCGGTTTCCTGTGCCGTCGGTCTTGCCGTGCTCGACGTGATCGAGCGTGAGGATCTGCGCGCCAATGCGCTCGGGATGGGCGACTATCTCCTGGCTCGTTTCCGCAAACTGCAGGAGCGGTACGAGATCATCGGCGACGTGCGCGGGCAGGGGCTCTTCCTCGGCATCGAGCTGGTCACCGGCCGCAAAACCAAGGAGCCGGCGACCGACTTCGCACGGGCTGTCAACAACGGCGCGCGCCGGCGCGGCGTGCTGATGGGCACCGAGGGGCCGCATGACAACGTCCTCAAGCTGCGCCCGCCAATGATCTTCGCCAAGGCCGATGCCGATCTGCTCATGGAGGTCCTGGAAGAGACCTTCGAGGAGGTAGCGGCGCGGAGATAGGGGAGAAGGCTTTTGTCAACCGCTATCCGACACCAAGACGACCCGGATGCCTCGAATGTATTCGGGAAAAACCAGAGAGAGGATACCTGCCATGAAGACCAAGACGCTCGCGACACTGCTCGCCGGCGCGGCTATGATCGCCGTCACCGCCACGGCCCAGGCCGATCCCGTGAAGGTCGGTATCGCTGCCGAACCCTACCCGCCGATCGCCTATAAGAATGCCTCGGGCGAGTGGGAAGGCTTTGCGCTCGACTATGCCAAGGCGGTGTGCAAGACCGCGAAGCTCGACTGCCAGATCACGCCCATGGCCTGGGACGGCATGATGCCGGCTCTGCAGGCCGGCAAGATCGATGTGATCTGGGGCTCGATGTCGATCACCCCGGAGCGTCAGAAGCAGATCGCCTTCACCCTTCCGATCTACAACACACCATCCGTGTTCATCGGCAACAAGGCCGACAAGTTCGACTTCGGCTCCGGCGGCCTCGCCGGCAAGAGCATCGGCGCGCAGGTGAGCACCATCCATGCCGCCTATATCGAGAAAGTCCATCCGGAGGCGACCCTGAAGGTCTACAGCCAGCAGGATACCGCCAATTCGGACCTGGCGGCCGGGCGCATCGACCTGATCATCGGCGATGCCGTGGGCATGCAGGGCTTCCTCACAAGCTCTGACGGTGCCTGCTGCGAGGTCAAGGATTTCCCCAAGGATCCGAGCTTCGATACCGGCATCGGCGGCGGCATGCGCAAGGATGACACCAAGCTGAAGGCGGCCTTCGACGACGCCATCCGCGCCATCTACAAGAATGGCGAATTCGAACCGATGGCCAAGAAATATTTCAAGTTCGAGGTTGGCACGCCGCCGAAGTGAAATAGAGACACCATTATTCCCGGATGCGCGGGTGTCACGGCATGCATGGTGCTGCGATGTCCGCGTATCCGGGAATCTTCCTTCCTCTCATCCCCCGGCGGCAGTGCGCGCCGCCTTGAAGATGGCGGCCTGCTGTCGCAGGCAGGGTGAGCCGGGCGTGTGGCGAGAGGGCAGCATCCAGGAGCCGCCGACGGCGACGATGTTGCGCACCGCGCCATAGGCCGGCAGCAGGGTTGTATCGATGCCGCCGGTGGTGACGAAGCCGGCGGCATCGAAGATGTTGGCGTAGTCAGCCAGCACGGCAGGGCCGTTGGAGGCCTCCGAGGGATAATATTTCATCAGCGTATAGCCATATTCGTAGGCCTGCATCGTCTCCGAGGCCGTCTGCACGCCGGGGATATGCGGGAGGCCACTGCCCGCCACCAGCGCTTGCAGGGCGGGCGTGAGGCCGGGGCTGACCGTGAAATCCGCGCCGGCGTCGAGGGCGAGGCGCACATGGCTCGCCAGCAGCATGGTGCCGGCACCGAACAGGCAATGGGGATGGCGTGCCTTGGCCGCCTTGAGCGCTGCCGGGGCCTCAGGCGTCCGGAAAAGGATCTCGATCACTGGCGCACCCGCCGCCACCAGGCCATCGATGTCGGCGAGGCCCTCGTCCGGATCCTTGATCGCCATCACCGGCAGGATCGGGGTTTCGGCGAGGCAGGCCCGCAATTCGGCAATGGTCGTCATCTTTCCTCCAGACCTGTTTTTTTCAAACTCGACAGCATCGCCTCCACCTCGGTCCGGTCGGGCGTGCCCAGCCGCCCGCCGAAGCTGCGGCATTTCAGGGCGGCGGCGACATTGGCGAAGGCGATGGCGCGTGGGATGTCGGTGCCCTCGGCGATAGCGAGAGTGAAGGCGCCGTGGAAGACGTCGCCAGCCGCTAGCGTGTCAACCGCATCAACCGCAGGTGGGCGCAACTGCTCGATCCGGTCACTTTCGCGATCGAGCCAGAAGCAGCCCTCCGGGCCGGCGGTGACGGCGAGGAATCCGCCAAAACGTCCGGCCAGCGCGCGCAGGGCCTCACTGGGGCTCGAAGCACCACTTAGCGCCAGCGCTGCCGGTTCGGAGAAGACGACATGGCTCGCCAGCGCAGCAAGGTCCACCGTCACGGCGGCGGAGCCGGTATCGGCATCGAGCACGGCGGGGCGGCCTGCGGCGCGTGCGGCCTTCAGCACGGCGGCCGCGCCTTCGGGCCATCGTATGTCGACGAGGGCGGCATCTGCGCGGGCGACCAGTTCGAGCGGTAGCCAGGACGGATCCTGGCCGAGCGCTGGATCATAATAGGGCACCACCAGCCTCTCACCATGACGGTCGACCAGTACAGTCGAGATCGGCGAGCGTGCGCCTTGCGCCCGACGGATGAAGCGGCAGTCGATGCCCGCTGCGCTGAGATCGGCGACGATGCGCTCGCCGATGGCATCATCGCCGACACGCGAGAACAGCGCGCTGTGGCCACCGAGCCTGGCGATCGCGGCGGCGGCGCTGGCGGCCATGCCGTGGGCCACCTCGGTCACCCGGCTGGGCAGAACCTTGCCAGGACCGGTCGGCAGCGTGTCGAGCTGGAAAATCGAATCGAAGGAGGAGGCGCCGCAGCACACGACATGCACGACCTTGCCGGCTGAATCGGGCACCCTTGTCTCCCTGCGCGATGAAGCTGTGTCATCGGACGAAGGGGGCCGCGGCGCGGTGTTCGAGCTGATGATCGCATTTGTCATAGCATTGCACCGGCCCGGGACGAAAGGCCACGCGCGTAATCGGGCACAGTCAGGCCCGCGACTTTTTCGACCGTGCCCCAGATCGGTCTCGACGCGGGCTAAACGAGGGCATAGAACCGCCAGATGGCCAAGTTCTTCTATATTCTCGTGCCCTTCGCCATCCTGGCGGTTGCCATCGTGCTCGGCCTCGGCCTGCACAACATGCTCAAGGGCGGCGATGGCTGGCGTTCCCAGCGCCTGATGCAACTGCGCGTGCTGCTGCAGGCCGTGGCGATCGTCATCATCATGGCGGCGATCTATTTTGCTCACAAATAAGTGACGGAAATTTTCCTCAGGCCTGTGATGTCCTGAATATAGGCTTCATCTTACATTCAGATTTCGTAACGTAACCTCGGCTCGCGTATTAACCGAGGAACGATTCATGAAGAATTTTTTGAAGATTGCGTTGGCTTCATTGGTAATTGCTGCCCCACTGGCAAGCGCCCAGGCGCAAAATTTCTTTCCACGCGAACAACAGCAGCGTGACTGGAGAGATCATCGTTCCGGTACGTGGGGTGGACAACACAGGGGACCTGACCGTTATCCCAGGGGTTGGGGACCAAATCGCAGGCCGGATGGCGCCGGCTATTACCGCGGATATCGCGGCTATCGTGACTACCGGCCCGGTTATCGTCGCAACCGCGACGGCTTGTGGTACCCGGCGGCAGCGTTCGCCCTTGGCGCCATTCTTGGCGGTGCTCTGAGCCAATGATCATATCAGGGATACGCGGCGGCCTGAGACTTCGTTGCGTCACCCGCATTGGCCAATGGAATTGCCCCATCAGAGCGCGATATTCCTTCCTTTTTCCATGTAATTTTCTGATTCCATGGATAGCGCCGGAAGCGTGGTTTCCCGCATTGCGCGGTCGGCGCCGTAAATCTTCCTGCGTTTACGTTTGAGTTACTTCCGCCCCCTACGGTCCGCCCGGCTGGCGCCTGTTGGGGATAACGTGGCGCTGGCAAAAGGCCCGGCCGGATGCTCTCCTGGCCGGGCCACTAACCGGACGGCAGGCGAGTGGGCGACGATTTTAGCCCCTGCGTTTCCCGGTCCCTGGATTGCTTCCTCGCGCTCGCAATGACAATGATCCCTGAAATCGAAACAGTGTCAGGCAAGCGCAATGGTTCGTCTCAACAAGATCTACACCCGTACCGGCGATGACGGCTCCACCGGTCTCGGTACCGGCGAACGCCGGTCCAAGGCCGATCTGAGGGTCGAGGCCTACGGCACGGTTGACGAGGCCAATGCCGTGGTCGGCCTTGCCCGCCAGTATTCCGGCCGCGAGGATGTCGATGTCGATGCCATGCTCGCCCGCATCCAGAACGATCTGTTCGATCTTGGCGCAGATCTATGCACGCCCGAGGGCGGCGAGAAGGAGATCACCTGGGCGCCGCTGCGCATCGTGCAGGCCCAGGTCGACCGGCTGGAGCAGGAGATCGACGCCATGAATGCCGATCTTGCGCCGCTGAAAAGCTTCGTGCTGCCGGGCGGTACGCCTTGCGCCAGTTATCTGCACATGGCCCGCACCGTCAGCCGCAGGGCCGAGCGCGTGATGGTGGCGCTGTCGCAATCTGTGGGCGAGTTGGTTTCCGCCGAGGCGCTCGCTTATGTCAACCGCCTCTCCGACCATCTGTTCGTAGCCAGCCGCTACCTCAACCACAAGGCAAGCGGCGACGTGCTCTGGGTACCCGGCGCAAACGGGTGAGCTCCCTTTTACCGCAAGGGGAGAAGGTATTTGCGCCCGCCTCCGTCATGTCCGCGCAATCATTGCGCGTAATTAATCCGGCCCCACCCCATTTCGGCCGGTTTGGCCATCTTTCATTTACCTTGATGAATCATGATCGAGGCCATGAAAAAGTCAGTCCTGCCCGCCCTTGCGCTGCTCGCCCTCTCGGCTCTGCCGGCGTCATCAGCTTCCTTCCAACAGTGCCTTTCAGCCATCGGCGCGCGCGCTGGTGCGGCGGGGGTATCGTCGTCCGTGATCAACCGGCAGTTCAGCGGCCTGCAGCCGGACATGACCGTGATCGATGCGATGAACAAGCAGCCCGAGTTCAAGACACCGATCTGGGACTACATGGCCTCGCTGGTCGATACGCAACGCGTGGCCGACGGCAAGCAGATGCTGGCCAAATATGGTTCGGTGCTTTCGGGCGTGCAGCGGCGCTATGGCGTCGACCCGGCCGTGGTGGTCGCGGTTTGGGGCGTCGAGTCCAACTACGGCGAGAGCAAGGGCACGCGCCCGCTGGTGCAGTCACTGGCCACGCTTTCCTGCTATGCCGGCCGCCGCCAGGCCTATTTCCAGGGTGAGCTCATCGCCACGCTGAAGATCATCCAGCGCGGCGACGTCAATCCCGATCATCTGGTTGGCTCCTGGGCCGGTGCCTTCGGCAATACCCAGTTCATGCCCTCGACCTTCCTGCGCCTCGCCGTGGACGGAGACGGCGACGGACGGCGCGATGTGGTCGATTCCGTGCCCGATGCACTCGCCTCCACCGCCAACTATCTGGCCCGGTCTGGCTGGGCTTCCGGCACGCGCTGGGGCTATGAGGTGCGCCTGCCGCCCGGCTTCAAGGCGGGGCTGGCCGGACGCACCAAGAAGCGCCCGCTCGGCTCCTGGGCCGCGATGGGCGTGACCCGTATCGATGGCGCTCCGCTGCAGGGCGGCAATGCCCGGGCCGCGATCCTGCTGCCGGCCGGACCGGAAGGGCCGGCTTTCGTGGTGTTCCGCAATTTCGATGCGATCTATTCCTACAACGCCGCCGAGTCCTACGCGCTGGCGATCGCCCATTTGTCCGACCGTATCCGGGGTGGAAGCCCCTTCGCAACGCCATGGCCAACCGATGATCCCGGCCTGTCGCGGGCGCAACGCAAGGAACTTCAGGCCCTACTGGCACGCAAGGGCTACGATGTGGGTACGCCCGACGGCTCGATCGGCAACAAGACCATCCAGGCGATACGCGATGTGCAGCGCCGGCTCGGCCTGCCGGTCACCGGCCACCCTGGGCTGAAGGTCCTGACGGCCCTTAAACGGGGGTGATCGCCAAAAAGGGCTATTTTTCCAGGGCATAGTTGCCATCAGCCATTATGATGATTGCGCCTGCGGCATCACTTGCCCTAGAATGTCGCCGAGAAAAGTTGTAGAAACGCATCATGTCAGCGACCACAGTCATTCACTTCGATCGTTCCGCCAAGGCGGCCACGCCGGATGCAGCGCCTTCGCGCGAGCTTCCCTCTCGCGACCACCAGCGCACGGGCTGCCCGTTCCACGACGTGCGTTCTATGCTGCGTGACGTCGGTCTGAGGCCCACCCGACAGCGCCTGGCGTTGGGCTGGTTGCTGTTCCAGAAGGGCGATCGGCACATCACGGCCGAAATATTGCATGACGAGGCCTCCAAGGCCCGCGTGCCTGTTTCGCTGGCCACCGTCTACAACACACTGCACCAGTTCACGGAAGTCGGTCTGCTGCGCGAATTCGCCGTGGATGGTTCGAAGACCTATTTCGACACCAATGTGCATGAGCACCATCATTACTATGTCGAAGGCGACAATGAGGTGCTCGACATTCCCGGCGAGGTCAACATGGCCGAGATGCCGAAGGTGCCTGATGGTTATGAGGTCGCCCGCGTCGACGTGATCGTGCGCCTGCGCCGCAAGGACTGAGGCATTATCCCTTGATTTTTATGAAAACGGCGCGGCTTGGCCGCGCCGTTTTCGTTTGCGCATGTTTTGGTCATCGCACATCTTCGTTCTGAACGGTGCATTCGGCAAATTGACGGTGTCGCTGCGCTGCAATCAAGCTCGACTGTCGTCTACAAGTGAGCGATCGAACGGAGGGGTGCCGGCGGTGGGTGCATGAATCGCTATCCGATGTTCAATCCGCAACTCCTGAACAGCTTCGTGGCGGTGTGCGACACGGTGAGCTTCACCCGCGCGGCCGAGATCGTGTCGCTGTCGCAGTCCACGGTCAGCCAGCAGATCCGCCGGCTGGAGGAGATGCTGGGCAGGCCCCTGTTCGAGCGCTCCTCGCATCAGGTGCAACTCACCGAAGAGGGCATCAAGATGCTGGGCTATGCCCGGCGCATCATTGCCTTGAACGAGGAGGCGCATGACGCCCTGACGGGCCTGTGGCGCGATGGCGTGCTGCGACTGGGCATGCCCGAGGACTATACGGTGCCCACTGCCGAATTGCTGGCAGCCTTCAGCCGCGAGCACCCGCATTTGCGGCTGGATGTCACCAGCGGGCTGAGTGCGGATCTGCATGGCGCCTATGGGCGCGAGGAGCTCGATCTCATCCTGGTCAAGCAGCGTCGCAGCCAGCCGCCGCGCGCCGCCAGGCCCGAACCCCTGCTGTGGCTGGATAGCCTGGCCCACCCGGCCATCGAGCAGGCCCCGGTGCCGCTGGCGGTCTTCCCGCCCAACGGGCTCTATCGCGAGGAATTATGCCAGGCACTCGACGCTCTCGGCCGGCGCTGGCGGGTCGGCTACAGCAGCGCCAGCCTGGCCGCGCTCACCGCCGCATCCGCCGCCGGCCTCGGCGTCACCCTGTTGCCCGCCGGCTGCCGGCTGCCGAGTCACCGCATATTGGGCGAGGCCGAAGGACTGCAGCCGGTGACCGATTTCGAGCTGGCGCTCTATTTCCGTGACGGCGCTGCCGATGCTGTCATGACCCTGGCGGAGCGGCTGGTCACCTTCTGCGGGTTGGAGGCATAAAGCGCGGAAATCTCCGCCGCCCTCTTGGCATGAAAGGCCTGGCCATTCATTCATGCTCTGCATTCAGGTCCCATCATTGCCGAATCGAATGATCAGCATTGGCAAATGTCGCTGCCAACCGCAGCCGCCCTTTCGTAAATTGGCAGCATAAGCAACCAATCGAGGGCAGGAAACACCGTGGAAAACCAGCAGCAGCCGAGCCGCAGAGCCTTTCTCAGCCAGACCGGAAAACTCACCACGGCCTGGGCGGTCGTCGGCATGGCAGGCGGCAGCGCCATGGCCGCGACAGCCGGCACCAGCCGTCCGGCCGGTGAAGCAGGCGCCAGCACGCTGAGCGATCGCCATTATTATCTCAGCGACGTGCGCCTCGAAGAAGGCTTCGAATATGAGGGCGAGACGGTGATCGGCACCCGCACGGCGCTCTATACGCTGGAGATCAAGGACGGCAAGATCGCTGCCCTGCATGCGGCCGGCGCCAAGCTGGACGACGGCCTGCCGCGTTACCAGGCGCATGGCCAACTCCTGCTGCCGGCGATGCGCGACATGCACATCCACCTCGACAAGACCTTCTATGGCGGTCCCTGGCAGGCCCCGCGCCCGCGCCAAGGCAAGACCATCATGGACATGATCGCGCGGGAGCAGAAATTGCTGCCCAAGCTACTGCCCACCTCGCAGCAGCGCGCCGAAGGGCTGATTGCCTTGTTGCAGTCCAAGGGCAGCACGGTGGCGCGCAGCCATTGCAACATCGATCCGGTCAGCGGGCTCAAGAGCCTGGAACATCTGCAGCGCGCGCTGGAGAACCATCGAAGCGACTTCAGCTGCGAGATCGTCGCCTTCCCCCAGCACGGCCTCCTGCATTCCAAGGTTGACGGCCTGATGCGCGAAGCCATGGGCATGGGCGTGCAATATGTCGGCGGGCTCGACCCGACCAATGTCGACGGCGCCATGGAAAAATCGCTCGACGCCATGTTCCAGATCGCGCTCGATAGCGGCAAGGGCGTGGACATCCATCTGCATGAGACCAGCCCGGCCGGCGTGGCCGCGATCAACTACATGGTCGATACGGTGGAGAAGAACCCGGCGCTCAAGGGCAAGGTCACCATCAGCCATGCCTTCGCCCTCACCACGCTCTCGCCGGAGGCGTTGTCCGAGATTGCCACGCGCTTTGCCGCCCAGGGCATCACCATTGCCTCGACGGTGCCGATCGGCAGCCTGGTGATGCCGCTGCCGCAGCTCAGCGAGAAGGGCGTCTTCGTGATGACCGGCACCGACAGCGTGATCGATCATTGGTCACCTTTCGGCAGCGGCGACATGCTCGAAAAGGCCAATCTCTACGCGCAGCTCTACCATGGCTCGGACGAGTTCCATCTCTCTCGCTCCCTGTCGATCGCCACCGGTGGCGTGCTGCCACTGGATGACAGCGGCAAGCGCGCCTGGCCGAAGGCCGGCGACGACGCGGCCTTCACACTTGTTCCCGCCAGTTGCTCGGCCGAAGCGGTAGCCCGCATGCCGGCGCGCACGGCCACCTTCCACCAGGGCCGCATGGTCTATGGCAGCGTGGGGCAGGCCTGAGCCTCTGCGCGAAAAGCGGCCTTGGCGCCGCGAGGGACTCCGGTTTTGTCATGCCCGGGCTTGTCCCGGGCATCTATTTGCCAGCATCGCAGTTGTTGCGTTTCCCTGAATCGCCGGGTCAAGCCCGGCGATGACAAGGGGCGGCGCTTCAGCTGCCTTTCAGGCTCGCAGGCGCCTTACTTCCCGGCGGGATATACCTTCTTGCCGCCGACCCAGGTTTCCGCGACCTTGGTCTTCCAGATCAACTGGGGATCGACGGCGAAGATGTCCTGGTCGACCAGGATGAAATCGGCCCATTTACCCGGTTCCAGGCTGCCGAGGCTCTTCTCCTGGTGTCCGGCATAGGCGGCGTCCAGGGTGAAGGCGCGGAAGGCCTCCACCCGCGTCATCGCCTGCTCGGCATGCCAGCCGGCGACGGGCTTGCCCTGATGGTCGGTGCGGTTGACGGCCGCGTGCAGGCCGAAGAAAGGATTGGCCGATTCCACCGGAAAGTCCGAACCGCCTGCAATCACCGTGCCCTGGTTGAGCACGGTACGCCAGGCATAGGCGCCGCGGATACGCTCGTGACCGACCCTGTCCTCAGCCATGTTCATGTCGGAGGTGGCGTGGGTGGGCTGCATCGAGGCGACGAGCCCGAGGCTCTTGAGGCGCGGCAGGTCGGTGAGCGCCAGCACCTGGGCATGCTCGATGCGGTTGCGCAAATCGCGTCCGCCCACCTTGGCGAAGGCGCCCTCGAAGGCATCGAGCACCTCGCGGTTACCGGCGTCGCCGATGGCATGGACATTGGTCTGGAAGCCGGCCTTCAGCGCCGTCTCGATATCGGCCTGCATCTCCTCGGGCTTGCGGAAGAGCAGGCCACGATTGCCGGGATCGTCGCTATAGGGCTCGATCAGCGCGGCACCGCGGCTGCCCAGCGCGCCATCGGCGTAGAGCTTGACGCTGCGCACGGTCAGCCGGTCCTGCCCATAGCCGAGCAGCGGTCCGCCAGCCGAGACGGTCTTGAAATCCTCACCGACGCCGCCGACCATGGCATAGATGCGGGCGGTGAGGCGGCCCTCGTCGGCGAAGCGCTTGTACACCGCAATGTCGGCAGCCTCGACGCCTGCGTCATGCGCACCAGTCAGGCCGAGCTTGGCCATGTGGGCGAGGGCGGCGGTGAGATTGGCGGCACGATCAGCTTCGGTCTTAGCCGGCAGCACCTTGACGACGAGGTCCATGGCCTTGTCGACCAGTACCCCGGTGGGATTGCCCTGGGCGTCGCGCTCAATGCGCCCGCCATCGGGATCCTTGGTATCCTTGGTCACGCCGGCGAGGGCGAGCGCCTTGCCGTTGGCCCAGCCGGCATGGCCGTCGACCCGTTCGAGCCAGACCGGCCGATCCCTGACCACGGCGTCGAGCTCGGCGGCGTTGGGGAAGCGACCGAGCTTCCAGACCACCTGGTTCCAGCCTCCGCCGCGGATCCAGGCTGCCTTGGGATTGGCGCTCGCATAGGCGCTCACCAGCTTGAGGCCGGCCTTGAGGCTGGCAGTCGAGGACAGGTCGATCGTCGTCAGCGTTTCGCCGAGGCCGCCGACATGGCCATGGGCGTCGATCAGGCCCGGCAGCAGCACCTTGCCGCGACCGTCGCGCCTGGCCGCATCGGCATGGGCCTTGGCGAGTTCCTTGCTCGCGCCGGTGGCGATGACCTTGCCGTCCTCACCGAAGACGAGCGCGTCGAAACGGACGAGTTCGCCGTCCCGGATGGTATAACCCCTGATATTTTCAATCAGGACCGACGCAGCCAGCGTCGGCGTGGCCGCCATGGCGGCAGCCGCGACGAGGGTCGCGAAACCGACCTTCCTCATGCCAAATTTCCCCCAGTGTGATTCCCCTCGCAGGGATCATGTTCCATGCGGCGGCAGAGAGGTAAAGGTACCGTCGGGGAAGAACCCGGCCTGCATCGTCTCGCGGTGAGCCCGACCGGCCCGCCTCCGCGAGTGAACGGCTAGTTTGTTCCCTCCGCCCTTATCGGCGAGGACCACTTCTGTTTGCGATAAGGTCGATCGCCAGGGCCAGGATCATCGCGACCGAACCGATCACAAAGAGCAGGCGGTAATTGCCGCCGCTCTGCGCGAAGAGGAAGGACAAGGCATAGGCAGCACCGGCCTGGAACAGAGCGAACCACACTGTCGCCAGGCTCCAGGCGCGTTTTTGCTGAGCGGGATGGTGCGGCAGGAGTTCATGGATGCGGCCGATGACCAGCGGCACCGTGCCGGTGACGAAGGCGCCGACCACGAGGCTGGAGGCGATCAGCCATGGCTGGCCCATGACGCCGGCGGGCAGGGCTACCGCGACGGCTTCGAGCAGGAAGGAGGTGCGCAAGGCAGCGCCGAAACCGATGCGATCGGCGAGGTGACCGGCCAGGAGAGGGCCGATGGTGGCGCCGATGCCGAAGATGACCCAATAAAGCGCGCCGACCTCGACGCCTTCGCCCAATCCCCGCGCGACGAAATCGACCAGGAAGATCATGTGGGGCACCCAGCCGGCGGCATTGAGGGCATATTCGGCATAGAGGGCGCGCAGGCTTGCCGTCCTGGGGGCATGGCCGGATTGGGCGGGGGGCTGGCCTACCGCATTCTCGCCTCGCGGCCAGCCGGTCCAGGCGGCAGCCGTCAACAATAGCGAAAGCGCGCCGAGACCGAACCAGGCTTGCCGCAGCCCCTGTTGCAGCAACAGTGGCGCCAGCGTGCCGGAGGCGGCGATACCCGCGCCGATCCCCATGAAGATGGCGCCGCCGGCAAGCCCCCGCCTCGCCGGTGCGACATGGGCGAGTACGGTCGGAGCCGCCAGGACCATCAGCGTGCCGCCCGCCAAGCCGGCGACGAAGCGCCAGGCGAAGAACCAGGCAAAGCCGAGCGGATAGGCGCAGGCGAAGAAGGTAAAGGTAGCCAGGGCCATCATGATCCTGAGAATGGCAATGGTCGAGAAACGCGCGGCCAGCGGACGGCCGATAAGGGCACCGGCAAGATAGCCTGCCAGGTTGGCAGCGCTGAGATAGGCGGCCGTCGAGGCTTCGAACCAGTGCGCATCGACGATTGCCGGCAGCAGCGGCGTATAGGCGAAGCGGGCAAGGCCAATGCCGATCAGGCTGGCGCAGAAGGCGGACAGGATCGCGCGCCACATGTTCGGGCTGCGCTCGCTGGAATTCCCGTCACGGTCCAAGATGATGGTACCGGCCATTCGTCGACCCTCGATTGTCGTTCTTGACGAACTTAAGGGACCGTATCAATCTATAAAAACGAATATAAAGGATACGAGATATCTCTATTTGAGATATCTATGTTTGCAGTGGATGCGACCGGCATGGATATATCCGATCTGAGGGTGTTCGAAGCTGTATCCCGGCTCGGCAGCATGAACCGGGCCGCCCAGGAGCTGAACACCGTCCAATCCAATGTGACGACCCGTATCCGTACCCTCGAGCAGGACCTTGGCGTCAGTCTGTTCCAGCGCCATGCGCGCGGTGTGTCGATCACGCCCGCGGGGCAGCGTGTGCTGCCTTTTGTCGGCCGTATCGCCAGGCTGCTGGCGGATGCCCGAACGGCCGCGCAGGACGAGGGCGCGCCGAGCGGCGCTCTGTCCCTCGGCAGTCTGGAGACGACGGCGGCGCTGCGGCTGTCCGGCCTGCTCAGCCGATTTGCCAAGACCCATCCCGCCGTCCGGCTCGTCCTCACCACCGGCACTACGCGCAAGCTCCTGGACGAAGTGATCGCCTGCCGCCTTGAAGGCGCCTTTGTTGCCGGCCCCGTCAGCCATCCCGAATTGCACCAGCAGGTCGTCTTCCGGGAGGAACTCGTCCTCGTCACCGCCCGCAACCTTCGGAGCCCCGACGAGTTGGCCTCGGTCCCGGAGTTGAAGACGATCGTTTTCCAGGTCGGCTGCTCCTATCGCCAGCGGCTCGAAACCTTGCTGGCCGAGAGGGGGATCGTGACCGCAAGGCCGCTGGAATTCGGCTCGCTGGAGGCAATCATCAGCTGCGTGTCGGCCGGCGTCGGTATCACCTTGTTGCCGAGAAGCGTGGTCGCCGGCGCCTGGCAGGAGGGCAGGATTGCCATCCACAAGCTCCCGCCCGAGCGGGCGGAGGTCGACACGCTGTTCGTGCGCCGGGCCGACGGTTATGTCTCGAGCGCGCTCTCGGCCTTTCTCGACATGGCACATGCGAGTTTCAGCGTGAGCGGCACCTAACGCGCCGCTCCGATGGGCAGCCGCTCAATCGGCGATCTCGACCACGAGCTCGATTTCGACCGGCAACCCTAGGGGCAGGCTGGCGACGCCGAGCACGACCCGGCCCGACAGCATGTCCGCGCCGAAAACCTTGAGAAGGAGCTCGGAGGCGCCATCGGCCACCTTCGGGTGGTCCCGGAAATCACCTTGCGTGGCGATGTAGACGCCGAGCTTGGCGACGCCGGTCACCTTGTCGAGCGAACCGAGTTCCTCCCTGATCGCCGCCAGCGCACTACGGGCGGCGAGTTCAGCCGCCCTGTAGCCTTCCTCTACCGTCAGTTCGCCGCCGAGGCATCCGAGAAATTGCGGCTTGCGATCGATCACCGGCAGCATGCCGCTGAGAAACATCAGCCTCCCGATCCTGACTGCCTCGACATAGGCGCCGAACGGGGTCGGTGATGGCGGAAGGGTGATGCCGAACTCCCGAAGTCGCTGCTCCGCACCGGCGCCTTTTCCAGTGGGGCCGTTGCCGAAGTTTACCATTTGCCCAGATGTGCGCCGCCATCGACGTGCAGCACCTCCCCGGTTACGCGCGGAGCCTCGGTCAGGAAGAGAACCGCCTGGACGATTTCCCCGACACCGGAAATGCCGGGCATGGGTGACAAGGCATTGATGAAATCCCTTGGGCTGTCCTTGTGGAGCGGCGTGTCGACCACACCGGGCGCGACCGTGTTCACGCGGATGCCCTCATGCGCATATTCCATGGCGATGTTCTTGGAGAGGGCCTCGATGCCGCCCTTGGTGGCCATGGCGACGGAGGCGTTGACACCGGCGATCGGGTGGCCGGCCAGGGGCGTGGTGATGCTGACGATGCTGCCGCCGCTCTTCTGGGTAAGCATCTGACGCACCACCGCCTGGGTGAGATGCAGGAAGCCTTCCACATTGGTGGCGGCGAGCCTGCGGTAATCCTCCAGCGTGTAGTCGACGAACGGCTTGGTGAAGAAGATGCCGGCATTATTGACCAGAGCATCGATCCGCCCGAAGCGGGCCAGCGCGGTTTCCACCACACGCTGCGCGGTGGCGGGATCGGCGATGTCGCCGTCGACACGGGCCAGCCGATCGGAGGCCCGGATCTCGTTCGTCTGCGAAACCCGCCGCGAGGTTGCGACCACGTCGTAGCCGCGTTCGAGGAAGGCGTTGGCGAGGCCTGCACCGATGCCCTGCGAGGCGCCGGTGACGATGACGACCTTGTTTGTCATTTGCGTTCTCCACGAGTTGGTTTGTTCTCGTGGCAGGAATGTGCGTCGCGGCCAGTTCTTTGATTAGATGGAAATATCTGGAATCAATTTTCCACTCATGCAAAAATAACGACATGGCGGATCTCAACGACATCGCCGTTTTCGTGAAGGTTGCGCAGTTCGGCAGCTTCAGCCGGGCCGCCCATGCGCTCGGCATGCCGGTCTCCACCGTCAGCCGCAAGGTGAGCGCCCTCGAGGAGCAATTGGCCGTGACGCTGCTGCAGCGCACGACGCGCAAATTGACCCTCACGGCCCAGGGGCGCGCCTATTACCAGCAATGCAGCGAGCCGCTCGGCCAGCTCCAGGATGCCGAGCGGGTCCTCGTCCAGGCACAAAGAAGGCCGGAGGGCCTGCTCCGGGTCTCGGTGCCGGTGATCATGGGGCAGGAGCCCTTCTACGACTTCATCTCGTCCTTCCTGACGGCCTATCCGCACATCCAGGTCGACCTCGTCGTCACCAATGTCTTTCTCGACCTGATCGCCGAGAATGTCGATGTCGCCATCCGTTTCGGGGAACTGCCGGATTCCAGCATCATCGCTCAGCGCATCGGCAAGAGCGTGCGCTATGTCGTGGCGACGCCGGCTTATCTGAGGGATCGAGAGGTGCCGGACAGGCCGGAGGATCTCGCGCGCCATCGCTGCGTCCTGATGAACGGGCGCAACAACGAAGCCGAATGGCATCTGGTCAGCGGCCGCAAGGCGGTGAAGGTCCAGGTCTCCGGGCCGATCGCCAGCCGCGACTTCCAGGCCGTGAGCGCCTTCACCTATAAGGGCCATGGCATCGGTCTCCTGCCCTCGACCTATTGCGACGAGCGCATCGAGAGCGGCGACCTCGTACGCCTCCTGCCGGATTGGTCTTCGCCGGAGATCTTCGTGCACGCCGTCTACCAGACTAGGCGCTTCCTTCCTGCCAAGCTGCAGGTCTTCCTCGACGCCCTGAAGGCCTGGAAGAGCCCGCTTTGGATTATGCTGCGGTGACGCTGGTTACCGCAGCATGATCGTCATCGTCATCGGCCTCACAGCTTCAGCCAGTCGAGCGTGCCCAGGGAGACCAGGGTCGCAACCAGGATGGTTCCGGCATAGATCAGGCTGTGGCGCCAGCTCTGCAGTGGCGAGCGCCGGCGCAGCATGGCGGGGCGGGCGAGGATGAAGGTGGCGATCAGGAGCGCGACCACCAGGCCGCTGTGCTGGATGCCCGTGGCGAGGTCATGCAGGATCACCATGCTGCAGATCAGCAAGGTGGGGAACCAGGCGTGCCGGAATTCGGTGCGAAGCTTGGCAAGCAAGGGAGCAAATGGCTGCATGATATCCTCGGGATCGAAAGTCCGACCGCGGTCTGAAAATTGAAGTTGGCGGAGTAGATGCCGATTGCGGCGCGAGCGTGCCGTGCCGATGGTCACACGGCGGAAATCGCGAGGAATCGTGGCGTCAGGCCTGGGAATCCCGGATCAGCCTTAATAAAGCGTAAAAAATCGAACCGATTTGTCTGTTGCTGCCACACCCCGTCGGCTAGAGCAAAGGGCGTTCAGGCGTGAACGCTCACTTGCTCTAATTCTTTGTTTCGACGCGTCTTTGCGATTCTTGACGATTTCGTCCAATCTCAAAACGCTTTAGGCGGCAAACCCCGCATTCCTGGCATGGCAGACGTCGTCAAATAGGCAGTAGCGGCCTGACTGGAATCCTTCTATAAACGCACCATACCGCGCCGCACAAACCGCCTCGTGAGCGCGAATTCCGCTGACGTATCATAGGCTTGGGGGCGTTCCCCGGCCTTTTTCAGGGAACCTGCCATGGCCTCTCTCGATAGCTTCAAAGCCCGCAAGACACTTCAGGTGGGCTCGAAGACCTATACCTATTATTCCTTGAAAGCAGCGGAAGCGAACGGTCTTCCCGGCATTTCCGCCCTGCCGGTCTCCATGAAGGTCCTGCTCGAGAACCTCCTGCGTTTCGAGGATGGCCGCAGCGTTTCCAAGGGTGATATCGAAGCCATCGCCGCCTTCCTCACCAATCGCGGCAAAGCCGAGCGCGAAATCGCCTTCCGCCCCGCCCGCGTGCTGATGCAGGACTTCACCGGCGTGCCGGCCGTAGTCGATCTCGCCGCCATGCGCGACGCCATGAAGGCCCTGGGTGGCGATCCCACCCTGATCAACCCGCTGGTGCCGGTCGATCTGGTCATCGACCACTCCGTCGTTGTCGACTATTTCGGCAACAACGACGCCTTCAAGAACAACGTTGCCCGCGAATATGAGCAGAACCAGGAGCGCTACCGCTTCCTGAAGTGGGGCCAGTCGGCCTTCGACAATTTCCGCGTGGTGCCGCCGGGCACCGGCATCTGCCACCAGGTCAATCTCGAATATCTGGCCCAGACGGTCTGGACCAAGGAAGAAGACGGCGTCACCGTCGCCTATCCCGACACGCTGGTGGGCACCGACAGCCACACCACCATGGTCAACGGCCTGGGCGTGCTCGGCTGGGGCGTCGGCGGCATCGAGGCGGAAGCTTCCATGCTCGGCCAGCCCAATTCGATGCTGATCCCCGAAGTGATCGGCTTCCGTCTCAACGGCAAGCTGCCGGCAGGCGTCACCGCCACCGACCTCGTGCTCACCGTCACCCAGATGCTGCGCAAGAAGGGCGTCGTCGGCAAGTTCGTGGAGTTCTTCGGCCAGGGCCTCGACGCCATGACGCTGGAGGACAAGGCCACCATCGCCAACATGGCGCCGGAATATGGCGCGACCTGCGGCTTCTTCCCAGTCGATGCCGAGACGCTGCGCTATCTCGACAAGTCGGGCCGCGATGCCGATCGCATCGCTTTGGTCGAAGCCTACTCCAAGGAACAGGGTATGTTCCGGACCTCGGCGAGCTTCGATCCGGTGTTCACCGACATTCTCGAGCTCGATCTCGCCACTGTGCTGCCCTCGCTCGCCGGCCCCAAGCGCCCGCAGGATCGCGTGCTGCTCTCCGACGCCAAGACCGGCTTCCTCGCCGCACTGGAAGGTGAGTTCAAGAAGCCGGGCGAAGCCGGCAAGGCGCAGGCCGTCGCTGGCACCGACTATGCCATCGGCCATGGCGCCGTGACGATCGCCGCCATCACCTCCTGCACCAACACCTCCAATCCCTCCGTGCTGGTCGCGGCCGGCCTGCTCGCCCGCAAGGCGGCGGCCAAGGGCCTGAAGTCCAAGCCCTGGGTCAAGACCTCGCTCGCACCGGGATCGCAGGTGGTGGAAGCCTATCTCAGCCAGTCCGGCCTGCAGAAGGATCTCGACGCCCTCGGCTTCAACCTGGTCGGCTTTGGCTGCACCACTTGCATCGGCAACTCAGGCCCGCTGCCCGAGCCGATCTCGGAGGCCGTCAACAAGGGTGATATCGTCGCCGCGGCCGTGCTCTCGGGCAACCGCAACTTCGAGGGACGCGTCAATCCCGACGTCAAGGCCAACTACCTGGCCTCGCCGCCGCTGGTCGTCGCCTATGCGCTGGCCGGCTCCCTCCAGGTCGACGTGACGCTGGAGCCGCTCGGCACTGGCAGCGACGGCAAGCCCGTCTTTCTCTCCGACATCTGGCCCGATGGCGCCGAGATCCAGGCGGTGATCGACGAATATGTCACCCAGGCGATGTTCAAGTCTAAATATGCCGACGTCTTCAAGGGCGACGAGAACTGGCAGAAGATCTCGGCACCAGCAGGGCAGACCTATGCCTGGGACGAGCGTTCGACCTATGTGCAGAACCCGCCTTATTTCGAAGGCATGACCAAGACGCCTGTGCCGCCGACGGATGTGCACAAGGCCCGTGTCCTCGGCCTCTTCCTCGACTCGATCACCACCGACCACATCTCCCCGGCCGGTTCGATCAAGGCGGCGAGCCCGGCGGGCGAATATCTGCGCGACCATCAGGTCCGCCCGGTGGACTTCAACCAGTACGGCACGCGCCGCGGCAACCACCAGGTGATGATGCGTGGCACCTTTGCCAATATCCGCATCAAGAACCAGATGCTGCCGGGTATCGAAGGGGGCCTGTCCATCCATTATCCCGATAGCGTGGAAGCCCCGATCTATGACGTCGCCATGCGCTACAAGGCCGAGGGCGTGCCCTTGGTGGTGTTCGCCGGCAAGGAGTATGGCACCGGCTCATCGCGTGACTGGGCGGCCAAGGGCACCAAGCTGCTCGGCGTGCGCGCCGTGATCGCCCAAAGCTTCGAGCGCATCCATCGCTCCAACCTGGTCGGCATGGGCGTGGTGCCCTTCACCTTCGCCGAAGGCACCTCCTGGCAGACGCTCGGCCTGAAGGGGGACGAGATGGTGACGATCGAAGGGATCGAGACGATCAAGCCGCGCGCCACCATCGAGGCCGAAATCAGCTTCGCCGACGGCAAGGTCGTCAAGGTGCCGCTGCTCTGCCGCATCGATACGCTGGACGAGCTCGACTACTTCAAGAACGGCGGCATCCTGCAGTTCGTGCTGCGCAATTTGGCGGCGTAATCCTGGGAGTGCGGGCTCTGCCCGCTCTTCCGATATTGAGGGCATGGCGGCATCTCGTAGAGAGGGCCGTCTCGCCTCTCTTTCGGTCCTCGTCTCTTGCCGCATTCGTCAACGCCCAAGAGCGGACATCGCGACATGCGAACATGTCGCTGAGATGTCCGCGTTCCGAGGAGATTCCATGTTCCCCGACAGTCTCATAGCCGGCTACAAGTCCTTCCTCGGCGACCGCTTTTCCCGGGAACGCCAACGCTATGAGACGCTGGCGGCCACAGGGCAGAGCCCGGAAGTCCTGGTGATCGGCTGCTGCGACTCGCGTGTCTCGCCGGAGGTGATCTTCGATGCGGGGCCGGGCGAACTCTTCGTGGTGCGCAACGTCGCCAATATCGTGCCGCCTTATGAGGCGGGCGGCCAGTTCCATGGCACCAGCGCCGCGCTGGAATTTGCGGTCGAGGCGCTCAAGGTCAAGCACATCGTCATCATGGGCCACGCCAGTTGCGGCGGCATCCGTTCCTTTGCCGAAAAGCGCGCGCCGCTTTCTTCGGGGGATTTCATCGGCAAATGGATGTCGATCATCGCCCCGGCGGTGGATACGCTGGAGGACCCTGGCGAGACGCCGTCCGAGGATTATATCACTCGGCTTGGCCTTGCCGCAGTGGAGCAGAGCCTTGCCAATCTGACGACCTTCGGCAGCGTGCGCCGGCGCGTGGATGCCGGGGAATTACAGCTCCACGGCGCTTATTTCGGCATCGCTTCCGGCCATCTCCTGGTACGCGACCCAAAAACCCGCCGCTTCGAGCCGGTGGTTTCCGAGATCGGCACGCCGCCGTCCTTGCTTCGCTGCGATTGAGCCTTTGGGATTGCGGGCGTCACGCCCATAGGTGTAACTTAAGGCGAGAGGTGCAACACCACCCGCCTCCTCGCTCCACCGTTGAGTTGGTGCCTATGGGCGAGACGCCTGTGGCCCCAGGAATTGCGCCGCCCGCGTGAAGCAAGGTCTGCATCCTTATACCTTGTTTACGTGTCGCACTCAAAACAATACACAATATTTATTTGTGAAATATACTCTATATTTCGTAAAATGCCTTGGATGTCAGCCTCGTCGGACAATCGTCGCGGGGCAAGATGACACCGTTTCTTCCTTCGCGCGGCCGAATGCTTTGCGTGCCGGCGCGAGAACAAGGTATTTTCAGAACTGCTCCTATCATGTCGAATTCAGTCTCGAGAAAACTGGACCTCGTATCCAGAGTAACCATTCACGTCTTTGCCGCCGAAGTCCTGTTCGCGGCTTTGCTGGCGGCTTCCGGCTCGAAGGCCTTTGCGCCGACCTTTGCCGTTCTGCTCACCTTCCTCGCGCTGTTGCAGGTGATGGCGGCTCTTGGCGCGCGCCGCCGAGCGCCATCCTCCTCGCTGACGGAATGGGACGGCGTCGCCTGGCTGCTGCTGGTGGCGACCGGCACGCTGCTGTTCTTGCGGTGATTTCGCCGCTATGAGGCAGTCCTTCACAGCGGCGGCAGGCGCCGCTTCACCGGTTGCGCCTTGACGATGGCGGTGTTGGTCTCGGCCTTGTCGATCAGGCGGTCGAGGATCTCGTCGAGCTGCTCGATCGAGCGCAGATGCAGCCGAGCGACGAAGCAGTCGTCGCCGGTGACCTTGTCGCATTCGGAGAATTCCGGGATCTCCTCGATCAGGCCCTGCACCCGCTGCAACTGGCCGGGCAGGGGGCGGATGCGCACGATCGCCTGTAGTGTATAGCCGAGGGCGTGCGGATCGACGTCCACGGTAAAGGCCCGGATTACGCCGCGCTCCTCCAGGCGCTTGAGACGCTCGGAGGTGCTGGGAGAGGACAGGTTCACCCGGCCCGCCAATTCCTTCAGCGAGATACGGGCATTCTCGACCAGTATGTCGACGATGCGTTTGTCCACTTCATCAAGCATGATGTCGATCCGTTATTTGTCCTTCGTAATTTAGGAGGATGCCATATTCAACCTTATCCGATCCATATAAATTCGCAAAGAGCCCGAATAGAATTGAGCCTCCATTGAGAGGTAGATGCCATGGACAAGCTCCGCGGAACGGCCGAAATGACGGCGGCCATGATCATATCGGGGACGATCGGTTGGTTCGTCATCCTGTCGGGCCAGCCCGTCATCGACGTAGTGTTCTGGCGCTGCCTGTTCGGGGCAGGCACGCTCGCCTTGATCTGCCTGGGGCTTGGCCTCTACAGGGGCGATGTCATCACAGTGCGGCAGATCGGGCTCGCCGTGATCGGCGGCGTCGCCATCGTGGCGAATTGGCTGATGCTGTTCGCCGCCTATCCGCGCGCCTCGATCTCGATTGCCACCGCCGTCTACAACACCCAGCCTTTCATGCTGGTGGGGTTCGGCGTGCTGTTCTTCTCCGAGAAGCTGACGGCGTCCAAGCTGTTCTGGCTCGGCCTCGCCTTTGCCGGCATGCTCGGCATCGTGCAGGCCAAAAGCGGGGCCGCCGGGACCGGTTACCTGGTCGGCATCGGCCTGGCGCTCGGCGCCGCCTTCTTCTATGCGATCGCGGCCCTGGTCGCCAAGAAACTCAAGGGGGTGCCGCCGCATCTGATAGCCCTCATCCAGGTGATCGTCGGCACCCTGATGCTGGCTCCGCTCGCCAGCCTGGCCCATCCGCCCACGGGGGAGCAGACCTGGGCGATTTTGGGCACGCTCGGTGTCGTCCATACCGGGCTGATGTATATCCTGCTCTATGGTGCCATCCAGAAATTACCGACCAGCCTCACCGGCGCGCTCTCCTTCATCTATCCCGTGGTGGCGATCCTGGTCGACTTCGTCGCCTTCGGCCATCGCCTGGACTGGCTGCAAATGGTTGGTGCCGGCGCCATCCTGGTCGCGGCCGCGGGCATGACGCTCGGCTGGTCGCCCCTGCGCCGGAATGAGACGGCGGTACCGGGGACGCCGGCTAGCCCTCGATCCTGAGCAGGACGACGTCGAAGAGGGCGGCAGCGATGCCGAACCATTGCAGCGGCGACAGCCTTTCGCCGCGCAGCACCTCACCGGTCGCCAGCGACAGCAAGGTGGTGATCGCGCCATAGGTGGTGGCGCCGACGCCATCTGGCCGCGGATGGTGGGCAGGAACAGAACCAGCGGCGACAGGCCGGCAAAGCCGATAGCCTGGCTGAAGAATAGGGATCGGCGCACCCCGAGCGTGCGTGCAGCCGCGCCGCCGAGAAAATCTGTGCCACCCCAACATAGGGCAGCCGCCAGACCGAGAAGAATTGCCATGCCCGCGTCCGCCGTTCGGCCATGCGAGGAACGGTACTTCCGCCCAGATTCCACGCCTCTTATCTTCGTCCCCTGCCTCCTCGGAACGCACAGCCGCGCCAAAGCGCGTCAATATCCAGCCAAAACGCGAAAGGGGAGCGGTCAGGTCCCTGAACGCAGTCGCCGATGCGCCTCTGCGTGCAAGCTGTCGAGCCCTGCGGTGATGCGATGGCTGATCGCACCGATTTCCTCAGCATCAGCATCACCGGGGACGACGAGGGCTTCCGACCACAGCACGCAGCCGCGCCCGAAAGGCAGCACCACGCTGGCCTTATCCCAATTGTCGAGGTCGATCCGCGCACTGGTCACCGCCGCGAAGAGGAAGATCGGCCGCCCGGTGGCCCGGGCCAGCTGCACCGCGCCCTTGCCGGCCACCCGCGCGACCTTGGGCACGTCGGCCGTCATCAGTACGTTGGTGCCTGTTTCCAGCGCCTGGCGCATCGCCAGGAAGGCCGGGATGCCACATTTGCCCCGAATCTTGGCGCGGGTCTGGGTGCCGGAGCCGCGAATGGTGCCATAGCCGGCGCGCGCCAGCGCCGTGGCGATCACCGTACCGTCGAAATGCAGCGAGACCAGCACGCTGGTGCGCGGCGCACCTCGCAGGGCCGCGATGCTCAGCATCTGCTGGCCATGCCAGGTCAGGGCGATGAAGGAACCATCGGTCCGCTCCCAGGGCCGCTGCTCGCTTGGCAGAGGGGCGAAGCGCGTGGTGCGCATCACGCCGCTGATATAGGCATGCAGCCCGTAACCGGCTGCCCTTGCGGTCCATTGTTTCCTGCGGATCATCGAACGGCTCCCGAATGCGGGCGCAACCTAGGGAGGGCGGATTGCGCGGGCATTGCGGGCAGGCGGACGTTGCCCAGGAGCGTCGGAGATCGGACCTAGGCCGGCGGAAGCGGGATCTCGGGCCAATTCTCGGTGGCCAGAGGCTGGATCGCTCGTTCCAGATAGGTGGAGAGCACCACATAGCTCTTGGTCCCCCTGACGCCAGGCAGGACATAAAGCTGGGAGAGGAAATGCTCCATCGCCCGGGCGTTTCGGGTGCGCACCTTCATGATCACGCCGGTATCGCCCGCCACCGAATGCATTTCCTCCACCTCGGGAAAGCGGCGCAGCGTCATCATGCGCTCGCTCTTGCCCCAGCCTTCGGTGTCGACATGCACGAAGGCGAGGAAGGGCTTGCCGATGGCCTGGGCGTCGAGCACGGCCGTCGAGCCCTTGAGCACGCCGGCTTCGCGCAAGCGCTTGACGCGTTCGTGCACGGCCGGTGCGGAAAGCCCGGCGCTCTGGCCGATCTCGGCATAGGTCTGGCGCGCGTCGACGCTCAAGGCGCCTAAGATCTTTCGGTCGAAATCATCGAGAGAACGGTCCGCCCGTTCATTCGGCTGAAGATCCTTCGTTTTTGATTTCATTCGGCAAAAAGCTCTTTTCCTCGAAGATCGTTCTGTTCAACATGCGCTCGCCGAGGGAGAAAAACCATGCAAATGATCGTACGAAACCCCAGTAACGGCATCTATGAGGCAACGCCTGACTATGTTCACGCCATGGAAGTGGTGGGAATGCAGCGTCTGCTTTTCTTCAGCGGAACCATGGGCCTCGATCCAGATGGCCGGGTGCCCGGCAGCCTGGAGGAACAGCTCGAATGGCTGTGGTCCAACATTCGGTGCATCCTCGCCGAAGCCGGCATGACGGTCGACAATCTCGTGCGCGTCACCAGCTATCTCACCGACACAGCCTTTGCCGAGGCCAATCAGGCGGCGCGGCTCAAAGCCCTGGGCGCCCGCCGCATCCCCACCACGGCGATCGTGGTCGGCACGCTAGAGCCGGGCTGGCTGGTGGAACTGGAGGCTATTGCTGCCGGCTGAGGCATGCCAATGGCATGCCTCAGCCGAAAACCTCATTCCATCCCTTCAAGCTCCACGATCATGCTCTCGATCAGATTGAGCCCGATCTGCCAGAAGGCGGGATCGCGGGCATCGAGGCCGAAGGGGGCAAGCAGTTCGGAATGGTGCTTGGTGCCGCCGGCCGCCAGCATGGCGAGATAGCGTTCGGCAAAGCCCTCATGGGCCTTCTCGTAGACGGCGTAGAGCGAGTTCACCAGGCAATCGCCGAAGGCGTAGGCGTAGACGTAGAAGGGTGAATGAATGAAGTGGGGGATGTAGGTCCAGAAGGTCTCGTAGCCCGGCCCGATCTTGATGGCGGATCCGAGACTTTCCTCTTGAACCGACAGCCAGATCTCGCCGAGGCGGTCGGCGGTCAACTCGCCCTGGCGGCGCTCGACATGCACCTTGCGCTCGAAGGAATAGAAGGCGATCTGGCGCACCACCGTGTTGATCATGTCCTCCACCTTGGCGGCGAGCATGGCCTTCTTCTGCGCGGGCGTGGCGGCCTGGGCCAGCAAGGCGCGGAAGGTCAGCATCTCGCCGAACACCGAGGCTGTTTCGGCCAGAGTCAGCGGCGTCGGCGCCATCAGCGCGCCGTTATGGCCCGCCAGCACCTGATGGACGCCATGGCCCAATTCATGGGCGAGCGTCATCACGTCGCGCGTCTTGCCCTGATAGTTGAGCAGTACATAGGGATGGGCGGAGGGCACGGTCGGGTGGGCGAAGGCGCCGGGTGCCTTGCCGGGGCGGACGGGTGCGTCGATCCAGTATTCGTCGAAGAAGCGCTGGGCGATGCCGGCCATACGCGGCGAGAAACCGGCATAGGCCTCGAGCACGGTGCCGCGCGCGTCCTCCCACTTGATCGGGGTGCTCTCGACCTTGGGCAGCGGCGCGTTGCGGTCCCAGTGGTTGAGCTGGTCGAGCCCGAACCATTTGGCCTTGAGGCGGTAATAGCGATGCGACAGGCGCGGATAGGCTTCCTGCACCGCCGAGACCAGGGCATCGACCACTTCGCGCTCGACCCGGTTCGACAGATGGCGCGAATCGGCGACATCCTCGAAGCCACGCCAGCGGTCCGAGATCTCCTTGTCCTTGGCCAGGGTGTTGGTGATCAGGGTGAACAGCCTGAGATTGTCCTTGAAGGTGCGGGCTAGGGCGTGAGCCGCCTTCTCGCGCTTGGCGGGGGAGGGGTCCTGGAGCAGGTTCAGGGTCGGCTCCAGCGTCAGCTCTTGGCTGTCCTCAACCCTGAAGCGCAAGCCCGAGATCGTTTCGTCGAACAGGCGGTTCCAGGCCCCGCGACCGGTCACCGACTTGTCGTGGAACAATTGCTCGACGCGATCCTCGAGCTGATAGGGCTTCTCGATGCGGATATCGTCCAGCCAGGGCTTCCAATGGGCGAGCGCCTCGTCCTTGACCGCCTCGGCCAAGGCACCGTCGTCGATGCGGTTGAGCTCCAGCGTGAAGAACAGCAGGTGGGAGGAGGCCGTGGTCAGCTTGTCCTGCACGTCGCCATAGAATTTGGCGCGGGCGGGGTCTGTGGTGTCGCCGGCGTAGACGAGGCCGGCGAAGGAGGCGATGCGTCCGAGCCTGTCCTCGATGCCCTCATAGGTCTTGATGATGGCGGAGAGGTTGATGGCGCCGTCCTTGCCGGCCAGGATCTCGGCGAGCCTGCCCTTGTTGCCCTCTTCGAAGGCCAGGCAGTCGGCGAGGCCCTTGTCGAGATCGGCGGTGATTTCCGGCGAATCGATGCCCGGATAGAGATCGGCGAGATTCCATTCCGGCAACCGGCCGAGCTCGCTGCCCTTCCGGTCGGCCTTGGTCTCCTGCGAATCGGCCCTGGCGGTCTCCGACGAGGCGGAACCGGAGGATGCGGAAAAAGATTTGCCGGCCATGAAAACTCCTTGAGACCGCAAGATATCAAATATTTGCAGTGTTTCCCGACGAGGTCCATCCATGGGCCTCGTCGGGAAACACTGCCTGGGGCAAGGCGCGTTCAGGCCTGAACGCTTGCGTGCCCCGGCTCTTTGGTTCGACGCGTCCTTGCGATTCCTGTCGTTGCCGCCAAGTCGCCAAACGCCATTGCCGGGCCGGCGACGCGGCCCCGTGATGGTCCCACATATCGCCGTTCGCGGCCGCGGTTTCAACCGTCTCAGTGGAATGTAACTTTCATCCAACGTCGTTAAGCAGTCCTTCACGCTTCTGCTCCTAGATGATCCGAAACGGCACACAGGGCGCTTCGCCCGGGTGAAATTGCGAGGCCTGGCCACTGGCTACCTTGCGCTGACGCGGTGGTGCCGGGGCTTCGGCAGGGATCGGCATCCGATCGCTGCACCGAATGAAATGGGACGGGGGATTGATGGGCTCGACTGTTCTGATCGCCGACGATGATCCGGTGCAATGCCGGCTTCTGGAGGCCATGGTGAGGCGTTTTGGCTATCACGCCCGCCTTGTCGACAGCGGCGAAGCGGCGTTGCGCGAACTCGAAGGCGGCAAGATCGATCTCCTCGTGCTGGATCTGGTGATGCCCGATCTCGACGGCATGGGTGTGCTCGGACGCATGCGCGCCCGCGACCTGCAGGTTCCGGTGATCGTGCAGACGGCCCACGGCTCCATCGATGCCGTGATCTCGGCGATGAAGGCGGGTGCGGCCGATTTCGTGGTCAAGCCTGTCGGCGCCGAGCGCCTGCAGGCCTCGATCCGCAATGCCCTCAAGCATCGTGCCTTGGAACGCGAAGTGCGCGTGCTCGCCAAGCGCGCCATGGGCCAGCTCGGCCTGAAGGATCTGGTCGCGCGCGGCCCGGAGATGGAGCGGGTGGTGCGCCTTGCCGAAAAGGCGGCCGGCTCGACCATTCCCGTGCTGATCGAGGGCGAGGCCGGCACCGGCAAGCAGATGGTGGCCCAAGCGATCCATGGCGGCGGCGAGCGCCGCGGCCGGCCTTTCGTGGCCGTCAATTGCGGTACCCTGCCGGAGGAGGAGGCCGAGCGCATCCTGTTCGGCCAGGACAAGAACGCAGCCGGTGCTGTCGACAAGCAGGCCGGCAAGCTGGCGGAGGCCCATGGCGGCACACTCTTCCTCGACAATGTCGGCGAATTGTCGCCCGCTTTGCAGGTCAAGCTGCTCGACGCGCTGCGCAGCGGCGAGATCGAGCCGCTTGGGGCCCGGCGGGCGGTGCGCACGGATTTCCGGCTGATCTCCTCGACCAGCCGCAACCTGATCGACCTGGTCAAGGCGGGGCTGTTCCGCGAAGATCTCTATTACCGCCTCCATGTCTTCCCGATCATGCTGCCGGCGCTGCGGGTAAGGCGCGAGGACGTTGCCGATCTCGCCTGGCATTTTCTCGCCCGCTTCGGGGCCGAGGAGGGCAGGGCCGTACGCAGCATCAGCGCCGAGGCCGTGGCGCTGCTCACCGCCTATGACTGGCCCGGCAATGTGCGCCAGCTCGAAAACGCGATGTATCGCGCCGTGATCCTCGCCGAGGGCGACGAGATCGGCGTGCCCGATCTGCCTCAGATCGCCGCCCGCGTGGATGGCTTCGATGTGCGCATCCCCTCTGCACCGCTGCTGCCGCCCAAGCCGGTTCATATCGGGCCGGCCATGATCACCGGGTCGCCGTTGCGCGAGATCATCACGGTGCGCGAACCCCACACCATGACCATGCTCGATGCACGGGGAGATGTTCGCACGCTGGAATCGCTGGAAACGGACATGCTGAAATTCGCCATCCGCCATCATCGCGGACAGATGACCGAGGTCGCGCGCAAGCTCGGCATCGGGCGATCCACGCTTTATCGCAAGCTCAAGGAACTAGGGCTTGACGAAGCCACGATCGGCGTGAGAGCCGGTGAATTGAACGAGTCCCACCAGGCCGCGTGATTGTTCGCACACCAGAATTTGTCTTGAATCTGGCATGGTACTCGGCACTATCCACATTATTGTAGGCGGCGTTCGGATAATTCGCGCCGGGATTGAGGAATCTTATGAGTTACCGCGCTAATTTGTTGAGTTCGGTTGCTCTGGCTTTGAGCTTGAGCGCCCTTTTGCTCCCGGCCTATGCCCAAGACAGCCATACGCCTAATAGCCCTGTGTCCGCCGCCGAAACGCCCGTGGTTCCCGGCCTGAGCGCCGGTGAAAAGCAGAGCGCCTTCGCACCGGCGACGCCGCAGACCGCGCCTGCCGCCGCTTCGCCGCAAGAGCGGATGAGCGTGCAGCATGTCAAGCCGGAGAGTGCGCCGGCCTCCACTGCGACCCTTGCACCCGCGCCGGTCGGCCCGGTGCCGGTGCCGGCCCCTGTCGAAATGGCACCTAAACCGGCCGAGACGGCAGTGGCTCCCGATACGCCGTCCTCGATCTCGGCAACACCTTCCAAGGAAGAGGCGGCCCCGGCCGCGCCGGGGGACTCCCAGTCCGTGGCCACAGCCTCACCGGCCGGACAGCCTGCGCCCGCAACTGCTCCGACGCCGGAAATCCCGGCTGCCGTGCCGGCCGAGACACAGGCCAAGCCTAAGGTCGAACCGAAGGCCGAGCCCGTGCCGCCGGCGGAGGCCAGTGCGCCCGCCCCCGCGCCATCTGCCGCACCTGCCGCGATTACCCTCAACCTTTCCGCCAGGCTGGCCGATTACGCCGCCAAGCGCGGCGCCGATGCGCAGGCCATCAGCGATTTCTATGCTCTGCGCGGCGCTGTGCCGCTCTGGATCGACAATGGAGTGCTCACCCCCACCGCCAAGGCGCTGGTCGATCGCATGAACCGCGCCAGCGAGGACGGTCTCGACGCCGCGGCCTTCCGGGTTTCCGGGCTCGACAGCCTGAGCGGCGCGAGCGCCGATGCCCAGGCCGATGGTGAGATCGCGCTGAGCGCGGCCATCCTCACTTATGTCCGCCAGGCCTCCTCGGGCCGGGTCGACACCAGGCAGATCAGCCGCGACATCGCCAAGGCCCCCAACATGCCCGACCCGGTTGCGGCGCTCGCCTCGGTGGCGATCGCCTCTGATCCGGTTACAGTGCTCGAAGGGTACAACCCGGTCTCGCCGCAATATCTGGCGCTGAAGCAGAAGCTGGCCGATGTCAGGGCCGCCAGTGCCGCTGCTGCCGAAGCCGTCCTGCCGATGGTGCCCGCCGGTCCTACGCTCAAGGTGGGCATGACCGACACGCGCGTGGCGGTGCTGCGTACGCGCCTTGGCCTGACGGCCAGCGATGCCGACAGCGACGTCTATGACGACGCGCTGCAGGCGGCGGTGCGCGAGTTCCAGGCTGCCCGCAATCTCAAGGCCAGCGGTACGCTGGGGCCAGCCACTGTGGTCGCCCTCAACGCGGCGCTGCGCCAGCCGCGCACCAATGCGGAAAGCGAGATCATCGCCAATATGGAGCGCTGGCGCTGGCTTCCTCACGACATGGGCCTGACCAACGTCTTCGTGAACGTTCCCGAATACAAGGTGTGGTTCACCAAGGACGGCGTGCTGAGCTACGAGGCGCGGGTGGTGGTTGGCAAGGCCAATACGCCGACGCCGGTCTTCTCGGACACGATGAGCTTCGTGGTGGTCAATCCGTCCTGGAACGTGCCGCAGTCGATCATCAAGAAGGAATATATGCCCAAGCTCGCCCAGGACCCCGGCTATCTCGAGCGCCGTGGCTATGAGGTGAGCTATGTCGGCGGTCAGATGCAGGTGCGCCAGCCGCCGGGCGAGCGCAACGCGCTCGGCTTCATCAAGTTCATGTTCCCGAACAATTTCTCGGTCTATCTGCACGACACGCCGCAGCGCACCCTGTTCTCGCGCGACGAACGGGCCTTCAGCCATGGCTGCGTGCGTGTGGATAACCCCTATAAATTTGCCGAGCTGGTAATGGGCAATGGTTGGACCGAGGACCGCGTCCGCGGTCTGCAGGGCGGAGACGAACAGCGCATTGATTTGGAGAGGAAAATTCCGGTCCACATCGCTTATTTCACCGCTTATGTGGACGGTGATGGTGAATTGCAGCGCCTCAATGACATCTACGGATATGACCGGAAGGTGATTTCGGCGCTTGGCCTTCCCGGCTGAAATCTGTTATGCAACGATTTACCATGTTTGGTAAGGGTTGGCTTAGGCCAGCCCGCGTTCGTCTTTTTGCCACGTTTCCCAAGCAAAAGGCCACTCCCAAGGCCGGTTTCAACGGCTAGATATTAGGGGTCGAACGGTGCATCAACGGTGCTTTAACCAATCTCGGCAAGACTCCGGCAATCCGGACCTGGCGCTGAGCGTCCCATTTGTGGAAATACGCTCCGTGCTGGTTCCCTCGCCTGTTTGCCGAGAGTGCTAATCGTGCAGAATCCAATCAGCCTTTTGCCCCGGATCAAAGTTTCGCGTACCGGTCGCATTCTGGCCATTACCCTCGCATCCACCGTGATGGCGACGGTTCTGGTCGGGCCGACGCAGGACGCGATTGCCAATGGCGATACCCGCTCGCTCTATATGCGCCATGTGCATACGGGCGAGACCATCAACATCACCTTCAAGCGCAACGGCTCCTATGATTCCGCTGCGCTGAAGCAGCTCGACTGGTTCTTTCGCGACTGGCGCCTGAACCAGCCTACGCGCATGGATCCTCGAACGATGGACACGCTCTGGCTGGTCTATCGCCAGGTCGGTGCCAGCCAGCCCATCAACGTCATCGGCGGCTACCGATCGCCCGGCACCAACAACATGCTGCGCCGGCGTTCGCGCGGCGTTGCCAAGTTCAGCCAGCACACGCTCGGCAAGGCCGTCGACTATTTCATCCCCGGCGTGTCCCTGTCCAAGCTGCGTGTGGCCGGTCTGCGCCTGCAGCGCGGCGGCGTGGGTTTCTATCCGTCTTCCGGTTCGCCCTTCGTCCATATGGATTCGGGCGGCGTGCGCATGTGGCCGCGCATGTCGCGCAGCGAACTCGCTTCCGTCTTCCCCGATGGCAAGACGGTGCTGGTGCCTTCCGATGGCCGACCGATGGCCGGCTATCAGCTGGCAATGAACGAAATTCGCCGCAATGGCGGTACCGCCGGCGGCAGCGTCGGCGAGGATGATGCCGGCGGATCCAGCAGCGGCGGCGGTTTCTTCGCGGCCCTGTTCGGTTCTCGCAGCAACAGTGCGCCACCGCCGACCCAGATGGCGCAAGCCTATGCGCCGACCACGCGTGCCAGCGCCCGTATACCGGCCGTGCCACCTCAGCCCGCTCCGGCAGCGCAACTGCCGGCCATGCAGCAGATGGCGATGGCTGATGAACTGGCGATTTCACCGCGCCGCATGGCGCCCGTGCCGCTGCCCGAACGCCGTCCCAGCGACATCAATGCCGCTCAGGGGGCAGATGCCGCGGCAGCGCAGCTTGCCTCGGCCGATACCGGTCCGCGCATGATGTGGCAGACCGGGCCGAATGGGGCGGGTGGCGAAATGGCTGCCAATGTACCACTGCCGCCTCTGCGTCCGGGCACAGCGGCCGAGGAGAGCCAGGCGGCCCCCGTGCAGCTCGCATCCCTGGATACCCCGCCACCGGTGCCGGTGACGCGGCCGGTGCTCGACCCCAAGCCGCCGATCTTCGCCGACCTTTCGCAGGGCAGCGAAGGCTTTATGAAGCGTAGCGCCAACCGCCAGTCGCAGCGCGCACTCGGCTTTGCCGATCCGGCGCCCGTGACCAACACAGCCCGCCCGCCGCGGCCGGCCCTGATCGCGACGCGCTTCGAGAAGCAGAACTTCGCTTCGCTGTCGGCGCCGGTCTCCGCCGCCCGCAACAAGCAGCAGGCGACATTGGTCAAGCCTGACCTCCGTGCCACGGCTTCGCTGATTGCGGCGCCGTCCAAGACGGTGGTGGTGCGCTTCGGTGTGGCGGCCTATCAGGATCTGCGGGCCGACAAGTTTACCGGCGCCGCGGTGAAGCCGCTACGCGTCGCTAGCTTCACGCCGATGCCGGATATCTTCACCGGCTCGATCGCCTCCAACTGACGATCGACGACAGGTCTTACCAGCGCACCGGTTCGCCCGGTGCGCTGGCTTCGATTGCCAGGGCATGAACGCCTCGCGCAAAGGCCGGTTTGAGGGCCTCGTTGACCAGGCGGTGGCGATCGACACGGCTGCGCCCGCTGAAATGCGGCGAGACAATCCGCACCCGGAAATGACTTTCGCCACCCTCACGATGACCGGCATGGCCGGCATGAGCGGCCGATTCGTCGAGCACGATAAGACGCTCTGGCACCAGCGCTGTCTTCAGGCTGGTTTCGATCAGTTCTTGAATGGATGAAGACACGTCGTCGGTCCTTATGCTGCCCTGACTTCGGCCCAATTCTCCGAGATAGAGGAGAGGCTGGCTCGAATCACACTATTCCTGCTCTAAAATCGCGCCGTTTCAAGAGGCCGATGAGTTGACCCGCAACACGGCCAACCCTAGAGCAAAACGCGTTCACGATTGAACGCCTATTTTCTCTAACTCCTTGTTTCAACGCGTCTTTGCGGTTCTTGGTGACACCGTCAAATCACAAAACGCTATAGCGAGACCCTTTCGTGCCGACTGACCTGATCAATCCTGCGCCGCGCCGTTCCTCCCGCCGCATCTTCCTGCCGACCTTCCTGTTCGCTTTGGTCGCGATCGCCTGGTCGGGCTTCTGGTGGTATGCATCCACCAGGCTCGAAGCCGAGTGGGGCCGCTTCCTGACCAAGCAGGCAGAACTCGGCCGCCAGATCAAATGCGGCGAGCAGACGATCGGTGGCTATCCCTTCCGCCTGGAAATGCATTGCGGCCAGGCGACGGTCGAGAGCGTCCGGGCCGGGCGCCCCTTCAGCGCCACGCTTACCGAGGTGAATGCGGTAGCCCAGGTCTATCAGCCCAACAAGGTGCTGCTCGAAGCCAAGGGTCCGGTGGTGCTGGTCGACAAGAACGATGCCGGCGCGACCCTCACCGCAGACTGGAAGAGCGCAGAGGCCAGCATGGCGATCTGGACCTCCGGGCCGCAGAATGCCGCGGTGGTGATCAAGGGCCTCAGCGGCAACGTCAAGCGTGGCGATCAGGCCGTCAATCTCGTCGAGGAGGGCAATGTCGAGGTCCATATCCGCCTGGCGGAGGGCACCAATGCCGCGCCGGGCGCTTATGATCTCGCCGCCGATGTCGACGCCAAGGCGATTGCTCCGCTCGACGACTTCCTCGGCGCTCCCTCCCCGATGAAAGGGACTTTCCGTGGTGTGATCACCAAGATCGACCTCAGGCCGATGCCGATGCCGGAGCGCCTGCGGGACTGGGCCGCCGCCGGTGGCACGCTGACCATCACCCAGGCCCAGGTCGAACGTGGCCCCAGCGTCGTCAGGGCGACCGGCACGGTTGGCCTGGAAACCAGCGGCTTTGCCTCCGGAGACGTGACTGTGGCCCTCGCCGGCGTGCCGGAACTCGCCCAGACGCTCAAGCAATCGGGCCGGGTGCCTGATATGGTGGCGACGACCCTCACCGTCGGCCTGCCCGTGCTGGGCAAGCCCACCAATATCGATGGCAAGGCAGCGGTCGAAGTGCCCCTGACCATCGCCGACGGCAAGGTCCGCGCCGGTGCCTTCCTGCCTGGCCTCAAGCTGCCACGCCTGTTCCTGCCGGAATAGCGGCGCTGCCCCTGCGGCGGAGGAGGGGCGCGGATCATCCTGATGGGTTGAATGCCTGCCTCGCGGCTTTATGCTGCGTGCAACAATCCGCTTTGGGGGAATCACATGCTCCGTCCGCTTCTCGTCTGTCTCGGCCTGCTTTGCCTGGCGCCCGCCGCTATCGCACGGGAGGCACCATCGGCCCTGGGGCTCGATGCCGTGCTGGCTTCCGGTGTGCTCCGGGTGGGGTCCACCGGTGACTACCGTCCCTTCAGCTACAAGGACCCCGCCAGCGGCGAGTTCTCCGGCTTCGATATCGATCAGGCCAGGAGCCTTGCCGAGACACTCGGGGTGAAGCTTGAGATCGTGCCGACGACCTGGTCCAACCTTTCGGCGGATTTCGAGGCCGGCAAGTTCGACGTCGCCATGGGCGGCGTCTCGGTGACTTTCGATCGCCAGAAGAAGGGCTTGTTCTCCAGTCCCTATATGCGCGAGGGCAAGACGCCGATCGCCCGCTGCGCCGACAAGGGCAAGTTCGAGACGCTTCAGGGTATCGACAAGCCCGAGGTGACGGTCGTCGCCAATCCCGGTGGCACCAACGAGAAATTCGCCCGTGCCAGCCTGAAACAGGCGAAGATCGTGATCTTTCCCGACAACACCAAGATCTTCGACGAGGTGGCGGCGGGCCGGGCCGATCTGATGATGACCGATGCTTCCGAGACCCTCTATCAGGAAAAGCTGCATCCGGGCGTATTGTGCGCCGTGCATCCGGACAAGCCGTTCAACTTCGCCGAGAAGGCCTATTGGGTACAGCGCGACATCGGCCTCAAGGGCTTCGTCGATCAGTGGCTGCACCAGTCGATCGAGACGGGGGCCTACCAGAAGATCTACGACAAGTGGTTCAAGTGAGCCGATAAGCCGGAAAGCGCTTACCGCGCCAGGATCGGCGCCAGAGCATCGAGCAGCGGGTCAGGGGAAAAGGCTTCCCCTCCCGGCTCCCAGGCATATTGGAACTCGGCGATCTCGATGCCGACGAAAGCCTGTTCCGCGATCACCTCGCAGCAGGCCTGGAGTTCGGCGAGCGACAGGCCGTCTTCGCAGGCATAGTCGGTGGGAACGACGCCCGGATTCAACACGTCGCAATCCAGATGTACATAGACCGGACGGCCGGCGAGTGCCTTGCGCAGTTCGCTTGCCACGTCGCCGCGCGCTTTGACATGCGGGATGGCGTGCCTGTCGATCAAGTCCTGCTCGAAGGGATCGAGATCGCGCTGGCCGACGAGGACGAGCCGATCGAGGTTCAGGCCGGACCCGAGGCCTGAATCCCACAATCCTGCAGGACCGGAAATGGCAAGGCCGCCGAGATAGCCCGAAGCCGAGGCCTCCGGCGTGTTGAGATCGCCATGGGCGTCGAACCAGACGATACAGGCATCGGGATGATACCTGGCGACCGCCGGCAGCGTCGCCAGCGAGACCGCGCAGCGGCTGGTGGCGGCGATGGAGACGGCTCCGCTTGCCAGCACGTCGTCGAAGCGGGCCTGCAATTGTCTGAGCGCCGGCAGGGCCGCATCCAATTCTTCGCGCCAGCCCTTGTTCAGCGCAGGTTCCAGCCTGCCGACCACGAAGGGCGCAATCCCCGTCCGGCGCGCCAGCGCCTCGCCGATCGCCTGGGCTCCGGGCATGGCCAGATCGTTGTGATCGCCGGCCCGCCCCTGAAACACAGTATAGGCGAACGGCCCGGTCACGGGCTGCCGCCTTGGCCGTTGGCGTCCTGGCTGTCCGGCTTCACTTCGTATTTCATCAGGATCGGCACCTGGGTGGCCGCGAAGATCAGGGTGATCGGCATGGTGCCGAAGACCTTGAAATTGGTCCAGAAATTATCCGAGAAGTTGCGCCAGACGATCTCGTTGAGCACCGCCAGGAACAGGAAGAACAGGCCCCAGTTCAAGGTCAGCTTGCGCCAGCCTTCGGGCTTGAGGTCGAAAGCGGTGTGGAGGACGATGCGGATCAAGGGCTTGCCGAAGGCGAGGCCCCCCAGCAGGATCAGGCCGAACAGCGTGTTGACGATGGTCGGCTTGAGTTTGATGAAGGTCTTGTCCTGCAGCCAAAGCGTCAACACGCCGAAGACCAGCACGAAGATGCCCGAGACCAGCGGCATCACAGGGATGTGCCGGGTAAGGACGAAGCCGGCGACGAGCGCGATCAGCGTCGCCGGGATAAAGACAGCGGTGGCGGTGAAGATGTTGCCGCTCGGGCCCTCGAACAGGGCCGGTCCCATGAAGTGCTCAACCAGCGGATTGAACAGTTCCGGCCTGACATTGGCCAGGAAGAACAGGCCGAGCGGCCCCATTTCCAGCACGAGCTTGAGCAGAGGGTTGACCTTCTGGCGCGGCTTGGCAGTGGCTTCGATGGTCATGGCTCACTCCATCCCGGCAATGGCGCGGGAGAAGTCCCGGGCAGAGAAGGGTTCGAGATCGTCGATGCCTTCGCCGACGCCGATATAATGCACCGGCAGGCCGAATTTGGCTGATAGCGCCACCAGGATGCCACCGCGTGCCGTACCGTCGAGCTTGGTCATCACGAGGCCGGTGACGCCGGCGGTCTTGCCGAAGATTTCGGTCTGCGAGATGGCGTTCTGGCCCACGGTGGCATCGAGTACCAGCAGTACGGCATGGGGGGCGCTCTCGTCGATCTTCTTGATCACGCGCACCACCTTGGCGAGCTCATCCATCAGCAGCGCCTTGTTCTGCAGGCGCCCGGCGGTATCGATCAGCAGTACGTCCGAGCCGTTTTCCTGGGCTGTTTTGAGGGCATCGAAGGCCAGGCCGGCGGAATCGGCACCCTGCGCGCGGGCCACGATGGGCGAGCGGGTGCGCTCGGCCCAGACCTTGAGCTGCTCGATGGCGGCGGCGCGGAAGGTGTCGCCGGCCGCCAGCGTCACCTTGAGGCCGTCGGCGCTGAACTTGGCGGCGAGCTTGCCGATGGTGGTTGTCTTGCCCGAGCCGTTGACGCCGACCATCAAGAGCACGAAAGGCTTGCGGGAGCGGTCGATTTCCAAGGGCTTGGCCACCGGCGTGAGGATGGCCTCGACCTCGCTGGCCAGCACCTGGTGAACCTCCTCCGGCGAGATCTGGCGGTCGAAGCGCCCCTTGCCGATCGCGGCGGCGATGCGGGTGGAGACGTCGACGCCGAGATCGGCCTGGATCAGCACATCCTCCAGTTCCTCGATCGTGGTGGCATCGAGCTTGCGCTTGAGCACGATGTCGGTGATGCCGCGCGAGATGGCGTTGGACGAGCGCGACAGGCCGTCGCGCAGGCGGCGCCACCAGGATTTTTTCTCGACGGGAACAGGAGCTGGAACGGGAGCAGACTCCGGTTCGCTCGCGCGGGGCGCGGGAGCCGGCTCCGGTGCTGGAGGAGGAGGCGAGACGGAAGGCTCGGGTTCGGAGGGAACGACCAGCTCGGCCGCAGCCAGCGGAACAGGCTCGGTCAGCGCTTCGAGCAACGGTTCCGACGCGGGTTCCGCAGAGCGTGGCTCTTCGACGGGCGCCGGCAGCACCTGCTCGGATGTCTGCTCGGGCCTGGTTTCGGTCTCGGGCGCCGCAGCGCCTCGCCCGAACAGCCGTGAAAAGAAGCCGGGCTTTTGCTTGTCGCTCTCAGTCATCGAAACGGTCTGGATCCTTTGATGGCGAACCTGCCACCGAAAAATGGTCTCATGTTGAAGGAACCTCTAGCCGACAATGCCCGATCACGATAGCGCTAAGCGATGATATCGCTCGATTTGACCACGCGGCTTGTTCACCGCGACGCCCTGATCCTGATCCTCGACAAGCCTGCCGGCCTGCCCGTGCATGCCGGCCCGAAAGGCGGGCCCAATCTCACCGCCATGCTGGAGCAGTTGCGCTTCGGCCTGCCCCGCAATCCGGAACTCGCGCACCGGCTCGACAAGGATACGTCCGGCTGCCTGGTGCTCGGGCGGCATGCCCGGCCTCTGCGCACCCTCAACGAGCTCTTCGCCAAGGGCGGCATCGAGAAGACCTATTGGGCCGTGGTCGAGGGCGGCCCCGCCGAAGAAAGTGGCCTGATCGACATGCCGATCGCCCGGCGTTCGCCCGAACGCGGCTGGTGGATGAAGCCGGCCGAGGATGGACTGCCGGCCCAGACCGATTTTCGCGTGCTAGGCCGGGCCGAGGGGCTTACCTGGCTGGAACTCAAGCCGCGCACCGGGCGCACCCATCAACTGCGCCTGCATTGCGCCGCCTCCGGTTTTCCGATCGTCGGCGATCCGATCTATGGCAGCGCGCCGCGCGAGGGCGGCCCGGTGCTGCATCTGCATGCCCGTGGCGTGAGTGTGCCGATCCTGCCCAAGAAACCCGCCGTCAGCGCCGAGGCGGCGCCACCCGACCATATGGGTGAGCACCTTGCTACCCTCGGCTATCAGGGGCCTGTAAGCCCGACGCCGCCCGAACTGGTGCAGCCGGCGGCCGAGCCGGTGCGCCGCCGCGGGCTCAGGCCGAAATAGGTTGCCCACCCGCCAGCTCCGCCAGGATCCAGTCGCGGAAGGCGCGGATCTTGGGTTGGTTGCGGCGGGCTTCGGGATAGACCAGGTAGAAGGAGCGTTCGCTCTCCAGCACCAGCTCGAAAGGCTGGATCAGGCGCCCTTCGGCGAGATCGTCGTCATAGAGGGCGGTGGACAGGATGGCGACCCCCTGTCCCGCCTTGGCCGCCGCGTTGATCACCGCCTGGCTGCTGAGATTGTAGACGAGCTTGGGCATCTCATAGCTGACGCCGGCCGCTTCGAACCATTCGCGCCACCAGTGATCGCCGGGATCGAGAAGGGGCAGGCGCAGAAGATCGGCCGGCGTGTAATGCGGGCCAAGACGAGCGACGAGGCTGCGGCTGAGCATGGGCGTGTAGTCACCGGCAAGCAGGCGGTGTGCCTGCAGTCCGGGCCAGTCCCCGGCGCCGAAAAAGATGGCGAGGTCGGTTTCCTCGCGGGTGAAATCGATGGCTCGGTCGGTCGCCTCGATACGAACCGCCAAGGCGGGATGGGCGAGCTGGAAGGCGCCGATATGGCGGGCAAGCCAACTGGTGGCAAAACTCACCTTGGCGCAGACGGTCAGTACGCCCTCGATGCCGCCGCGCGCCGCCGCATAGGCCTCGCCGATCAGGGCGAAGGCGTCCGTGATCGCCGGGGCCAGGCGCTGGCCGGCCACGCTGAGCTCGATCTGGCGTGGCTTGCGCAGAAAGAGCGGGCCGCCGAAGCGCTCCTCCAGGAGCTTGATCTGATAGGAAACGGCAGCCTGGGTCATGCCGAGCTCGCCCGCCGCGCGGGTGAAGCTCAAATGCCGCGCCACGGCCTCGAAGACCCGGATGGCGGTCAGCGGCGGCAAAGCGGTGCTCACGATGCATCAGCTCTCTTTATGGGCCTTGCTTGAGCTTCAATTCGTCATCGCTGCGATTCCATGGAAGAACCATGGGTGAAACGGCGAAATCAAGGCCGGATTGGAGATTTAGCCATGACAATGGCGCAGGTTGTACGCATAGGGCAAGCTTATTTCGAGACTGGCGATCAGGAGCAGGCCGCATCGCGGCCGGGGCAGCGATCATGGCTGCGGAGGCGCGGTTTGATTGGCCTCTCCTGCCATTTGCTGGGCGATATCGGGGCCGTCGACATCCGCGAAAAGGCCAGGCCCTGCGAGCCTGCCGCGAGTGCCCGCGATCTGATCGATCGTTACAGGTAAGAGGCAGGCGGGCTGGCTGACCGGCCACGATTTTCGCCGGCTGACCGGGTACCGTGAACCACCGATCGCGCTAGGAGGCTATCGCCTCCTCGGTCTGGCCGGCGACATGGGTGGTCCTGCCGACCTCGTCCAGGATCCAGTCGCGAAAGACGCGGATCTTCGGCAGGTTGCGGCGCGCTTCGGGATAGACCAGATAGAAGGATTGTTCGCCGGCCGTTTCGTCAAAGGGCTGGATCAGCCGCCCTTCCGCAAGGTCCTTCGCCCATAGCGCGCGAGAGAGGATGGCGACACCCTGGCCGTCCAGCGCCGCGGTTCCGACGAAGGCCTGCGAACCGATGCAGGGGATTTCCACCGGGCCGCGATGGTTGCTGCCGAAGCGGTCCTGCCCGCGTGTGATCGCCGGTGCCGTTTGCGCCTGGCCGTGCGCCGAGTTCTTGGGCCGGCGGGCAACCCTGACCCTGTCGAACCAGTCGTCCCACCAGGTGTCGCCAGGATCGAGCAAGGGCAGGCGCAGGAGGTCGGCCGGCTGCTTCACACCGCCGATAGTGGCGGCGAGCTTCGGGCTGAGCATGGGGGAATATTCGCCTGGAAGCAGGCGGTGGCTGCATAGGCCCGGCCAGTCGCCGTCGCCGTGGCGGATCGCGAGATCGATATCGTTGCGCGCGAAGTCGACCGGCTGATTATTGGCGTCGATCCGCACTGCGAGCGCCGGATGGCGGATCTGGAAGGCGCCGACATGGCGGGCCAGCCAGGTCGTGGCGAAGGTGACCGAGGCCGTGACCGTGAGCACACCCTCGGCATCGCCGCGCGCCGAGGCATAGGCCTGGGCGAGCAGGGAAAAGGCCTCGCTCACGGCCGGCGCCAGGCGTTGCCCGGCCTCGGTCAGTTCGACCTGGCGCGGACGGCGCAGGAAAAGCGGGCTGCCGAAGCGCTCCTCGAGCAGCTTGATCTGATAGGAGACAGCGGCCTGGGTCATGGCGAGTTCGCTTGCCGCGCGCGTGAAACTCTGGTGCCGGGCCACGGCCTCGAACACCCGGATGGCGGTGAGGGGAGGGAGCGGAAGCGTCATTTGCTATAAGCCTGTTTTATGGCTCCAAATCGAGCTTCAATTAGCCACATCTCGCGGGAAATGGGAATATCCCTGTCAGATATTGTTAATTGTCGCTCAGGAGATTTGGCCATGACGGCCGTTCAGTTCCACCACATAGATCTATCTTATTGCAACGCGCGGGAAAACAGGCAGGGCGCCAGGCTTCCTCGGACATCCGTCCGGCGCCGCCTCGTCGGCCTGTTCGGCTTTTCGGATCACCTGCTGCGCGACATCGGCGTGCTCGATGGCCAGCCAGTGAGGGGCAGGCCGACCGAGGCCGCCGCCAGCGCCTACGACCTGATGGACCGCTATCGCTAAGCCTGGGAGCGCGGACGTCCCGCCCGTTTTTCTTTTCCTGCAGTCGTGACGTTTCCAAGGGGGCGGGGGAGGACATCCGCGTTCCCAGGGATTATTCCGCTGCGGGCCTAACCCCGTAGCGGTTCTCGATATAGTCGATCACCAACTGCTTGAATTCGTCGGCGATGCCGGGGCCGCGCAGAGTCGCGGCCTTCTGGCCGTCGATGAATACCGGCGCCGTCGGTGTCTCGCCGGTGCCGGGCAGGGAGATGCCGATATCGGCATGCTTGCTCTCACCGGGGCCGTTGACGATGCAGCCCATCACCGCGACCTTCAGCGTCTCGACGCCGGGATAGCGCGTCTTCCAGTCGGGCATGGAATCGACGATGAAGCCCTGGATGCTTTGGGCGAGCTCCTGGAACACCGTCGAGGTGGTGCGACCGCAGCCGGGGCAGGCGGCGACCAGCGGCACGAAGGTGCGAATGCCCATCACTTGCAGGATCTCCTGGGAGACCTTGACCTCCTGGGTGCGGTCGCCGCCGGGCTCCGGCGTGAGCGAGACGCGGATGGTGTCGCCGATGCCGGCCTGCAGCAGCGGCGAGAGGGCGGCGGCCGAGGCGACGATGCCTTTCGAACCCATGCCGGCCTCGGTGAGGCCGAGATGCAGGGCATAGTCGGAACGGCTTGCCATCTCGTTGTAGACGGCGATGAGATCCTGCACCGCCGAGACCTTGGCCGAGATGATGATGCGGGACTTGGGCAGGCCCATTTCCACCGCGCGATCGGACGAGAGCAGGGCTGACTGCACCAGTGCCTCCCAGGTTACGGTGCGGGCATCGACGGGCGCCTCGCTCCTGGCGTTCTCGTCCATCAGATGAGTGAGCAGTTCCTGGTCGAGCGAGCCCCAGTTCGCGCCAATGCGCACCGGCTTGTCATGGCGCATCGCCGTCTCGATGATGGCACCGAACTGGCGGTCGCGCTTGTCCTTGAAGCCGACATTGCCGGGGTTGATGCGGTATTTGTCGAGCGCCTCGGCACAAGCGGGATGGTCGGCCAGGAGCTTGTGGCCGATATAGTGGAAATCTCCGATGATCGGCGTGGTCACGCCGATGCGCATCAGCCTCTCCTTGATGCGCGGTACAGCCGCGGCGGCCTCGTCGCGATCCACCGTGATGCGTACCAGTTCAGATCCGGCGCGAGCCAGGGCGGCGACCTGCCGCACGGTGCCATCGATATCGGCCGTGTCGGTATTGGTCATCGACTGCACGACGATGGGTGCGCCGCCACCGACCGTGACGCCGCCGACATCGACGGGAACGGTAAGGCGACGGGACATCAGGCCAAAGCGCGCATAGGACGGGATCATCGGGCACCGCTGGTTTCGTTTGGGGATGACATGGACCTCACCGGCAGGCGCGTCAAGGTTCGGCACACCGTGGATTGGAAAACGCAGAGGTTGCGCTCCGCCCGAACCTTTCTACCATCGCATCTTGCAAATGATGTGATGGGTTGATGATGATCGGCGCTGGTGCCACGGCACGCCTGTTCAAATGGTTCGCGGCCAAGCGTATGGAACTGGCCCTGGCCGTGCGCGTCACGGTGGCGGCGGGCCTGACTTTCGTGGCGGTCAAGCTGGTCGATCTTTCCCAGTCGAGCTGGGCGGTGATCACCTCCATCATCGTCATGCAAGCCAGCCTGGGCGGCTCGGTCAAGGCGGCGATGGACCGGATGGCCGGCACGCTGCTCGGGGCTCTATGGGGCGCGGCGGTATCGGTGGTGATGCCGCATCATGAGGGCAATGTCGCACTCGGCCTGGCGGTGCTGATGGCCGTGGCGCCGATGGCGGTGGCCTCCGCCCTCAGGCCGAGCTTCCGGGTGGCGCCCATCACGGCGCTGATCGTGCTGATTCCGGCGGGCGGTACGCTGCTGCCGCCCTATGCCTATGCGGCCGAGCGCGTCGCGGAGATCGCGCTCGGCATTATCGTCGGTGTCGGCGTCGCCCTCTTCGTGCTGCCCGCTCGGGCGCAGGGGGCGCTCGCCGCCGCGGCCGCGCGCGTGGCCGATCTCAATGCCGAACTTCTGCTCGCTCTGACGGGCAGCCTCATCGACGGCAAGGGCCGGCCCGAGCTCGCCGGCATCAACAAGCGCATCCGCGCCGGCCTGCGCCAGATCGATGCGGCCGTGGAGGAGACGGTGCGCGAGCGCAGCGCCCATCTCAGCGCCGCCATCGATCCCGAACCCATGGCGCGCACGCTCTACCGCGTCCGGCATGATCTCGTCATCATCGCCCGGGTCTGCGTGCGCGCTCTGCCGGAACGGGTAGCGCCGACCCTGACCGAGCCCCTGGAGGCGATGAGGGACGCGACCGTCGGCCTGCTGCGCGGAATCGCCGAAGCCCTGCGGCGCGGCTATCTCGGGCCGGATGCCGTGGGCTTCGACACCAGCCTTACCGCTTATGTCGCCGCCATGGACAAGTTGCGGGCGGCCGGCGTGCTGCGGGAGCTCAAGAGCGAGGAGGTCGGCCGCCTCTACGCCCTGCGCTTCGGTTTCGAGCAACTCGGCCAGGACATCAAGGACCTGGTCGAGCGCAGCAGCGATCTGGCTCGGGAATAGAACGCAGGGCCTGATTCAGCAAACATGCCCGATGTTCTGGGGTCAGCTCTGTTGCTCGACCGCCGATCGGGCGAGAGCGGCGTCCTGTTCGGGGCTGCCACCCGACACTCCCAGCCCACCGATCAAGGCCCCCTCAGAGTCGAACAGGGGTATCCCACCGCCCATGAGGAGCAGGCCACCATGGTGGATGTGGTCGAAATGCGGGACTGGCTGGCCGATCTGCAGCGGCGCATTCAGGGCTTCGGTGGGCGCCTGAAACATGACCGAGGTGCGGGCCTTGGCAATGGCGAGTTCGTTCGATGCCAGCCAGGCGCCATCCATGCGGGAGAACGCCACCAGGTTCGTGCCCTTGTCGAGCACCGCGAAGACCGCCTTCATGCCGGCCTTCTCTGCGGCCGCGCGACCTTGAGACACAACAGACTGCGCGTGGTTGAGCGTGATATCAGGCATTCTGACTCCACTCGGTTTCCTGCCACTGCTTGGCCGCCTTGATGGTGTCGAGCGGGCGCATGGTGCGATAGAGATGGTCCTCGGCCGGAATGATATCGACCATCGCGTCGATCATCTCCTGGGGATCGTTCTGGTCTGCGAGGGCGTCGGCAAAGTCGGGCATGGGCACGACCGCGCTATCGGCGCGATACCACTGGGTGTGGCTCTCTGCGCCGGTGTCGTTGAAACCAGTGCCGAACACGCCGGGGTTCACGGTCGCGACCTTGATGCCGTAGGGCGCCAGCTCGGCCCTCATCGAGCCGGCGATGGCTTCGATGGCGTGCTTGGTTGCGCAGTAGACGCCGACGAAGGGAATGACGAGGATGCCGCCCATCGAGGAGGTCCACACCACCTTGCCGGATTTGCGCGCCACCATCTTCGGGACGATGCCCTGAGCCAGCTTGAGATGGCCGAAAACGTTGATCTCGAACGATTCTCGCACGCGTTCCATCGGGATGTCGACGACGGAGCCGCTTTCCATCACGCCAGCATTGAGGACGAGGATGTCGGGGTCGTAGCTGGCTGCATGCGCGATATCGATGTCGTCGAGAAGGTTGAGCTTGATGACTTCGAGCTTGACGCCGGCGGCCTCGGCGTCGGCGCGCAAGCCGCGTACTTGGGGCCAGGTTTCGGCGGTCGCGACGACTTGGTACCCCTGGCGGGCGAGCTCGATCGCAGCGCCGCGACCGAAACCGGAACTGGCGCCGGTGATCAGGATTTTCTTTGACATGGTCTTTCCTCCGTTCTCGATGACCGAGATCGGGGCCTACCCTATGGAAGCTTGACTGCTGCAACAATCTCGCCAATTCTTGATGTAGAGATGAGAAATATTCATCAATTGAAGAGCGGCGATCTCCTCGCGCTCACCGTGTTCCTCTCGGTTGCTGCCCATCGCAGCTTCCGGGCGGCAGCGATCGAACTCGATGTGACCCCCTCGGCCGTCAGCCATTCCATCAAGAGCCTGGAACAGCGCCTCGACGTCCGCCTGTTCAACCGTACGACCCGCAGCGTCTCCCTTACCGATGCGGGCGTGCGGCTGGCCGCCACGCTCAGGCCGGCGGTATCCTCGATCGCCGAGGCGCTGCAGGTGGTCGACGATTATCGCGAGATCCCCAGCGGGACGGTGCGGATCAATTCCAGCGAGGGTGCGATCCGCCTCGTGCTGCTGCCGGTGCTGGCGCGCTTCGCCAGGGACTATCCGCAGGTCCATCTCGACATCGTCAGCGACGGCCGGTTGAGCGACGTCGTCGCCGATGGCTTCGATGCCGGTATCAGGCTTGCCGAGGCGGTGCCGCAGGACATGATCGCGGTTCGTCTCACCGAGACCGCACGCTTCGCCGCGGTGGCGTCGCCGGACTATTTCGCGGCCCACGGCCGCCCGGCCGTGCCGCAGGATTTGCATCGCCACGCCTGCATCCGCTTCCGGTTTGAAAGCGGTGCTATCTATCGCTGGGAATTCGAGCGTCACGGCATGACGGAGACGATCAACGTCACCGGTCCCCTCACGTTGACCGACCAGCCCTTGATGGTCGAGGCGGCGATCCAGGGCATCGGCATCGCCTTCGTGCCCGATCATCTGGTAATGGGAGCCCTGGCGGATGGGCGTCTCGAACGTGTTCTCGACGAATGGTGCCCGGCCTTTCCGGGCCTCTGCCTCTATTATCCCGGGCACCGCCACGTCTCGTCCGGGTTGCGCGCGCTGATCGCGGCCATCCGCGCGGGATGACGGCGCATTCGGTTCACAGCCGGCTCGACAGGGCCTCGACGATCCAGCCCCATTCGCTGGCCGCCAATTGGCTGGGAGGATCGCCGCGCAGGATCGCCATCAGTTCCAGATAGCGCCGCGAACGGGCATGGTGCTTGCGATATTGTTCGAGCTGCCAGTCGAGAAAAGCCTGGTCCGGCTCTTTCTTCATCGCTCGGGCCGAGTTCTGCAGCCATGTCTCGGCAATGGCCCGGCCGGTGTCCGAATTCGGCGCGACTCCCTTGGCCATGGCCTCGCGCACCTCGGCGAAAGTCTGGTCCGAGACCTGGCGATAGGCGGCAGGGTCGAAGCCGTCATTCCACAATTGCCGCATGCTGGCCTGCATCTCGCTGATATAGGCCTTGTCGCTGAGGATGCCGGTAAGTTCCGTCCAGGCGTCGATCTGTTCGGGGCTGGGATCGTCGGGCAGGTCCGGGGTGGAGGCCTCGATCATCCTGGCACGCCAGGCCGGGTCCATCCTGGCGCCGGCGCCGACCTCATCGTAGAAATTCTCGATTGCGGTGCGGAACTGGTTCTGGGAAAGGGCGGTCACGGTCCACAGTCTCCTCAAATCTTGCGGGGTGGGATCGGCGAGTTTCAGCGTGGCGCGCAAGGCGGCAGCGATGCGGCGCTTGGCCGACAGCTCGGCCTCGATGGCTTCCAGGCGCAGGGCCAGGACGTCGGCAAGGCCGAGGCGGCGGGCGAGCAGGCGCGCGATGTCGCCGAGCTTCACGCCGGCATCGCGCAGAGCGAGGATGAGATCGAGCCTGGCCCCGTCCGCCTCCGAATAGACGCGGTAGCCGCTTTCAGCCCGTGCCGTGGGCGGCAGGAGGCCCTTGTCGGAATAGAAGCGGATGCGCCTGACGGCGATGCCGCTCAGCTTGGAAAGTTCGCCGATGGTGTAGGTTCTGTCGCTCATGGCGCGGTTCTACGGGCTCCACCAAGTGGAGAGTCAAGCGGCCCGTTTCCGGAAACTTTCCGGGTGCGCGGACGTCCCGTCCGCTCTTCCTCTGCCTAGAGCCCAGTGCTCCCAAGAGCGGGCCGGACGTTCGCGGTCCCAAAGAGGGCTAACCCTGTGCCTTCGCTCGGCAGTGGCGACAGATGCCGGCGAGTTCGATGACCTGGCCGCGCGGCTGAAAGCCGATGGCGCCGGCGGCTGCGGTGAGCGCCTTGCCGACGGCCTCCGACTCGGCCTCGCCAACTGTGCCGCAGCTCTCGCAGATCAGGAACATCACCACGCTGCCGTCCTTGTGGTCATGGGCGCAGGCGATGAAGGCGTTGCGGCTTTCGATGCGATGGGCAAAGCCCTGTTCGAGCAGAAAGTCGAGCGCGCGGTAGACCGTGATCGGGGCAGGGCGCTTGCCCTCGGCATCCTCCAGCTTCTCGATCAGCTCATAGGCCCCGATCGGCTGGTGGGTGGCGGCGAGCGCCTCCAGCACCTGGCGGCGGATCTGGGTCAGCCGGACGCCGCGCTCGGCCGAGAGGCTTTCCGCCCGCGCGAGCACGGTCGAGCTGCAGTGGCTGTGATCATGGCCAGGCTCGGCGAAGACGGGCGTAGAGCCGTCATGGTCATGGCCATCATGGCTATGTCCGCGATGGTCGCGATCGTGGGAGTGGCTGTGTGCCATGGAAACCTCTCCCGCCCTATGTAGCAATGGCGGGGCGCCAATGCCAGTTCTCAAGGGAAAGGGCGCTTTCCCGGGAATGGGGCATTCGCGGGAATGCAGGCATACCGGGATCCCGGGATCCCGGGCTAAGGCCTCACAGTGCCATGGCCGCGCACACGGTATTTGAACGAGCAGAGCTGCTCGGCGCCGACAGGGCCGCGGGCATGCATGCGGCCGGTGGCGATACCGATCTCGCCGCCGAAACCGAATTCGCCGCCATCGGCGAACTGGGTTGAGGCGTTGTGCAGCACGATGGCCGAATCGACCTCGGTGAGGAAGCGCTGGGCGGCGGTCTCGTCGTCGGTGACGATGGCATCGGTGTGGTGCGAGCCGTAGCGCTCGATATGGGCGAGCGCCGCATCAAGGCCCGAAACGACCTTCACCGAGATAATGGCGTCGAGATATTCGGTGGCCCAGTCGGTGTCGTCGGCCGGCTTCACATGGGGATCGACCGAGAGGGTGCGCGAATCGCCGCGGACCTCGCAGCCGGCCTCCAGCAGGGCCTTGACCAGTGGCTTGAGGAAGACGGGGGCTACGGCCTGGTCGACCAGCAGGGTCTCGGTGGCACCGCACACGCCGGTGCGGCGCATCTTGGCGTTGAGCACGACCTGGATGGCCATGTCGAGCGAAGCGCCGGCATGAACATAGGTGTGGTTGACGCCTTCCAGGTGGGCGAACACCGGCACGCGGGCTTCCGCCTGCACGCGCGAAACCAGGCTCTTGCCGCCGCGCGGCACCAGCACGTCGAGATTGCCGTCAAGCCCGGCCAGCATGGCGCCGACGGCGGAGCGGTCGGCCGTGGGGACCATCTGGATGGCGGCTTCGGGCAATCCGGCAGCCAGCAGGCCGGCTCTCAATGCCTTGGCAATCTCGGCACAGGTGCGGAAGCTCTCCGAGCCGCCGCGCAGGATCGAGGCATTGCCTGCCTTCAGGCAGAGTGCGCCGGCATCGGCCAGCACATTGGGACGGCTCTCGAAGATCACGCCGACGACGCCGAGTGGCGTCGAGACACGCTCGAATTCCAGGCCGTTCGGCCGCGTCCAACTCGCCAAGACATGGCCGACGGGATCGGGCTGGGCAGCGACTTCACGGATGGCCGCGGCAATGCCGGCGATGCGCTTCTCGTCGAGGGTGAGGCGATCGACATAGGAAGCGATCTGGCCGCGCGCGAGCGCATCGGCGACATCCAACGCATTGGCGGCCAGGATGGCGGCCTCATTGGCGAGGATCGCCCTGGCCATCGCCTCGAGCGCGGCATTCTTGGCTGGGGCCGGGGCGAGCGCCAGGATCCGCGCGGCCGATCGAGCCGCCTGTCCCACTTTGCGCATGACGGCAATGACGTTGCCGTCGTCCATTCCCCGGTTTTCGTCGGGCATGGTTCACCCTGTCAGTTTGGAAAGATCAGGTTGACGTGGTTAGGCCGGATCGGGGTTCGTTGCAAGGCTGTTGGGGGGCCGGTCTTCGGACCAGCCTCCCAATTCCTCAATGCCCGCCCCCACCGCCGCCGCCCGCCATCTGCGGCTTCTTCAGCATGAAGACGGAGAGGCTGAGCAGGCCGAACAGCAGCGTCAGCAGCAGGAACACATCCGAAAACGCCATCACCAACGCCTCGCGCCGCATCAGGCTGACCAGCCTGGCGACGGTCATCTGGTCGGCGGCCGCGCCGAAGGCGGCAAAGCCCGCCTTCATGTTGTCATAGGCCTGCAGGACGTTGTCGCGACTCCAGTTCACCGCCTCGCCCAGGCGCGACAGATGCAGGTCCTGGCGCTTGTTGAGCGAGGTGTTGATGATGGCAAGCCCCACCGCGCCGCCGAGATTGCGCATTAGGTTGAACAGGCCGGAGGCGTTCTTGATGCGGGCGGGGGGCAGGGTGCCTAAGGCGATGTTGGAGATCGGCACCATGCAGATCATCAAGGAGACGCCGCGCAGGACCTGCGGCAGCAGGATCTCGTAGAAATCCCAGTCATGCGTGATGCCGGTCATGATCCAGGTGCCGGCGGCAAAGCCGATAAAGCCGCCAGCGATCATCAGGCGCGGATCGACGAAGCGGGTGAGGTTGCCCGCGATCGGCGCGGTGAAGAACATGCACAGGCCGGTGACGAACATGGTCTCGCCGATCATGCGCGAATCATAGCCGCGCACGGCGGAAAGATAGACGGGGAAGAGATAGGTAAGGCCGTAGAGGCCGACGCCCAGCACGAAGGAAAGCAGCGAACCGGTGGCGAAGTTCCCGTCCTTGAAGGCGTAGAGATCGACGATGGGTTGCCTTGCCAGCAGCACGCGGGCGAAGAACACCAGGGCACCGATGGCTGCGAGCACCGACATCACCAGGACGGGCGTCTCGGCGAACCAGTCATGTCCCGGCCCTTCTTCCAGCGCATATTCGAGGCCGCCGAGGAACACCGCCATCGAGATCAGGCCCGTCCAGTCGAAATTGCTGAGCAGCGACAGGTCCGGCTCGTCGAAATCGACCATGGAGAAGGTCATCAGCGTGACGATCACCCCCGGCACCACATTGATGAAGAACAGCCAGTGCCAGGAGATCGCATCGGTGAGGATGCCGCCGACCGTCGGGCCGATGGTGGGGGCGAGCGTCGCCACCAGGCCGATCATCGGCGAGACGATGGCCTGCTTGGAGCGCGGGAAGATGGTGAAGGCGGCCGCGAACACGGTCGGGATCATGCCGCCGCCGATGAAGCCCTGCAGCGCGCGGTAGATGATCATCTCGTTGATGTTGGTCGCGGTACCGCACATGAAGCTCATGACGGTGAAGCCTGCGCAGGACACCGCGAAGGTCCAGCGCGTCGAGAAGGCGCGGGAGAGGAAGCCCGAGAGCGGGATCATCACCACTTCGGCGACCAGGTAGGCCGTCTGCACCCAGGGGATCTCGTCGCCGGAAGCGCCGAGGCCGGCCTGGATCTGGGGCAGGGAGGCGGAGACGACCTGGATGTCAAGGATCGCCATGAACATGCCGAACACCATCGCCAGGAAGGCGATCAGCTTGCGCTTGTCGATCTTGTCGTCGGCGGGTGCCGGAATGGCAGTGGCGGTTGCGGTGGCCATGGCGGCCTCCTGGTCCTTTTCGCCGCATCCTTGCCGGACGAAGCGCGCGAAAGCCTTCTCCACACAATGGGGAAGGTGGCATTTCGAAGAAATGCCGGATGGGGTGCGGGTCGTTCGTTGATCTTATCCGGATAGGGCGTGCGAGCGGACCACACCCCATCCGACCCGGCCTCGCCGGGCCACCTTCCCCACTGCGTGGAGAAGGCTTTCTCGTGGCACTACCCCTTCGGGCCGGTGCGGCTGTCGACCGTCACCACCACCGACAGCCCGGGGCGCAGCTTGCCGCTGAGGGCGAGGTCGGCGGGCACCTCGATGCGAACAGGCACGCGCTGCGTGATCTTGGTGAAGTTGCCGGTGGCGTTCTCGGGCGGCAGCAGGCTGAAGATCGAGCCGGAGGCCGGCGAGAACTTGCCGACGACGCCTTCGAAGGTATTGCCGTCCATCGAGTCGACCGAGACTTCCACCTTCTGGCCTGATATCAGCGGGCCGAGCTGCGTTTCCTTGAAGTTGGCCGCGATGTAGATGCTCTTGAGTGGCACCAGCGCGATCAGGCGCGAGCCGGGGGAGACATATTGGCCCGGCTGGGCGGCGCGGTTGCCGACCACGCCGTCGGTGGGGGCGCGAACCACGGTGGCGTCGAGATCGTTCTGCGCCTTGACGATGGCGACGTCGAGCTCCTTGGCACCCTGCTCGGCCTCGGCCTTCTGAGCCTGCGTCACGGCGAAATTGGCCTTGGCCGCGATCACGTTGGCCTGGGCGCTGTTGAGGCTCGCCTGCGCATTGGTGAGCGTGGCATTAGCACTGGCAAGACCGGCATTGGCCTTGTCACGGTCGGCAGTGGCCTGGTCGAGTGTGGCCTTGGAGCCGAAATTCTGGGCGGCCAGCGTGTCGGCCCGTTCGAAGGCGGCATTGGCGCGCACGATCTCGGCCTTGGCCGAGTCGATGCCGGCCTGCGCCGATTCGATGCCGGCCTTGGCCGAGGCGACCCCGGCATTGGCGGTTTCGATCGCCGCCTGCTGGGCCACGACCTGCTGGTCGATGCGGGCGATGGTGGCGTTCTGGGTGACGCGCTTGGCCTTGGCGGATTCGAGCGCGGTGCGATAGTCGGTGTCGTCGAGCTTGACGATGACGTCGCCGGCCTTGACGCTGTCGCCATTCTGCACCGGCACGCTGTCGACATAGCCCGAGACCTTGACGCCCAGGGTCGAGACGTCGGCCTGCACATAGGCGTCGTCGGTCTCGACCATGAAGCGGCCATTGGTCCACCAGTCATAGCCGTACCAGCCGCCCGCCGCGAGGGCGACGACCAGCAGGATCGGCAGGACGGTGCGGGCCTTGGATTTCTTCTTGCCGGCAGCGGCGGCAGGCTTGGTCTGCGCCGGAGCCGCAGGAGCCTCGGTCTTCTGGGGCTCGGTCTTCTTGGTCTCGGGCGCTTCCGGCGCGTCGGTGCGCTGGCGCTCCAGGGTCACGACGTTGTCGGTAACATCGGCAGAGCCGGTGGCTCCCTGGCCACCCGGCACGGCATTGTGGTCGCGAGCTGCGTCCATCATAATCTCCCAACCGGAAGGTGAGGCGCCCCTGGACAACTCGGATAAGTTGTCTGCAAAACCAGACCGTGTTGATCTTGCCCCGGAGCATTCTACGATTTGGGTGGTTATGCCAAGGATCGCAAATATGCATTAAAACAAAGGCTTAGAGTAAAATTCGCTTCCAGGGAAACGCGTTTCGCTCCGGTCGACAAGATCAATACCGTCTGGCTGGGACTGTTAGGATCGAACCGAACGGTTCAGTCAGTTTTCGTTGACTATCATGTTGCGCTGCGATACGCAATAAAAATCGAACCGAACGGTTCAGTCATTTTTGGGGACTTCCAGCCATGCTCGCCGAAAGCCCGGTGCCCGCGAAAGAGCCGGCTACCGACCCACCGGCCGCCGACAACGCCAAATGCCGCCAGATCGTCGATGGCGCCCGTCGCGTCTTTCTGGCCCATGGTTTCGAAGGCGCCAGCATGAACGACATCGCCAAGGAGGCTGGCGTCTCCAAGGGCACTCTCTACGTCTATTTCGAGAACAAGGAGCGCCTGTTCGCGGCGATCGTCGACGAGGAGCGTTCCTCCCATGTCGAGCGCATCTTCGAGTTCGATTACAACTCCCCCGACGTCGAAGGCACGCTGCTGGAGCTTTCCGCCGCGATCACCGCCTTCATCTGCCAGCCGCGCATCATCTCGGCGATGCGCGCCGTGATGGGCATCACCGAACGCATGCCCGATATCGGAGCCCATTTCTACAATGCGGGGCCTGGCCACTCGCGCAAGCAATTGGCTAAATATCTCGATCTGCGCGTGGCCGCTGGCCAACTCGCCATCGAGGATACCGAGCTTGCCGCCGCCCAGTTCCTGGAAATGTCGCACGGCCCCTTGCTGAAGCCGATGTTTTTCATGGCCAACAACACGCCGCCGACCAAGGATCGCATCCGTGAGGTGGCACAGTCAGCCGTGAGGGTGTTCATGGCCGCCTATGGCGTAAGGAAGTAGAGGGCTTCGCCCTTACATCTCGGGGACGCCGAAGAGGGCGAAAACCCGTCCTGTCGGCACTCACCCTCCGGCGATGCGCACCCGCAGGAAATCACCCTTGATGGCGATGGCCGGCTTTACGCCCGGTCTGTTCGGCAGGGTGCTGTCGACCAGCGAGCTATGGCCGCTTACCGCATAATTCACCGCCGCCGCGCCGGCAAAGCGCAGCTCCGCATCGATGGCGTTGCCGCCGAGGGTTATGCTTTCGTCCTGGTCGACGCGGGCATAGGAGAGGCGGGCTCGGATGGCATTGCCCTCGATCGAAACAGTGCGCGCATGGCCGTCCAGCGCGATGTCGCCGGCCCTGCTGTCGACGTCGAGCGAGGCGAAGTTGCCCGACAGCCGGCTGGAGGTGGCATTCTGCTCGATGGAGACGGCGACACCCTCGGGCAGGGTGGCGTCAAGGTCGAGACGGCAATCGGAGGCGCCGAACCAGGCGCGATTGCCGGTGTCGACCCGCAGCTCGGTGCCAACCAGGCGGATCGAGCCGGCGTTCTCGCAGCCACCCGCACTCCAGCTCGATCGCCAGAAGGCGAACCAGCTATCCGGTCGGCTGCGCAACTCGGCGCGATAAGGGCCGTTGCGGCTGGCGGTCAGCTGGATCAGGCCCGCCGGGCCGGTGACGACCACCGACCTCACCGAGCCGGCATCCACTTCACCGAGGCTGGTGCGCGCTCCGCCTGGGGCCATCCAGCCGGCAGTAATGAACAGGGCGGCGGCGACTAATAGTGCTTTCATGGCTGTCTCCCGTGTGGCGCGACAGGAAGACGGAGCCGGAAATCGCCTCATCCGGCGACCTCGATTGCGATCGGGGACGAATCCGAACGTGATCGAGGACAGAAATGGTGTAGATTCCTCCCATTCCGGAAGCACCTCATGATCTTCGTGCCCCTGCCCTTCGTCAGCGCGCTGCTCTTTGCCATCCTGCTGGTGCAGATGGCGCGGCAGGACGATCGTCCCTGGCGCGACAATGCCTTCTTCCTGCTCCTGCTCGGCTTCACCGTGCTCTCCGTGCTGCTCGGCCTGCGCTGGGGCTATGGGATCAGGATCTTCATCCCGCTGCAGGCCATGCTGGCCGCGCTGACGCCTGCCTTGGCCTGGCTTGCCTTCCGCGGTCTCACCGGCGAAGGTCCGATACTGCGCTGGGCCAAGGTCTGGCCCCATCTCATGCCCGCTGGCCTGGTCGGACTGCTCTTTACGATCTCATCGATGTCGATCGACCTCGTGGTAATCCTGGCCTTTCTCGGCTATGGCCTCGCCTTGTCCCGGCTGGCGCTGGCCGGCCCCGACGTGCTGATAGCGCCCCGGCTGGACGGCGTGCTCCGGTCCTATCGCGCGCTGCAGATCACCGCCGTGGCCTGCCTGCTCTCCGGGCTGATGGATATCGTCATCAGCCTCGACATGCGTTGGATGGGAGGCGCCATTTCCGAGGCCATGGTGTCCGGCGGCAATGTCGTGGTGCTGCTGGTGCTGGGAGTGGCCGCTGCCTCGGCGGGATCGGCGGCGCCGGCCGAAGAGGCCGAGCCGCAGGTGATTGAGCCGCTTGTCCGTCCGGGCAGCGACGAGGACAAGGCGGTGGCCCAGGCGCTCGACGCGCTGATGGCGGGACGTCAGCTCTACAAGGATGTCGATCTCAATCTCGGGCGGCTTGCCCGGCGCCTGAACCTGTCGGCACGCAGGGTCTCCTCGGCCGTCAACCGCATTCACGGCATGAGCGTGTCGCATTACGTCAACAAATACCGGATCGAGGAGGCCTGCCGCCTGCTCGCTTCCACCGAGACCTCCATCATCCAGGTGATGATGGAGGCCGGCTTTCTCAGCAAGTCCAATTTCAACCGCGAATTCCTGCGCCTTACCGGCGTCAGCCCCGTCGCCTGGCGGCGAGGGCAGCGTGCCGCGCCGGCCGGGAATGCCGAGGCGGACAAGCAAAAGGCCCCGCTGTGGCGGGGCCCCAAAACTCAACTCAACATGACGCAACTCAACATGACGCAACGCGACTTGACGCAACTCGAACGCAACGCAACTCAGTAGCAGACTCTCACGCGAGCCCAGTGGCCGCCATAGTAGTCCTCGACCCAACGTTTCTGGATGGTGCAGCGGCGATACTGGCGATAGTAGACGGGGCGATATTCGTCGTAATAGCCGCCACCATAATAGCTGTTGTTGTAGGCGGAGCCGGCGAGCAGGCCGCCCAGCAGGCCGATGCCAGCGCCGGCGGCGAAGGCGCCGCCACGGCCATAACGGGCTTCGGCAGTGCCGGTGGTGGCAATGGCAGTACCGGCCAGCGTGGCGGCAACCAGGGTTCCGGTCAGGATCTTCTTCAACATCGTCTCGTTCCCATCTCTGTTCTTGCGCGGGCTGCGCTTGCTCTGATGGAATGACAATGCCACTGCCACATCGCCGTTTCCGTGCGATTCGACACCGAGAAAACACAGCTTGGAGATACGGCTTGCTGCCCCCTGAACCAGGGTCACGCTCCTGTTTCCTTTCATAGCCAGGATGACGTAACGTCTTGCGGTTGCGGAGGGGTGGCATGCGGTCCGGGTGGCGAGTTGGCGTCTGGTTGGTTCTGGGCTTGACCTTCGTGGCGTCACCGGTCGTCGGTGCACCCTGTCCAGGGAGCCCGGCCGCCTGTGCGGCGACGAGCAAGACCGCGCTGGGCCTGCCCTATCAGACGGCGCTCACCATCCTCCAGGACATGGACGAAAAGGATCGGCAGGCTCGAATCGAGCGCCTGGGCAAGGTTCTCGAGGCCAATCCCGCGGATGACCTTGCCAGGCTCGAACTGATCGTGCTGGGCGGCGATGACCGCAAGCAGACGGCCATCGCCTCCTCCCTGGCCGACCTTCTCGCCAAGGCCGGGAAGGCGGGCGATCCGATGGTCGCGGCCCTAGCTCGCCTGCTCAGCATTCCCACCATCGATGCCGAGGGGGAGGAGGCCGACGCCAGGATCACGGCACTCGTCGAGGCGGCACTCGCCGACATCCATAGCCTGCGCAGCGGTGGCACGCGTGGTGGACAGGCCGGACTGACGGTGGATGACGCCGACCTGCTGGCCGGCCTGATCGCCCGCCGGGCGGTCTTCGATCTCGACGAGGCGATCGAGGACTACGATCGTGATGTCGGCAAGGCCCAGGCCGCCATGTTACGGGCGGCGATTGAAGCCTTTTCCGCCCGACTCGAACGGGCTCCGCGTGATCCGGCTCGCTTCCCGCTCCTGGTCGAGGCACTGCGCGACAATTACTATGACAAGGGCCGGTATGACCGCCTCGTCGAGATCTGCCGCCGCTGGACCGGGGTCGCGCCCGCCGATCCGAAGGCGCGCAGGTCCCTGGTGAGCGCATTGACGACCCGGGCCGACGAACGCAACCTCACCGACAAGACAGCCTTGGCCCTCGCCGACGCTGAGGCTCTCGCCGCCCTGGCCGAGCCGGCGTGGGGTTCGCCCCGTCCCGATGCCATTCAGGTCCAAGCTCTCGTCGCCAGCTACCGGGTCAGGGCGACGGCGCAGGGCAAGACCGAGCCGGTCCGCGCCGCCGTCACTCTCGTCGAGGGACTGGCGCGGCTGCGTTCAAGGACGCAGGGCGAACCGGCCCTGGGCAGTGGCGACGAACTCATCCTGGCTGGCGTGACGCTGGCGGGCGAGCGCATCGACAAACAGGAGGTGGCCGCGGCCGAAGCCATCGAGACGAAGCTGCTCGCCGTCCTTGCCGAGCCCGAGCGCCGGGCACAGTTGCGCGACATGATCGCCGCCCGCTACCAGACGAAAGGGGAGATCGAGGCGGCAATGCGGCGCTATCGTCAATCCCTGGCTGAACTGGCGGACGCGCCGTTCGACGGGGAGCGGAGCTGGCGCTTTTTCGCGGCGGCGCGAAACCTGTTCGACCTCGGCCGGCGGGATGCCCGCAGCTTCGATGCCGACGCCCATGCGGGCCTGTTGATCGGTTATGCCGACGAGGCCCGCTTGCGGGCGCTCGACGGGTTGGATGAGAAGGAGAGGGCACGCCTGCGCCTGCAGATCGCCGATGCACTGCATTCAACGGCCAAGCGTCTGGAGGAGGCCGGCATCGAGGCGCCGCGCATCGGTCTGTTGGAGCGCGAGGTCGCCCTGCGCGAGCCGTTGGTGCGCGATCCCGCCGAGCGGGCCGGCCGCCTGGACGATCTCGCACGAGCCTATCGCGACCTTTCCGACGCCTTCGATACGGCCAACCGGGAAAAGGAAGCACTCGACCAGGCCCGCAAGCGCGTGGAGATCCGGCGCGAGTTGAAGGACAAGAAACCGTCGGGCTTCGACGAACTCGACGACTATGTCTGGGCTCTGCGCGACCTCGGCGACGAGCAGCGCCATGTCGGTGACGACAAGGGCGCGCAGGCCAGCTACCAGGAAGGGGCTGAGGTTGGAGCGACGCTGCTCGAACGCTTCCCCGATAAGGGTGGCTCCTATGAGGCGATGTCGGCGATCCAGGTGGCGATGGGCCATGCGGCGCGCTCCACCATGATGAAGCTGATCCATTACAAGCGAGCGGAGGCGACCAATCTCGCCCATCTCGACAAGCTCGGCGAAAAGAGGTTCGACCAGGATTTCCTGGCAGTATCGAGCATCAATATCGGCGACACCTATCTGGAGGCCGGCAAATACCAGGCGGCGCTGACCCATCTCGGCAAGGCGCTCGAAGCGAGCGACAGGAGCCTCGCCGACGACCCTGAGAACAACAGCCTCCTTAACCGGCGTGCCCGCATCTTCGACAAGATCGCCAGGGCCGAACAGGGCCTGGGCCGCACCGAACCTGCCATTGCCACGCGCCGCCGCCAGATCGAGCTTTTGGAGAAGCTGGCACACCTGCGCGGGGCCACGGTCGAAAACCAGGCCGACGCCTATGAAGCGCTGATCGGCCTTCTCTCCGAGAGCGGCGATCATGCCGACGAGATCACCGAGATCCGGCGCAAGGTGGCTGCTCTGTGAGGAAGGCGCAGGCTTGATCGCGACGAAGCAATCCACAGGGCCGCAGAACGGCAAGGCTAACCATTGATGGCTTCGATCTTGCCGAGGAGCTCGGCCACCAGCGCGTTGTCGAGACCCTCATCCGTCTGCCAGACGACCTCGCAACGCCGGCCGATCAGGAAGGTCTGAGGGATCGAACGCAAGGACAGCATGGTGATGAGCTCGCGCTTGTTGTCGATGCCGACGAGGCCGTAGGGATTTCCTGCCTTCTCCAGATAGTGCAGCACCGCCTCGTTTCGATCCTGGACGGCAACGCCGGCAATGCGGATGCCCTTGCGTTGGAGGTCGACGAGATAGCGGTGCTCCTCCCGACAGGCCTCGCACCAGGAGGCCCAGAAATTCAGGACGGTGACCTGGTCCTGCAGCGCTTCGAGCGTGGGGGCGGGGATATCGGCCAGGCCGGACAGGGGCTCTACCTGGAAGGAGCCGAGCACGGTGCCGCTCGCATCCGGCGCAGCCGCTTCCTGGGCACGGGCGGATGTCACCAGGCTGGCGGCGATACTCGCCAGGAATGCCCTGCGGCCAATCATGACGATTCTCCCATGCGATGCTTTGCTCAGGCTCTTTGTTTCGCGGCGTTCCTGCGCTTCACGGTGACGTCGTCAAATCGCAAGAGGCTTGGGCCACCATAGGTTGGGCAGTGACTTTGGCAACTGACCGGAGGCGATTGCGAACAGGCTTGGACTATCCGCAGGGCAACAAGTTCCGACGCAGCAATTCTTAATGAGAGTGTCGAGGAACAGCCGAAGCGCGTCTTGCGGTGTGCCGGTCTTCAGACCGGCATGGAATCACTGCGTTGGGAGGATGGAAATGCCGGCCTGAGACCGGAAGATCAGTCCATTCTGCTTCATTTTGAATTGCATTTCGGCGAGCGGGATAGCTATGCCCGCGCCCTATGATATAATGACTGTGAAGTCCCCAGAACCGCTGCGGTGCTTCTTGTCGGATGCCGGTGAAACCAAAACGACCTTGAAGTCCCCCGAAGCCGGGGACCAGATGGCTTTCACCCTGCTGCGGGCACGGCTCGAGGCTTATGCGCTCGACAAGCCCGACGATGCCATCCCCTTCACGACAAGGCTGGCGGCCGAGTGCGGCTGGAGCCATGACAAGGCCCGCCGCGTCGCTTTCGAATATAAGCGCTTCGTTGCCATCGCCCTTTCCAACGGACATGGCGCCTGTCCCTCGCGGGCGGTGGATGAAGCCTGGCACCTGCATCTGATCGATACCAGGCGCTATTGGGGGGAGTTCTGCCGCGACGTGCTGCAGCGCGATTTCCATCACGAGCCGGGCCGCGGCGGTATCGCGGAGGATCTGCACTTCGACCGTCTCTACCGGCAGACGCTCGCCGATTACCGCCGTTTCTTCGGCGAGGAGCCGCCGGCCGAGATCTGGCCGGAACCGGATGCGGCGGGTCCCATGGATTCGGCACGGTCGGGCCGGCAGGCCTTGCTGCCGCGACTGCGAGGGCTCCTGAAGCGCGCCGTCAAGCCCCTGGCTTTCCTGGCCCTTCTTCTGGCGGTGCCGGGCTGTGCCGCCATCTACAACTCTTCGAGCCCCGGTGCCCTGCAGGGGCCGGGCTTCCTGACGCTTTATGTCGTGCTCCTGGCAGGTGCCATCCTGCTCAGCCGCGCCCTGCAGGACGCATTGAAAGGCTCTTCTCCTCCGGCAACCTCCAGCAGGGTACTCGAACTCTATCACCTCGCCTTTCTTGCCGGCGGTACCAGACGGGTCTTCGAAACTGCGATGACCCGCCTCTATGTCGACGGCACCGTCGCTATTCAGTCGGGAGATGCCGTATTGTTGCGCCCGGTTTCGCCGCAAGCGCCGGCGTTGGAGCGGCTGATCGGCGAGCGGTTGGCCGACGGCCCATGGCGTGTCGAGTCCGTTGCCATCGAGCGCGAGGCCGAACCGATCCGGCGGGATCTGATCGCTGCCGGCTTCGTCCCCGGCCAGGCGGAATTGGCTAGGGCGAGGCAGCTTCCTTATCTGGTGATTGGGCCGCTGTTTCTGCTCGGCCTGACCCGACTTTGGCACGGTATAGCCGTCGGGCGTCCCATCGGCTTCCTCTTGTGTTGCCTCGTCGTGACGGCGATGCTGGCCGTCAACACGGCAAAGCGCAAGCCGATGAGGACTTGGGCCGGCCAGCGTGCGCTGAAGGAGGCCGAACGAGCCCACCGGACACGCGGCAAACCGGCAGCCGACAGCCCTGCCTTAACAGATTGGGTTGCCCTTCATGGCGATGCCGGCTTGGCAGGCCTCGGCTTGACGTCGTTTTCCCTCTATCTTGCCAGCCCTTCCACCATAGCTTTCGAGGTCAGCGCGGATACCGGCGGCAGCAGTGACGGCGGCTCCTGCAGTGGTGGTTGCGGTGGTGGAGGCTGCGGCGGGTAGGAGGCGAAGTCGGATCGGTGATCTCTCATCCCTCTGCCGGCCGGGAGAGGGATGAGAGAGGCACCCTCAGTAATTCGCGTCGGGAACGGCAGCCTTCTTGCGCTCGATGAAGTCGCGCAGGGCCTCGTCGATGCCGAGGTCGATGGCGGGAGCCTCGTAGTCGGCCAGCGTCTTCTTCCAGATCTTGTTGGCGCGCTGGGCAGCATCCTGCTTGCCCTCCGCTTCCCACTGTTCCACCGAATTGTTGTCGGAGATGGTGGAGCGGTAGAAGGCGGTTTCGAAATTGGCCTGGGTGTGGGCACAGCCGAGGAAGTGGCCACCCGGCTCGACCTGGTGGAAGGCATCCATGGCCTGGCCGTTCTCGGACATGTCGACGCCCTTGGCCAGCACGTGCATGGCGCCGAGCTGGTCGAAATCCATCACGAACTTCTCATAGGAGGCCGAGAGTCCGCCTTCCAGCCATCCGGCCGAATGCAGCATGAAGTTCACGCCGCCGAACATGGCCGGCAGCAGCGTATTGGCGCTTTCATAGGCGGCCTGGGCGTCCGGGACCTTGGAGGCGCAGAGCGAGCCGCCGGAGCGGAAGGGCAGCTTCATGCGGCGGGCGAGCTGGCCGGCACCATAGATGGCGAGGGCGGCTTCCGGGGTACCGAAGGTCGGCGCGCCCGACTGCATCGAGAGCGTGGAGACGAAGGTGCCGAAGATGGCCGGCGCGCCGGGGCGCACCAATTGCAGGAAGGAGACGCCGGCCAGGACCTCGGCCAGCACCTGGGTGAGGGTGCCAGCCACCGTCACCGGGCTCATGGCCCCGGAGAGGATGAAGGGCGTGATGATGCAGGCCTGGTTGTTCTGGGCGTAGACGTCGGCCGCGCCCAGCATGGTGTTGTCCCACACCATCGGCGAATTGGCGTTGATCAGGCTGGTGCACACCGTGTTCTGCTGGATGAAATCCTCACCGAACAGGATCTTGGCCATGTCGACCGTGTCCTGGGCACGCTCGGGTGCGGTGACCGAGCCCATGAACGGCTTGTCGCTGAGGCGCATATGCGCATAGATCATCTCGAGATGGCGCTTGTTCACCGGCAGGTCGACCGGCTCGCACACCGTGCCACCCGAATGGTGCACATAGGGATTGGCATAGGCCAGCTTCACGAAATTGCGGAAATCCTCGATGGTGCCGTAGCGCCGGCCCTTGTCGAGGTCATGCACGAAGGGTGAGCCGTAATTGGGTGCGAACACCGTGTTGTTGCCGCCGATGACGACATTGCGTTCCGAATTGCGCGCATGCTGGGTGTATTGCGAGGGCGCCGTCTGGATCAGCTTGCGGGCAAGGCCGCGCGGAAAGCGCACCCGCTCACCCTTGATGTCGCAGCCGGCTGCCTTGAGCAGTTCGAGCGCGCGCGGATATTCGCGGAACTCGATGCCGACTTCCTCCAGCAGCGTCTCGGCATTGTGCTCGATGATCTGCATCGCCTCTTCGGAGAGCACCTCCGTGAGGGGGATATTGCGGGTGATATAGGGCACCGAGACGCCGCCGCGCTGCACGCGGGCGGCCCGGCGGGCGTCGCGCCCGCGGCGCGAGGCGGACGGAGCTTCGGTATGCGTGGCGTTGTCGGCTGCGTCCGTCATGGTGTTCTCCCGAGAATTCTGGACCTGAGACTTGAATAGGGGAATGCGTCGCCCGCCTGCGGCTCAAGCACGCCGCCGAATTGCCGGAAAGCGACGTGTGCGGCGGAGGCAGGATATTGGAGGCGGTTGCTGGTGAACCGGCAAAGGCTCGAGGCGGGGTGAAGGGCCGCTGAAACCATATTGTCGTCGAAAGCTCGAATCCCGCGGCGGCAATGCTATGTTGTCCATTGTTCAACGGCAAAGGGGGAGACGACGATGGAAGTTCTGCAGCGGTCCTGGCCCTGGTTCGTCATTCTCGGCCTGATCGCGGTGATCGGCGGTATCCTGGCACTGATCCATCCAGGCTTCGCCTCGCTGGTGGTGGTGGTGTGGGCAGCCTGGGCCTTCATCGTGCTGGGCGTCGGGCAATTGGTGCATGCTACCGTGATCCGGGCCTGGGGTGGCTTCCTGATGACGGCGCTCATGGGTATTCTCGCACTGCTGCTCGGGGCTTCCCTGTTACTCAATCCCCTGGCCGGCGTGGTCTCCCTCACGGCCCTGCTGGGGGCGATGTTCCTGATCTACGGGCTTGCCAAAGTGATCATCGCCTTCAACATCCGCTCCTCCGCCAATTGGACCTGGCTTTTGCTGTCCGGCCTGATTTCGATTCTGCTGGCGGTTCTGATCTTCTCGGACTTCCAGCAGTCGGCCTCCTCGCTGCTCGGCATTCTTCTCGGCGTCGAACTCCTGTTCTACGGCTTCGCCTCGGTGATGACGGGCATGGCGCTGCGGAGCAGGGTGGGCGGAAGCCGCTGAGATTGCCGGGTGGAATGCTGCAATGGAGGCGACGCCGGACAGTCTGGTCATCCTTCTGCATGGCGTCGCCGCCTTCGGCTACGATCTCGACCCGCTGGCGGCCGTGCTGCGGCGATCACTGCCCAAGACGGCGGTGATCGCCCCGGACGCGCCTTTTGCCTATGAGCAGGGACCGGGCCGGCAATGGTACAGCCTGGAGGGCGTCACGCCGGAAAATCGGCTGGCGCGCATCATGGCGGCGCGGGCGGCCTTCGATGAACTGATCGACGCCCTCGTTGTCGCCCATGGCCTGGGGAACCGGCTGGAGCGCGTCGCCCTGGTCGGCTTCTCGCAGGGCGCAACCCTGGCTTTCGACGCCCTGGCCCGCGGCCGCTGGCCCGTGGGGGCCATGGTGCTGCTCTCCGGCCGCTTCGTGGCTCCCGAGCCGTTCACGCCAGCCCGGGTCACGCCGGTGCTGCTGGTGCATGGCAGCGCCGACGGCGCTGTGCCATCCGAGGAAACCCGGCGGGCACGGTCCATGCTGCAAGAGGCCGGCATGACGGTGGAAAGCCATATATTGCGGGGCGTCGGCCACACCATCTCGCCGACGGGCGTGAAACTCACCCGCCGCTTCCTGCGGGAAAGGTTAGGCGAGGCCACTGTGTGAAGGCTGCCGGAACCGGCGTCGGTGACAGAAAAGCCCACCGGAATGTCACAAAGCCGAATCCCAGATCGTCATGACCTCGGTACCAACAAGGAGACCGACCATGACCGCCAAGCTCAACCCCCTTGCCGCTGCCCCCACCCTGATGAAGGAGTGGCAGCGCGTTTCGTTCGTCATCGCCGCCAATGTCGATCCGGGTCTGTGCGAGCTCGTGGAGATCCGTGCCTCCCAGATCAATGGCTGCGCCAATTGCCTCAACATGCACACGGTGTTCGCCCGCGAAAACGGCGAAACCGAGCAGCGCATCTATTTGCTGCCGGCCTGGCGCGAGGCGCCCTGCTACACCGATCGCGAGCGGGCCGCGCTCGGCTGGACCGAGGCCTTGACGCGGCTTTCCGAGGGGCATGCGCATGAAACGGCCTATGAGGCCCTGAAGGCGCATTTCAGCGAGGAGGAGCGGGTCAAACTCACCCTCCTGATCAACGTCATCAATGGCTGGAACCGGATCGCCGTCGGTTTCGGCGGCTGGGTCGATCCGGCGGTGGTGAAATCCGCCAAGGCGGCCGCCGCCTAGATGCGCAGGCAAACAGACGGACGCGGCGAGAGTTTCGGCTCGCTGCGTCCGAAACCAGGATCGACATCCGCAGCATTTTTGCCGAAAACTGGCGCCCACTTTTCGGTACGGTGCTCAAGGACCGGCGATGCAGGCGGCGAATCCCACGGTGAAAGCGTCTATCCGGCTAGGTGCCTTCCTGCATTCGGCAAAGCTGCAATATCCCAGCCTGAGCCGTCGGCGACTGCTCTTGTCGATAATCGCCCCGTTGGCGATCGTCGGAGCATGCTGGGCTCAATCCGTCTGCGCCGATCAACCGCCCCAGAGAACCATGATCTGCCGCGAGGGCGACAATGCCATGGAGTTCGTCCTTGATGGCAAAGGCGGCGCAAAACTGAAAGGAACCACAGGCACCACCCTTCTGCTGTTTCCGGATCTGCGCGAGGAGGATTGGACGGTCAAGGTCGTGCAGGAGCACGGTGGATACGGGTTGCGAGTCGCCAATTCTCGCGGTGCGCTGCTTTCGATTCCCTTCATCGCAGCGAAGACGATCGGCCAGATGACGTGGAACCATCCCGAAAATTCGAAGGTGGATCTGCTCTGCGATATCAACGTCATACGGTGATCGGCTTGTTACCGGCGAGGCCGGAAGGGCGCGCCTGGTTCGGCTAGGTTTCGTCCGCGGGATCTTGCCCCCAACCCGCTGTCTTTCTACAAGGAGGCCTCCTTTTTTCGGTTCCCGGTATGCCAGATCTTTCTTTTTCGCGCGCAGGCGCCTTCCGTCACGGCGGTTTTGCGCGGTATTGGCTGGCGCGTTTCCTCGGCAGTTTCTCCGCCCAGATCATGAGCGTTTCGGTCGGCTGGCAGGTTTACGACCTCACGCGCGATCCCTTTGATCTCGGCATTGTCGGGCTGGTGCAGTTCCTGCCGGCCTTCCTCCTGGTGCTGGTCACCGGTGCGGTGGCGGATCGTTTCAACCGCGTGCGCATCATGACGATCTGCCTGGCCGGCGAAGCGCTCTGCGCCCTTGCGCTGATGCTGTTCGGGCTATGGGGCAGCCAGACGGCGCTGCCGATCTTCGTCACGCTGGTGGTATTCGGCACGCTCAGGGCCTTTTTCGGACCGGCCCAGCAGTCGCTGATGCCCAATCTGGTACCGGAGGAGGACCTCGCCAGCGCCATCGCCTGGAGCACCTCGTCCTGGCAGATCGCCACGGTGATCGGCCCGGTCGCCGGCGGTCTGCTCTACGGCGTCTCGGCCAATGCCGCCTATGGCACGGCCCTGGTGCTGCTCGGCTTCGCCGCCTTGCTGACCTTTACCATCGCGCCGCCGCTGCAATTGAAGACAGCGAAGGAAAAGCCGAGTTTCGAGACGCTGCTGGCGGGTTTTCGCTATATCTGGGGCGAGAAGATCGTGCTCGGCGCCATCTCGCTTGATCTCTTCGCCATGCTCCTCGGCGGCGCCACGGCGCTGCTCCCGGTCTATGCCCGCGACATCCTCGATGTCGGTCCCTGGGGGCTCGGCATGCTCAGGGCAGCGCCCGGCGTCGGCGCCATCGTGGTGGCGGCGATCCTGTTGCGCCACCCGATCAGGGATCATGCCGGCGTGATCATGTTCGTTTGTGTGGCGCTGGTCGGTGCCTCCATTGCTCTATTCGGCGCCTCGACGGCAGTCTGGCTTTCCATCCTGGCGTTCGCGCTTTTCGGTGGGCTCGACATGGTCAGCGTCTATGTGCGCGAGACCCTGATCCAGCTCTGGACACCCGATGCGGTGCGCGGCCGGGTGAACGCGGTCAACCAGGTCTTCGTCGGTGCCTCCAACGAACTTGGCGAGTTCCGTGCCGGCATCTCGGCGGGGCTGATCGGTGCCGTGCCCGCCGTGATCTTCGGGGGTGTCGCCACGATCGCAGTAGCCGGCCTGTGGTGGTACTGGTTCCCCGAACTGCGCAAGGTAAGGCATCTGAGCGGGCGGGTGTAGTGGGTAAGACCGTGTGCCGATCTTCTCAGCTCCATCAAGTGATGGAGCGAGATCGGCATCTTCTTGCCGGAGCGCGTCGTTTCCAAGTATGCCGATCTGGAGATCGGCACGCCAAATTCCGCGTTCAGCTCCGCAAGACGAACGTCTGCCGGGCTTCTTCGCTGCTCTTTCTTTCGATGAGAACCGCTCAGAGCACCGCCTCGATCAGCCTCGGCCCGCGCTGTCCCATCGCGGCCTTGAAAGCATCGGCGAGGGCGGCATGGCTCTCCGCCCGCACCGCCTCCACGCCCATGCCCTCGGCAAGCTTTACCCAATCGAGATCGGGATTGCCGATATCGAACATGGATTGCCCCCTGGGGCCGATGCTGCCGAGGCCCACGCCCGCGACCTCGTCCATCAGCACCTTGTAGGCCCGGTTGGCATAGATGACCGTGGTGACGTCGAGCCGCTCACGCGCCTGCGTCCATAGCGATTGCAGCGTGTACATGGCGCTGCCGTCCGCCTGCAGTGACACCACCTTGCGGCCGGGGCAGGCGATGGCGGCGCCGGTGGCCACCGGCATGCCGTCGCCGATTGCCCCGCCCGAGAGCTGGAGGCTGTCATGCGGCGCCGCCGTTTCGTTGAGAGGGTAGAAGGGAAAGCCCGAGGAGATCGTCTCGTCGGAAATGATGGCGTTCTCGGGCAGGAAATGCCCGGCGATGCGCATGATGCCCTCCGCGGTGATGCGGCCATCCGCAGGCAGGGCAGGCGGGGCGTGCGCGGAGGCTTTGCCGGGCGCAGTCGCGCCGATCGCCTCGGCTAGGGCTTCGAGGGCGCCGGTGCCGTCCTCATGCGGAAAGGCGAGCACGAGAGGCCGGCAGCCGGACGGCGTCAGCTCGCTCGGCTGTCCCGGATAGGCGAAGAAGGCGATCGGTGCCTGTGAGCCGACCAGGATGAGGGTCTGCGTGCCCTTGAGGAAATCGAGGGCGGGACCGGGGCGGTAGGGCAGCCTTTCCACCTTGATGCGCCCCGCGCCGCGTTCGACCCGCGGCACGAAGGTGTCGCAGATCAGCCGGGCCCCGGTCTTGGCCGCGATGCGGCCCGCTGCCGCCAGCCCGCGGCCGCGCAGGGCCTCGCCGCGTAAGAGGAAGGCAACCGGACCGCCCGCGTCGAGCGCTGCCACCGATTGCGTCACGGCGGTGTCCGAAACGGGTGCGGGGCCGAGGACAGGGAGCGGCGCGGCCGGCCTGTCGGCAACGAGCCAGGCGGCATCGGCCGGCAGGATCAGGCTGGCGATCTGGCCGGGCGCGGTGCGGGCCGCCTGCACGGCGCGGGCGGCATCGGCGGCGACGCTGCGGGCGTTGGGGGAGGAATGCACCCAATGCGAGACCGGGCGGGCGAAGGCGGCGACATCGGAGGTCAGCGGCGCATCGAAACGCTGATGCGCGGAGGCATGGTCGCCGATGATGTTGACCATCGGCACCGGCACCTTGCGGGCATTGTGGAGATTGGCGAGGCCATTGGCCAGGCCCGGGCCGAGATGCAGCAGCGTCGCCGCCGGCTTGCAGGTCATGCGGGCATAGCCATCCGCCGCGCCGGTGACCACGCCCTCGAACAGGCCGAGCACCGGCCGCATGCCCTCGATGCGGTCGAGCGCGCCGACGAAATGCATTTCCGAAGTGCCGGGATTGGCAAAGCAGACCTCGACGCCGCTATCGACCAGCGTGCGCACCAGGCTTTCGGCGCCGTTCATGGTATCGGAGACGGGGAGGGGCTCATGCATGGTGGGCGTCCGTAGGCTGAAAGAAGGCTGGAACGTTCACCCTTAGGCGCAAACGCCCCGTCATCTCAAGCATAACGGCACGGCGCCCCGCTTGGGGCTCACCCGCAATCCTTGGCGATCAGCGGCGAGAAGGCCCAGCCATGGATGCCCTTGCTGAAGCCATCCTCCTCAAGGCGCGAATCGCCGCGCCACCAGGTGACCTCGACCCATTTGCCTGTGCGCCCCTGGCCATATTGCACTTCGTCCCCGGGCTTCATACGGGCGATCAGGCGGTGCTGCGGGCCGGGACCGGCGCGCAGGGCGACAAAACCATCCGGTGTCTTGCGCAGATGGCATAGCTCCATGGCGGAGCCTGCGGCGGGCCAGAGACAAGCGAGGCAGACGGCGAGCAAGGGAGGACGAAGGGAGCGGTTCATGGCAGGGCCCGGTGCGTGGATGCCCGACCAAGCCACAGGCAACGGGATACCGCCGTGACAGTGCGCACAGGACGTTCTCTCCTTCTCCCCCTGTGGTAGAAGGTGGCGCGAAGCGCCGGATGAGGGGGCTCGCGACCTGACTTTTCTGATGCTCACTCGCAAGCACGACCTGAACAAGTTGCGAGACCCCTCATCCGCCTGCCGGCGCCTTCTCCCGCAGGGGGAGAAGGGAATAGTTCAGCTGGCGATCAACCTCGGCGACAGGATTCTCGTCGACGTCGTTTTCTGGCCATGTCCCGGCCCATATGCGACATCGTTCCAGCGCGTCTTCTATAGAGCTAATCGGCAACGGGATGGCATCGGCGCTGCATCCTGCGGTTGTGGTCGCGTGGCCTTGGGAGAAGGTCGCACTGAGGCAGCAACCGCGGCGGTAGAGGCGCTAGGGTTTCCCGCAACGCATCCGGAGTCGCAGGCAAATGGCAGTGTTTCCAAAAAAGGCGAAGGTCGTCATCGTCGGATTGGGCGGGATCGTCGGCGCATCGATCGCCCATCATTTGATCGAGCGGGGCTGGGACGACATCGTCGGCATCGACAAGTCGGGCATCCCAACCGATATCGGCTCCACCGCCCATGCCTCCGACTTCTGCTATGCCACCAGCCACGATTTCCTGTCCTGCTGGACCACGCTCTATTCCATCGATTTCTACGAGAAGATGGGTCACTACGCCCGCGTCGGCGGCATCGAGGTGGCCCGCGTGGGCGACGATGCCCGCATGGACGAGATCAAGCGCAAGGTTGCCTCCGGCAAAGCCTTCGGCACCCGTGCCCGCCTGATCGAGCCGGCCGAGATCAAGGAGAAGTTCCCGCTGATCGAGGAGCATCTGGTGCAGGGCGGCCTGTGGGATCCCGATGCCGGCCTTGTCATCCCACGCTCGCAGACGGTGGCGGGCAAGCTCGTCGACCAGGGCGAGGCCGCCGGCAAGCTCCAGGTCTTCGCCAACACGGCGGCTCAGTCGCTCATCATCGAGAACGGCCGCATCAAGGGCGTGGTCACCAGCCGCGGCACTATCGAGGCCGATCATGTCGTTGTTTGTGCCGGCCTGTGGGGCCGCCTGATCGCCGAGATGGCCGGCGAGGACCTGCCGGTGATGCCGGTCGATCATCCGCTTACCTTCTTCGGGCCCTATAACGAGTTCGCCGGCACCGGCAAGGAGATCGGCTGGCCGCTGATGCGCGACCAGGGCAACTCCGCCTATATGCGCGACACCGGCGATCCGACGACCGCCGAAGGCGGCCAGATCGAGTGGGGCTATTACGAGGAGACCAATCCGCGCCTGTGCCATCCCCGCGACCTTCTCGAAAAGCACGAGGCGCGCCTGTCGCCCTCGCAGCGCGACCTCGACATGGAGCAGATCATCGGCCCACTCGAACGCGCCATGGAGCTGACGCCGATTCTCGGCGAGCTGGGTTACAATGAGGGCCATTCCTTCAATGGCCTTCTGCAGGTCACCACCGATGGCGGCCCCTCCATGGGCGAAAGCCAGAAGGTGCGGGGCCTGTGGTATGCGGTCGCTATCTGGGTCAAGGATGGCCCCGGCATGGGCAAGCTCATCGCCGACTGGATGACCGACGGGCGTACGCCGATCGACCACAACAAGATCGACTATGCTCGCTTCTCCCCGCACATGCTGGAGGAAGGCTTCATCGAGGGGCGTTGCGGCGAGGCGGCCCGCAAGATCTATAACCCTGCCGTGCATCCGCGCGAGCCCTATGACACCGGCCGCAATATCAGGCGCTCGCCCTTCTATGAGCGCGAGAAGGAGCTCGGCGGCTACTTCATGGAGCTCGGCGGCTGGGAACGCGCCCATGGCTACGCCGTCAACGAGCATTTGCTCGAGAAATACGGAAATCGCGTGCCGGTGCGCGCGAACGAATGGGACAACCGCCATTTCTGGCGCGTCTCCAATGCCGAACAGCTCGCCATGAGCGAGGATTGCGGCATCATCAACCTCTCGCACTTCGCCATGATCGATGTCGAGGGGCCTGACCATGTCGCGCTGATGGAATGGGTCTGCGCCGCCAAGATCGGCGGCGAAGCGAATATCGGCAAGGGCATCTACACCCATTTCCTCGACGAAAACGGCATGGTGCGCGCGGACCTCACCGTGTTCCGCATGGCGGACCGCTGCCGCGTGGTCGATGGCGCCGATGCCGGCCCGCGCGATCTCAACTATCTGCGCCGCGTTGCCCAGGACAAGGGCTTCGACGTCACCGTCACCGATACTTCGGAGAAATACGTCACCATCGGCATCTGGGGCCCGAATGCCCGCGTCAATCTGAAGAAGGTGGTGGAAGACCCGACCGGGCTCGATCCGGAGAACTTCGCCTTTGCCGCCATCAAGCAGATCCACATCGGGGGCAAGGACGTCTCCGCCTTCCGCATCTCCTATGTCGGCGAGCAGGGCTGGGAACTGCACATGCGCTACGAGGACGGTCTTGCCGTCTGGGACGCGCTGCGCACCACCGGGGTGATGGCGGTCGGCGTGGAGACCTATGCCAATTCCCGCCGCATGGAAAAGAGCCTGCGCTTGCAGAATGCCGAGCTCAACACCGAGTACAACCTGATCGAAACCGATCTCCAGCGCCCCAAGGTCAAGGAGGCCGATTTCTGCGGCAAGGCCAGGCATTTGGAGCACCGCGCCCGCGCCCACCAGCCGGCCATGCTGTGTACGCTGGTGATCACGGACAATGTCGATGCCAAGGGCGTCGCTCGCTACCCCGTCGGCATCCTGCCGGTGATGGACCCTGAGACCGGCGAGACGCTGGTCGACGAACTCGGTCGCCGGTCCTACACCTATTCGATCGCCTATGGCCCGACCATCGGCAAGAACATCGCGCTCGCCTATCTGCCGCATGCCTATGCGCAGGAGGGTCGCAAGTTCCAGGTCGAGTATTTCGGCGAGACCTATCCGGTCGAGGTGGCCGGCGTCGGCTATAAGCCGCTCTACGACCCCACAAACGCCAAGCCGCGAAGCTGAGGGGAAACCTGACCCTCCTCATCCTGGGAAGGTCATCTCCACTCCGAGTTCTCCACGTCACAATTGCCCCCTCTTGTTGACGTTTGGGGCCGGCACGCGGAAGTAAGGGATCTCAATCCCCAGCCCTCTCCCGGTGTGGGAGAGGGAGCCCGCCATGCCCAAGAAACCAATAGCCAAACCGATAGCCAAGAAGAAGATCGAGCGCTTTCCCGAACCGCCCAGCATGCCGCCTGAGACCTCCGTCATCGCCATCGGCGATATCCACGGGCGGCTCGATTTGCTGGAACCCCTGCTCACGCGCATCGAAAGGCGGGCGTCGCTGCTGCCGGGCCTCAAGCATCTCGTGGTCAGCGTCGGCGATCTCATCGACCGCGGCCCCGATTCCGCCGGCGTGATCGAGCGGCTGATGAACGGCGTGCGAGGCTGTGAGCTGGTGGTGCTCCTGGGCAACCACGAGGACGCGCTGCTCGGCTTTCTCGACGACAAGCCGATCGGCGATGCCTGGCGCAGCTTCTTCGGCGCCGACGCCTTCCTGCAGAGCTATGGCATTGCCAGCCGGCAGAATTACAAGGTGGAGAAGACGCCGGACCGCCTGCGCCAGGACATGCTTTCAGCCATACCGCAGGCGCATCTCGATTTCCTGCGCGGCCTGCCCACCTCCTACAGTATCGGCGACTATTTCTTCGTCCATGCCGGCGTGCGCCCCGGCGTGCCGCTGGCCGAGCAGGACGATCGCGACCTCGTCTGGATTCGCGAGGAGTTCCTGCATTCCACGCAACGCTTCGAGAAGAAGATCGTCCACGGCCACACACCGGTGCGCAAGCCGGACTTCAACCGCAACCGCATCAATCTGGACACCAAGGCCTATGCCTCGGGCATCCTGACGGCTGTACGGTTCGAAGGCATCGAGGCCGTGGTATTCTGAGCCCCTGAGGCCCGCGCTCCCGGGGCATTGCCGCCCCTTGCCGCGCGGCCCGCACGCCCCTTATGGTGTCGCATGGAGGGAGCGCATCATGGGGTCATTCCATCTGCCCGCTATCCCCGACGATGTCAGCGTCATCGCCTTCGGCGACGTGCACGGCTGCTACGACAAGCTGGAGATCCTGCTCGAACAGATCGAGGCGCGCCTGGCGTCTTTGCCGGAGCGACGGCACATCGTCGTCTCTGTCGGCGATCTCGTCGATCGCGGCCCGGATTCGGCCCGTGTGGTCGATCGCCTCGCGGCTGGACTGCCGGGCTGCGAGCTCGTGGTGCTCAAGGGCAATCACGAAGCCATGATGCTCGACTTCATCCGTGGCGGCGAGGATGCCGAGGCCTGGCTGCACAATGGCGGCCTGCGCACGCTGGCGAGCTACGGCGTCGATCTGGAGCGGGCCCTGGCCGCAGGCCCGACGCTTCACGACCTGCGCCGCGCCTTTCTCGACGCGATACCGGAGCATCACCTCGCCTTTCTGGCGAAAATGCCGCTCAGCTATGCCTGCGGTGATTATTTCTTCGTTCATGCCGGCGTCCGCCCCGGCCGCCCGCCCGACCGGCAGGACGAGGAGGACCTGCTCTGGATCCGCAACGAGTTCCTCGACTGGGATGGCGATTTCGGCAAGCGCATTGTGCATGGCCACACGCCGGTCGATATCGCGACCTTCAGGCCCAACCGCATCAATCTCGACACCGGCGCCTGTTTCGGCGGCCCTCTGACCGCCGTGCTGCTGGAAGGGACGGAGGCGGTGATTTTTTGAGGGCGCTCCGTCGCTTCACCTGTTGAAACCTTTGGTCAAAAGCTGCCGATTGCTTGCTCCGGCCGGGCGCAACTGCGAGTCTCCGCACCAGATATCGGCTTTGTCACCAGGAGAAATCGATCGTGCCGCCAGAGACCGGCAACCTCGTCACCGCCGACCTGATCGCCGTCCTCGTGGCGGTGACCGCAGGGCGGCCGCGGGTGATGACGGTGCGCGAGGGCAGGGGCCTGCCCTCCGGTCCCTTCGAGGCCGGCCACCGCTCATTGCAGACCGGGCTGCGTGCCTGGGTGGAACGCCAGACCGGCCATCCCCTCGGCTATGTCGAGCAGCTCTATACCTTCGCCGACAACGATCGCGGGGCGCAGGACATGCAGCGGGCGATCTCGATCTCCTATCTAGGCCTGACGCGGGAAAATGCCGGTGGAGGCGAGGAAACCGGTTGGCGCGACTGGTATGAGTATTTCCCCTGGGAGGACCATCGCGCCGGCCTGCCGGCCTTCTTCCAGACGGGAATCGTCGCGCCCCTGCGTGCCTGGGCCGGGGCGGTCGACAGTGCGGCCATGCGGGAGATCAGGTCCCAGCGGGTCGATATCACCTTCGGGCTTGAGGGTTTTGCCTGGAACGAGGAGCTCGTGCTGCAGCGCTACGAGCTGCTCTACGAGGCCGGGCTGGTACCGGAAGCTGCCACGAACGGCGTTGCGGGCGCGCAAGCGGTGCCGGCCTCGCAAGCGGTGCCGGGCAGGCCGATGCATGCCGACCATCGCCGCATCCTCGCCACCGGCATTGCCCGTCTGAGAGCCAAGATCAAATACCGCCCAGTGGTGTTCGAATTGCTGCCCGCCACCTTCACCTTGCTGCAGCTCCAGCGCAGCGTCGAGGCCCTGGCTGGGCGCCTGGTGCACAAGCAGAATTTCCGCCGCCTGATCGAGCAGCAGGAACTGGTGGAGGAGACCGGCGAGATCGCCGCCGAGACCATCGGCCGCCCGGCCAAGCTGTTCCGCTTCCGCCAGGCCGTGCTGGCCGAGCGCGTAGCCGCCGGCACCAAGCTGCCGCTGGCGCGGGGGTAGGAGTGTCCCCTCACTGAGTCTAGCGCGGTCCCCTTCTCCCCTTGCGGGAGAAGGTGGCATTGCGAAGCAATGACGGAAGAGGGGTCTTGCGACCTTGCCAGCCTTGGTGCTCGCTCAAAGGTGTAATCTCTGGATGGGGGGCTAGACCCCTCATCCGCCGCTTCGGGGCTCCCAGTCCACTCCAAGTGGAGTGGACGATCCCCACCAGGGGAGAAGGGGAGTCGCGGTTCGCTCTCTCGGTTTTGCTCCAATCTCTTATGCTCCAAGTGAACATAATTCGCTTGACATTGCTTATACTCAGATTAAGCATATGCTCAACATATGCTCAATGGGAGTATAAATATGAGCCCCGATGCTACCGTTCTCACCCGCACCGCGCCGCTCTATGAGCGGGTCAAGCGCGTCATTCCCGCCATGGAATGGCCCGTCTTCGCCGATGACGTCGACGCCATCCTGGCGCTCAAGCGCGAGCGCAACGCCGTCATCCTGGCGCACAACTACCAGACGCCGGAAATCTTCCACTGCGTCGCCGACGTGGTCGGCGACAGCCTGGCCCTGGCCCGCAGGGCTGTCGATACCGACGCCGATGTCATCGTGCTGGCGGGCGTGCATTTCATGGCCGAGACCGCCAAGCTGCTCAATCTGGACAAGACGGTGCTGATCCCCGATCTTCGCGCCGGCTGCTCGCTGGCCGATTCGATCCAGCCGGAGGATGTGCGCCTGATGCGCCAGACCTATCCCGGCGTGCCCATCGTCACATATGTCAACACCTCGGCGGCGGTGAAGGCGGAGTCCGATGTCTGCTGCACCTCGGGCAATGCCAAGAGGATCGTCGAAAAGCTTGGCGTGCCCCGGGTGATCATGCTTCCCGACGAATATCTCGCCCGCAACATCGCGGCCGAGACCGATGTCGAGATCATCGCCTGGAAGGGCCATTGCGAGGTGCATGAGCGCTTCTCGCCGGCCGAGGTGCGCCAGCTCAGGGAAGACCATCCCGGCGTGATCGTCCTCGCACATCCCGAATGCCCGCCGGAGGTGGTGGCGGAAGCCGATTTCTCCGGCTCGACCGCGCTGATGTCCGGCTATGTCGCCGAGCACAAGCCTGCCCGCGTGGTGCTGCTGACCGAATGCTCGATGAGCGACAACGTGGCCGTGCAGCACCCCACCGTCGATTTCGTGCGCCCCTGTAATCTCTGTCCGCATATGAAGCGCATCACGCTCGCCAATATCCGCCAGGCGCTGGAGACCAACCGGCACGAAGTCACCATCGATTCTGCCATTGCGGTTGCCGCGCGCCGGGCCGTCGAGAGGATGCTCGAGCTATGAGCGATCATCCGCAGCTCTATCGCGACCGCCCGGTGGTGGTCGGGGCCGGCCTCGCCGGGCTGATGACGGCGCTCTCACTCGCCCCCGAACCGGCGGTGCTGCTCTCCCGCGCGTCGCTCGGCGCGGAAACCTCGACCGGCTGGGCGCAGGGCGGGCTCGCCGCAAGCCTGGCTGATGATGATACACCTGCACTTCACCTTGAGGATACGCTGGCGGCCGGCGGTGGCCTGGTGGCGGCGGTGGCGGCTCGCTCCATCCTCGACGCTGCTCCGGATGCGGTGCGTCGGCTCGCCGCTCTCGGTGTCAATTTCGACAGGAACGGCGAGGACTTCCAACTCGGCCTCGAAGCCGCCCATGGCCGCCGCCGCATCGTACATGCCGATGGCGACGCCACGGGACGAGAGATCGTGCGCGCCTTGGTCGCCGCAGTGCGTAAGACGCCCTCGATCACCGTGCTGGAGGGCGTCGAGGCACGGCGCCTCATCGTCGAGGACGGCACCATCGCCGGTGTCGTCTGCGTCGGCCCGAACAGCGAGGCGATGACCATTCCCACCGCACGCGTGGTGCTGGCCACCGGCGGCATCGGCGGCCTCTTCAGCGATAGCACCAATCCTCGCACCAGCCAGGGGCAGGGGCTCGCCCTGGCGGCTCGCGCCGGGGCGCTGCTCTCCAATCTCGAATTCGTGCAGTTCCATCCAACCGCGCTCGATACCGCGGCGCGGCCGATGGGACTGGTCAGCGAAGCCGTGCGGGGTGAGGGCGCCGTGCTGATCGACGAGACCGGCGAGCGCTTTCTCCGCCATCTGCCAGGCGCCGAACTGGCCCCGCGCGACGAAGTCGCCCGCGGCATCTGGCAGCATCTGTCGGGCGGGCACCAAGTCTACCTCGATGCCCGCCAACGGCCCGGCGCGGGGTTCGCACGCCGCTTCCCGGGTATCGACCGGCTCTGCCGGGACGCAGGCTTCAATCCCGCCTTGCAGCCTCTGCCGGTGCGTCCGGCCCAGCACTATCACATGGGCGGCATTGCGGTGGATGGACAGGGCCGAAGCTCCCTGCCGGGTCTATGGGCTTGTGGCGAAGTGGCCTGCACCGGTCTGCACGGCGCCAATCGCCTCGCCAGCAATTCCCTGGCCGAGGCTGCGGTCTGCGCCGCCTGGGTCGCCGACAGCGTGAGGAGCGCACCGGCCGCCAGCCGCCGATTCGCGGGTACTTCCATTGCCGCGAATGCTGCTGACCTTCGCGCCGGGGATGCCGAGTCAACGCGTCCGATTCTATCGCGTGCGCTCGGCGTGGTGAGGGACCGGGCCGGACTAGAGGCGGCGATCGCCGAACTCCTACCGCTGGCCACCAGCACACGCCCTGGCTCGGGGCCCGCCTTGGTCGGCCTGATGCTGGCCGTCTCCGCGCTATGCCGGCAGGAAAGCCGGGGCGCGCATTGCCGCACGGATTTCCCCAGCAGCCTGCCGGAGGCGACACCGTCTCTCCTCTCGCTCGACCAGGCCCTCTCGACGGCCCGTGAGGTCGCCCTCTCCCTTCCTTTCGCAGAAAGCGCCTGACATGCCCCTTTCTCCCCTGTCCCCCCTGCTGTTCGAGCCTGTCGTCCGCGCGGCCCTGGTCGAGGATCTCGGCCGTGCCGGCGACCTCACCACCGATGCCATCGTGCCTGTCGGCCTCAAGGCGACCACCGTGCTGGCCGCACGCCAGGACGGCGTGGTCGCCGGCCTCGACATTGCCGCCGCCGCCTTCCGCCTGCTCGATCCTTCTGCTGCGATCGCGGTGGAGCGCGGCGACGGCGCTAGCGTATCGCCTGGCTCGATCATCGCCACCGTCACCGGTTCGGCCCGGGCCTTGCTGACGGGCGAGCGCACGGCGCTCAACATCCTCTGCCGTCTCAGCGGCATCGCCAGCGCCACCGCCTCGGTGGTGGAGGCGATCAGGGGGCACAAGGCCACCATCGTCTGCACCCGCAAGACCACGCCCGGCCTGCGCGCTTTGGAGAAATATGCGGTGAGGGCCGGCGGCGGCGGCAATCACCGCTTCGGGCTCGACGATGCCATCCTGATCAAGGACAACCATGTCGCCATCGCCGGCGGCATCCGCCCGGCGCTCGAGCGGGCCAAGGCCGCGGCGGGCCACATGGTCAAGATCGAGCTGGAGGTCGATACGCTGGCCCAGCTCGAGGAGGCGCTGGCCGTCGGCGTCGATGCCGTGTTGCTCGACAATATGGGCCCGGATGAATTACGCGAGGCGGTGGCCATGGTCGGCGGACGGGCGCTCACCGAGGCCTCAGGCCGGGTTACGGCGGCGACGGCGCCGGCAATCGCGGCCTCGGGCGTCGACCTCATCTCCATCGGCTGGCTCACCCATAGCGCGCCGATCCTCGACATCGGCCTGGATTATCGGGCCTGAGCGGCCGAATGCTGTTCACTTAAAGAGGTAACACCCCGTTTTGTCATAGCCGGGCTTGACCCGGCTATCCGGAATAAGCGCGAAGGGGCTGGATTGCCGGGTCAAGCCCGGCAATGACAAAGGTCGAGCAAACCCGAAGACGCTGAGGTGAACTGCAGTGGAGGCTGAGCGGCATTGCCGCATCCCCTTGCTGCGGCAAGCGTGGCTGATATGCTGCCTTCATGCAGAATCGTGTCGTACCCTTTCCCATCCCGCCGCGTGTGCCGGCGGGGACAACCATCATTGCCTTCGGCGACGTCCACGGCCATCTCGCGCTGATGGAGGAGATCCTGGCCAGGGCGCAATCTCGGGCCCAGGCCAAGCCGGACCGGCGCCACATCGTCATCAGCCTCGGCGATCTCGTCGATCGTGGCCCCGATTCCCGCGGTGTCGTGGCCCGGTTGATGGGCAACCTGCCGGGTTGCGAGCTCCATGTGCTCAGGGGCAATCACGAAACCTTGCTGATGTCCTTCCTCGCCGGCGACCCGGATGCCGACGTCTGGCTCAAATGGGGCGGCATGGCCACCGTCGGCAGCTATGGCGTCGACATCAAGGGAGCCGACCCGCATTCGAAGCGGGATGTCGAGCGTCTCAGGGCGGAGTTCCGCGCCAGGATGCTGCCCGACCATCTCGACTTCATGCGCACGCGGCCGCTGAGCCTCACCTTCGGCGATTATTTCTTCGTGCATGCCGGCGTGCGGCCGGATGTGCCGCTGGCCAAGCAGAAGGAATATGACCTGATCTGGATCCGGGACGAGTTTCTACCCTCGGGCCAACTCTTCGAGAAGAAGATCGTGCATGGCCACACCTCGGTGGAGGAGCCGGATTTCCGCACCAACCGGATCAATCTCGATACGGGTGCCTGCTATGGCGGCAAGCTGACGGCGGCGATCTTCGAGGATGACGTGGCCGAGGTGTTCGCCTCCATCCCGGCGCCGCCTGGCACGCATTTTCCCTGAGAATGATACGAAGAGGTTGATCGGGCAGGAACATGCCTTCCGTATGTTTAAGCCGGTCCTGTGCCGCCCCTCACCTCAATCCCAGTCCACTCCACTTGGAGTGGACTGGGATTGAGGTGAGGGGCGGCGCGGCATTGGCAGGATTGCGGTGGCGACTGAACACCCTTTCTGCGCTCAATGCGTGACCAGCCACTCCATCGGATGGTCTTCGCCGCGAGGGGCGTAGAGCGGCGGCACGGGGTTGGGAATCTCCGTAAAGCGCGGCTTGACGCCGAGCAGCGGGCCGATGCGCTCCAGGATCTTGCCGGTGGTAACCCCGGCATTCCAGGCGGCGGAACTGTAGCCATAGGTCTCGGGCAGGCCCTTGGGCTCGTCATAGAGCACGAGCACCAGATATTTCGGCTTGTCGAAGGGAAATACCGCCATGAAGGTGGTGAAGTTGAGCTTCTTCGAATAGCGCCCGTTGATGACCTTTTCGGCCGTGCCGGTCTTGGCGCCGATGCCGAGCCCGGGCACATTGGCCTTCTTGCCGGAGCCGTCGGTGGCGTTGAGGCGCATGATGTAGCGCATCACGTCGGAGGTGTGCTTCTTCAGGACCAGCTTGGAGCCCGCCAGGGCGTCGCCTTCGTTGCGCGCCAGGAACGTCGGCTTCATCAAATGGCCGCCATTCATCATCGCCCCCACCGCCATCATCGCCTGCAGCGGCGCCACGGCCATGCCATGGCCGAAGGCGATGGTGATGGTGTTGATCTCGCTCCAGCGCCTGGGCAGGATCGGCATGGCGTTCTCGGGCAGTTCGGTGACCAGTCGCGTGGTCTGGCCCATCATCCTCAGAAAGGCCTTGTGGGCGTCGACGCCGAGGGCGAGGGCCATTTTGGCCGAGCCGATATTGGAGGAGAAGGTGAAGACCTCCGGCAGGCTCAGCATGCGCCGACGGGCGTGGTCGTCATGAATGGTGAAGCGGCCATATTTGAGCGTGGTGCGGGCATCGAGCATGGAAGCGGTGGTGAATCTGCCCGATTCGATCGCCATGGCGGTGGTCAGGGCCTTGAAGGTCGAGCCCATCTCGAACACGCCGACATTGATGCGGTTGATCCGGTTGGGATCCAATGCCTCGGCCGGGTTGTTGGGATCGAAATCGGGCAAGGACACCAGCGAGATCATTTCGCCGGTATTGACGTCCATGATGGCGCCGGCCGCCGCCTTGGCCTGGTAGTGCTCCATCCCCGCGACGAGTTCGTCGCGCATCACCGCCTGGGCTCGCAGATCGATCGAAAGGCGCACAGGCTTGAGATCGTGCGGGTCGGAGGCGTAGCCGAGTGCCTGCAGCTCGGAGAGGCCGCGCTTGCGGTCGATATATCGCTCGATGCCGGCAATGCCCTGGTTGTCGATGTTCACGGCCCCGAGCACATGGCTCACCGTCGGCCCGTTGGGATAGATGCGCTTGGCCTCGTTGAGAAAGCCGATGCCCGGCAGGCCGAGTGCATAGATGCGATTGCGCTGCTCGGGCGTGATCTCGCGCTTGAGCCAGATGAAGCCCTTGCCCGAGGCAAGCTTGGCCCTTAGATCGCGTGCATCGAATTCGGGCATCTGGGCGGTGAGCAGCTCGGTCGCCTCGTCGACATCGATGATCTTCCTCGGTTCGGCGTAGAGCGAAGGCACCTGCACGTCGGTGGCCAGGATCCGGCCATTGCGGTCAAGGATATCCGGGCGTGCCGCAGCCAACTGGTCGGCTGCCGAGCGGCGCGCGTCATATTGCTCGTCCGGCGCGGTGCCGAACTGCACCAACCGCGCCAGAATCGCCATATAGATGCAGACGAAGCCCACCACGATCAGCATGATGCGGCCGGCGCTTTTCTGCAGTTTGGTGGGCACTAGGGGACGCCGCCTGCGTCTTTCGGCCGGCCTAGCAGGGTGGTCCTCCGTCGGAGCTTCGAAAGGCGGCTGGCCCGTGAGGACCTCCTGGCCTTGGTCTGCCTCGTCGACGGAAGAGGTCTGCATCGTCGCTTTTCCCAATGCGTATGCAGATTCCTCCTGATCGAGCCAAGGGATCGATCAGGAGGAATCCGCAGGATCTCAAACCCTGCTCGGAGCAAAGCGCGTCCATGGCCGAACGCCTGTTTGCTCTGGCTCCTTGTTTCCAAGCCAACCTGATGGATTGGCTAGAGCGTTCTTGCCTCCAATCGCAAAACGCTTTGGCAGGCAGCCGCCATCTGCCGGGCTCGCGCCCGGCGGTTCCTGCCGCATCTTGATTTGACGTTGATGATACGGGGCGCGTGGAGGTCGCCCGCTATCCAAAAGGGCGTTGGTGTCTAAAAATGGTTCATTCTATTCATGGAATAGCAATAAAGCCGCAGGAAATTCAGGTAAAGGGTATCAACTCATTAACAATTCGTACGGTTATCGAGGTCTTAACGGGGAGGTAACCGCTGAGGGTAGCCTGTGTTTAGCGGGGGTAAGCATAGATATTTGCCGCAACGAGTGTCGTTCTGTCGTGCCCGGACTTGACCCGGGGATCCGGAGTCCCGGCATAGTCAGGCCGCCTGACCGGGCTGGCTTTCCTCGGGCTGCAGCAGGTCGCGGATCATGCCGCGGGCGATTTCCTCTTCGCCCATCAGGATCGCATCGGCCCCGAGCCCGCGGAGATAGTCCACCGCCTCCTCGCTATGCGCCCGGGCGAGAATGCGGATGGACGGGTTGAGCGTGCGGGCCTGCTCCACCAGATGGCCGGCTTCGAAGGCGTCGGGGATGGCGACGACCAGCCATTTCGCGCCGGCCAGATTCTGCAGCTCCAGCGTCTCGTAGTCGCCGGCCGGTCCGGAATAGACCTCGATGCCTTCGGCTTTCAGCTTCTCGACCTCGCTCTGCGATTCCTCGATCACCACCAGCGGCACGCCGGCCTGGTGCAGGGCCTTGGCCACCCGGCTGCCGACGCGGCCATGGCCGACCAAAATGGCGTGCTGGCTGAGTTTGGTCGGCTGGACCACTTCGATGTCATCATCCTTGGGCAGGGGCGCCGGAGCGGGCGCGGCTTCCGCGACGGACGCACCCGGCGAGGCCTCCGGCTGAGGCTGTGCCTCGGGCTCGGCCTCAGGTTTGACTTCCGGCTTGACTGGGGCGGTTGGCTGGCGTTCGGGACGCAGCACGAAGCGGTCCAGCGCCATGAACAGGATCGGGTTGATCACGATTGAGATGAGGGCGCCCGCCACCACCAGATCGCGCGCCGTGCCGGGGATGATCTGCAGCTTGACACCGAGCACCGCCAGAATGAACGAGAATTCGCCGATCTGGGCGAGACTCGCCGAAATGGTGAGCGCGACGCCCTTGGAATAACCGAAGCCGCGCACGATCAGGAAGGCGGCAATCGACTTGCCGATCACGATGATCACGAAGGTCGCGAGCACGCCGAGGGGATGCTGGATCAGGATCGCCGGGTTGAACAGCATGCCCACCGAGACGAAGAACAGCACGGCGAAGGCGTCGCGCAGCGGCAGCGTCTCATTGGCGGCCTGCTTGCTGAGCGGGGATTCGGCCAGCACCATGCCGGCGAAAAAGGCGCCCAGCGCGAAGGAGACGCCGAAGAGCACGGCCGCGCCATAGGCGACCCCGAGCGAAATCGCCAGCACGGCCAGGCGGAAGAGCTCGCGCGAACCGGTATGGGCGACGAAATGCAGGACCCAGGGGATGACCTTGCGCCCGACCACCAGCATCAGCGCCACGAAGGCGGCGACCTTGATGGCGGTGACCAGGAGGGTCGCGGCGATCGAATTGAGGCCGAGATTGGCGGCGAGGCCTGAAGGTGCGACCTCGCCCGGCGCATGGCCGCCGAGAAGTCCGGCCAGCGGAGGGATCAGCACCAGGGTGATCACCATCACCAGGTCTTCGACGATCAGCCAGCCGACGGCGATACGGCCGCGCTCGGTCTCGATCAGCTTACGCTCTTGCATGGCGCGCAGCAGCACCACGGTACTGGCGACCGAGAGGGCGAGGCCGAAGACGATGCCCGTGCCGAGGCCCCAGCCCATGACCCAGGAAAAACCCATGCCGAGCAGGGTCGCCACCGCGATCTGGCCCAGCGCGCCGGGAACGGCGATGGCGCGGACGGAGAGCAGGTCCTTCAGCGAAAAATGCAGGCCGACACCGAACATCAGCAGGATCACGCCGAGCTCGGCGAGCTCATTGGCGAGATTCTGGTCCGCCACGAAACCGGGCGTGAAGGGGCCGATCACCACGCCGCCAAGCAGATAGGCGACGATCGGAGACAGTCGTAACCGCTGTGCGACAAGCGCAAAGATGAATGCCAGTCCCAGGCCCGCCACGATCGTTGCAATCAACGGTGTCTCGTGCGGCATGGAACCTCCCTTCGCGGTCGTAACGAGCGTTCGAGTGCTTACAGCACCGGAAGCGTTTTCCAGAAAAGTTGGTCGACTTTTCGATTAGGAAAACGCGCTGAAACAAAGAATTAGAGAAAAGGGCGATTTAAGGAAATCGCACTTTGCCCCGCATTTGTATGGTGATTGCCTTGCGGCCGCTTCACCATAGGAGAGTTCCATAGTGAGCGCTCGTTAACAATCGGAAAGGTCGCGATCAATTCACGCCAAAAGCGCGGAACGAAGCAGTCGCGACGCGCAAAGCATGCCCCGGCGAATGAAGCCGATCAAGGCTCCAGTTCGGTATCCCAATAGAGGTAATCGAGCCAGCTCTCATGCAGATAGTTCGGCGGGAAATGCCGGCCGTTCTGGTGCAGGTCGCTGAGGGAGGGGGCGTAGGGCTTCTGGTTGGGATGCATGCCAGCCTCGGCGGGCATGGCGCCGCCCTTTTTCAGATTGCAGGGCGAGCAGGCGGCGACGACGTTTTCCCAGGTGGTCTGTCCGCCCCGGGAGCGGGGGATGACGTGGTCGAAGGTCAGATCCGACCGTGTGCCGCAATATTGGCAGGTGAAGCAGTCGCGCAGGAAGACGTTGAAGCGGGTGAAGGCGGGGTTTCGACTGGGTTTGACGTAGGTCTTGAGACATACCACCGAAGGTAATCGGAACTCGAAGGTGGGACTTCGCACCACCTTGTCATATTCGGAGATGATGTTGACCCTGTCGAGGAAGACCGCTTTCACCGTATCCTGCCAGGACCAGAGCGAGAGCGGATAATAGGACAGCGGCCGGTAATCGGCGTTCAGCACGAGCGCGGGACACGCCTCGGGCGAGACCGACGTATGAAACACAGCAGGCGAAACATGCGCTGTCACGAAGCGCTCCCGTCACCATCAGTCCAGCCGAAAAGGCCGATTCGGCTGTTCGTCCAACACAATGTAGGATTAACGTGTCGGTCTTGTGAAGGGGGTATAGCCACCGGCCGCCCCCTTGCCCTTACTCTTTTCCAGGCTGTTAGGGGCAAAAGGTGAAGGAAAACGACCTTCCCCGGATGCGACGGCCTCACCCCCGCAATTGGTGCGAGAGCCAGGCCAAGGTGCGGTCGGGAATGCCGAGTTCGTCGAGATGGTCGTGGGTGGCCAGCACATAATCGGGATTGGCGCCCGAAAGCCCGACGCCGCCGCGCACCACCTCCAGGAGCTGGCGGTCCGGCAGCTTGCCGCAATATTGATGGTGCGCCCGGTCGGCCCGGTAGGCGAGGGCGCGGACATGACGCCCGTCCTCGAGCCGGGCCTCGTGCAGGATCTCGATATAGACGCTGGTGGCCTGCTCGCGCCGGCGCAGATAGTCCACCGTCGCATCCCAGTTCTCGGAAGCGACGCGGAAGGCGACCCCCCGGCAGGAGCCGCCTCGATCGAGGCCGAGCACCAGGCCGGGCTTTTCGGGTGTGCCGCGATGGACATGCGACCAGATGCACAGGGCCCGGTGCAGGCCGCGAATCAGCGCATTCTGACGCTCTTCAAAGGCAAAGCCGGGATTCCACATCAGGGAACCATAGCCGAAGACCCAATTGGCTTCGGGGGCAGGCGAAACGGGCTGGTTCACTCGGCGGCCAGGTGGAATGCATCGAGATAGTGGAAGGGCAGGCCAGCGAGCGTATCGCGCAGCACGGTGAGATCCTGCTTCAGGCGGTCGAAGGCCGGAGCCAAGGAAAAATCCTGCTCGTTCATGTAGATCGAACGGTTGATCTCGATCTGGATGACGTGGAAGCCGGCGCCGGGATTGCCGTAATGCTCGGTGATGTAGCCGCCGGCATAGGGCTTGTTGCGTGCCACCGAATAACCGAGGTTGCGCAGGGCCTCGTCGGCGCAATCCATGATCAGATGCGAGCAACTCGTGCCGTAGCGATCACCCAGCACGATGTCGGCGCGGGGCCTGTCCTCGCGTGCCAGGCCGCAGGACGGCATGGAATGGCAGTCGACCAGCAGCGCCACGCCGAATTCGCGGTGGATCTGGCCGAGCAGGCGGCGTAGCGTGCGGTGATAGGGCTTGTAGAGCTCCTCGATCCGGCGCAGTGCCTCGTCCACCGGCAGGCGGCGGGCGTAGATCTCCTGGTTCTCGCTGACCACGCGCGCCAGTGTGCCCAAGCCGCCGGCCACGCGCAGGGAGCGGGTATTGGCATAGTTCGGCAGCCTGCCGTCGAACATGCGCGGGTCGAGTTCGTAGGGTTCGCGGTTGACGTCCAGAAAGGCGCGGGGAAAGCGCGCGCTCATCACCGCCGAGCCGCTGGCAGCGACATCGGCGAGCAGGAGGTCGACGAAAGCATCCTCGGAGCGGCGCAGGGACAGCGGATCGAGGCGAGATGACTCCAGGAAGGCGCGCGGATAGACCCGTCCCGAATGGGGCGAGTTGAACAGCAAAGGCGCCGCATAGGCCGCAGGCTCGACCACGTCGAAAGGAGGGCTGAGCTCGATGTCCATGCCGTGCACATACTCCAGCGGCGGGTTGCGGCCTCGTCGGCCGCGGCACCTCGAGGGTGCGGCCGGTTCGAACGATGCCGACATCATTCGACAAAATCACGGGCGGGCAAGCATCACAAGCCCCGCCGCATGATTTTTACTTCACCCGTCCCGCACAACAGCCACTGGCGGCATCACGAATTCGGGATTAACTCTATTGCGATGTAAACGGGGCGTTTACCCTGACGACGGTTTATAGAGTTCGAACATGCTCCGGCCCTGCCGGGGATTCGGGACGCCATCATGAACAAGATTCTCCTTGCCGAAGACGACAATGATATGCGCCGCTTCCTGGTGCGCGCCCTGCAGAATGCCGGACATGAGGTGATGTCCTACGATAACGGCCTGTCCGCCTATCATCGGCTGCGGGAAGAACCGTTCGAATTGCTGCTCACCGACATCGTCATGCCGGAAATGGATGGCATCGAGCTGGCCCGCCGGGCCACCGAACTCGATCCCGACATCAAGGTGATGTTCATCACCGGTTTCGCGGCCGTGGCGCTCAACCCCGATTCGCAGGCACCTCGCGACGCCAAGGTGTTGTCCAAGCCCTTCCATCTCAAGGATCTGGTCAACGAAGTCGACAAGCTCCTGAAGGCCGCCTGAACTTCTTTTCAAAATAGCGGGACGAATGGCTTGCATGGCCTAATTCAACCTGCTATCAGGCCGGCCTCCGCAAGCGATGGGCGCGTAGCTCAGCGGGAGAGCACTACGTTGACATCGTAGGGGTCACAGGTTCAATCCCTGTCGCGCCCACCATCGCTTACCAGAAAGAACTGAAGACCCAAGGCATCGCAAACGCGGTGCCTTTTGTTTTTGCCAGGACTCCCGCCGGTGCAGCGTTCCCCGACTCTGTCGAAAGGCCGGGAGCCTTATGTCGGCCTGCGCCTCCGCTCTTCGCTGCAGCATCTGACGGCCTTCGATGAAACTCCCTTCACGACGGCAGGCGGGAGGTGGCGCCGTTATAGGAGTATCCGACGGCCGCAGCCTTTCCAAGGCAAGACCCCGCATGCGTTCAAATACCAGATGTTCGACACTGCCAAGGCAGGAGTCGTGGCTATTTGAGGCAGCAGTGGCCAGGGCGAGTGGGTGGCTTCCCGACCTTGAGGAGTCGAAAAATATACGGGACGAATAAATTTCACGGTTATTTGAAAATATTATACGATATGAATGATGTTTGTTGTAAATTTAGTACATGAATTTTCTTATATTGAATTATCAAAATATATTAAAACTGTTGCTTTAAAATCACATACTTGCAGCCGTGGTCATGATAGGAAAAATTATCGTCCTATTAGATCTGGGTTTGTAGAAATGAAGTTTCGGATTTCGGCAATAGCCTTTCTTCTTGCCACGGCCGGTGCTTCGGCTGCTGACCTGGCGCCCGCCGCAGTAGAGCCGGTGGCTCCTGCAGCCGCTTATAACTGGACAGGCTTCTATGCCGGTATCAATGGCGGCTATGCCTTCGGATCCAGCCACGATGTGACGATGTCGGAACTCTTTCCGGAATCCGACCCCTATACGGACAAGTATGGCAGCCTTTCACCCAAGGGTGGCTTCGGCGGCGTACAGGCCGGCTATAATTGGCAGACGGGCAATTTCGTCCTTGGCCTGGAAGGCGATATCCAGGGGGCCGGTATCAGCGACAAGACTAGCCGCATCGGCGCCACCACGGATTATTTCCTGAGCACCAAGAGCCAGGTCAACTGGTTCGGCACGGTTCGTCCGCGAATCGGCTACGCCTTTGACAACATTTTGATTTATGCGACCGGCGGTTTGGCAGTGGGTGGTGTCAAATACACCCAGAACTACGTCGACGGCGATTACCTCGCGCACGCTCGTACCAACAAGACCAGAGTTGGCTTCGCGGTCGGTGGCGGCGTGGAATACGCCTTCAACGAACACTGGACCGCCAAGCTCGAATACCAATATATCGACCTTGGTCGATCGAAAATCAGTGCGACCGAGATCAATGATGGTGAGCCGACGCAGTACACCATCCACACCAAGCTGCGCACGGATTTCCATACGGTTCGCCTAGGCGTGAACTACAAGTTCTGATCAGGCAATCCCAGGAGATGAACAGCCCGGCACGCGCCGGGCTTTTTGCTTGTGTGCAAACGCGCCGAGCGGGATCGGAATAGCGGCCGCGTGATCGTCGGGATTCCGATTTCACTAGGCGTCTCATCATCGACGGCGGCTGGAACTGGACGTATGTCTGTTCGGGGCGGGCGGAGGGGCCTGGATCCGGAGATCGGGGTCACGATAAAATCACACCCGATGATCAATTCTATTCTCGTAGCCGGTCACTACCCCAGGAGAGACCAGCTTCCAGAGATCCCCGAGCATCATGACCCCGCCGACGAGGCGGGGTTTTCCTTGTCGATCGCGCGCGGGGCCGACAGCGCAATTGGCCCGACGCATTCTGCGATTTCATGGAATCACGTCGAATCGCAAAATGTTTTGACGCGTTTTCCCAATCGAAAAGACGGTCAACCTTTCTTGGAAACGCTCTCGCGCAGTTTTACCAGAGCCCATAGCGCCTGGTTCAGCGGCGCTTCGAGGCCGCGCGTGGCGGCCCGGCGCAGGATGGCACCGTTCAGATCGTCGATTTCCGTGCGCCGGCCCCTGGCGAGATCCTGGGCGGTGGAGGAATATTGCTCGGCCATGCTGGTGCCGAGGCCGAACACGGTGTCCTCCAGCGTCGGGGCCAGGGTGATGCCATGGGCGCCGGCCACGGTACGGCACTCGGCCAGGATCCCCTTCAGCAGCACATCCACGCCTTCGCGCCCGATCAGCCCGCCATAGGGCAGGGCGGCGAGCGCCGAGATGGCATTGAGTGCGCAATTGACCGCGAGCTTGGTCCACAGCGTGCTGGCGACATCCGGCGCAACACGGGCCGCAATGCCGGCGGCGGCGAACAGGGCTGCGAACTCCTCGCTGCGCGGGGAGGGGCCGATCACCATCTTGCCACCGCCCTTGTGGCGGACATAGCCGGCGCCCGGCGCCTCGAGCGCAGCATAGACGGCAACGGGCACGGCCGGCCTGTCGAGGATACGGGCGAGCCTGTCGGCATTGTCGATGCCGTTCTGCAGGCTCCAGACCGAGCAATCGGCACCGATATGAGGAGCGATGGCGACCGCCGCCGCTTCGGTGTCGAAGGATTTCACGCAGAACAATACGAGTTCGGCTCCTGCGACCGCCTCGGGCCTGGTATCGGCAAGAACGGGCACGTGCCGGCGCTCGCCGCCACTTTCGAGCAGCAGCCCGCCATCCCTGACGGCCTCGACCAGGGCCGGGCGTCCGATCAGGGTGACGTTATGGCCGGCCTGGGCCAGCACGGCACCGAAGAAGCAGCCGACGGCGCCGGCCCCCATCACTGCAATCTTCATGATTCGAAGTCCTCGGAAGCGGCGGGCGAATGCGTTGGGGTGTTCGCCTCGTCAAAGCAAATCTCAAGAAAAAAAGTTGACACAGGTGAAAAACTGGTGAGCATGGAAGAAGCTTTGCATTCGTGCACAGCATTGCGAGCAAGCCCGCTCAGCCTTTTCGATGACGATCCGGAGTTCGCACCTCCCGGGACAGGGCTCATAGCGCGAAGGTGGCGAAAGCGCCTTCGGATATGCATGGGAACTGACGGGGAGGAGCTGCATGCTTGCGGATCTACTGGTGCGTGACGCCTATATCTATGTCGATCGAAGCTGGGAGATTGCCAGCGGCTGGATCGCGATCAAGGATAGACGGGTTCAGGCCATCGGCAAGAGTGGTGAGGAGCCGGCCGCGACGAAAGTGGTGTCGGCGCGCGGGCGTCTGGTGACGCCCGGCCTCATCAACGCCCACCACCACATGTATCAGAACCTCACCCGCTCCTACGCGCCGGTGACCAACGGCACCCTGTTCGAGTGGCTGACCGGCCTCTATCCGCTTTGGGCCGATCTCGACGCGGAATCGGTCTATCTGTCGACCTATATCGCCATGGCCGAACTGCTGATGGGCGGTTGCACCACCTCGATGGATCATATGTATGTCCATCCCAAACCCTTCCTGATCGACGCGCAATTGAGGGCCAGCCGGGACATCGGCTTCCGCTTTTATGCGACGCGCGGCTCGATGACCCGCTCGGTCGAGCAGGGCGGCCTGCCGCCGGCTTCGGTGGTGCAGGGCGAGGAGGCCATTCTCGAAGACAGCGTGAGGCTGGTGGAAGCCTATCACGATGCCTCGGCCGGCGCGATGAACCGGGTGGCGCTGGCGCCGTGCTCCCTGTTCTCGGTGACTGAACGGATCATGGTGGAATCGGCCCGGCTCGCCGAAAAATATGATCTTCGCCTGCATACGCATCTGGCCGAGGACCCACAGGAGGACATCTACTGCCAGGAAGTCTATGGCTGCACGCCCACGGAATATTTCGAGCGCGTCGGCTGGGCCAGCAAGCGTTCCTGGGTCGCCCACTACATCTACCCCTCGCAGGACGAGATCGGGCGACTGGCGAAAGCTGGGGTGTGCGCCTGCCAATGCCCCTGCTCTAACATGCTGATCGGCGGCGGGGCTGCCGATGCCATGGGGCTGCGGGCGCGCGGCATGCGCGTCGGCCTGGGCTGCGATGGTTCGGCCTCGACCGATCATGCTTCCCTTTGGCTGGAGGCCCGCACCGCCCTGCTGCTCGGACGTTTCCGCAACGGACCCCATTCGATGTCGGCCCGCGATGCCCTCGACATGGCCACGCGCGGCGGTGCGGCGTGCCTGGGCTGGGATGATGAGATCGGTCATCTGAGGCCGGGGGCCTGCGCCGATCTGGTGGTGTGGGAGATGTCGGATGTCGCACTTGCCGGAGCCCACACCGATCCGGTCGAGGCCTGGCTGCGCTGCGGCCCCGCCATCGCCGGCACCACCATCGTCAATGGTGACATCCTGGTCGAGGCCGGCAAGCCGGTGCTCACTGGTCTGGAGGACGTCCTGCGTGAGCATGCAAAGCATGCCCGCCGGATCCAGCGATTGGCTGCCTAAAACAAAAATACAGCCTCGTCGCTCCGTGCACTTCTTGGGAGGAGCAACTACAATGAAAGGTCTGATCAAAGATCGGCTTGGCGAACACTCGGACCGGGCTGCCGATGACGGCGCCATCGGCGATGTCGAGGCAGTGATGCCGGCCCGGCGCGGGCTGGCGCTGGGCCTGCAGCAGGCCCTAGTTTCCAATGCCTGGCTCGACCCGATTTTCGTCGCTTCCGTCGGCGGTTTTTCCGCGAGTCTGGCCACCAATCTGGTCACCGCGACCTTCCTGGCTGCCGGGATCGTGACGGTGGTGCAGAGCACCAAGCTGGTGCGCCTGCCCATCGTGCAGGGGCCGTCATCGGCCTTTTCGCCGCTCGCCATCGGTTACTACAAAGCCGGGACCATCGCCTCGGCCAGCCTCGGCTTGCTGATCGGTGCTGGCCTGGTCTTTCTCGCAGCCGCCGGGGGCCAACTCGCTAGGCTGCGCCGCCTGCTATCGCCGGCGGTATCCGGTACCATCATCATGCTGGTCGGCATCGCCCTGGCGGGGTTCACTTTCCAGGAGTTCTTCGGCGGACCGGGCATGCCGACTTTCGGCACGCTGCCGAGCCTGGTGTTGGGCTGCCTGACCACGGCTGCCGTCCTGGTCTGTTCCGCGCTCGGTGGCCGGTTGCGCATGTTCGGCTTTCTGATCGCGCTGGTGCTGGGCGATTGCGCCGCCCTGGCTCTCGGCTTGCTGGATTTTTCAGCGGTCGCGACGGCACCCTGGCTCGCCTTGCCGCAATTCCTCCCCTATGGCCCGCTCCATTTCGACCTCGGCATCACCCTGACCATGAGCATCGTCTTCCTGGTCGCGGTGGTCGAGGCAATGGGCATGTATGAAGCAACGGCGCGGCTGACCCGCACGCCGCTGGATGACCGGCGCGTCAATATGGGCATTGCCGGCGAGGCGGGAGGTTCCATGCTGGCCGCCTTGATCGGCGGCTTCGGCACCACGGCCTATGCCCAGAACCTGGGCGTGGTGAAGATCACCGGTGTGGCGAGCCGGCATGTGGTGCGTATCGCCGGCATCATCTTCATCGTGCTGGCTTTCCTGCCGAAGGTGGCTGCCGTGCTGGTGGCGACGCCGGCTGCCGTCATCGGAGGCCTGTTCCTGCCGGCGGCGGGTACGGTGATCATGACGGGCATCCAGCTTGCAAGCCAGGAAAGGGGCAGCGCCATCAAGAATCTGGTGGCACCGCTCGGCCTGATGGCCGGTCTTGGCATTCCCGCGCTATCGAGTTCGTTCAAGGGGCTGCCGCCGCTCCTCGCCGAGATGACCTCACATTCCATTGTGGTCGGGGCCGTGGTGGTGATGGCTGCCGAAATCGTGCTGGTGCGGCTGCCTGCGCTGCTGGGGGCGGCAGACTGAGCGTCAAGGCGTGATGCGCCCCGAGGTCGATGCTTTCGCCAGAACCAAGGCCTCCTGGGCGAGCGTATCGACATCGGTGCTCGCGTAAGCCTGGTTCGCCAGAAGGGCCGGCAGGTCGAACCAGCGCGCTTCCAGGGCATCGTCGGCGGCGACGGCCTCACCGGCCTGCCAGTGGCAGAGCACGCCGACCAGCACATAGTGGTGGCCACCTTCATGGGCCGGACGAGGATCGATGGAATCGAGGGCTGCGAAGGCCTTTACGGCGCGGGCCTTGACGCCGGTTTCCTCCCCGAGTTCGCGCAGGGCCGCCTGCAGCACGCCTTCGCCGGGTTCGATCTTGCCGCCCGGAAAGCCCCACAGGCCCTGGTCGGGCGGATTGGCGCGGCGAACCAGCAGGAATTCCTCGCCGCGCAGCACCACGGCGAGCACGGCGGCGACTGGGCGGGCCGGATTGTCGCTTGTGGCCGGATCCGATGCCATCTCTGATTTCCCTGGAATCGTCTGCGTATCGAAGGGACAGCTATAGGCGCCTTCCGCTTCGGGCGACACCCAGGGCAACGCTCCCGGGTTTTCATTCCTGGTCGGAAGCGGGGTGGGAGCGCAGATAGGCAATGACGTCGGCGCGGGTGGCGGCATCGTTGATCGAGATGGTCATGCGTGCCCCCGGCAGGAAGCGTGCGGGCCCGGCGAGCCAGTGGTCGAGCGTGGCTGCAGACCAGGTCAGGGGTTGTCTTTGCAAGGCCTGGCTGTAGCGGAAGCCAGGGATGCTGCCGGCCCGCCGGCCGTAGACGTCGCCGAGGCGGGGACCGAAGCGATTTTCTCCCAGGGCATGGCAGCCGCTGCAATGCTGCTCGAACACGGTTTGCCCACGGGCGGGATTGCCGGTGACGCTCGACCCGGCTTGCCCTGCCGGAGAGGCGACGGGGAGCAGGGAGGCCAGCAAGGCAAGCCATCCAAGCCATGGTGGAGCCCGGCCTGGAAAGAGAGACCGCAGCCGTTTGGCGCCGGTGGTCGATATGGAGCGTGGCTGGTTTTGCGGAAAATCGAAAGGGGTTGCCATGTGGTGCTCGCAACATGAGGATTTATCGCTTTTATAATGTGATAAATCCTCATGTTTTTGATGTCAAGCGGGACACCTTGTCTGTCGAGGGCTTGTCTCGGCAGGAGTTCGCATGTTCGAGGCGGAGCATGGCAAGAACTGCAGCCTTGCGTGTCCGCCGCGTCCCATGGGCTTGTCGGCTGCCGTTACCCCTGCGAAAAAGCCTGCCTTTATCCGGCGCCGTCCTGGCCGGGGATCAAGAAGCACTGGAAAGCATCATGAAGCTTGGTATCGAAGGAAAATCCGCCATCGTCTGCGCCTCCAGTCGAGGCCTTGGCAAGGCCTGCGCGCTCGCCCTGGCGCGGGAGGGCGTGAATGTGGTGATCAATGGCGTCACGCCTGCCACGCTGGAGAGGACCGCGACCGAGATCCGCGCCGCGACGGGCGCGACGGTCACGCCTGTGATTGCCGATGTCGCCAGCGTGGAGGGACGAAGCAAGCTGCTGGAAGCCTGTCCGCAGCCCGACATCCTGATCAACAATGCCGGCGGCCCGCCGCCGGGAGATTTCCGCCAGTTCGGCCGCGAGCAATGGCTGGCGGCGCTCGATGCCAACATGCTGGCACCGATCGAGCTGATCAAGGCGACGCTGGATGGCATGATCGCGCGCCGCTTCGGGCGCATCGTCAACATCACCTCGGTGACGGTGAAGGCTCCCATCTCCTATCTCGGCCTGTCGAACGGTGCCCGCAGTGGGCTGACCGGTTTCGTCGCCGGTCTCGCACGTGACGTCGCCCGCCATAATGTGACGATCAACAACATCCTGCCGGGCTCTTTCGGCACCGATCGGCTGCGGGACAACGCCGCGGCCTCGGCCAGGCCTGGGCAGACGGCGGAGGAAGTGCTCGCCGAATGGCAGGACGGTGAGGTTTCCGGGCGGTTCGGTGATCCGGACGAACTGGGCGCGGTCTGCGCCTTTCTGGCTGGAACGCAGGCCGGCTATGTCACCCGCCAGAATATTCTGATGGATGGCGGTAATTTTGCCGGATCGTTCTGAGGGGCTGTCGGAACGGCAGGGCGATCGATTGATGCATCACTTTCCCCGGTTCCCCATGCCCCTCAAAAGGAGGGGCCGGCCCTGAAGGCCAGCCCCTCGTCGTGCGCTCAATTCGGTTCGACCTCTTGGATGGGCTCAGAGCTTGGCCAGCATCTGGCACAGCTTGATGAGCTGAGCGTCATATTCGTCGGTGGCGCCGAGAACCATCTTGCAGCGCTTCTTGAGGGCGATGCGCTGGGCGCTGCTCATCGAAGCGAACTGATTGGAGACATTGCCGATATTCACACCTGTGCCGGGGACGCCCGGGGTACCAGGATTTCCCGGAGTGCCCGGCGTTCCGGGCGTGCCAGGTGTCCCCGGGATGCCGGGATTCGTGCCGGGCACGTTCACGCCGACGCCGACATTGACGCCCGTTGCGTTGTTGAGCGAGGCATTGACATTGGCATCAGCGACCGAGGAGTTGACGCCGACATTGGCGTTGACGCCATTATTGGGCGTTGCCGATGCACTGACATTAGCCGTCGCGGCATTGCCGACACTGGCCGTCGTGTTGGAATTCAAGCCGTTGCTGTTGAGGCTGGTGTTGCTGTTGGCATTGACCGGACCCACCTTGGCGCTGACGCCGACATTGACACCGCCGACGGCACCACCGACCGCACCCACGGCGCCGCCAACAGCGTTGCCGAGGCCGCCGACTGCATTGCCGAGACCTCCGCCGTTATTGCCGAAACCACCGCTCAGGGCTGTCTGCGGAGCGACAAGAAACAAAGTAGTCGCTAGTCCAGCAAACATTGCAACCTTGCGCCATTCCTTCCGAAATTGTTTGGGCATGTCGACCTCCACCTGGGAAAACTCGAACATTCAGCTGAGAACTCCGGGGAAAGGAGCCTTGGGTGCTTTCTCGATCGGCCGGAAGCTGACTGTTGCTAACAAAATATGCTAAAAAATAGTAAATCGCAACGTAAATTCATAAATAATAAATCGATTTATCTCGATAAAGTGCGTCATTTCATTTTTTGTACATAGAGTATTTCAAAATATACTTGTAATTTCCCGTGAGTTAGCCATTTGATGAAGGTAGTTTAAGCATAATTATGCTTCCTGTCTCCGGCTATTTCTGCGCGATGTGGCCGAATGTCGTCATGGATAAATTGCGTCTAGAATGTGACACTTCTGGGGCGAAATTGGGCGCCTGGACTCTACCTCTCCAATGATACTTAAGTATTAGATTGTAGCATTGAGGCATGACTGCAATCCCTAATAGGTATTGCCTAATTTGGTATTATTGTACCTTAATCATCGCAATAAAAAAGCCGCCCTGCATCAGGAGGGCGGCATTCGCGTTTGTCATTCTCGCTCAGAACGGCGAGTCAGGGTAGTAGAAATCCTTGGCGTTGTCCTTGGTCACCAGCGTGGCATCGAGAATATAGGAGCCGCGTACGGGCAGCTTGTCGTAGAGACCGGCTGCGGTGAGATCCATCGCGACAGCGACCATGGCAGGCGGATACAACACGTCCGCCGGGATGGTGGCGTCGCCATCCATGACTTTCTTGATCATGTCCTTCATGCCAGCACCGCCGAGCACGAATTTGATGTCGCTGCGGCCGGCCTGCTTGATCGCCTCCAGCACGCCCACAGCCATGTCGTCATCCTGACACCACACCGCATCGATCTTGGGGTGCTTGGTCAGGAAGTCCTGCATGACCTTGAAGGCATCGTCGCGGCTCCAATTGCCGAACTGGCTGTCGATCACCTTGACCTCGGAGCCCTTCAGGCCCTCGTTGAAGGCATTGACGCGTTGCTCGTCGATGACGATGGGCAGGCCGCGGATCACCACGACGTCGCCCTTGCCACCGAGCTTTTCCTTGACGTAGGCGGCCGAGACGGTGCCCAGGCCCGGATTGTTGCCGGCGACGTAGAGATCCTGGATCGGATCGCGCAGGGCGCGGTCCACCACGGTTATGAACACGCCCTTGCCCTTGACCTGGCGAATCGGGTCGGTCAGCTCGTCGGAATTATGCGGCAGCACGACGAGGGCGTTGATGCCCTGCGTGGTCAAGTCCTCGAGGGCGTTGGCCTGCGCCGCGCCGTCGGGAGAGGTCTTTACGATGACCTTGAGGCCTGGATAGCGCGCTTCCAGCGCCTTGGCCTCCTGCTGGGCGTGATAGACCACGCCGCCCGTCCAGCCATGATCGGCGGCTGGGATCGAGACGGCGATGGTCTTGCTGTCGGCGGCTTTGACATCCGTCGTCTGGACCGCTGTGCCGGCAAGTGCGAAGAGACCGGCCGTCATCAGGCCCGTCAGCAATTTGCGCATGATATCCTCGCTAGCGCTTTTCGTTCCCCTAGAGCAAAGCGCGTTTTAGCGGAAACGCTTCTTTGCTCTAATTCTTTGTTTCCAAGCCAATCCAAAGGATTGGCCAGAGCGTCTTTGCGATTCGAAGTGAGTCCGTCTAATCGCAAAACGCATTTGGGGGCGGGTTTGTGCCGCCCACTCCATGTGGGTGGGGTGGCTCAACTCCTCCGGGCGAGCGAGCGCTGCACCAGCATGGCGATGATGATGATGGCGCCTTGCACGGCGCCGACCAGATATTCCGACACGAAATTCGACAGCACCATGATGTTGGAAATCACTTCCAGGATCAGCGCGCCGCAAATGGTGCCCCAAATGCGCCCGACACCGCCGCGCAGCGCCGTGCCGCCGACCACGACCGCCGTGATGGCCTGCAATTCCCAGCCAAGGCCGGTGGTGGAGGTGGTCGAGCCGAGCCTGGGCACATAGACCAGCACGGCGATAGCGACGCACAGGCCCTGGATGATGTAGGTGAGCATGCGCACGCGCCCGACCGAGATGCCGGAATAGCGGGCGACATCCTCGTTGGATCCAACGGCCATGACGTGCCGCCCGAAAGTGGTGCGGTAGAGCAGGAAGGCACCGATAACCGCCACCGCGATGATCACCCAGACCGGGAAGGGCAGGCCGAGAATGGTGCCGAAATAGACTGGGCGGTAATCGGCCCGCAGTTCCATCGACTTCATGGCGATCGAGCCGCCGTCGGCCAGCCAGATCAGCAGCGAACGGAAGATCGCCATGGTGCCGAGCGTGACGATGAAGGGTTCGAGCCTCCCGGCGGTGACGCCCAGGCCGTTGGCGGCGCCGCACAGGGCGCCGAGCAGCAAGGCCAGGATCATGCCGATGGCGAGCAGGGCATAGCCGTCGCCGATATAGGCCTTGTTGAGGAAGAGGATCATCACGCCCGAGACCAGGGCCGCCATCGAGCCGACCGAGAGGTCGAGGCCGCCGGCGGTGATCACGAAGGTGGCGCCGACCGCGATGGTGGCGATGAAGGCGCTGCGGGCCAGGACATTGGTGAGGTTGTCGAGGTCGATGAAGCGGGCATTGACGAAATAGCCGAGCATCATCAGCACGGCGAGTGCCGCGAAGGGCGCGATGGCGCGCAGGTCGAAATCCTGGAAGCGGCTTGCAGCCTTGGTGGGGGCGAGCTCTCCGCTCATATCTGTGCTCTCGCTTCTTCTCTGGAAACGCCGGTGGCATGCACCACGATTTCGGCCTCGGTCATGGTTTCGCCCTTGACCTCGCCGGCAATATGCCCGCCGCGCATCACCAGGATGCGATGGCACACGCCGATCAGTTCCTGCATCTCGGAGGAGATCACGATCACACCCTTGCCCCTGGCGGCGAGGGCGGCGATGAAACGGTAGATCTGTTCCTTGGTGCCGATGTCGATGCCACGAGTGGGTTCGTCGATGATGACGATCCTCGGCTCCAGCAGCATCATCTTGGCGAGCAGCAATTTCTGCTGGTTGCCGCCAGAAAGCTGGCCGGCGAGCAGGGTCTTGGAGCGGGCCCGGATATCAAAATCCTGGAAGGCCTGGTTGAGCGCGCTCCATTCGCTCGCCTTGTCGATGAAGGCGCCCGAGGTGAAGCGATCGAGCGCGGCCAAGGTGAGGTTGGTGCGCAGATCCTGCGCCAGCAACAGGCCCTTGCCCTTGCGATCCTCCGAGAGGTAGACGATGCCGGCCTCCATGGCCTGGCGGGGCTCGCCGAAGTGCACAGGTCGACCCTCGAGCCTGAGGGTGCCCGTAGCGGAACGCAGACCCAGCAACCCTTCGAACAGCTCGGTGCGTCCAGCGCCGACCAAGCCGGCAAAACCGAGGATCTCGCCGGCCTGCAGGCTGAAGCTGGCTTCGGCAACAAAGCCCGGCACGCTGAAATGCTCGACCGCGAGCAGGGGCTCCTTCGAGACCGTCAAGTCCGCATCCGCGATATCCTTGGGCGGATAGAGATTGGCCATGTCGCGCCCCACCATCAACTGCGCCATGTCGATGGGCTGGAGCTCGGTCGTGGGCCTGGTGGCGATCCATTTGCCGTCGCGGAGCACGGTGACGCGGTCGGCGATGGCCTTCACCTCGTTGAGGCGGTGCGAGATGTAGAGAACCGCCGCACCCCTGGCACGGATGGCGGTGATCACCTTCAAGAGGGCCTGCGTCTCCACTGCGGTGAGGGAGGCCGTGGGCTCATCGAAGATCACCACGCGGTGCGGCACCGCCAGGGCGCGGGCGATCTGGACCAATTGGCGCTGGGCGATGGAGAGGCGTTCGACCAGCCTGGTCGGCGCGATCTCAGCCCCGAGCTCGCGAACTGCCCGCGCGGCTTCCTGGTTCATGGCCCGGTCGTCGACCATGAGGCCGCGGCGGACCTCGCGACCGAGGAAGATGTTCTGGGCCACGGTGAGGTGGGGCGCGAGCAGGATCTCCTGATGCACCAGCACGATGCCGCGATGCTCGGCATCGACCGGGCCGGAAAAATGCACCGGCTCGCCATCGATGGCGAGCGTGCCCCGGCTCGGCTGCAGATGGCCGGCGAGGATCTTCATAAGGGTAGACTTGCCGGCACCGTTTTCGCCGATGATGGCGTGAACCTCGCCTGCCTTGAGGTCGAGCGCGATGTTGCTCAGCACCTCGATGGCGCCAAAGCTCTTGGACAGGCCACTGGCAGCCAGCACCGGGACGGTCTGGTTCTGCGCGGCAGCCTTGCTCGCTTCCGCCTGAGACAAATCCGGTTCCTGGTTTTCGTTTCCCGCCAACGTCCCCTTCGCCATCTGCACGGGCGAATGAGTTACGTACCTCGCAATTGTCAGATTAACTGGACGGCGGGTTCTGTCAATCGGCCATTGCGGGAGCGCGGCCATCTTGTCCGCTTTTGGAAACGCCGATCTAGGAAGAAAGCAAAGGCGGACGCCGCGACATGCTAGCATGTCACTGAGATGTTCGCGCTCCAAGCGCATGCCCGCCAGAAAATCGCTCGCGATAGGATTGCGGCGTGGTGGCCAGGTGCCGGGCGAAACCGCGCCGCATGGTCTCCTCGCAGCCGAAGCCGCAGCGGGCGGCGATCTGCTTGAGAGGCAAGGTGGTGTCGGCGAGCAGCGTGCGTGCCTGTTCGACCCGCAGCCTTTCGACGGCGCGGGCCGGCGGCACGCCGGTGGCCTCTCGGTAGCGACGCTGGAAGCTGCGTTCGCTCATGCCGGCCTGCGCGGCGAGGGTGGGGACGGACAGGTCGGCGTCGAGGTTCTCCCGCATCCAGCTATGCAGGGCTTCGAAACGGGAGGTGCCATGCTGGAGCGCCAGGGCGGCGCTGTATTGCGACTGCCCGCCAGGCCGCTTGAGGAAGACCACGAGTTCGCGCGCCACCGCCAGCGCCATGGCGCGGCCAAGATCGCGTTCGACCAGGGCCAGAGTGAGATCGATGCCGGCGGTGACGCCAGCTGAGGTCCACAGATTGCCGTCCTCGATGAAGATCGGATCGCTTTCCACCTGTGTTGCCGGAAAACGCTCGGCGAGCAGGGCGCAGGAATCCCAATGGGTCACGGCGCGCTTGCCATTGAGCAGGCCGGCGGCGCCGGCCAGGAACGCCCCGGTGCAAACAGCCGCGACCCGTCTGGCGGTTGTGGCCTTGGCCACCACCCAGGCGACGAGTTCGGCGTCTTCGACGGCCTGATGTATGGCGCGCCCACCGGCGATCACCAGCGTGTCGCAGGCTTCGCTGACCTCCGGCAGGGGCTCGGCCTTCAGCGTCAGCCCGGCCCAGGCAGGGACCTGGCCCTGCTTGGCGACGATACGCAGGCGATAGGCCGGAAGCCGTCCGTCATCCTCCAGCAGGCGGTTGGCCGAGGCGAACACCTGCATGGGGCCGGCGATATCGAGGAGCTGAAATCCCGGGAAGGCGAGCAGATCCACCGCGCGCGGCGTCCGGCCATGCGGCGGCCCATCGATCGGATTTGGCGTAAAGTGTGGTTCAAACGACATTTGCGCCAAAATCTGCCGCTCTAGAATGGCTCTGTCAATATCAAGATTTGGAACGGAGTACCGCCATGATGCTGCAGATCGGCTTTCTCGTCTTTCCCAAGGTCCAGCTGCTTGACCTAGCCGGGCCTTTCGACGCCTTCGCCGCGATGCCGGGCGTTGTCCAGCATCTGATCTGGAAGGATCTCGATCCGGTGACGGCGACCTGCGGCTGGCCCGTCCAGCCCACGACGACGCTGCAGGATTGTCCGATCCTCGACGTGCTGTGCGTGCCGGGCGGAGCCGGCATCAATGCCTTGATGGAAGATGAAATGATCCTCGATTTTCTGCGCCGCCAGGCCTGGAGCGCCCGCTTCATTACCTCTGTGTGCACTGGCGCGCTCGTCCTGGGAACCGCGGGGCTTTTGGAGGGAAAGCGGGCGACGACGCATTGGGGTTCGCATCATCTGCTAGAGCCACTCGGCGCCGTACCGGTGGCCGAGCGTATCGTCGTCGATGGCCGGCTGATCACCGGTGGTGGCGTCACGGCGGGTATCGACTTCGCACTCGATATCATCGCCCGGCTGCGAGGCCGAGAGGAGGCCGAGGCCGTGCAGCTCAAGCTCGAATATGCGCCGGCGCCACCCTTCGATGCGGGATCCCCCGCGACGGCGCCGGCAGGCGCGATCGAGGCGGCGCGCGCCTCCGCCTCCAGCTATGTTGAAGAGCGGGAGCGCATCGTCGCCAGATTGCTTGCCGCCAAGGCCGCGTGAGCGCGGCCATCCGGTTGGACGGAACGGCTCAGCTAGCCGGGCCGGCGAACAAGATCAGGTTACCGTCCGGATCCTGGACGATGAGGGTCCTGGCTCCCCAGGGCTCTTTTCTGAGCGGCTGATGGAAGGCCACGCCCGCAGCCTGGAAAGTCAGGAAGAGCTGCTTGATCTCGGCTGTGCTGTCGACCGTGATGGCGGCGGCGAGCAGATGCTCGCGCTGCCTGACATCGCCGACATAGACCGGTTCGCACACCAGCCTCAGGGCGAGCCGCGCTCTGTCGCGTATGACCTGCGCGTAGAAAGGCGGATCGCCATAGGCAAAATCCAGGTCGAAACCGAGCTTGCCGATAAAGAACGCGCATGAGGCGGTGACGTCGGCGACGAAGAGTTGCGCCGCAATCGAGCTCAAAAAGGCTTGCGGTGCGGTTCTTTCGGGAACGTTCGTCATGGTAGGGGCTCCTGCCTTGAGCGCCTCCCATCCCTCGAATCCTAATTGGCGAGCGACGAGCTCCAGAGCGTCGGCGAGCTGGAAATTCGCCTCCAATATCTGGTGGTCGTCGAGGTGACGGAACCGTGGCAAGGCGGCCCTGATCTCGGCGGCGACCGGATGATAATGCTCGCGATGCCAACGCAGATATTGCTTGGCCTGCTTCTTGAGATTTTCGAGGTTCGGCATAGGCGCAATCGTGGTTCCGATTGTAGGCAGGCATTGCCCTTCCGACGGTGCACCGGTGCGCCCTACGCAGCGCCTTGAGACTGCCGCAGCAAGTTTGGGCTGTCAATCATTCCGCCATCGTCGTCAGAAGAACCCAAGGGGGATGGGAGGGGGACAGGTGGGGCGATCATGCTTGCGTGCGGTAGCCAAGATTTTCGGAGGCTCAAAATTTTCAAAAGGCTCTTGCGTAATCTATCTTTCGATATATCTTAAGATTCATCTTAAAGATAGAACGAAAGGTATATCGAATGTTTGGACGACATCATGAAGGCCGCGGTCGCGGCGAGTTCTCGGGCCGCGGCGGATTTCGCGGCTGGGGCCGCGAGGAACAGCGGGAGTGTGCCCCGGGTCGTGGGGGCCGTTGGGGACGCGGCGGTTTCGAGGGCGATGGCCCGGGCGATTTCTTCGGTCGGGGCTTCGGCGGGCGTAGCCGCGTCTTCGGCCATGGCGATCTGCGCCTGGTCATCCTGGCGCTGATCGCCGAGAAGCCGCGCCATGGCTATGAGCTGATCCGCGCCATCGAGGAGAAGTTCGGCGGCGCCTATGCACCGAGCCCCGGCGCGGTCTATCCGACGCTGACGCTCCTGGAGGAGCAGGACCACATCCGTGGCGAAGTCACGGAGGGCACCAAGAAGCTCTACACCATCACCCCGGAGGGTGAGGCCTTCCTCGCCGAAAACCGCGACGCGGTCGATGGCGTGATGGCGCGAATGGATCTTGCCGCCAGCGCCTTCTCCGCCCGCTCCACGCCGGAGATGGTGCGGGAAGCTCTGCATACGTTCCGGCACGCCCTGCAGATGCATCGTGGTCCCTGGACGCAGGCCGAGGCCGAGCGGATCCGCGCCATCATCGAAAAGGCCGCCCGCGACATCGTCGGCGGACAGGATTGACGGGCAAGCCTGCCGAGACCGTCCACTCAAGGCTGCGGCTTTGCGGGATCGCAAAGCCTGTTGCTTATAATACTAGGATAAAGCTGGCACTTCCCCGGCGATCTAGAAAGCGTAGAAGCAGGGTGCCGTTGCGGCGCCCTGTTTGCCGTTTCGGGTGATTTTTCCAATTCATTGTCTCGAAGACGCCGATACTATCGGCACTTGTCGCTGTGAGTATTTGATGAATGCCGCCACCATGGATGGCCTGCCCATTCCCCAACGCTTTCTGGCTTTCCTGACCATCGCCATGGCGCTCACCATGGCGGTGCTCGACAGTGCCATCGTCAATGTCGCCCTGCCTTCGATCGCGGGCGAACTCGCGGTCTCCCCGGCGGAATCGATCTGGGTGGTCACCGCCTACCAACTCGCGGTCACCATCGCGCTGCTGCCCCTGTCCTCGCTCGGCGACATCATCGGCTATAAGCGGGTCTATTGGGCGGGGCTGGCTGTGTTCACCGCGGCTTCCTTCGCCTGTGCCCAGGCTTCCTCGCTGCCGGTGCTGGCGCTGGCGCGTGCCGTGCAGGGGCTCGGGGGCGCCGGCATCATGAGCGTCAATATCGCCCTGGTGCGCTATATCTTCCCCAAGGCCTCCCTTGGCTCGGGTGTCGGCTACACGGCTCTGGTGGTGGCGGTGTCCTCGGCCGCCGGGCCCAGCGTCGCCTCGGCCATCCTGACCGTGGCGAACTGGCAGTGGCTGTTCCTGGTCAATGTGCCCATCGGCCTCATCGCCCTCTTCGTCGCGGCGCGGGCTCTGCCGCAGACACCGGCTTCCGGCCATCGCTTCGATTGGGTCAGCGCCATCCTCAACGCTTTCGCCTTCGGCCTTCTGATCGCCGGCCTCGATGGTCTCGGCGATACCGGAACGATGCCGGTGGCGCTGGCGATGATCGCCGGGGCGGCGGTGGCGGCCCTCGTCTTGGTGCGGCGCTCGCTGAAACTGCCGGTGCCGCTGCTGCCGGTCGACCTCTTGCGGCGACCGATATTCTCGCTGTCGATGGCGACCTCGATCTGCTCCTTCGCTTCACAGAGCATGGCCTATGTGGCACTGCCCTTTTTCTTGCAGCGCTCGCTCGGCCATTCGGAGGCCGCGACGGGATTCCTGATGACGCCCTGGCCATTGATGACGGCGTTGATTGCCCCCATCTCGGGCCGGCTTTCCGACAGGATCTCGCCCGAGAAACTCGGCATTGCCGGGCTTTGCCTGCTGGCCGCAGGGCTGGCGGCGGTCGCCAGCATGGGCGAGCGGCCCGACAGCTTCGACATCGTCTGGCGGCTTGCCTTGTGCGGTTTCGGCTTCGGCCTGTTCCAGTCGCCCAACAACCGCATCATCATCACCAGCGCGCCGCGCGAGCGCAGCGGCGGAGCCAGCGGCCTGCAATCGACCGGGCGGCTGCTCGGCCAGTCGATGGGGGCGGCGGTCGCCGCCGTCATCTTCAGCCAGGTTGCGCAGGGGCAGACGGAACTGATCGCCTGGATTGGCGCCGGCCTCGCATTGATCGGGGCGGTGTCGAGCGGGCTGCGCAAGCCGGACTGAGGAGGGCGGGTTACGGCACCGGACCCGACTTCGGCATCGGGTCTAGTGCTGGTATGCTATTGTTGTTGCACCGTTTTTTCTGAAAATCGGCATCCACTTTTCGGTGTGATGCTTAGCTCTCCTCGGCACCGCCCTGCGAAGGCCGTACCACCACCCGCACGCCCACGGGGGTGTTGTGATAGAGGGCCATGATGTCCTGGTTGAGCAGGCGGATGCAGCCCGAAGACATCGACTTGCCGATCGAGGTGGGATCGTTGGTGCCGTGCAGGCGATAGAGCGTATCGCGGTCGCCCTGATAGAGATACATGGCGCGGGCACCGAGCGGGTTTTCGACGCCGCCAGGCATGCCGCCCGCGAATTTGGCGGCCAGCGGGTCGCGCTTGACCATTCTCGGTGGCGGCGTCCAGCGCGGCCATTCCGCCTTGCGCTTGATGGTGGCCTTGCCGTTCCAGCCAAAACCTTCGCGGCCGACACCAACGCCATAGCGAGTGGCGGTGCCGTCGTCATGGACATGGTAGAGAAAACGGTTGTCGGGATCGACGACGATGCTGCCGGGTGTCTCGCCGTCGGGGGCTGCCACGACGCGCCGCAGATATTTGGGATCGATCGCGTTCAGATTGATGGGCGGATAGGCATGGCCGTTCTCCATCCCGCCGGCATAGATCTCGCGATAGTTGAAGCCGCTGTCATTCGATCTGTTGAACAGGGAGCCGACGGTGGCACGTGAGGAGGCGCAGCCGGCAAGCAGCAATGGAGCACCGAGAACGAAAACGCGACGAGATAAATCGGGCATCACAACCTTTTCCAAACAGCCATCAGTATCGAAATCGCGCCAAAGGCCGGCGCCACGACATTCCGTTACGTAGGCCTACTATTTCATGCAACGTTCGCGCAAGCCAATACCGCCTGTCAAACTCGAACGTTTTGCCGACGGGTTTTGCGAATAGCCGGACTCGGCGGGAATCGCAAAGGCGCAGGGATGGCAAGAGGTAGGGCAAAACGGCGCTCTTGTCGAAGCGCGCCGTGCCGCAGCCGGGCGACGGGCATCCAGGGGCCGACAACCTGCCCACGTGCAAGAACATGGTTGGACATTTGAGCGATACAGGCCGTCGCTCTTTTGGGCTGTTGTCGCAGTTTGAATATACGATGTCCCCAGTGCGACAGCGCAAGGCGCCCCTGTCAGGCTACCTCGCATTAAGAAGCGTTCTATAGTAATCCGTGCTTCACCCAGTGCAGGAACAGCAAGTCATGTCCGACGGCGATCTCGATCTCAACACGCTCCCCGATGACGAGCTCGTCGAGCAGATGCACGACGACCTTTATGACGGCCTGGCCGACGAGATCGTCGAGGGCGTCAATGTCCTGCTCAAGCGCGGCTGGACGCCCTATGACGTGCTGACCAAGGCGCTGGTGGAAGGCATGCGTATCGTCGGCGTCGACTTCCGCGACGGTATCCTGTTCGTGCCGGAAGTGCTGATGTCCGCCAATTCGATGAAGGCCGGCATGCATCTGCTGCGCCCGTTGTTGGCCGAGACCGGCGCTCCCAAGGTCGGCAAGATGGTGATCGGCACCGTCAAGGGCGACATTCACGACATCGGCAAGAACCTCGTCACCATGATGATGGAAGGCGCCGGCTTCGAGGTGATCGACCTCGGCATCAACAACCCGGTCGAGAACTATCTCGAGGCGCTCGAGAAGCACCAGCCCGAAATTCTCGGCATGTCGGCTTTGCTCACCACCACGATGCCCTATATGAAAGTGGTGATCGACACGATGAAGGAGAAGGGCATCCGCTCCGACTACATCGTGCTGGTCGGCGGCGCACCTCTGAACGAGGCCTTCTCGGAAGCCGTGGGCGCCGATGCTTATTGCCGCGATGCTGCCATCGCGGTGGAGATGGCCAAGTCCCTGATCGGCAAGCGTCAGGGCATGGCGGGCTGAGCCCGACAGCGGATCTGCGCAGGGCGGCATGACGCCGTTCTGCCTGATGGGCGAGGCCCGATCTCGGGGAGTGGGCGATGACCAGTCCTTCGAAAAAACCAGATGAACCCCGCTCGACGCTGGTGATCGCCTGCGGGGCGCTGGCGCGCGAATTCCTGGCGGTGAAAGCCGCCAATGGCTGGGACCATATGGAGGTCACCTGCCTGCCGGCGATCTGGCACAATTATCCGCAGAAGATCCCCGACGGCATCCGGCGCAAGATTCGCGACAATCGCGCCAAATATGACGAGATCCTGGTGCTCTACGGCGATTGCGGCACCGGAGGCCTGCTCGACGACGTCCTGCGCGAAGAGGGCGTCGAGCGCATCGACGGGCCGCACTGCTATTCCTTCTTTGCCGGGGGCGACATATTCGATCGCATGCAGGAGGAGGAGATCGGCACCTTCTATCTCACCGATTTCCTGGTTCGGCACTTCGACCGCTTCGTGATCAAGGGGTTGAAGCTCGATCGCTATCCGCAATTGCTGCCGATGTATTTCGGCCATTACAAGCGGGTGATGTTCCTGGTGCAATTCCCCGATCCGGTGCTTGAGCGCAAGGCGGAGGAGGCGGCTGCTCGCCTCGGCCTGCCCCTCCAGATGCACTACACCGGATTGGCAGGCGTGGAGCGTTTCCTGGAAACGGGCAAGGCCGGGGCGTAGTCCGCGCCGCGACCAAGCAGCGGCCGGGCGCCGCCGGGGGCGAAATTCTGCTCCGCCTGCGGAATGGCTACGGCGTAAGCGCGGAAAAAGGCGGTCATGCCGGCCCGGGGAAGCGGAATTGCGATTGAGAGGCTACACCGACGGCCGTTTTTGCTGTAAGGCAGCGCCCCAGAAATCTTCTCTTTCCCGTAGGTATGTCGTGACCGCCAACCCTGTGTTCAACTATTTCGCCGATTTGCGCTGGCGCTATGTGCTGGCTCACGCCGTGATTGTCGCTTCCGCCAACTGGGGCGTGCAATATGTCGTGCCCGGATCCTCGGATTTCCTGACCTGGGGCGCCTTCATCTTCCCGGTCGCCTTCTTCATCACGGATTTGTGCAATCGCCGCCACGGCGTGGAGATGACGCGCAAGGTGGTGATCGCCTCCTTCGTCATCGCGGTGATCGTCTCCTTCGTGGCCGCGGATCCGCGCATCGCCATCGCCAGTGGCATCGCCTTCATTTCCGGCCAGATGGTGGATGCTCAGGTCTTCAACCGCTTCCGCCAGCATGCCTGGTGGGTGCCACCCTCCATCTCCAACATCCTCGCCTCGACGGTCGACAGCGTGCTGTTCTGGGTGATCGCCTTCGTCGGCACGGACGTGCCCTGGGTCAGCCTCGGCATTGCCGACTATGCCATCAAGATCGCCATGGTTTTCGTGGTGATGCCGGTTTACGGCTATCTCGTCTTCCGCGACAGGCTCTCTGCCAAGACGGTGTGACCGGGAACAGCGATATCTGTTTCCGGGAACAGGCACACTGTTCCCGGGAGCGCGGACAACTGTCCGCTCTTGGAAACACAGAGCTTACAAAAAGGGCGCGGCCAAGTCAGGCGGCGCCCTTTTGCGTGCGATCGTTCCAAGGGGCAGACACCGCGACATGCAAGCATGTCGCGGTGTCTGCGCTCAGAGTCCTATGGGCAGCCCTTGGTGATGGCGTCGAGGGCCTGCGGCAGCCCGTCGAGGGAATAGCGGTCGGTGGTCCTGTTGCCGCGCTTGGAAGCACCGGTGAAGACCGCGTCGCGGCTCTTGCGCAAGGTGTTGACCACGGTGCCTTCCTCGGCGGCGTTCTTCACCCAGGCATTGCTGCCCTTGGTGTAGAGCGTGAAGGAGGAGCGTCCGACTTTCAGCGTGGCGTCGCCGCCATCCTTCATGGTGAAACCGGTGATCATGCTCAGCTCGTTCTTCACGCCTTCGCCGGGGCGGCGGGTGACGAAGAGCGTGGCCGGATCGCGCTTCAGCCGTGCGGGCTTGCGGTCCTTCGGACTGGTGATGGCAAAGCAGGACTTACCCTTGGCCGTGCCGTTCTGGAAGGCTTGCCAATCGCCGAACTGGCCGAGCGGTGTCGGCTGCGCGCCTCCGGCGGCTGCCGGAGCCGGTGCTTCGGCCTTGGGTTTGCGAGGTGCTGCCAGAGCCGAACCGGTGAATGCGACGACGGCGGTGGCGATGAGCGCGATGCGAAGGGTTGAGGACATCATGCTGGCTCGATCGATCCCGAAGTAAGAGGGCAGAAAGCGGTGGCGCCGATCATCGTGAATCGGAGCGCCTCGCGCAACTGCGACGAAAGACAGGGATTCCGGCGAAAGTTCGACCGGAACGCGTCGAAGCCTACGCTGGCGCGGTATGCAAATGGTTAAATAGTCCCGAAATTACCATGGCGTGCAAACTTGGCTCCGCTCAACCCGCCGCGCTCCGTCCGGCTACCAGCCAGTAGACCGTGCCGGCGACGATGCCGATGGCGGTCAGGCCGAGCAAAGCGCGGTAGAGCAGCATGATCGCGAGGATGTTCAGGCTCATCACCATCGGCGCCACCGCGAAGGCGAGCGCCATGCCGATGGCGTAGAACATCCAGCTTGCTTTGCCCATGGTCTCGCCGATCACCGCGACCAGGGCGATCGGTGCCAGCCAGATGGCCAGGGCGGCGGTTGCTGCTTGCTGGATCATGGCCCCGATGTCTTCCACGGGAGTTCCATCGATCAGCGTCGCCAGAGCCTTCAGGCCGAACAGCTCTGCCGTGCCGGCGAGTTCCTGCCCGAAATCGTGATTGGCGAGGCCCATCACGCCGACCACCAGCGCTGCAATCGCGGCCAGGACGGCAGCGAAGGCCACCAGCACCAGGCGGTCGACGAAGCTGATGACGCCACGGGGGCGAGGAGGCTGAGAGGGGGTAACCATCACAGGACGCAAACCTATTATTCAATAGGGTGGCGACGACGCGTGTTCGAATGAATCGCGCTCAGTGCCACCCAACCAAGGTGGAAGCCATGCTTATCATTGCTTGAGTGAGCGCACTATCAAGCCGGCTTGCCGGCCGGTGATGAGCCAATAGACCAGCCCGGCAATCGCTCCTGTGCAGGCCACACCGATAAAAAGCAGCACAACGTCCCCAGGGGGCGGAGGAATGAAACCGACAAGGCCGGGAACGCTGCACAAAGCCGCCGCAGTGCCGATACTGTAGAAAGCCCAACGTTGCAGTCCGAAGAGTTCACCAATGATGGCAATGCCTGCAATGGGCACGACCCATATTGCAGCAGGCATCAACCACACCTGCCATATGGCACCCTGCAATCGGTCAAAATTGAGAAACGGATGTTCGAGAACTGCAAAAGCCTCTCGATTCAATGTTGTGCTGTAACGGAATACGGCCGAGGCGAGATTGGTGTTCACCAGTCCGCTGCTGCCGACAATCATTGCGGAAAGGGCTGCCACTCCTGTCGAGGCGACAATTTCGAGGATCCGTCCGATGACTAGAAGGAAAAAACCCAGCCATCGCACGACCATTGTCGTTAGTCCCCGTCCGTCCCATGGGCGTAGAAGGCCTCGACCGCCAGCTTCTTCATGGCATCGGCCTCGATGGCGAGGCGATCGCGCGCCCGCATCTTCTGGCTTTCGCTCTTGAGCTGGCCGCAGGCGGCGAGGATGTCGCGTCCGCGCGGCGTGCGGATGGGCGAGGCGTAGCCGGCATTGAAGACGATGTCGGAGAAGGCCTCGATCGTCTCCCAGTCCGAACATTCATAGAAGGTGCCGGGCCAGGGATTGAAGGGGATCAGGTTGATCTTGGCCGGGATGCCCTTGAGCAGCTTCACCAGCGCGCGCGCCTCAGCCGGGCTGTCGTTGACGCCCTTGAGCATGACATATTCGAAGGTGATGCGGCGGGCGTTGGAGAGGCCGGCATAGTTGCGGCAGGCATCCAGGAGCTCGGCGATCGGATATTTCTTGTTCAGCGGCACCAGCTCGTTGCGCAGATTGTCGTTGGTGGCATGCAGCGAGATGGCGAGCGCCGGATTGATGTCCTCGCCGAGCGGGCCGAGCATCGGCACCACGCCGGAGGTCGATAGGGTGATGCGGCGGCGCGACAGGCACAGGCCGTCCTGGTCCGACATCACCTTCAGGGCGATGGCGACATTGTCGTAATTATAGAGCGGCTCGCCCATGCCCATCATCACGACATTGGAGACGAAGCGCCCGCCGTCACGCGGCACGATCGCTCCTTCCGGCGCTTCCTGGCCCGGCCAGTCGCCGAGGCGGTCGCGTGCGACCAGGAGTTGCGCCACGATCTCGGCCGCAGTGAGGTTGCGCACCAGCTTCTGCGTGCCGGTGTGGCAGAAGGAACAGTTGAGCGTGCAGCCGACCTGGGAGGAGACGCACAGCGTGCCGCGCTTCTCGTCGGGGATGTAGACGGTCTCGATCTCGGCGCCCTTGTCGGCGGGGCCGGTGGAGGGCATGCGCATCAGCCATTTGCGCGTGCCATCGGCCGAGATCTGCTCGGCGATGATCTCCGGGCGGTCGAGCGTATAGGACTGCTCCAGAAGGGCGCGCAGATGCTTGGACACGTTGGTCATGGCATCGAAACGGCTGGCGCCGCGCACATAGAGCCAGTGCGAAAGCTGGTTGACGCGCATCTTCACTTCGCCGGCGGGCACGCCCACGGCGGTGAGAGCTACATTCAAGGCCGTGCGGTCCATCCCGGCGAGGGAAGGCTTGGCGGACTGAGCTTGTGGAGCGGCAACGGTATCGGCCATTCCCATGGGAATGGCCTGAGGGCTCGCTGCCTGTTCGAGCGAAAGGGCCGACATGCAAAATTCCTGATGTTGGTCGGCGCTATAGCACAGTCCGGCCGAAAGGGCGACCGGCAAAGATGCATGGTGGCCGCGCGCTCCGGCACTCTCAGACAGCAAATACAAAACGGCGCGGATCTTGCGACCCGCGCCGTTTTGTCGAGAAGCGCTCGGGCTCAGGCGGCGGCCTTCACCGCGGTCGAAACGGAGGCGATGGTCTTGAGCACCTGGGAGGCGATCTCATAGGGATCGGCCTGGGAGTTGGGACGGCGGTCCTCCAGATAGCCCTTGTAGTCGTTGCGCACAAAGGAGTGCGGCACGCGGATCGAGGCACCGCGATCGGCCACGCCCCAGGAGAAGGTGTCGATCGAGGCAGTCTCGTGCTTGCCGGTGAGGCGCAGATGGTTGTCCGGGCCGTAGACGGCGATGTGCGCGTCCTTGTTGGCCGCGAACGCCGCCATCAGGGCTTCGAAATAGGCCTTGCCACCCACTTCGCGCAGTTGGGTGGTCGAGAAGTTGCAATGCATGCCCGAGCCGTTCCAGTCGGTGTCGCCGAGCGGCTTGCAGTGCCATTCGATGTCGATCGAATAGGTCTCGGTCAGGCGGAGCAGGAAATAGCGGGCGATCCACATCTCGTCGGCAGCGGCGCGGGAGCCCTTGCCGAAGATCTGGAATTCCCACTGGCCCTTGGCGACCTCGGCATTGATGCCTTCATGGTTGATGCCGGCGGCCAGGCAGATGTCGAGATGCTTCTCGACGATCTCGCGGGCGATGTTGCCGACATTCTTGTAGCCGACGCCGGTGTAGTAAGGCCCCTGCGGGGCGGGGAAGCCGTGCTCTGGGAAGCCGAGCGGCCGGCCGTCCTTGTAGAAGAAATATTCCTGCTCGAAGCCGAACCAGGCGCCGTCATCATCGAGAATGGTGGCACGGCTGTTGGAGGCGTGCGGGGTGACGCCATCGGGCATCATCACTTCGCAGAGCACGACGGCGCCGTTCAGGCGCTCCGGATCGGGGACGATGCGGACCGGCTTGAGTACACAATCCGAATTCGATCCCTCGGCCTGCTTGGTCGAGGAACCGTCGAAGCCCCAAAGCGGCAGTTGCTCGAGCGTGGGGAAGGCATCGAAGTCGCGGACCATGGTCTTGCCGCGCAGGTTCGCGGTCGGCCGGTAACCGTCGAGCCAGATATACTCGAGCTTGTACTTCGTCATTCTCAGGATACTCGCTGGTTGGAAGGCGGATGGCGGCAGCCGGTTCGCACCGGGTTGCCGCCGGTTGCGGTGCAATAAGCAGGAAGCGTGCCAGCGGGCAGGGTGCGGTGTTTTTGTCGCAGATATTTTGGAAACGAGGGTGCGAGCCTGCAAAAGAAACGGTGTCCTTTTGTCGGCTGAAAGAGAAAAAGGGGTGTTTTCAAGTCATGCCGGGCCCAGATGCCGTTGTCGCGGCCTGCTGTCTTGCTGCGCATTGCCGTAATGCGGGCTTTGGTTGCACATAGTTTAGGCAAATGCTGCCTGCAAAGCAGGCAAATGATAGGAAGGCGCCCGAGGCTGTGCTAAGACTGGATCCTGGTTTGGCAGCGTCCTTGGCGCGCGAGACAAGGGAGACGAGCATGACTGCGAGTACCCGGCAAGAGACTGCCAAGATCTACCTTTTCCCCACGCGTCCGCGCATGGGGTCCAGCCTCGGACGTGACGAGACGCGGCTTTCCTCGCGCGATACGCAGCCCTTGCCGCCCATCGATGTCGACGGTGCCTGGTATCATCAGGCCGCCATCCGCGATATGGCCGATCCACGCAAGCGCTGACGGAGCGGGAAGACGGAAGAAGCCCTGAGCTTCGGGCGCTGAGGCCATATACGCGCCTATGGCTCGAAGGGCGTTTGGCCACCATTTCCCACGTCTTTTTCCCACGTCTTTGCGAGAGCTTTTCGCAGTTCTGCCCCTTGCCTCCCCCCCTTTGCATGCCGATACTCGCGCCGACTCGACGCGAGAGCGTTTTGTAATTTGGCGGCATCGCCAGGAATCGCAAAGGCGCTCCAGCCGATCCATCGGATTGGCTTGGAAACAATGAGCTAGAGCCAATGAGCGTTTTCGTCTAAACGCGCTTGTTCTAGGCAACCGTGGAGGCTGGGCGCGGGGCGCACCGGCTCGCAACAGGGAGACCGATATGGCAGACGCCAAGATGATGTCACAGATGACCGGCAAGGATGGCTTCATCGCCGCCCTCGATCAGAGCGGTGGTTCCACCCCCGGCGCGCTGCGTCTCTATGGCATCGCCGAATCCAGCTATAGCGGCGACGAGGCGATGTTCCGCCTGATGCACGAAATGCGCGTGCGCATCATGACGGCGCCCGCCTTCTCCGGCGACAAGGTGATCGGCGCCATCCTGTTCGAGAAGACCATGGATGGCGAGGCCAAGGGCAAGCCGGTGCCGACCTATCTGTGGGAAGACCGCAGCGTGGTGCCCTTCCTCAAGGTCGACAAGGGCCTGGCGACGGAAGAGAACGGTGCCCAGGTGATGAAACCGATGCCCGAACTCGACGCTCTGCTTGCGCGCGCGGCGAAGAAGGGCATCTTCGGCACCAAGATGCGCTCGGTGATCGCCAATGCCGACAAGACCGGCGTCGCTGCTGTGGTCAAGCAGCAGTTCGAGGTCGGCCGGCAGATCCTCGGCCACGGCCTCATCCCGATCATCGAGCCGGAAGTCTCGATCAAGAGCCCGACCAAGCAGAAAGCCGAGGCTATTCTGCGCGATGAGATCGCTGCGGCGCTCGACGCGCTGCCGGCGGGCGAGCAGGTGATGCTCAAGCTCACCATCCCCACCGTCGCCGATTTCTACAAGCCGCTGGTCGACCACAAGGCCGTTGCCCGTGTCGTTGCCCTGTCGGGCGGCTACACCCGCGCCGATGCCTGCGAGAAGCTCAGCCACAATCACGGCATGATCGCCTCCTTCTCGCGCGCCCTCACGGAAGATCTGCGCGTGTCCATGAGCGATGCGGAGTTCGATGCAGCGCTCGCCAAGACCATCGGCGAGATCTACACGGCGAGCGTGGTCAAGGCCTGATCCTTCGGGCGGTTCGAGATCACCGGCCGCGAGCGGGGCAAGATGCCCGGTTCGCGGCCGGATTCGTTTGGGCAACGTGGTTTTCGTAGCAATCAAGGAGTTCGAGACGTGACGATCGGCATTGCCGCCTTTGGAACTGGCGCGGGCAGGGCAGTGTGGGCCGGCTGGGCCGAGGCGGAGAAGCTCGGCAAGGGCGACCTGCATGGTTTTGCGGTGTTTTATGCCCTGGCGCCGAATGGCGAGGCGACGGCGCTCGAGTGCCAGCGCGGCGGGCTCGAGACCATTCGCGCCACATGGACCGCCCGGCCGGATCTTGCCTGGATGATGGCTTCGCCGCTGGCGGCGGTGATCACCAGCGGGCCTGATCGTCCCGAGCCTCTTACCCAGTTTCTCCTGGCCGGCCGGAAAGGTTTCGTCACCGGCCATAGGCTGCCGAATACCGTCGGTACATCCGGCCTTGCCGTCAATGCGGAGGCCTTGGCGCTGCTCGAGGCGGGTGTCGATCCCGCCGTGGCCGTGCGGCGGGTGATGGAGGCCAATCCACGCGTCGATGCCGGCCTGATCGCGGTGACCGGCGATGCCATCGGGCTCGCCGACAGCGAGCGGGTGCGCGAGCGGGATGATCGCGGCGAGGCCCTGATCCTCGCACCGGACAAGCGCTATGGCCTTGCCTTGCTGCACAATTCCATCGAGCCCGTGAAGGGGCTTGCCGAAGGCGCCGCGCGACCGGCCGTCGCAGTGCTGGCCGGGCACGAATCATAAGGTCGGGCTTATACCAAAGAAGAGGCCGGCATACCGGTCCGGAACGACCCAAGGATCATGCGATGACTTTCCCCTGCGACCTGATCTTCCGGCAGGCGACGATCTTCGACGGCACCGGCGCCAAGCCGCGCCAGGCCGATGTCGCCGTCACTGGCGAACGCATCGTCGCCCTCGGCGAGCGCTTGCCTCACAAGGCCGGGACCGAGATCGATGCCGCCGGGCTCGCCCTCGCGCCGGGCTTCATCGACGTGCACACCCATGACGACCGCGCCGTGATCGCCACCGACATGGCGGCCAAGCTCAGCCAGGGCGTGACGACGGTGGTGGTTGGCAATTGCGGCATCAGCCTGGCACCGCTGCGGGCCAAGGGAGAGGTGGTGCCGCCGCTCGACCTGATCGCCAAGAGCGAGCACGAATTGTTCGAGCGTTTCGCCGATTATTTCGAGGCGGTGGAGACGGCGGGAACCACGGTGAACGTCACCTGCCTCGTCGGCCACACGACGCTCCGTCTCGCCACCATGGACCGGCTCGACCGCCCGGCCACCCGGACCGAATGCGCCCGCATGCGCGACCTGCTCGACCAGGCGCTGGCGGATGGGGCGATCGGCCTGTCCACCGGGCTCTACTACCAGCCGGCCAATGCTGCCTCGACGGCGGAGGTGATCGCCGTCGCCGAGCCGCTGGCCAAATATTCCGCCATTTACACCACCCATCTGCGCGACGAAGCCGATCACCTGCTGGAGGCGATGGAAGAGGCCTTCACCATCGGGCGCGAGGCCGATGCGCCGGTGGTGCTGTCGCATCACAAGGCCACCGACCCGCAGAACCATGGCCGCACCCGCGTGTCGCTGCCGATCATCGAGAAGCGGGCGCGCGAGCAGCCCGTCACGCTCGACGTCTATCCCTACGCCGCTTCCTCCACCGTGCTGGAGGCCAAGCGCGCGACCCAGGTCGAGCGCATCCTGATCACCTGGTCGAAGGCGCGGCCCGACCTCGCCGGCAAGACGCTCGACGTTATTGCCCGCGAGCTCGGCGTCTCCAGGGAGGAGGCGGTGGCGAAGCTGCAACCGGCCGGCGCCGTCTATTTCACCATGGACGAGGAAGATGTGCGGCGCGTGCTGCAATTCCCGCTCACCATGGTGGGTTCGGACGGGCTGCCGCACGATGTGCGCCCGCATCCCCGGCTCTGGGGTACCTTTCCGCGCGTGCTCGGCCATTACGCCCGCGATATCGGCTTGTTCGGTATGGAGGAGGCGGTGCGCCGGATGACGGCGCTGCCTGCTGCGCGCTTCGGCCTCGCCCAGCGTGGCGTGATCAGGGAAGGGGCCTTCGCCGACCTCGTGCTGTTCAATTCCGAAACCATCCTCGACAAGGCGACCTTCGACGATCCCACCCAGCTCTCGGCCGGCATCCGCTCGGTCTATGTCAATGGGAGCCTGGCCTGGAGCGAGGGCAGGGCCACCGGCCCCCGCGCCGGCAAGGTGCTGCGCAACCGCGATCTGGTGGCGAAGAATTTTACCGCCGCGTTTGCGTGAGGCCGGCGCAATTGCCTTCTCCCCTTGCGGGAGAAGGTGCCGTAGCGTGGTCCCTTAAGAACCACGCGTTCAAGTAAAGAACGTTGGGGGCGGATGAGGGGATACGCAACCATTCTAGAGCGTCGGATCTGAAACTGGAATCGGCGATTCCCTTGGAGGGCAATTTGTGATTCACCGTTATTGGAGGTGGATCATGGGCAGGAGCTATTCTCAGGATCTTCGCGATCGGATTGTCAGCTTTGTTGAGAACGGCCATTCGCGCCTTTGTTGAGAACGGCCATTCGCGC
>NZ_JBFREW010000014.1:0-220208 GCF_052114505.1 Labrys sp. KB_33_2 | reverse complement strand
CAGAGCTCTCAGGCTCTCTTCACTATGTTGTATCGCTCGACGGATTGCCTCTGTCGTCGTGGCGCTGCCATGAAGAACCTGGCCCATAGTGCCTCCTTCCATCCGGTGGAAAAGATTGCACCATCAAAACACGGGATCAAACACCTAGGCCGTGCATTTTGCACAGGCCACATTGGGACGGCGCACGATAGCCGGCACTGAAGTCCGGCCCCGACACTAACCGAAACAATCGATTACCGGCCCAACGCGGGAGCCTCAAAGGTCCCCGTGAAGGACAAACCTATGGCCTTCGACAAGGCCTTCAACGAAAGGAACTACTAATGAAAGAATTCGTCGCCGCAACCAGCGCTGCTACCGCTCTCCAGGTCTCGCCCGACAAGACCGTGGCCGACATGGCGCTCGCCAAGGCACTCGGCTATGCGCAGCCCAAGGATTTCCGCAAGCTGATAAAGCGTCACCTCCCCGCTTTGGAGGCCATGGGATTGGTGCGCCACGCTGTCGCGCCAATCATCTCGGGTAAGGGGCGCATCTCGTCTGTCACTGAATATCATCTCAATCAGGCCCAGGTGGCGTTCCTGGTCGGAAAGGCGGGAACCAAGCGGGCCGATAGTTTGGCCATTGCCATGGCGGAGGTGTTCGCGCTTTTCGCTGACGGGGGCCTTGTCGCTGCCGATGAAAGGGCCGCGAAGGAGCTTGCGGATATCGCAGCACGCGAGGCCAGACGCAGGCACGACGAGGAGAGGGAGGCCCGTGACATGGGCTTTCGGGCACTTCGAGGGCGCTGGTAGCGGCTATACACCTGCTCGGATTGAACCGATGAAGCGGTGGCGAACGGGCCAAACTGTGCATTCCCTAGGAGGTGCATTTTGCACAGGCAGAGGGGCCGTGGCCCCTTTGCTAACTCCCCTTGGCGTAATCGGGGCGCACGACGCGCGATAGGTCGAGGCCCTTGAACTGCACCGCATCAATATGCTTTCCGAAATCTCGAATGCCGTAGCGCCGGTTTGAAGTTTTGGCCCGCGCCCTGTAGTGGCCCTGTATCCATTCGCGAACTTCTTCGGACAAGTCGGCCTTGGCAGCAGCCGTTCCCCAGGTCCCGCGAAACTCCCGGAGCGGTCGAATGTTGCTTGCCGGGATAGCGCCATGCTCACGCGCATAGGCTCCCCACCACGTCGCGAAGTTTTCGTGAAGGTAGCTGCGCTTTCCTTTTGTGGTGAGCTTCGGGAAGAGCGCCATCTCGCCAGCCCGCCTCAGGCTTTCCACGTAGCCAAGGAACCCGAGGTCAAGCAGCCGCGTGGCGATGGGCAACGTTCTGCGCACCAGGAGGTTACCCTCGGCTTTGAGATGACGGCTCCCCTTCGCCGGATGGTCGCCCTCATCAGTGATACGGAGGCACCAGCACTTCTCTTCATCGTCATGGAAGATGTCGCTTACGAGAAGCTGGCTCATTTCCTCGGGACGTGTGCCGTATGTGAGGAGAAGAAGGGGAAGCCAGAATGCCGCTTCTCCCCGGCCACCCTTCGGGCGCTCACCTGCCGTGAAGACCGGGAGGTTGAAAATCGCCTGTAGCTGGGCAGCGGTGAAGCCTTCAGTCGGCGCGGGCATGGTTTCTTCAACGCGCTGCTCACTAAACGGGTTGTCCAGCGAGCGGTCAATGAAGCCGCGCTTCCGCGCCCAACTCCAGACCGAATTCAGATGATTGATATGTCCGTTGACCGATTTGCCCGTAAGGCGTGCAACATCGGGTCGGCCCTCATAGGCCGCTACGAGTTCCTTAAGGCTGAGGCTGCGGTGCTCCTTGGCAGGCAGCCGGGGGCGCTGTTGCAAAAGAAACACCCACTCAGCTACCTCACGGCGGGTGATGCTCGCCATCGGTCGCTGGCCGTAAACACCCTCGAAAAGCCGAAGAGCCGTCTCAGTGGCCTCCCTCGTGGAGTAGCCCTTCTGCTTGCTGACGAGCTTCTTCTCCGACATCTCGCGAATGGTTAGCCCGGCGTCTGCCGCTGAAGGCTCCGGCAACGGCGGAGGAGGGGCAGGGGTCGGGACCAGTTCGCCGCGCTGCCGCTTAAGTCGAGCGGTCACCAAATCGATCATCATGGTGACGTAAGCCTTGCCAAGGCGGCGGAAGCCGAGGCTGGCCTTGTCGACGTTCAAGCCATGAGAGAGGCACAAGTCCTCCATCTCGGCGTGATGAAGCTCGTCAACCTGCCCACGCGCGTAGTCGTGCTGGAGCCGCACCAGGGCGCCCTCAAGGGTTTCCTGGCGGTTGTTCCAGCGACGGTCGGGGTCTGGATTGGCTCGCGCTCCAGGCACGTCCGCTAGCTGCCTGCGAACGTCTTCAAAGAGATGGTCGGCATCCTCGTCGAAACGATCTTCTTCATCTGCTTCGAGAACTCGGCTGCGCTCAGTCGCGATGATGTGGGCAATCGTCTCGGCGCTCAGTTCATCGAAGACCCCGACTGCCCGCTTTTTCGCGGCAGCGAGAAGGCCTTCGCATTCTGAGGAGGCTGCCGCGTAGCGGCGCATCAATTCGGATTGTGTTTGGCGAGTCGGGCCAAGCCAGCGGATGAATTCTCTCAGATTTCCCTCGATGTGCCCGCGAAGCGCGACCGGAACAACCTTTCGGTATTTCCAGCGGCCATCAACGTCGTAGAGATTTCGCACGAGAACGCCCATTCCGAAGCTGCCTTTGTACCAACGTTTTGTACCAAGCGCAGCGCGTAAGCTATTGATTTTTCGGAATACCAAGCCTCGTCAAAGGCTTGGTCGGGAAATGGTGCCCAGAAGAGGACTCGAACCTCCACACCTTGCAGTACACGGACCTGAACCGTGCGCGTCTACCAATTCCGCCATCTGGGCGCGGGGGTCTTCTAGGGGGGCGGAGGGCCGATGTCAACGCCCATTTGCAGTTCTTGCGACAGCTTGATGAAACCGGCTTCAAACTGGCGTCCCGCCTTGCGTTTGACACCTTGCTGGGCTTGTGTGGATGCGAGAAGAACGCGTTTTAGCGAAGCATGGCTTCGCCTGGGCGCTTCATCTCGACATGCCTTGCGATTGCGTGTCCTGCGATTCCGAAGCTTGCGATTCCAAGGCCTTGCGATTTTTGGTGATCGTGCCGTACCGCAGGGCGCCTCTGGATTTGAATGGAGTGAATGCCTTGCCTGCAGTGATTCTCGACGAGGCCCTGCTTTATGACGGCTGGAACCGGCTGCTGATGGTCAAGGCCCGCACGCAGGGCGGCGCAGTGATTCACCGCAGCGTCGAGGATCACGGCGATGCGGTGACGGTTCTGCCCTTCGATCCCGAGCGCCGGCTGGCTCTGCTGGTGCGCCAATTGCGCGTGGCGATTCTCAAGGGACATGGGGTGGAGGCTTCACTCGAGGCACCGGCAGGCATCCTGGACGAGGACGATCCGGCCGATTGCGCCCGGCGCGAGGCGATGGAGGAGGCCGGGCTGGAACTGAAGGCTCTGGTCCCGCTCGGCGCGGCTTTCGTGATGCCGGGTATCTCGACCGAGAAGATGCATATGTTCCTGGCCGAATATTCGGCGGCGAGCCGTGTCGGCGCTGGCGGCGGTCTGGCGGAGGAGAACGAGGAGATCGAAGTGGTCGAGATCGGGCTCAAGGACCTGGCTGGCATGGCCGACCGTGGCGAGCTTTCCGATCTCAAGACCTACAGCCTCGTGCAGACGCTCCGGCTGAAGCGGCCGGAGCTGTTCTGAGGCAATACCGGGCCGGGTATTACTTCCTGACGCTGCGGGCGCCCTTGGCGATGTCGCTGACCAGTGCGAGCACGGCCGGTACGGTCTTGTCCGTCGCGCTGTTGTCGGCGTCGAGGCTGGTGCGCACCGCTTCCACCAGGGCCGAGCCCACCACCACGCCGTCGGCGCCCTCGGCGATAGCCCGGGCATGCTCGGCGGTCTTGACGCCAAAGCCGACGCAAACAGGCAGGTCGGTATGCTGCTTGATGCGGCCGACCGCGCCGGCGACCACGCCGAAATCGGGCGTGGCCGAACCGGTAATGCCGGTGATTGAGACATAATAGACAAAGCCGGACGTGTTCTGCAGCACCTTGGGCAGGCGCTTGTCGTCCGTGGTCGGCGTCGCCAGGCGGATGAAGGCGATGCCGGCCTTCAGCGCCGGCAGGCAGAGTTCGTCATCCTCTTCCGGCGGCAGGTCGACCACGATCAGGCCGTCGACCCCGGCGGCCTTGGCATCGACGAGGAAGCGTTCGACGCCATAGATGTAGATCGGGTTGAAATAGCCCATCAGGATGATCGGCGTGGCATCGTCGGTCTTGCGAAATTCGCGGATGACGCCGAGCGTCTTGGTCAGCGTCATGCCGGCCTTGAGGGCGCGCAACCCCGCGGCCTGGATGGCCGGCCCGTCGGCCATCGGATCGGTGAAGGGCATGCCGAGTTCGATGACGTCGGCGCCCGCGGCCGGCAGGCCGGCGAGGATCTTGGCTGAAGTCTCGATATCGGGATCGCCGGCGGTGACGAAGGTCACCAGGGCGGCGCGCTTTTCGGCGGCCAGGGCGGCGAAGCGGGCGGTGAGGCGGCTGGTCATGGGGTCACAAGCTCGGAGCAAGGGGCGGCAGGATGGGATGGCGGGAGGTCACAGTGACGTTCCCAAAATCTCGGCAACCTGCGGTACGTCCTTGTCGCCGCGGCCGGAGAGGCTGACCACCATCAGGTGATCCTTGGGCCGCTTGGGCGCGAGTTCGGCCACCCTGGCAAGGGCATGGGCCGATTCGAGCGCGGGTATGATCCCCTCCAGGCGCGACAGCAGCTGGAAGGCGTCCAGCGCCTCCTGGTCCGTCGCCGACAGATAGGTGGCGCGGCCCACCTCGTGCAGCCAGGAATGTTCCGGCCCGATGCCGGGATAGTCCAGGCCGGCGGAAATAGAATGGGCTTCCTCGATCTGGCCGTCGGCATCCATCAACAGATAGGTGCGGTTGCCGTGCAGCACGCCGGGGCGGCCGCCGGCGATCGAGGCGGCATGCAGGCTGGTGAGGCCGTGCCCCGCCGCTTCCACGCCGATGATCTCGACGGAGGGATCGTCGAGGAAAGGATGGAACAGGCCCATGGCATTGGAGCCGCCGCCGATGCAGGCAATCACGCTGTCGGGCAGGCGCCCTTCGGCTTCCATCATCTGCTCGCGGGTCTCACGGCCGATGATCGATTGGAAGTCGCGGACCATGCCCGGATAGGGATGAGGACCGGCCACAGTGCCGATGCAATAGAAGGTGTCGTGCACATTGGTGACCCAGTCGCGCAGCGCCTCGTTCATGGCGTCCTTGAGGGTCTTGGAGCCGGACTGCACGGGGATGACCTCGGCGCCGAGCATCTTCATGCGGAAGACGTTGGGTGCCTGGCGGGCGACGTCGACGGCGCCCATATAGACCACGCATTTCAGGCCGAAGCGGGCGCAGAGCGTGGCGGTGGCGACGCCGTGCTGGCCGGCGCCGGTCTCGGCGATGATGCGCGGCTTGCCCATGCGGCGCGCCAGCATGATCTGGCCGAGCACGTTGTTGACTTTGTGGGAGCCGGTATGGTTCAGCTCCTCGCGCTTGAGATAGATCTTGGCGCCACCGAAATGCTCGGTCAGCCGCTCGGCGAAATAGAGCGGGGAGGGCCGGCCGACATAGGTGGCCAGGTGTCCGTCCATTTCCTTCTGGAAGGCCGGATCCGCCTTGGCCTGCTTGTAGGCCTCTTCCAGCGACAGGATCAGCGGCATCAGCGTCTCGGCGACGAAGCGCCCGCCGAACTGCCCGAAATGACCGCGCTCATCGGGTCCGTTGCGGAAGGAATTGAGCTTGGGTGTCTCGGTCATCGTTGCGGCCTGTTGTCAGCGGGATGAGGTGGAAGCGGCGGCATAAGCCTGTCTTGCCGTCTCCACGAAAGCCCTGATCTTGTCGGGATTCTTCACGCCGGGCCGGTCTTCGACGCCCGACGAGACGTCGACCCCGTCGGGGGTGCTGATGCGGATGGCTTCGGCAACATTGGCGGGATCGAGCCCGCCCGATAGCATGAAGGGCAGGGTGCGGTCGAGATGCTTGAGCAGCATCCAGTCGAATGTCACGCCGTTGCCGCCGGGATGGGCGGCATCCTTCGGGGGCTTGGCGTCGAGCAGCAGCCAGTCGGCCACGCCGCGATAGGCGGCAGCCCGTTCGAGATCGGCGGCGCTGGAAACCCCGATCGCCTTCAGGACCGGCAGGCCGTAGCGCGCCTTGACCGCGGCGACGCGTTCGGGGCTTTCCTTGCCATGGAGCTGCAGGCCGTCGGGGGCGAGAGCGGCGACGATGGCATCGAGCCTGGCGTCGTCGGCATCGACGGAGAGTGCAGTCTTGCGGGCACGGCCCGATACCTGTGCGCCGAGCTGCGCCGCAAGGTCGTAGCCGATATGGCGGGGCGATTTCTCGAAGAACACGAAGCCGACCATGTCGGCGCCGGCGGCCAGAGCCGCTTCCAGCGTTTCGGGAGTGGAGAGACCGCAGATCTTGATCAATGCCATAATGGGGTCGAGATAGTTGCATCCGGCACACAATGCCAGTGAAATCAGGACAAAGCGCAGCAGGGGTGAAGGAATGTTCCCGAAAGGGCGGTTCGTCGGCGTGTTCGCCGTGATAGCTGGGCTGGTGGCGATGGCGGGGCCGGCAAGGGCGGCGCTGTGCTATGCCCGCGACTATGACACCGCCCATCTCGTCAAGCATGTCGACCAGCGCGTGACCCGCATCACGGTGCGTCTTCTCGCCGACAACGGCTCGGGCATCGGTGTCGGCCTGTGGTTTAGGGGCGACAAGCGTCAATGGTGGGCCGGCGGCGGCTGCCGCCAGCAGGGAACCGTCTTCGCGTGCACCCTTGACGGCGATGGCGGCACACTCACGGCGACGCAAAATACCAAGGGCATCCGCCTCGACGTTCCTGCCGCGGGCATTCAGGTGGAGCATCCCGACGCGCAGGGCAATGCCAGCTTCCAGACCGTCGATGGCCCGGAACACCGGGTCTTCCTGCTCTGGTCCGCCCCGGAGGCCGCATGCGAACCGCAGAATTGAGGAGGAGCGGTCGTCACCACCCCTGCTCTCCCTGCCGGGATCCGAGGGGAGCAACGCTTGGCTTACTTCTTGCTGGCGTGGCCATCATCGCAAACATGCCCACTTCAGCCTTCGCCGTTGACCTGCCGCCCGGCTTCGTCCGCCTGGCCGACATCGCGCCCGGCATCCGCCAGGACATGCGCTATGCCGGCTCCCATAATTTCGTCGGCCGGCCGGTGGCGGGCTATGAGAGCCCCGTCTGCTGGCTGCGCCGAGAGGTCGCGCAGGCGCTGGCCGCGACGGCCCGTGACCTCGAAAAGCGCCATTGGCGGCTCGTCGTCTATGATTGCTACCGGCCCAAGCGCGCCGTCGCCGATTTTCTGACCTGGGCCGGCGATGCCGCAGACCAGCATACCAAGGCCGAATTCTATCCCCGTACGCCCAAGTCGAGACTGTTCGCGCTCGGTTATGTCGCACGCGCCTCGTCCCATTCGAGGGGCATTGCCGTCGACATTGGGGCGGAGCAAGTCGATGCCGCCGGGCAGGTTCTGCCACTTGATTTCGGCGGCGGCTTCGACCTGTTCGACGAGATGTCCTGGACCGCGAGCAAGGCTGTGCCGGCGCAGGCCGCCGCCAATCGCAAGGCCCTCGTCGCCGCCTTCGCCGCGCATGGCCTGGCCAATTATGCGCGGGAATGGTGGCATTTCAGCCTGCCCGGCGCCGCGAGGGCGCCGGCCTTCGATGTCGTGATCAGGGAGCCTTGAGGACAATGCGATTCACGCAAGCGAGCGCAGGCGTTGTCATTGCCGGGCTTGCTGTAAAGGCCCGGCATCCAGCCCCGAGCCGGATTTGCGCCTGTGGCTTCTGGATAGCCGGGTCAAGCCCGGCTACGACAAATCGGAGTGTTTTCCTCCCCGGCGAACCACATTAGGCCAGAACGCGCTATTTCTTCGGCCGCTTGGCTCCCTGGGTGTTCAGGAACACCGCATAGAGCGAGGTGGTGCCGCAGATATAGAGGCGGTTGCGCTTGGGGCCGCCGAATTCGACATTGGCGACGACTTCGGGGATGAGTACCTTGCCGATCAGCGTGCCGTCGGGGGCATAGCAGATCACGCCTTCGCCGGAAGATGTCCAGACATTGCCGTGGATGTCGACACGCAGGCCATCGAACAGGCCGGCTGGTGAGGTGGCGAAGACCTTGCCGCCCGAGAGCGTGATGCCGTCCTCGCTTACGTCGAAGACGCGAATGTGGCGCGGGCCGTTTTCGACATGGGTGGCGCCGGTGTCGACGATGTAGAGCCTGGATTCGTCGGGCGAGAAGGCAAGGCCGTTCGGCTTGACGAAATCGGTGGCCACCGCCTGCAGCTTTCCGCCGCGCGCGGGCAGGCGATAGACATAGGAAGCGCCGATCTCGGAGGGCGCTGCATCACCTTCATATTCGGAATCGATGCCGTAGGTCGGGTCGGTGAACCAGATCGAGCCGTCCGACTTCACCACCGCGTCATTGGGCGAGTTCAGGCGCTTGCCCTCGTATTTGTCGGCCAGGATGGTGCGGCTGCCGTCATGCTCGATGCGGCTGACGCAGCGCCCGCGATGCTCGCAGGCGATCAGCCGGCCCTCGCGGTCGACGGTGTGGCCGTTCTGGTTGCGGCTGTCGTGGTCGTACACCGAAACCGAACCGTCGGTCTCGTCATAGCGCATCAGCCGGTTGTTGGGGATGTCGGACCAGATCAGATATTTGCCCGCCGGGAAATAGGCCGGCCCCTCCGCCCAGCGCGTGCCCGTATAGAGCTTGTCGAGCTGGGAATTGCCGAAGATGAGCGCCTTGAAGCGCGGGTCGGCGACCACGAATTCCTTGGGGAGCATATCGGTTCCTCGTTGGTTTTGGTTGGTCGCATGGAACGACAATTGCCCGGCAAAATCAATTCATCGGACAAAAGAAAACGGCGCGGAAACCGCGCCGTGGAGTGAGGGCATTTTTCGGAACGCGGACATCTTGTCCGCTCTTGGAATCGCCGCGCTTGACGGTGAGGCAAGAGGCGGACTGGAAGTCCGCGCTCCTAGATCCAGTTCACTGGCCCGTCTTGACCCGCGTCCAGGTGCGGGTAACCAGCGTCTGCACCTTGGCCTGATAGGGCTGCACGGTGTAGGTCTTGGCCAGCATGTCGTCGCTGAGATAGATCTGCGGATTGTCGGTGATCGCCTTGTCGACCAGCGGCTTGGCCGCCAGCACGCCCGAGGCGAACTTGGTGGCGTCGGCATTCTTGGCCGCGACGTCAGGACGGATCATGTAGTTGATGAAGGCATGAGCCGCGTCGACATGCTTGGCGTCCTTGGGAATGGCCATGGTGTCCATCGACATCAGCGTGCCTTCCTTGGGCACGACATAGTCGACCTTCACGCCGTTCTTGGCTTCCTCGGCACGCGCCTTGGCCTGATAGGTGTCGCCGGCCCAGCCGATGGCCAGGCAGATGTCGCCATTGGCGAGCGCGTTGATATATTCGGAAGAGTGGTACTTCTTCACATAAGGCCGGACAGCCTCGAGCAGCTTGCCAGCGGCGTCGATGTCCTTCTTGTCGGTCGAGCCCGGTTCCTTGCCGAGATATTTCAGGGCGGCCGTCAGGACATCCTCGGGGCTGTCGAGGAAATAGACGCCGCAATCCTTGAACTTGGCGAGATTCTCAGGCTTGAACACCACGTCCCAGCTGTTCATGGGCTGGTCGCCATAGACGGCCTTGGCCTTGTCGACATTATAAGAGATGCCGGTGGTGAACCAGGTGTAGTCGACAAGGTACTCATTGCCAGGATCGTAAACCGCAAGATTCTCCATGATCTTGGGCCACAATTCCTTGTAGTTGGACAATTTGGACTTGTCTATTTTCTGAAACACGCCCGCCTTGATTTGGCGTGAAGCAAAGGTCGCAGAGGGGAAGACGACGTCATAGCCGGAATTGCCCGCGAACAATTTGGTTTCCAGCACCTCGTTGGAATCCATGGTGTCGTAGACCACCTTGATTCCGGTTTCCTTGGTGAAATCTTCCAGTACGGTCGGGCCAATGTAATCCGACCAGTTATAGACGTTGACGACCTTGTCCTCGGCCATGGCCTGGCCCGCGAGCAAGGCCACGGCCGTGGCGGCGAGAGCCAGTTTCTTGAAGGCTGACATCGGGAACACCTCCTCTGGGTGAGCGACGCGCATTCCCGGACGCGACGCTGTTCTCTGGAAGCTAGAACTCCTGCTGAACCTGCTCAAGCCTTCCGAAGGGCTTTTCGTGATGTTTTATGTAGCAAGCCCGTTACCGGGCAGGAGCGGATGTTGCGAGACTACAGATAGGTCTCATATTCCAGGCTGGAGATCCGGCGCTCGAACTCGGCGCATTCGAGTTCCTTCATCACCGCATAGACTTCGGCGAAATGCTCGCCGAAATGCCGGCGGGCGAAGTCCGAGCCCCGGAACAGGGCCACGGCTTCCTGCATCGAGCCCGACAGCCTGGGAGCGCCGAGATCATAGGCATTGCCGATGATCGGCTCGGGCGCCGGCATCTTGTTCTCCATGCCTTCATGCATCGCGGCCAGGATGGCCGCGAGCACGAGATAGGGATTGGCGTCGGCGCCGGCGATGCGGTGCTCGATGCGGGTGGCCGCCGGGCTGCCATTGGGAATGCGCACCGCCACCGAGCGGTTGTCATAGCCCCAGGTCAGGGAGACCGGCGCATAAGAGCCCGGCATCAGGCGGCGGAAGCCATTATAGCTCGACACGAACAGCAGGGCCGTCTCTGGCATATGGGTCAGCATGCCGCCGACGGCATGGCGCAGGGTCTCCGCGCCCGTGTCCGGCTTGGCAAAGACATTGGCGCCTTCGGCATCGAGGAGGCTGGCATGGATGTGCATGCCCGAACCGGCGGTGTCGAGATAGGGCTTGGGCATGAAGCTGGCGCGCAGGCCGTGCTTGCGCGCCACGCCCTGGATCATCCGGCGCAGCAGCACGGCGTCGTCAGCCGCCGCCATGGCATCGTCGCGATGGTAGAGATTGATCTCGAACTGGCCGGGTGCGGCCTCGGAAATCACCGAATCCGCCGGCAACCCCTGGATCTTGGCGGCCTCGCGCATCTCTTGGATCACCGGCGCGAAGGTGTCGAGATCGGAGATCGAATACATGTTCTGGCGGGCGGGCCCGGTGTCGCGGTGGAACACGGTCTTAGGCGTCTCGCCCGGTTCGCCGCCGCCCTGCAGCAGGTAGAACTCGAGCTCGAAGGCAACCACAGGCTTGAGGCCGAGGGCCGTGAACTTGTCGAGCTGGGCCTTGAGGATATGGCGCGGATCGAGCATCCAGGGCCGGCCATCCGGCAGATACATCGAGATCAGCGCCTGCATGGCGGGCTGGGAAGACCAGGGCACCGGCTTGAGCGTGCCGGGGACGGGGCGGCACAGGCCATCCTTGTCGCCGGTCTCGATATGAATGCCGGTTTCCTCGACCTCGCGCCCCCAGACGTCGAGGCCGAACATCGATTGCGGCATGGCAACCCCGTCCTTGAGGACCTTGTCGATTGCCGAGCCGGGCAGCCATTTGCCGCGGAGAATACCGTTGGTGTCGGGAAGCAGCACCTCGATGACGTCGACTTGCGGGGCGGAGGGCAAATTTTTCGAAGCCGAAGGCAAATCTGCAGCATCGCCGGCGAGTTTGTTCACGCCGTGCGTTTGAAATCCCATGGTACACCGGGGTTGTGAATGCGTTGCGTCTTGACGCATCCTTCATCTGCGCTAATTGTGATCACAAATCTTGGCCGTGTCAAATGGAGTCCGTTTCGCCCATGCCGAGTTCGCCTAAGTCGAGCAGCAGCGAGCCCGCCAGCAAGTTGGCGCCGGTGCATGACAAGGTCTATGCGGCGATCCGCAGCGGGCTGGTTGGCGGCCAATTCGTCCCTGGCCGAGCCGTGACCCTGCGCGGTCTGGCCGAGATGCTCGGCGTCAGTCCGATGCCCGTCCGGGCCGCAGTGACGCGATTGGTCACCGAGGGCGCCTTGACCTTGACCGCGACGCGCCGGGTCAGCGTTCCCGTGATGACCCCCGCTCGCTTCGAGGAATTGGTGCGCGTGCGCATGCTGCTGGAGGGGGAGGCGGCCGAAAGGGCGCTGCCCGCCATCGATGCCGAACGCCTCGCCGCCATCAGGACGCATGACGACGAGGTCGAGCGCTGCCTCGCCGAAGACGATGCCGAAGGCTATATGCGGGCCAATCACGCCTTCCATTTCGCCATCTATACCGCAGTGCCCTCTTCGGTGCTTCTGCCCCTGATCGAGACGCTCTGGCTGCAATTCGGCCCGTTCATGCGGCTTGTGTACGAGGATCTCGACATGAGCGGCCTCGTTGACCAGCATCATCGCGCCATCACCGCGATCGAGCGGGGCGACGCCAAGGGGCTGCGCGATGCCATCGAGGCCGATATCGGCGACGGCATGCGCATCATCGGCAAGATGGCGCTGGGCTGAGGCTGCCCCGCCCGCTTCAGTGGCCAGGCTCGCCGCGATGCCAATAGGCAACGGCGCTGACGGCATGTTTGGGAAGCTGCAGGACCTCGCGCCAATGATGGCGCAGCCGCCGCGCCGTCTCCGCTTCGGCGCCGAGCCAGCACTGGAAACGGCCCTCGGAGGGAAGCGGGACCGCGATGACGGCCTCGGCCAGGAGGCCACTTTCGCCGGCCGGGCAGCCGTCGCGCAGGAGCCATTTGAGTTCGACGCCAGCAGGCGGGACGAGGGCCTGGATCTCGTCGGCATCCGCCACCTCGATCAGGGCGATGCCGCGTGCCTCGGCCGGCATGGCCTCGAAGATGCGGGCAATGGCGGGAATGGCCGTCTCGTCTCCGGCGATCAGGTACCAGTCCGCCTCATCGATCTCGCCGCCGCCCGGCCCGAGCATGCCGACGATGTCGCCGGGTTTTGCCCGGGCCGCCCAGCCCGAGGCGATACCGGCATCGCCATGCAGCACGAAATCGACATCGACCTCGCCCGCTGCCGCGTCGATGCGTCGAATCGTATAGAGGCGCTGTGTCGGCCGGCGTTCCTCCGGCGGCCAGATGCGGCGTCCATTCCTGGCCGGGCGGGGCCATTCCGGTTTGTCGAGCCCCGCCGGCGGGATGAGCAGGCGGATATGGATGCCGTCTCGCGTGAAGCGCTGGAGATCCTCGCCCGCAAGGGTGATGCGCCGGATCAGCGGTGTGACCTGGGTGACCTGCCTGACCCGCATCTCGCGAAGACCAGGAAGAACGGTAATATCGCACCCGTCTCCGGTCCACACCAATTCTGGCTTTTCGGCCTGTGCCGCCTTTTCGAGGCGAAGGCTGAGTATGAATTTCAGAGCCGACAAGCCCTGCTCCGTGTCGGCCTCGGCCTTGATCGTCAATTCGCTGGGACGCGCGGCGAGATAGGCGGTTCCTCGCCCGCGCGGTAGTTCGATTTGGGCGGTCTCGCCGGTGCGCCGGATTGGAAATTCGTCTGTTTCAAAGTCATTGCAAATTGAATTCAAGTATTCATTTCCAAAACTCGTGTCGATGCGAAGTTCGGAATTTAGCGTGCTCATGGCGGGGATCTCGGGAGGGAAAGCGTGTTGCAAAACACCATCCCTCTATCCGTCTCCATAAAATGATTCAATATCAATATTTTACATGAATTCAAACCTGCGCAAAATGGTTAGCGAGAGAGGCGGGATGCCAATTTCTCCCAAGGGGTGGGTGAGGGTTCGTCAGTTCACCAGATTGCGCAGTTTTTAGTTTCTCTCGTTAAACTATGCGTTGTCGAGAGCCGTTTTTGTATGCGTATGTTGGAATTTATATAATCATAAAACAAATTATTATTTTGTGTTGATTCATGTTGGATGTATAGTGTTTATCCGCCTCCGGAGTTTACTTTGGGGGGTAAGATGGAGACGAGGATCATTATGGCTGCGGGCCTCATTCTGGGAGGCTGCGCAATGGCCGCGCATGCACAGGAGAGCAAGCCGCTGCCAGGCCAACCGGCCGGGCCGGTGACATCGGAGCAGGCCGGCAATGACGAGCCTGTGATGCTGGAGCCGGTTACCGTCGTGGCTGAGCGCGCCAAGCGCCAGCTTCTCGACGTGCCGGCCTCGGTGACGGTGATTTCGGACAAGGAGTTGAAGTCGCATATGGTGCGCGACATCGACGACCTCACGCGCTACGAGCCGGGCATCACCGTGAGCCGCAACAGTTCGAGCACGGATCCCTTCGGCGGCAATGGCGGCTTCACCATTCGCGGCGTCGGCGGCAACCGCATCCAGATGCGCGTCGACGGCTCGCGCATCCTCGACGGCAACACCGACGGCACGCGCGACTTTGTCGATCTGCCCTTCATCAAGTCGGTCGAGATCATTCGCGGCCCGGCCTCGGCGCTCTACGGTACCGATGCGGTTGGTGGCCTGGTCGCCTTCACCACCAAAGACCCAGCCGACATCATCAAGGAAGGACGCAATTGGGGATTTGAGGCGAGCACCAATTTCGACAGCTACAACAAGGCGCTGGTGAACACTGCCCTCGGCGCTTGGCGCGTCTCCCCCAATCTCGAGATCCTGCTGGGCTATTCGGTCAAGAAAGCGAGCGAGGCCAAGCTCTCGCGCGCCCGGGCCGATGGCGGGCGCTATGGCTGCCCGCGCTGGGTCGAATATGGTGCCATCGATTGCGGCAGTTTCAACCCGCTGGACGAACTCGGGCAGAACTTCCTCGCCAAGATCGTCTGGCGGCCCACCGAATCACTGGAACTGAAGCTCACCGGCGAGATCTTCGATCGCAACAGGGATGTCGACTCCCTCTATAATCGCGGGCCGACCACGGTGCGCACGCCCGCCAATCCCAATCCGCCGCAACTGCCCTTCATCCATTCCTGGACAGGGAGCCAGGAACTCACCCGCTACCGCATCGCGCTGGACGGTCTGTGGAAGCCTGAATACGCCTTCGCCGACCAGATACGCTGGAACATCACCTGGTCGCCGCAGCGCCGCGAGGTCACCAGCCGCGAACACCGCACCCTCGCCAATGGCAATCAGCAATATCAGGACAATGTCACCGAGTTCGGACAGCGCTTCCTGCAGGCCGGCCTGCAGATCGATTCGTCCTTCAAGCTCGGGCGCAGCGACCACAAGCTGGTCTGGGGCTTCGACGGCGAATATGGCTACACCGACTATGTCCGCAATCGCACCACGCGCGTGTTCACCCCAGGCGGCGTACCGGTTTCCGGCTCCACCGTCGTGCCCTACACTTGGAACTTCGCCGATTCCAACACCAAGCGGCTCGATGCCTTCGTGCAGGATGAGATCAGCCTGTTCGACGGCAAGCTCACGGTGACGCCGGCGCTGCGCTATTCCTGGAACCAGATCACGCCCAAGCCCAAATCGGACTATCAGCCGGTAGCCGGCTATGTGCTCAGGCAGCGCGAGGAATCGGCGCTGACCAAGAAGCTCGGCATCATCTACAAGCTCAACGAGACCTATTCGGTATTCGGCCTCTATGCCGAGGGCTTCCGCATGCCCAATGCCGAGCAGCTCTATACAGGCTCCTCGTCAGGACAGCCGGACGGCAATCTCGTGCCGGCGCCGAACCTGAAGCCGGAGCGGGTCCGCTCCTTCGAGGCGGGGCTGCGCGGGCGCTATGGTTGGGGTTATTTCTCCCTGTCGGCCTTCCATGCCGACTACACCAACTTCATCCAGAATTTCGTGGAGATCCCGGCCAGTTCAGGCGAGGGGGTCGACTATACCTGGGCCAATCGCGCCAAAGTCCGGCTGACCGGCATCGAAGGCTCCGCCGAGGTGCAATGGGCCGAAAACTGGAGTTCGAGCCTCAGCCTCACCTATCAGCACGGCAACCAGAAGACGACGCGCGATGCGCCTTGGACCCCGTTCAACGGCGCCAGCCCCCTCACGGCCGTCGCCAGCCTGCGCTGGACCAAGCCGGAACAGGGGCTGGAAGTCGAGATGATCGGCACCTTCGCTTCCAAGGTTAGCCGTGCCAGCACCCCCGACATCTTCAAGCCCGGCGGCTATGCCGTGTTCGATCTCCTCGGAAGCTGGAAGCCGACCGAGAACATCACGCTGCGGGCCGGCATCCTCAACATCGCCGATACGCGCTATTTCCGCTGGCCGATGCCGACCACCTACAGCCGGACGGCGAGTTCGAACGTCGCCTTCTCCAATCCGCTCGAATTGCAGACAGCCGCCGGCCGCACCTTCAGGCTCGGCGCCAACATCACCTTTTAAGGATCCGTCATGAGCCAGCAACGATTGCAGCGCGAACGCCTGCTGCACCATGCCGCCGATGTGCTGGAGGCGGCAGGACGCCTCGGCCGGGTGATGCTCACCACCAGCCAGGGTGGGGCCACCCATGAACGCATCGGTCCTGTCGACAGGGTCGAACGCTCCGGTTTCGCCGTGCGCCTGGCGGGAGCGGCCCACGATGCCGATATCGATACGGCGGCGCTCGGCGCCGTCATACTCGACCGCTCCGGCCGCATGAAGGACAAGGTGCTGCCGCGCCTCGACTTTCAAGGCAAGGATGGGGCCGTGCTGTTCAGCCTGGTCGGCCTCGACGGGCTGGAGCCTTTCGACGCCGGCGTCGCCGAACTGCGCGGCATGGCAACGGAGGCGGCAGAGCCCGTCGAAGCGATGGAGCGGGCTGATTTGGCCGAGGACGATCCAGGCTCGCTTCCCTTCGAGGTGGCTCGCTGTGCCGGCGTGCCCGTGACCATCGAACTGCGCCGTGACGGCCTCAGGCAGGCCTGGTCCGGCAATATCGAGGCGGTCAAGCCGGCCATGGGCTTCATCAATGTCATGCAGCCCGATTTCCACCTGCATCTGCGTGCCGGCGCGGTCGGGCGTTGGCGAATGCGGGCCGATAGGGCCGGGCCGGATGGAGTAGAGCTCCTGGCCGAGAATGTGCGAGGCGAATTGATCGGGCTGGCGGTGCGCGGTCCGGCCGCTGTCCTTGCACGTCGCGATTGAGCGAAAGGCGGATCATGCCTCGGATTTTCAGCCAGATCTGGCGGCTGCTGCGCTTGTGCGTCGCCGGCCCGGGTGGGCGCACGGGCCTTGCTTTGCTGACGGTGGTTCTCGGCCTCAATCTGGGCAGCGTCTATGTCAGCCTGCTGCTGATCGATTGGAATGCCCAGTTCTACGGCGCCCTCGAAAAGCGGGACGCCGCCGCGGCCGTCAACCAGATCGGCGTGTTCGGCCTGCTGATCGCCGTCAATGCGGCGATGTATCTGGCGGCGGTCTATCTGCGCAAGAGCGTGCAGATCCGCTGGCGCCACGCGCTGACAGCGGCCGCGCTCGACCGCTGGCTTGGCGGCAGGACCCATGCAAGGCTGCGCCAGGCCGGTGCCACCCCCGACAATCCGGATCAGCGCATCGCCGAGGATTGCCGCCTCTTCGTCGACAAGTTCACCGAGGAGGGCTTGGAGGTCGTCACCAGCATCGTGGGGCTGGTGTCCTATGTGGCCCTGCTGTGGTCGCTGTCCTCCTTTCCGCTCGCCTTCACCCTGTTCGGCGTGGCGGTGGAGATCCCGCGCTACATGGTGTGGGCCGCTCCGGTCTATGTGCTGATCTCCAGCGGGCTCACCCATTGGCTCGGTCGTCCTCTGCTGGCGCTCAATGCGCAACAGCAGAGCCGTGAGGCCGATTTCCGCTTCGCGCTCGCGCGCCTGCGCGAATTCTCCGACGCCGTGGCGCTGATGGCGGGCGAGGCCGCCGAAAGGCGCGTGCTGGACGCCCGCTTCGGCGCCATCATGCGCAATTGGCGGGCGCTGATGAACCGCGACCTCATACTGGGCTGCTTCACCAGGCCCTATCACAGCACGGTGCTGCGCATCCCGATCTTCCTGGCCTTGCCCGCCTATCTTGCCGGGCAGGTCGCGCTGGGCGGGCTGATGAAGCTGGCTTCCGCCTTCCAGAATGTGGTCACCACCCTGTCCTGGTTCATCTTCTCCTATCGCAATCTGGCCGAACTCGCGGCAGCCATCCGCCGTCTCGACGGCTTTCTCGATGCCTTGGGACGGGTCACGGACGGCGAAGGCGTCCGGACCAGGACGAGCGGGCTCGATCACCTGTCCATCCAGGGCCTCGCCTTGGCCACGCCCGAGGGGCGCGCCCTCAACATCCTGGCGGATATGAGATTGGAGAGGGGCGAGAATGCCTGGCTGGCCGGGGCGTCGGGCATCGGCAAGAGCACCCTGATCAAGGCGATGGCCGGCCTGTGGCCGCATGGCGAGGGAAGGGTGACCCTGCCGGCCGAACGGAGGATCGCCTTCCTGCCGCAGGCGGTCTATCTGCCTCTAGCGGATCTGCGGACCGTCCTGGCCTATCCGCAGGATCCCGGGATGCTGCCTCGGCAAGCCTATGCCGAGGCCCTCCAACTGGTCGGCCTCGAGCATCGACTGCCGGGTCTCGATGATGGCGAGCTGCCCCTCGGCCTTTCCGGCGGTGAACAGCAGCGCCTGGCTCTGGCACGGCTGATCCTGGCACGGCCGGACTGGGCCGTGCTGGACGAGCCGACCAGCGCCCTCGACAGCGCCGCAGAGGCGCACCTGTTCGCGGCGCTGCGGGCGGCCCTGCCGCATACGAGCTTCGTCGTGGTGGCGCATCGCGAGCCGGCTGGCCTGGGGTCGCTGCGGCGGATCGAGCTTGAGCCATACACATTGGAGGTCGTATCATAGATAGGCATGATTTTTGCTTAAAGCGTTTTGCGATTTGCTGGTATTGGCAAGAATCGCAAAACACGTCGAAACTGAAGCTGGAGCAAAAAATCGTTCAGCCATAAACGCGCTTTGCTCTTGGCGATCGGCGATGAGAGAGGGCGAAGCGCGCTGCTAGGACGCAGCATTTTGTCCTCAAACTGTCGCAATCGCGGAGAAATATGCTCCAGCTTCCAAAGTGCATCGAACGGTGAAGCGCATGCGTTTGAACAAAATTCTCTATTTTGGCGATTTTGTACTCTGTCCTGCTGCGGCCCTCGGCCTGCTTCTCTTGACTCTTCTGCAGCATGACGCCACCGCCGTGGGCATCTGGGCGATGGCTTTCGTGCTGGGTTGCATCGGCTGGACTTTCGTCGAATATGCCGTGCACCGCTGGATCTATCATGCGGTGCCGTTCTTCGACCGGATGCACGATGCCCATCATCAGGAGCCCAAGGGCATGATCGGCGCGCCGTCTTTCCTGAGTGTCGGCGTGATCTTCCTGGTGTTCTACTTGCCGCTCTATTTCGCCAACCATGCCTTTGCTGGCGGCTTTACCAGCGGCATCCTGCTCGGCTATGTCGCCTATATGCTGGTGCATCATGCATCGCATCACTGGTCGTCGAAGCCGGGCAGCCTGCTCTATCGCCTGCGCCTGCAGCACATGGTGCATCATTATCGCGGCGAGGAGGGCAATTACGGCGTGGTCACCTCGTTCTGGGACCACATCTTCTCCACCTATGTCGAACCACAGCGGCGACGGGCCTGATTCGGGGGCCTTCACGTCATGAAGGCGAAGCGGTTGGGATCGTCGGGCTCTTCGGCCAGCGCCTTGCAATAGTCGGTGATCACCTCAGGCGTATCGCCATCCGCCCTGAGGCGCCCACGGTCGATCCAGATCGTGCGCTCGCACAGATCCATCACCTGGTCGAGGTCGTGGGAGACGAACAGGATGGTGCCGCGCTGGCGGAAGGCGCGGATCAAGGTCCGGCAGCGTTCGCGGAAGGCATCGTCCCCCACGGCGAGGGCTTCGTCGACGATCAGCACGTCCCCATCGGCATGGGCGCAGATGGCGAAGGCGAGGCGCGCGCCCATGCCGCTGGAATAGAGCTTCACGGGCTGTTCGAAGAAATCGCCGAGGCCGCAGAGCTCCTGAATGGCGGCAAGCCTCGCGGTGACCTCAGCCCGCTTGAGGCCGAGAATGGCGCCGGACAAATAGCAGTTTTCGCGGCCTGTGAGTTCGTAGTCGAAGGCGGCGCCGAGGGCGAGCACAGGCGCGATGCGCCCCTTGACGGTGAGCGAGCCGACTGTGGGGGCGGTGATGCCACAGAGGATCTGAAGCAAGGTCGACTTGCCCGAGCCGTTGCGACCGACGATGCCGACCGCTGCGCCCTTGGGAATGGTGAAGCCGATCTCCTTCAGTGCCCAATACTCGTCGTAATAGCGCTTCTTGCCGCCGAGAAGCACCTGCTTCACCTGGTCGATCGGATGGCGATAGAATTGGTAGGCCTTGCCGAGGTCGCGGCATTCGATCGCGAGTTCTTGCGCGAGATCTTGGCTGGCCCTCTGTTCAGATGATGTCGACAAGGATCGTCTTCTTTCGCATGAACAAGGTCCGGCCGGCATAGAACACCGCGAACGAGGCGGCGAGGCAGACGAGATAGAGCAGGCCATCAGGCCAGGTGCCTCGCAGGATGGCGGCGCGCATCATCTCGATGATACCGGTCAGGGGATTGAGATAGAGCAGCCAGCGCCAGCCCTCCGGCACATTCGAGACTTCATAGAACACCGGGGTCGCGAACATTGCGACCGGAATGATCGAGATGATCAAATGGTTGAGGTCGCTGGTCAGGGCGCCGATGGTGGAGAGGATCCAGACGATGCCGAGCAGGCAGAGGCAGAGAGGCACCAGGATGAACGGCAGTGCCAGCCACGACCAGTGGATCGACTGGTTGATCAGGATCTGCCCGATCAGCAGCACGCCGAGGGCGATTAGCATATAGACGCCGCCGCGCGCCACCGCGATCCAGGCCAGGATCTGGGGCGGGAAGATCGAGCGGCGGATGATGTGCTTGTGCTCGGCCAGCAAGAGAGGGGAGCGATAGGCGATCTCGGCGAAGAAATTGAACACCACCAGGCCGACGAAGATCGAGAAGGCATAGCTGAAGCGCCCGCTGCCTTCCTGGGCGGCGCCGACCTTGAGCGCGCCGGAGAAGACCAGCGTGTAGATCGACAGCATCACCAGCGGCGCCAGCACGGCCCAGGCCCAGCCGAACACCGAGCCGCGAAAGCGCACCTGCAATTCGCGGGTCAGGATGGCGCGAAAGAGTTCGCGCTGGCGCCAGATATCGGCAAAGGGCTGCAGCAAGGGCTGGGTCTCCATGATTGGAGCCATAACCAAAGCACAGAGGTGGAACAAGGGGGCAGCCCGACGGATGCCAGTGGCTGAGGCTGGCGTGTTCTTCTCACGCCCGTTGCCTTTCCCGCTCGAACTTGACAGAAGGACGGCATGCCGGTCACCGTCCGTCCCGTCTCCTCCAAGCGCGAGCTCAGGCAGTTCCTTGCTCTGCCGCGGCGGATCTATGCCTGTTACAGCGACTATGTCGCTCCGCTCGACCACGACCGCGCCCAGTTGCTGGATCCCGGCAAGAGCGCCTTCTGGACCCATGGGGAGGCGGCCTATTGGCTTGCTTATGATGGGGAGGGCAGGGCTGTCGGCCGCATCTCCGCCCAGATCGATCATCTCGCCACAGGCCCGCAGCATGAGGGCATCGGCTTCTTCGGCTGCCTCGACGCAGTGGACGACGAAAAGGTGGTGGCCGAACTGGTCCGGACTGCAGCTGCCCATCTCGCCGGCAAGGGCAGAAAGGTGATGCGCGGCCCCTTCACGCTGTCGATCAACGCCGAGTCCGGCCTGCTGATCGATGGCTTCACCGCGCCGGCCATGGTGCTGATGCCCTGGCATCCGCCCTATCTGCGCGCCCATCTGGAGGCGGCCGGCCTCACGCTGGTGAAGACACTGCATTCCTACGCCTTCGACCGCCGTCGCAGCGATCTTCCCGACAGGCTCGAAAAGCTCGGCATGGAGCGCCGCCGCAAGGGTTTCGATATCCGCGCCATGCGCATGAACAGGCTGGCCGAGGATGCCGAGCTCGGCCGCTGCCTGTTCAACGGTTCCTGGGCTGCCAATTGGGGCTTCGTGCCGGTTTCCGAAGCGGAGATGACGGCGATGATCAAGGCCTTCAGACCCCTTCTGAAGGCCGATTATGGCGTCTTCGTCGAACGGAAAGGGGAATTGTTGGGCTTTGCCCTGTTCCTGCCCAATGTCTTCGAGATCGCGGGCGATCTCGGGGGCTCGCCGTCCCCCGCCGGCTGGCTGAAACTGGCCTGGCGCGGCCTGACCCGGCGCTTCACCGGCGGCCGCGCCGTGCTGTTCGGCGTGGCGCCGCGGCTGGTCGGGTCGGTCTCCGGTGCCAGCGTCGCGCTGATCCTGGTGGATGAATTGATGCGCCGTGCTGCCATCACCGGTGTGCAAGATTTGGAATGCGGTTGGATTCTTGACGACAACTATGCCATGACGAGCGTAGTTGAATGGCTCGGGGCTCGGTCAACACGCCGTTTCGGTGTATTTGAGACATCGATTCAGTCCCATTACGCCTAAGGACGTGTCCAGGAAGAAGATGTCGACCGATACCCAAGATAACATCCTGTCCAATCCGCAGCGTGTCTATGACGAGGTCGTCAACCTGATCATATCCGAGGGCATGGTCGATCGCGAGAAGGTCACGCCCGACGCAACCTTCGAGACGCTCGGCCTCAAATCCATCGATATCGTGATGATCCTCACGGCGGTGGAAGAAAAATTCGACGTCTATATTCCGATGGATGGCTCGATCGCCGAAGCCAAGGATCTCAAATCCTTCATCGACGGCGTGCTGGCCCGTATCGCCAGTGAAAAGTCCTGATTTGAGCAGAAAGCGCGTCTACATCACCGGCATGGGAGCAGCGACGGCGGCGGGACTCGGGGTTCCGGCGCTGTGGCAGGCCGCGCGCGAGGGACAGAGCGCCATCGGGCCGCTCGAAGTGGCGCGGGAGCTGCGCCACAATATCCGCATCGCCGGCCAGTTGCGCGGTTTCGACCCGGCTGTCCATATCGAGCCCGACGTGCTGGCCTTCTGCGACCGCTTCACACAGCTCGCCATCGTCGCCGGTGACGAAGCCTTGGCGCAGGCCGGCTTTGCCCGCGCCGACCGGCAGGGCGAGCGTACCGCCACCATCGTCGGCACCGGCGTTGGCGGCGGGGAAACCATCGAGATCGGCATTCACAACGCCTATGTCACTGGCCAGCGCCTCGATCCCTGGAGCGTGCCGCGCCTGATGCCCAATGGCGCCGCTTCGCAATTGAGCGCGCGCCATGGCGCGCGCGGCCCGTCCTTTGCCGTCGCCAGCGCTTGCGCCTCCGGTACGCAGGCCATCGGCCTCGGCGCCCATTTCATCCGGGCCGGCATCGTCGACCGCGCCATTGTCGGCGGTGCCGAGGCCTGCATCACCGCCTCTGGCATGAAGGGTTGGGAAGCCCTGCGCGTGCTCTCGCCCAATGCCTGCCGTCCCTTCTCCAAGGACCGCAACGGCATGGTGCTCGGGGAGGGCGCCGCCATCTTCGTGCTGGAGAGCGAGGAGAGTGCCCGGGCCAGGGGTGCGGCACCGCTGGCCGAGCTCTGCGGCTATGGCACCTCCAGCGATGCCGGCGACATCGTGCGCCCGGACGCCGGCGGCGCGGCTTCCGCCATGCGCCAGGCCCTGCAGGATGCCGGGCTGGAACCGGAGGCGATCGACTATGTCAACGCTCACGGCACCGGCACGCTCGCCAATGACGCCACCGAGGCGGCTGCGCTCGCTGCGATCTTCGGCGAAAGACTACCCCACCTGCCCGTCTCCTCCACCAAGCCGGTGCATGGCCACGCCCTCGGTGCGGCCGGCGCCATCGAGCTCGCCATTACAGTGATGGCCCTGCGCGAAGGCGTGGCGCCGCCGACCCTCAACTGGACAACGCCCGATCCCCGATGCGATCTTGATTGCGTGCCGGGTCAGAAGAGGGCGGTGACGATGCGCCATGCCATGACGAATTCCTTCGCATTCGGCGGCATCAATGCGGTGCTGATCGTCGGGCAGGCATGAGCGCGCTGCCGCCTCTACGCATCGGCCCCATTGCGGCCCGGGTCGAGGCGGAAGCCGTGCGGCGCTACCGCAAGGCGACCGCCATCGATGGCACGATGAGCCAAGGATTGGCGGGCGACGGTGACGAGGTTCCCGCGACCTTCCCGGCGATCTGGTTGTGGCATCCGGCCGCCAAGGCCGCCTTCGACGATCTTGCCGGCGAAGAGCATCTCATTCCCGTGCTGATAGCCCAGCGCTTCAGCTATTATCGCGCCTTGCTGATTGGCCAGGAGATCCGTTTCGTGATTACGCGACGGGCGGATGCCTCCGCGCCCGATGATGTGCAGATCGAAGCGCATATCGAAGGAGCGGATGGCGAGGTCATTGCCGATTTTGCCGCGACCTATCGGTTGTTCCAACCTGAGCAGGCGCAATGAGCAATTCGATCCCGCCTATCGTCATAGGCCCGATCGGCCCAAGCGAGGTCGAGGCGTTCGCCCGTGCCTCAGGCGACACCAATCCCCTGCATGTCAGCGCGGCCATCGCCCGCACCATCGGGCTTGAGGCCGCACCCGTACATGGCATGTTGCTGGTCGCCTATCTGCACGAAGCGGTGCGGCGTTTCCTGCCTGAGGCCGTTATCACCGGCCTGTCGACCCGCTTCATGGCACCTGTGCCGGTCGGTGCTGAAGTCGAGATTTCCGGGCGGACGGTCAAGCGTCGCGAAGACGGAGAGCCGGCTGTGCTGCGTCTCTTCGTCAAGACAGGCGATGGCGTGGTCGCCTGCCTAGCGGAAGCGACTCTATCGTGCGCGATGGAGGGTCGGCCATGAACCGCCAGACCGTGCTGATCACCGGCGCCAGCAGCGGTATCGGCAGGGCTCTGGCACTTGAATATGCCGCACCTGATCGCTGCCTTCTTCTCGTCGGCCGCGACGAGGCGAGGCTGGCTGATATCACTGAACTCTGCCGGGCGCGCGGAGCCACGGTCGTCGCCATCAGCCTCGACGTCCGCGACCGCAAGGCACTCGCCGCCTGGATCGCGGCCCGGGATGGTGAAACGCCGATCGATCTCGCCATCGCCTGCGCCGGCATCGTCTCGGGCACCAGCGCGCAAAGGCCGCTCGACCCGGGCGAGGCGATGCGGGCCGTGCTCGCCGTCGATCTGATGGGGGCGGTCAACACCATCGAGCCGGCCCTCGAGGCCATGCGCCGCCGTCGCCGCGGCCATGTCGCTTTGGTCGGCTCGCTTGCCGGGCTGCGCGGCTTTCCCTCCTCGCCGGCCTATTCCATGGCCAAGGCCGCGGTTCATGCCTATGCCGAGGGCATCCGGCCGGCACTTCGACGGGAAGGCATCACGGTCAGCCTGATCGCGCCGGGTTTCGTCACCACGCCGCTCAACGCCGAGCTGGTCGCGCCGCAGCCGCTCAAGGTCACCGCCGCGCGGGCAGCCCGGATCATCCGCAGCGGCCTCGATCGCCGCAAGCGGGTGATCGCTTTCCCCTTCATCCTCTATGCGGGATTGCGTCTGCTCACTTTGCTGCCCGCCCGTTTCGGCGACTGGTTGCTCGATCGCCCCGGCGTCGATGTGCCGTTGACGCGGGAGCGGGAGCGCGCGGGATCATGACGGTGCTTGCTGGCTTGGTCGGCTCCCTGGCCGGCCTGTGGTGGGTCGCCCTCGTCTCCCTGCTGCTCGGCTCTACACTGCTCGCCTTGCTCCAGCCGGCACTCGTGGCACGCCGGGCCGTTGCCGGCGAACGCGGCCCCATCTCCGTGCTGGTGCCTCTCCGGCGCATCGAGGAAACGAGGAGCGAGGCGAACCGCAAGCTTCTCGACCTGGATTACCCCGGCCTCGAAGTCCTGTTCTCGGTGAGCTGCAGGCAGGCAGAAGATGCCGCGTCCCACCCTCCCATGGAGGGGGAGGGGATGAAACGAGCACGCGCCTCGCTCCTCTTCACCACGCCCATCCCCGATGCCAATCCGAAGATCGCCAATCTCGTCGAATCGGTCGAAGCGGCTGTTCATGATCTCCTGTTGATCAAGGACGCCGCCACCATTCTGCCGCCGGGCGCTCTTGCCGCGATGACGGCAAGTCTGGCTTCGGGCGTCGGGCTGGTCTGCGCCGTGCCGGTGGCGCGAAGGCCCGCCAATTTCGCGGCCCTGCTGGAGGCCAGCCTCGTCAATACCTATGGCGGGAGGCTCCTGCTGGCGCTCTCTGCGCTCGGGGGCGGGGCCGGCATCGGCGCGGCCATGCTGCTGCGGCGCGGCGATCTTCAGGCCGCCGGCGGCCTCTCGGCGATCCTCGACGCGGTGGCCGACGACCATGCTCTGGCAAAGCTTCTGAAGGGCCGGGGCCTGCGTCCGGTCTTCGCCAGCGCCACCGTCGATCAGGACCTCGGCGCTCGTCAGCCTGGCGAGATCTGGCAGAGGCATCTGCGTTGGGCGATCTGCCGGCGCTTGGAAGAACCCTTGGCCTTCGCAGCCGAGCCCTTGACAGGCCTGCCTGCCGCCTGCCTCGCGGCGCTCGCCGTCGCCGCTTTCCTCGGCCTGCCCGCCATACCCTTGCTGGTGCTGTCTATCTTCCTCTGGCCCACAGCCGAATGTGCGCTCGCCTGGCGCAAGGGCTGGCCGCTCTCCCCGGCCATGCCGTTCGCCGTGCTCCTCAGGGAGGCGATCATGCCGGCGCTCTGGCTGAACGCGCTGCTGGCACGCCGCCTCGCCTGGGGCTCGGCCACGATCGCGCTGGCGGGGCGGCGCTGATGCTCCTGGTGATCGATGCCATCGGCCTGGCCGCCGGCCTTTTCCTTGTCGTCCTGCTCGGCCAGCATCTGCGCCTTGCCGGGCGCGCGCGCCGCTACCGGCCGCCCCCGATGCGATCGGACGGCGAGCCTCCGCATATCCTCCTGCAGATCCCGCTCTACAACGAGGCCGGCTCCGTCGAGGGAGCCTTGGCCTCGGCCCTGGCGCTGGACTGGCCGGCCGACCGGCTGACCATCCAGCTCCTCGATGATTCCACCGATGAGACGGCGGCCCTTGCCGCCGCCGCCATTGCCAGCCTGCCGCCGGGAGGCCCGGTGGTGCAGCAGGTCAGGCGGGTAAGCCGGGACGGCTTCAAGGCCGGCGCTCTCGCCGAAGGCATGCGGCGCTGCGATGCACCCTTGATTGCCATCCTCGATGCCGATTTCAGGGCGCCGCGCCAATGGCTGCGGCAGGCGGCAGCGGTGCTGGCGGCCGATGCGCGTGCCGCCTTCGTGCAGTTCCGCTTCGAATTTGGCAATCGCGACCAGAACTGGATGACCTCGGGCCAGCAATTTTCAGTCGATGCGCATTTCCTTGCCGAGCAGGCGGGAAGGCAGGCCGGCGGTGACATGTTCCAGTTCAACGGCACCGGCGCGATCTGGCGCCGCGCCGCCATCGATGCGGCCGGCGGCTGGTCCGCCGACACGCTCGCCGAGGACCTGGACCTGACCGTGCGGACCTATGTCGCCGGCTGGCACGGCCAGCTCATGTTGGAGGCTCCGCTGACCTGCGAGGCGCCTGCCGACCTCGCCAGCTGGCGCGTGCAGCAGGCGCGTTGGTCGAGTGGCTTCATCCAGGTCGCGCGCAAGGGACTGCCGCTGGTCTGGCGCTCGGACTGGAACCTTGCCGCCAAGCTTGGCACCAGCCTGCTGCTCGGCCTGCAGCTTGGCCTGCCCTGTTTCGTGCTGGCGGCGGCCGCCTTTGTACTTGACGGCCTGCTGCGCGGTTTTGGCGGCGGACATGCCCTTCTGGCGATGGCGGTCGCGATTTATGCCGTGACCAGCGCTGTTCTCATTACCTTGCCGCCATTTCTACGCTTGCGCCGAGGTGGTATCATCCGCTACGGGGCAACCCTGATCGCAATTCCCGTCCTGCTCGTCTTTCTGGCGATGGCCAATTCGGCAAGCGTGATCGCCGCTCCCTTCGCGAGGCGGCATGATTTCGTGCGCACGCCCAAGCGCGGTGACCGGTGACAGGCGACAGGGACGGGCGGCGGGTCTTCGGACCCGCCTTGCCTGCCGGCAAGCGAGGCGTTTCCAGGCGGGTCTGAAGACCAGCCCCCCAAATCACCCTCCACGGTTTGGAGGCGAGTAATGACGAGAGACGGAGTTTGACGGGTTTGTGGGAGAGTTTCTGGGCGATCGCCGGCTGGCTGGCGGTGATCTTGGCCGTGATATCGTTGCTCGGCTGGGCGGTCACCTTCGGCTCGACCCTGGCGACCTTCTATCTCGTCTTCAAGCATTGGCGCCTGCGCCGGACCGGCATCGAGGCTGAACGCCGACTGCTGGCGCATGGACTGCCCGCCGACGCCGACCTGCCGGATGTGGTGGTGCAGATCCCCACTTACAATGAAGGCGCCATGGTCGCCCGGGCGCTCGACGCCGCCATCGCGCTCGACTGGCCGCGCGAGCGCCTGCATATCCAGATCCTCGACGATTCCACCGATGGCTCTACCGTCTTCGCCAATGAAGAGGTGGCGAGGCGCCGGGCACTGGGGTTCGACGTGGTGCTTGTTCATCGCAAGGACCGCACCGAATACAAGGCTGGCGCGCTCGCCAATGCCATGACGCTGACGCCGCATGGCTTTTTCGCCATTCTCGACGTCGATTACGTGCCTGATCCCGATTTCCTGCGCAAGACCATGACCTGCCTGTTGGCGGATCCAAAGCTTGCCTTCATCCAGGCCCGCTTCGACTATATGAACCGGGACGCCAACCCGCTGACCCGCACCCAGGCAGTGCTGCTGGACGCGCATCTCGCCGTCGAGCAGGGTACGCGCTGCTGGGCCGGCCATCCCCTGCCGTTCAACGGTACCTGCGGCGTCTGGCGCCGCGAGGCCATCGAGGCGGCCGGCGGCTGGCGCGGCGGCACGCTGGCCGAGGATCTCGATTTGTCCTACCGCGCCTGGCGCATCGGCCGGCGCGGTTCCTTCCTGATGAGCGTGCCGGTGCCCGGCGAACTTCCCGAGACGATGAAGGCCTGGATGAGCCAGCAGCAGCGCTGGACCAAGGGCTTCGGCGAAGTGATGCTGCGCCTGCTCTGCCCGATCCTCGGCGACGGCTCGCTATCGTTGGGCGATCGTCTGAAGGCGGCGATGCATCTGGGGGTCTGGTGGTCGGGCCTCGCCTGGGCCGTGGCCTTGCCGGCCGGCATCGCCGCGATCGTGCTCGGAGTGCCGCTGCGCTGGGAATTGGCTGGCCTCCTTATCAGCCAGCTCCTGATCGGCTATGCCGCCCTCTTCGTGTTCCTGCGAGCCGGCAACCTGTCGCTGCGTCCGGGACAGACCAGCCTTTTCGACTTCCTGCGCGAATTTGCCCAGGTTTCCCGCGACCTCTTCCGCATTGGCGCCGTCATCGGCCCGGCCCAGCGCGAGGTGATCTTCAGGAAACGCAGCGAGTTCGTGCGCACGCCGAAATCCACCGCGGCGCCGAAGGTCGTTTGATGGCGTGCCTCAGGGCACTTCGAGCCGGCTCCTGACCAGGAGCAGGCCGACCATGGCGAGCGTCGCGAAGCCGGCGCCGGCGAGGAAGGTGCCGCCGGGGCCCACCATCTCCCAGATCAGGCCGGCTATCACGCTGGCTATCAGCAGGGCGAGGCCGGTGACGAGGTTGTAGACGCCGAAGGCGGTGCCGCGCAGTTCGGCGGGGGCCACCGCGGCAATCAGGGCGGCGAGCAGCCCCTGCGTGAAGCCCATATGCAGCCCCCACAGCGTCACGCCGATGCCGACACCGGTGATTCCAGGGGCGATGGCGAGCACGAGATCGGCGGCGATGAGCAGGATGAGGCCGAGGACCAGCAAGGTGATGCGGTCCATGCGATCGGCCAGGATGCCGACGGGATAGGCCGAGAGCGAATAGGCCAGACTCATGATCACCAGCACGATGGGCACCAGGGCCAGGGGCAGGCCGATCGACTGGGCCTTCAGGATCAGGAAGGCTTCGGAGAAACGCGCCAGGGTAAAGATCGTCGCGACTGCCACCACCCACCAATAGGCCGTGCCCAGACGGGCGAGCTCGTCGCGGTGGAGCGGCATGCGCACGCGCCGAAGCCCTTGGGGCCGTGGCGGCTCCTTGACGAAGACCAGGATCAGGGCGACGGCGACGAAGGCCGGGATCACCGCGACCCAGAACACCGCCTGGAAATGGTCCGCTGTCAGCCACATCAGCCCGATGGCGATGAGCGGTCCGGAAAAGGCCCCGATCGTGTCGAGGGATTGCCTGAGTCCGAAGGCCGCGCCCCGCAGATGCGGCGGCGCGAGGTCGGCGACGAGCGCATCGCGCGGCGCCCCGCGAATGCCCTTGCCGAGCCTGTCGATGAAACGGGCCGCGATGAGCCAGTCGAGCGAGGCTGCGAGCGGAAAGATCGGCTTGGTGCAGGCGGCGAGGCCATAGCCGATCGCAGCCAGGAGCTTGCGCTTGCCGAGCCAGTCGCTGAGCGCGCCCGAAAACACCTTGGTGATCGAGGCCGTCGCCTCGGCAATGCCCTCGATGATGCCGACGGCCAGGGTGGAGGTGCCGAGGACAGCGACCATATAGACCGGCAACAATGCATGGATCATCTCCGAGGAGACATCCATCAGCATGGAGACGAAGCCGAGTGCCCAGATGCCGGCCGGGAGCTTGCGGTCGTTCGACGCTGACGGCGTAGCCGGCGCATTCGGGTCGGTCGATCCGTCGTGCGGATTCATCGGGCGTCTTTCGGCTTACAGGTGGGCGTGATTCGATCAGGTGGGCGTGATTCGATTGGGAAATCATCGTTTCCATATCAGCCCGGCGCTGGGGCCGCATCCGGAGGATTGCAGGTTCCGGCCCCTGTTCAAGACGAGATCGGGCCGGCGAGGCCCGCCGCCAGGGCGTCGATGGTGACGCGCAGGCGGGCTGAGAGCACGGCATCGGATGGCCAGACGATGTGCACCGGCAGGCCCGGGGCTTCGAAGGCGGCGAGGACGATTTCGAGCCGGCCGGCCGCGATCGCCTCGGCGGCCAGCCAATGCGGCAGCTGGGCCAGGCCGGTGCCGGCGCAGGCGGCGGCGAGGGCAGCCTGCATCTGGCCGACTCGCAGCCGGCCGCGCACCGGCAGCATCAGCCGCTTGCTTCCGTCCAGGAAGCGCCAGGGCAGGACGTGGTCGTCGGACAGGATGCCGATGCATTGGTGGCCGGCGAGGTCCCCGGGGTGGCCGGGGCGGCCATGCCTGTCGAGATAGGACGGGGCCGGCCGAGGTCACCACGCGCTGCGTTCCCAGGCGGCGGGCGGTCAGGCTGATCGTATCCGGCAATTCGCCGATGCGTACGGCAAGATCGACGCCATCCTCGATGAAGTCGACATGGCGGCTGGAAAACAAGGCCTCGATTTCCAGCATTTCGTGGCGCTGCAGCAGATCCAGCAGGATCGGCATCACACGGTCCCGGCCGAAGAGGGCCGGGAGGGCGATGCGCAGCCTGCCGACGGGCGCGTTGGCATGGCTGGCGAGGCTTGCTTCGGAGCGTGCCAGCTCGTCCAGCGCGCGCTGGCAGCTGTCGCGGAAGGACCGGCCGGCATCGGTGAGCGCCAATTTGCGTGTGGTGCGCTGGAACAGGCGTACCTGCAGGCGTTCCTCCAGCCTGGCGATGGCCTTGCCGACCGTGGATTTGGAGAGGCCGAGCTGGCTGGCCGCCATGCTGAAGCTTTCGGCTTCGGCCGCCTGCAGGAAGGCCCGGATGGCATGAAATCGCTCGCTCGAAACCATGCTGCCAATTTGGCGAAATAATTTCGCTAATCAATCGAAAAGAAGGAGCAATTCGAGATCGAGGTTCTGCCGTAGCCTGGGCCGGTTCATGATCGTTCGGAGAGGCTTGCCATGGCGCGCAACGGAGTATTGGAACAAGGCAGCCGCTCGCGCTGGATCGCCCTTGTCGGCATCAGCATCGCCAGCTTCGTGGGCTGCACCGATCTCACCATCGTCAACACCGCCATCCCCGAGATCCAGCGGGGCCTCGCCGCCTCGCTCGGACAGACGCAATGGGTCATCACCCTGTTCGTGATGGCGCTTTCGGCCTTCCTGGTACTCGGCGGCAGGCTGGCCGACCATTATGGCCGGCGGCGCGTGCTCTATGGCGGCATGCTGGTCTTTGCCCTCGCCTCGCTCGGGGCGGGCTTTGCCGGCTCGATCGGGGAACTCGTGCTGTTTCGCTTCATCCAGGGCGCCAGCACCTCGGTGCTCTACACCGCCTCGACGGCGATCGTCGCCGACATGTTCCCTGAGCATGAACGCGGCCGGGCTGTCGGCATCGTCTCGACCGGCGGCGGGGCGGGGCTGGCTCTCGGCCCGATCGCCGGCGGCATCCTGGTCGGGCTCCTGGACTGGCGCTGGGTCTTCTTCATCAACGTGCCCTTCCTGGTGCTGAGCTTCGTGCTCTGCCTGCCGCGCGTGCCGGAGTCGCGTGGAGCCGAGACAAATGAGGGCATCGACTGGTGGGGCGCGGGATTGCTGATCTCAGGCCTGTCCTGCCTGCTGCTGGCGCTCTCGCAGGGGCTCGACTGGGGCTGGACCTCGCCCGTCATCCTCGCGCTGTTGGCCGCCGCGGCTGCGATCCTGGCCGTCTTCGGCCTGGTCCAGCACCGCGGCGCGGCACCACTCCTGCCGCTCGGCCTCCTCGGCAATGGCCGTTTCCTGCTGGTGTGCCTCACCACCATCTGCCTCGGCTTTTTCTATGCCGCCGCCTTGTTCCTGATGCCGCTCTACCTTGCCGTCGCCGGCGGGCATGACAGTTTCATCACCGGCCTCCTGCTGCTGCCGGCGACGGCACTCGTCGCCCTGGTCTCCCCGAGCGTCGGCAGGCTGGCCGACAGCAGCGGCCCCATTCCCTTGCTCATCGCCGGTCTGGCGCTGCTGGCACTCTCCGCCGGGCTGCAGGCCCTGTTCTCGGTTGGCAGCGGGCTCGGCCTCGTCATCGCAGCCTTCGCCGCGATGGGGCTCGGCTGGGGGTGCATCCTCGGCCCCTCGACGGTCGCTGCGCTGTCATCCGTCGCGCCGCGGCTCGGCGGCACCGCCATCGGCGTCAGCTGGACGCTACATAATGTCGGCGGGGCGCTGGGCCTGGTGCTCGCCACCCTGGTCTATCGCCTGGCGGCGGAAAACGCGTTCGAGATTGCCGCCGGCAACTTGCCGGCTGCGGCGGCAGGCCTCGCCGACAGGGTGGTGAGCGAGCCGGACAGGGCGGCCGCCTTGCTGGCAGGCAGCGGCATCGACCCAGTTCGAGCGCAGGATCTCGCCGCCAGCCTGTTCGTCGCCGGCTATCGAGCCAGCATGATCCTGCTGCTCGCCGTCACGTCGGCCACCGTCATTGCCCTCGCTTGGGCCGCGCTGCGCTGGCGGAAAAACGCTACCGCGCAACCAGGTGCGACAGAGGGTGAGGCAGCCGTCCTGCAGGAATGTGTGAGGTCGTAAAAGATCAGCCCTTCGATGTCGCGGAGGCGCCATGTCCCTGCCGCATCCTCGTTCATGCCACCAGGCTGAGTACGTGGATTTGGGCAGCGGTACCGACGGCCAAGCGCTTGTTTATCGCGTCCCACGCAAGTGGCGGGACATTGTGACCGGAAACATCGATGCAGCCTGCCCAAGTACCGGTTGGAATCTCAGGCCAGCGTTCCACGACCTTGCCGGTGGATAGATGAACCAGCTTCGGATACTGGTGTAGGGCTAGGACATGCTCAGCATCAACGGCATGGAGCATGCCGGCCGTTTCGCTATAGGGAATGCTGCTTTCCCATGTCTTCGTGCTGATGCGGTAAACCGACAGTGTGCCAGGATGCGGGATGAGGTCAGGGTCACCTTCATCACCGAAATTTTCTGCGTTCGGATTGGCCGCCAACGCGATGTGGTCGTCATCGAGGAAGGTTGCAGATGCGAGTTCCGCTTCGGTGGGTAGTGTTGCGTCGAGGGAGTCGAGCAAGGCGGGATCGCCCAGTACGTCGGCAACTCCATAGATGCTGACGGCGTAAGCCGGATGCCACACCCAACCCGCGCTCATCAGTGTCGTTCCATTGGGGCTGATTACCAAGCCGGAGTGGAAAATATCAGCAAGTTCGCGTGTCGCGCTGGTCGTGAGGCGCTCGCCGGTTTCCAAGAGTTCGATTTCCAGTCGAGCATGATGCTGCGGACAATGTGCGATTGCCGGTTGCCCGTCAGGTAGATCGAAGAGGGCAATGGGATAGTCAAAGTCATCGGCAAGATTGAAGCTGCGATCAATTTCCCGGATGAATGCCCCTTTGCAAAGGACTATGCCCTTGGTGCCGCGCCGTTCATAGAGAACGGCGTAGTCGCTGCGAGGGGACTGGACCACGCTATCGAAACGATAGCCATACCTCACATGCCCCGAGGTCCTCGAACCGTCCAGACCGTATATGTCTGCTCCCCCTATCCAGTCCACCAGTTCATCGCCCTGCCAGGCCAGCGATTGGGCGCCCGAGATCGGAAGTTCGAGATAGTGAAAGGACGGCATGGGTCGTTCCGCTGCCTCAAGCCGCCGGCCGGAGCACGCCGGTCTGGCGGCCGGCGGTGGCGATGATGTCGAGCGCGGCCTCGATATCGGCGGCGCTGTGGGCGGCCGAGACGGAATAGCGCAGCACCACCTCGCCATTGGGTGTGGCCGGCGGGATCAGCATGTTGACATAGAGCCCAGTGCGCAACAGCGCGGTCCAGGTCTCCAACCCGGCCTTGATGCCCGGCATGCGCACGGCGCCGACCGGGCCAGACGGGGCCAGAGGCGGCAGGCCGAGGCCGGTCAGGCCGCGATGCAGGGCCTCCGCACGTTTGGTGACGGTGGCGCGGCGCTCGCTGTCGCCGGCGATGATCGAAAGCGCCTGCCTGGCGGCGGCGACCACCGGCGGCGGCAGGGAGGCGGTGTAGAGATAGCTGCGCGCGGCAAAGCGCAGGGCCCGGAAGGCCGGATCATTGGTGACGCAATAGCCGCCGACCACGCCGACGCTCTTGGAGAAGGTGCCGACGATCACGTCGACCTTGTCCTCCACGCCCTGCGCTTCGGCAACGCCGCGGCCCCTGGCGCCGTAGAGGCCGAGCGAATGGGCCTCGTCGACCAGGAGCACGGTGCCGGTTTCCGAGGTCACGGCGCTGATCGCTTCGAGGCCGGCGACATCGCCGAGCACGCTGTAGAGGCCCTCGACGATGACGAGCGTGCGGCTCGGCGCGATGTCGCTTGCCGCGATGACGCGTGCGAGATCGGCGGCGTCATTGTGCTTGAAGGTGAGGATTTTCGCGCCAGACAGCTTGCAGGCGTCGAAGATCGAGGCATGGCAATGGGCGTCGAGCACCACGGCATCGCCTTCACGCACCAGCCCACCGATGGCGCCGAGATTGGCCATGAAGCCGGTGGAAAACACCACGGCGTCACGCCGGCCGTAGAGTTCGGCAATCGCTTTTTCGAGCTCGATATGCAGGGCCTGGTTGCCGCTGGCGACGCGCGAGGCGGTCGAGCCGGTGCCGAAGCTCGCCAGCGCCGTACTGGCCGCCTCGATGCAGGAGGGATCGAAATTGAGGCCGAGATAGGAATTGGTGCCGAACATCAGGGTCTCGCGACCTTCGATCACCGCCCGGACCGGGCTCAACACCTTCTCGATCACCACGCTGAGCGGGGTGAGGGCGCCTCCGGTGGAGCGATCGAAAATATCGGCGAATCCCTGCGACCGTGCCTTGATGCCTGGCGGCCCTGCCATCGTCACTCCTTGTTCTCCAGAGCAAAATGCGTTTAGACGGAAACGCTCGTTTGCTCTAACTCCTTGTTTCGACGTGTCTTTGCGATTTGAAGTGATTCCGTCAAATCACTGAACACCTTGAGCAAGCCGCACAGCGGCGGAACGTTTGCCTGCTCCAACGCATTGTTTCGATGCGCTTTTGCAATCCATGCAAGACTGCTGAATCACAAACGCCAATCGTCCGGCGAGAGTTTCCACTGTCGCCGGCTTGTTTCGGTCATACCCTATTTTTTCGCCTCGTCCATCTTCTCGACTGGAGCGAATCCGTCGCTCGAAGGGAGTTATGCCTTGAAACGCCTGATCGTCAGCCATCGCACGACCTATCGCTATGCCGAACAGGTCAGCTTCGGCCCGCATCGCATGATGCTGCGCCCACGCGACAGCCATGAGATGAGGCTGATCTCGGCCACCCTTACCACCTCGCTGCCAGCCGATTTCGCCTGGAGTTACGATGTTTTCGGCAATGAGGTCTGCACGGGGGTCTTCACGGGACAGGCCAGCGAATTGTCGATCGAGAGCCACCTCGAGATCGAGCGCTTCGCCTCGGCTGCACCGACGGCCCATCTGACCGGCAGGGAAGCCCCCTTTCCCGTGACCTATTCGGCTGACGAGGCCATCGATCTCGGCGCCGCCATGCTCGCCTCCGCCGACGATTATCCCGATGAGCTCAGGCTCTGGATCGCCGGTGCCCCGAAGCGCCATCCGGGTGGCGCGCGCGACCTGCTGACCGGCCTGTGCCAGGAGATCCATGGCGAGTTCGGCTATGTCACCCGTTTCGAACAGTCGACCCAGGATCCCGCCTTCACTTTCGCCAGCCGGAGTGGAGCCTGTCGCGACTTCGCGGCTTTGTTCATCGCCGCCGCCCGCCTGCTCGGCTTCGGAGCGCGTTTCGTTTCCGGCTACCTGTTCGATCCTCCGGCCGAAATGGGTGCGCCCATCCTGCAGGGGGCGGGGGCAACCCATGCCTGGGCCGAAGTCTATCTGCCGGATATCGGCTGGATCGAGTTCGACCCCACCAATGGCCTGGTGGCATCCGATCGCCTGATTCGCATCGCCGCCGTGCGCGAGCCGCATCAGGCAGTGCCGATAGCGGGCTCCTTCATCGGCTCCCCCTCGGCCTTCATCGGGCTTTGGGTCGGCGTGGACGTCGAGGAGGTGGAAGAGGCGGGTGTGTCGCCGTAGGGGCGGTATCGTGCACAAAGATAACGGCACACCGAATTGGGCACGACAATCCTTCCCCGGTTTCGGGGAAGGTGTCGCTGCATGGCAGCGACGGAAGGGGGAGAGTGGCGTTGCGAGTGCTCTATCATGACCCATTAGCGCCATCCGACCCCATCCGCCCCATCCGCCTCCATCCGGCCCGGCTTTGCCGGCCCAGCTTCCCCGAAACCGGAAGGATTGTCGCGCTTCATTCGATAGCGGTATTTTCCTAGTTCAGCCCCGATTTCTTTCCGTGGCGGAGGTTTTTGAGCTAAAACGGGCACTATTATCTCCAGATCGGAAATAGTACATGGAACGGCTCGAATGCGACCGCATGTTCGTGGCAGTGCTGGAGGCCGGCAGCTTCTCTCGGGCGGCGGTCCGGCTCGGCACCAGTTCGGGCCAGGCCTCCAAGCTGGTGTCGCGGCTGGAGGCTGATCTCGGCGTGCAACTGCTCAAGCGCACCACGCGGGCTTTGTCGCCGACCGAGATCGGCCGCGCCTATTACGAACGCATCAAGATCGTCCTGGAAGAGTTCGATGCCCTCGACGCCTCCGTCCGTAGCGCCTCCAGCCTCGCGGCGGGGCGCATCAAGCTGTCGGTGCCCCTCAGTTTCGGCACCATGCATCTGGCGCCGGCCTTCGTCGCCTTCGCCAAACTCTATCCCGACATCCAGCTCGATGTCGGCTTCACCGATCGCGTGGTCAGCCTGGTCGACGAGGGCTTCGACATGGCTATTCGCATCGGCAATCCCAGCGATTCCAGCCTGATCGCCCGCAAGCTTTGCGAGACCCGCGTCGTGGCGGCCGCCTCGCCGGCCTATCTCGCCGAGCATGGCGAACCCCTCCATCCCAACGAGCTGGCGCGCCATGAATGCATCATCGATACAAATTTTCACGATCCGCTGACCTGGCAGTTCATGACTGACAAGGCCACCTTGCAGGTGGCGGTCAAGGGGCGGCTTCAGTTCTCGAACGGGGAGGCCAGCTTCAAAGCGGCCGAGGCCGGGCTTGGCGTCGCCTGCGGGCCGAGCTTCCTGGCCGGCGAGGCGTTGCGGGCCGGCCGGCTCAAGCCGCTGCTCCGCGCCTTCGAAGACAGGTCGCTCGGGGCGTATGCCCTCTATCCGCCCGGCCGCCATCTGGCGGCCAAGATCCGCGTCCTCGTCGATTTCCTGGCCGAGCGCTATCGCGGCAGACCGCCCTGGGAGCAGGGTTGGTCGTGATATAATTTCTGGAATGGAAGGAATATTCTATCCTTGGCGAGGATAATCTCTGCAATGGAAATGGTGCAGATTAAGGACAGCAAACCCTTTGCCTGGAGACAACCATGTCCGACACCCGCACCGCTCCCTATGCCGCCCTGCTGCTCCGCCTTGCGCTCGGCGTCCTGTTCCTGGCCCATGCCGGGCTCAAGATCTTCGTGTTCACGCCGGCTGGAACGGCCCAGTTCTTCGGCTCGCTCGGCCTGCCGCCGGCACTGGCCTATGTGACCATCGCCTGGGAGGTCATCGGGGCCCTTGCCCTCATCCTCGGCGTCTGGCCGCGACTGGCGGCCCTGGCCCTGATTCCGGTGCTGGCGGGCGCTATCGCCACAGTGCACGGCCCGGCCGGCTTCTTCTTCACCAATCCCAATGGCGGTTGGGAATTCCTGGCCTTGTGGATCGCCGGCCTTCTCGCGCTCGCCTTGATCGGCGACGGTGCCCTGGCATTGCGGCCAACGCCCTCGCGCGGCACCCCCCACTAGAACCGAGCCTTTCGAGCCAACCAGCCTTCGTCCGGAGGATATCATGTCAGCCAGTGACGCTCCCCTCAGCATCGGCACGGTCAGCCTGACCGTGCATGACCTCGATGCGGTCAGCGGTTTCTACGAACAGGCGATCGGCCTGCAGCCGGTGTCGTCGGAAGCTGGCCTGCGCCGGCTCGGAACCGGCGACACGGTGTTGCTGGAGCTGCGGCATGACCCGCAGGCCCGACGGCGTTCGACTCGGGAGGCCGGCCTGTTCCATACGGCCTTCCTGCTGCCCGGTCGGGCGGATCTCGGCCGCTGGCTCAGGCATGCCGTCGAAGCGCGGCTGCCGCTCCAGGGCGCTTCGGACCACCTGGTCAGCGAGGCGATCTATCTGGCCGATCCGGAGGGCAACGGCATCGAGGTCTATGCCGACCGTCCGCGTAGCGCCTGGACCATCGACGGCGGCACGGTGACGATGTCAACGGAGCGCCTCGATGTGCAGGACGTGATCGCCGAAGCCGGTACGACACGCTGGCAGGGCTACCCCGCCGGCGGCATCGTCGGCCATGTGCATCTCCAGGTCGGGGCCACCGAGCCGGCGGATGCCTTCTTCGGCGGTGTGCTCGGTTTCGATCTCACGGCTCGCTACCCCGGCGCCAGCTTCTTTGCGACAGGCGGCTATCATCATCATCTCGCAGCCAATATCTGGAACAGCCGCGGGGCGGGGCAGCGCGATTTTCCCTCGACGGGTCTGGCCGAAGTGAGGATGATCGCGGCCGATGCGGAGATCCTTGCCGCCGTGCGGAACCGAGTCCAGGCGGCCGGCGTTGCCACCAGGGAGAAGGCAGGCGGCTTCGCCTTGCACGACCCGTGGGGAACATCGTTCTCCATCGTCACCCGAAAAGGTTGAGCCATGCTGGTCAACGGAAAATGGAGCGCCGACTGGCATCCAGTACAGGCGACCGACAAGCAGGGCGGCTTCGTGCGTCAGGTCTCGAAATTCCGTAATTGGGTCACGCCCGACGGCCGCGCGGGACCGACTGGCGAGGCCGGCTTCAAGGCCGAGGCGGGGCGCTATCATCTCTATGTCGCACTGATCTGCCCCTGGGCCTCGCGCACCCTGATCGGACGCAGGCTCAAGGGCCTCGATGACGTCATCTCCGTCAGCGTGGTCGAACCGACCACAACCGAGCAGGGCTGGCGTTTCGGCAATTATCCCGGCGCCACGCCCGATACGGTCAATGGCGCGACCTATATGCACGAGGTCTACACCCGCGCCGATCCCACCTATACCGGCCGCGCCACGGTGCCGGTGCTGTGGGACAGGCAGCGCGGCACCATCGTCAACAACGAGTCCGCCGACATACTGCGCATGCTCAATGATGGTTTCGGCTCCCTTGCCCGCGGCGATATCGATCTCTACCCCAAGGATCTGCGTCCTGAGATCGACGCCCTGAACGAGGCCATCTATCCCAGCCTCAACAATGGCGTCTATCGGGCCGGTTTCGCCACCACGCAGGAAGCCTATGAAGCCGCCTTCCGCGAGATTTTCGCCATGCTCGACCGGCTGGAACAGCGCCTGGCGGCTGGCGGTCCCTTCCTGCTCGGCGCCGGCCTGACCGAAGCCGATATTCGCCTGTTCGTGACGCTGGTGCGCTTCGATGCCGCCTATCACGGCCTGTTCAAATGCAATCTCAGGCGGCTGGCCGATTATCCCGCGCTTTCGGCCTATCTCGCAGCCATGCTCGCCGTGCCGGGGATCCGCCAGACCGTCAGCATCGACCACATCAAGCGCGGCTATTATTCGATCCGCGCGCTCAATCCGGGCGGCATCGTGCCTGTCGGCCCCGATCTGCCGGGCCTGGATACCGCCGAGGCCAAGGCCGCATGACGAACAACCTGATCATCCTCCTGCACGGCGTCGGCAGCAATGGCGGCGATCTGATGCATCTGGGTGATATCTGGCGCGAGATGCTGCCGGGCGCCGTGCTGGCGGCGCCGGACGCACCCTTTGCCTTCGATGCCGGGGGGATGGGGCGGCAATGGTTCAGCGTCGCTGGCGTGACCGCGCAGAACCGCGGCGGCCGCATTGTCGCCGCCCGCACGGCCTTCGACGCGACCCTGCGGGATGTGATCGACAGGCATGGCTTTTCTCAAACGCCCGGGCGCGTGGCGCTGGCGGGCTTTTCGCAGGGTGGGATCATGGCGCTCGACGCGCTTGCCTCCGGCCGTTGGCCGCTGGCGGTCGTCGCCTTTTCCGCCAGGCTGGCGACGCCGGATCCCCTGGCGCCGGCGACGGGAAGCGCGGCTTTGCTCGTTCATGGCGAGGACGACAGGATCATTCCCGCGTGCGAAAGCGAGGCGGCTGCCGAGCGGCTCGACCGCGAGGGTGTCGAGACCGAACTCTTCATCGAGCCTGGCCTCGATCATACCATCTCGCCGGAAGGCGTCATGAAGGCGGCTGATTTCCTGGCCCGACGCTTCGGCACCCATGCATATGCGTGAGGCGGCAGTGCGACGGTACAGACCGTACTCGTTCACGCCAGCGGCAGTTCCACCACGAAACGGCTGCCGCCGCCCTCGCGGCTTTCGCAGCGCACCGATCCGCGGTGGCGCCCGGCAATCTGGCGCACCAGCGCCAGACCGAGCCCCCAGCCGCCCGAGATCTCGCTGCGGCCGGCGGGTCGATAGAACGGCTCGAACAGATGATCCCGCTCTTTCTCGGCAATGCCGGGGCCGCGGTCACACACCTCGATACGGGCCCGTCCTCTCTCGCTGGCGATGGTGATCTCCACCGGGGGCTTGCCATGCTTGCCGGCATTCTCCAGGAGGTTGCGCATCAGCCGCCGCAGCAGCGTGGCATCGCCGCGGATTTCCACCGGCTCGCCATCGGCGGCGGCGCCGGTACGGGCGGCTTCCTCGGCCGCCAGGCCCAGCAGGTCGACCGGCGCCCCTTCGAGCGGCGTGGCGGCGGCGTAGTCGAGGCGGCTGGCGAGCAGGATCTCCTCCACTAGCTGGTCGATCTCCTGCAGGTCCTTGTTGATTTCCTCGCGCACCGCCACGCTGGGCTTGTCGGCGCCGATCTCCACCGCCATGCGCAGCCTTGCCAGGGGCGAGCGCAATTCATGGCTGGCATTGGCAAGCAGGGCCTTCTGGGAATTGACCAGCGCCTCGATGCGGCTGGCGGCGCCATTGAAGCTGCGGGCCACCATGGCGACCTCGTCGGCTCCCTGTTCCGCCACGCGCCGGTTCAAGGCACCGCTGCCCCAGCTCTCGACGCCGGCACGCAGCGTTTCGAGCCGTCGGGTCAGCCGAGCCGTGGCCGGCCAGGCTGCGATGCCGACGCCGCCGGCGACCAGCAGGACCAGAAACAGGACACGCAGCCCCGGCTTCGGCGGCCTGGGCAATTGGGCGAGCACGGTGCGCCCACCCGGCAAATCGAGGCGGACGACATGGTCGAGCCAGCGCTGCGGAACATCGTCGTCTCCAGCCGGCAGGGCGATCGGAAAGCCGCGCGAGGCGATCAGCACGCGCTCCTTGCTGTAGACGGAGATCGAGGCGCCCATTTCCTCGCTGAGCTTGCGGATCTCGGTGGGCAGGTCCTCGGGCGTGCGTTCCTGGAAGCGCACCAGCTCGTCGGTGAGCCGGACGCGCAAAGCGCCCCAGCGCTCGCCCGCCGTATCGCCGGCCATGCGCCAGAGCGTACCGACCAGCAGCGCCAGCACGACGAGGCAGGCGAGCAGCGTGAGGTAGACCTGCCAGAACAGACGCTTGCGAAAGAATTTAGGCATGGGCGCACACGATATGATGGTCCCGAACGCGCTTTGCTCTGCCGTGCCGGTGTTCGCCGCTCCACCGGGCGATGGAACGTGGCCGGCAGTCCGCGACCGTTATGACCCTTATAGGCTGGTTTCTACTCAATCGGCGTCACTTAATCGGCATCCTGGCGCTTGGCGAAGACATAGCCGGCGCCGCGCACGGTGAGGATGCGGCGCGGATGCTTGGCATCGTCCTCGATCGCGGCGCGGATGCGGGAGATATGCACATCAATCGAACGGTCGAACACGTCGAGTTCCTCGCCCTTCACCAGATCCATCAGCCTTTCGCGGTTGAGCACCCTGCCGGCATTGTCGGCCAGCGCCAGGAGCAGATCGAATTGATGGCTAGTGAGGGCGCGTTCCTCGCCGTCGATGCGGGCGCTGCGCGAGCCGCGATCGATGGTGAGGCGCCCGAAGCGCAGGGTCTGGTTGTCGAGTTCGGCCGGTGCCGAGCGCCGGCGCAGTACGGCGCGCAGGCGGGCGAGCAATTCGCGCGGATTGAAGGGCTTGGGCAGATAGTCGTCGGCGCCGATCTCGAGCCCGACGATGCGATCGGTATCGTCGCCCCGGGCGGTCAGCATCACCACCGGGATGTTGGAGCGCATGCGCAGGCGGCGGCAGACCTCGAAGCCGTCGAAATCAGGCAGCATGATGTCGAGCACCACGGCATCGTAGCCGTCGCGCTCGATGGCGCCGAGCCCTTCCGCGCCCGAGGGCCTGTGATCGACGTCGAAACCCGCGGCCGCCAGATAATCGCCCAGCATGGCGGCGAGCCGGGTGTCGTCGTCGATAATCAGGATACGTTCCACGGCCACTGCCCGCTCCGGGATAGAGAAAATCCGTTCGGCCGCTCCCGGACGTGTCGCAGTCATGGATTGGAACCCAATTCATGACTGCGACACGTCCGAGCGAGCGGCCGTTATTTTGCGTCGATCCTAAAGCGTTTTGCGATTGGATGGAATGACCACGAATCGCAAAAGCGCGTCGAAACAAGGAGTTAGGTAAAGCGGCGTTTGGCGCCAAGCGCGCTTTGCTCCAGGAGGCGCCTCAATTGTCGCCGTTGTCGCCGCCTTTGCCGTCATCAGCCGGCCGTTCGGGCCGGCCCTGTCCGTCATGGTGTTCGCGATGGCCACCCATCATCGGGCCGCGCGGGCTCCACAAATCGGCCCGTTCGGCGAGTTTGGCCCGCTGCTCCGGCGTCAGCACGTCGGCGGTGGCGAGGACGGCTTCAACGAAGCGCTTGGACTTGGCGTCGGTCCGGGCCACGAAATCGCTGCGCAATTTCTCGATCGCCGCCTTGTCGATGGTGGGCGCCCGCAACAGGTCGATCGCCTGCTTGCGGAAGGCCGCCCTGTCTTCGGGTTTGGGCGCCAGGTCGGTATAGGCCGCGGCGACGATGTCGTGCACCTTGGCCTCCTGCTCGGAGGTCGCGGCCACGGAATCGAGCGACATCCGCACGAAATTCTGGATGCGCTCCAGGCGGGGGCCGTGATGCCAGCCACCACCACCCATCACCGCGGCGGCAGCCAATCCGCCAGCGCCGAGGGCGATGCCGGCTGCCATGGCGCCGCCGAGAACCAGCACGCGCGGCCAGCGGCGTGCGGGAACGGGAGCATTCGGGCTTTCACTCATGTCAGTCTCCATCAAGGGCAGTGCCGGGAGACACTGCAAGAGCAGCGCCAGGGGGCACCGCAAGGGCAATGCCGGGGCACTGCGGGATGATGAAGCCTAGCGACCGGAGGTTTCGCGCCGTCCGGGCGTTTGTAAAGTTAGATGAAGCGGATAAGGAAAATCCGCGCCCGTGGAGACGGAGCGCGGATCGGTCATTGCGTCTTGTCGAAATGGGGGCCTGAAGGCCGGTCTTCAGAAGGTGACCACCGAGCGGATCGACTTGCCTTCATGCATCAGGTCGAAGGCCGTGTTGATCTCGTCGAGCGGCATGGTGTGGGTGATCAGGCTGTCGATCTCGATCTTGCCCTCCATGTACCAGTCGACGATCTTCGGCACGTCGGTGCGGCCGCGCGCGCCGCCGAAAGCGGTGCCCTTCCACACGCGTCCGGTGACGAGCTGGAACGGACGGGTGGAGATCTCCTGGCCCGAGGCGGCCACGCCGATGATGATCGATTCGCCCCAGCCGCGATGGCAGCATTCCAGCGCCTGGCGCATGGTCACCGGCAGGCCGATGCATTCGAAGGAGAAGTCGGCGCCGCCGCCGGTGAGGTCGACGATGGCCTGCACCACCTTGTCACTGCCGACTTCGGCTGGATTGACGTAATGGGTCATACCGAACTTCTTGGCCATCTCGACCTTGGCCGGGTTGAGATCGACGCCGATGATCTTGTCGGCGCCGACCATGCGGGCGCCCTGGATCACGTTGAGGCCGATGCCGCCGAGGCCGAACACCACGACATTGGCGCCCGGCCAGACCTTGCCCGTATTGATCACCGCGCCGATGCCGGTGGTGACGCCGCAGCCGATGTAGCAGATCTTGTCGAAGGGGGCGTCCTCGCGCACCTTGGCGAGGGCGATTTCCGGCAGTACCGTGAAGTTCGAGAAGGTCGAGCAGCCCATATAGTGGAAGACCTCGCCGCCGTCGCAGGCGAAACGGCTGGAGCCGTCGGGCATCACGCCCTTGCCCTGGGTGGTGCGGATGGCGGTGCACAGGTTGGAACGCTGCGACAGGCAGGTTTTGCACTGGCGGCATTCGGGCGTGTAGAGCGGGATGACGTGGTCGCCCGGCTTCAGGCTGGTGACGCCGGCGCCGACTTCGCGCACGATGCCTGCGCCTTCATGGCCGAGGATGGCCGGGAACAGGCCTTCCGGATCGGCGCCCGACAAGGTGTAGGCATCGGTATGGCACACGCCCGTGGCCATGATCTCGACCAGCACCTCGCCCGCCTTGGGGCCGCCGATCTCGATGGTCTCGACCGTCAGAGGCGCTCCCGCCTTCCATGCCACAGCCGCTCTCGTCTTCATGATTCACTCCCCAAAGCGTTTTTCGATCTGCCGGGATCGGCAAGAATCGCAAAGACGCGTCGAACCAAAGAACTGAAGTAAATGAGCGTTCATGCTTGAACGCGCTTTGCTCCAGGATTCGCCAAGGGCTAGCCGGATGCGGGTGGAAGCGCAAGCGCCGCCGGGAGCATGCGGACCCGGCCGGCGCTTAGAAGTTTCTTATGAGAGGGAAGGGGCGTGCCAGATCAGCGCGGGGCGCGCTTGGCCAGGATGCGCTGCAAGGTGCGCCGGTGCATGGCGAGGCGCCGCGCCGTCTCCGAAACGTTGCGGCCGCACAGTTCGTAGACGCGCTGAATGTGTTCCCAGCGCACCCTGTCGGCAGACATCGGGTTCTCCGGCAATTCCGGCTTGTGGCTGGGATCGGCCATCAACGCCGCATGGATGTCGTCGGCATCGGCTGGTTTTGCGATATAGTCGAAGGCACCCAGTTTCACCGCGGTAACGGCGGTGGCGATGTTGCCGTAGCCGGTGAGGATGATGCCGCGCGCATCGGGCCGCTTGACCTTCAGGCGCGAAATCACGTCGAGGCCGGAGCCGTCGGTGAGCTTCATGTCGATCACGGCGAAGGCGGGCGGCGAGCCCTCCACCTGCGCCAGTCCCTCGGCGACCGTGTCGGCCGTGGTGACGGTGTAGCCCCTGGCTTCCATGGCTCGGCCCAAACGTTGCAGGAACGCCTTGTCGTCATCGACGAGAAGAAGCGAACGATCGGGAAATTCGGGGGCAACCATAATGCAGACTCACCTAATCCTTGTTCGAGCGAAGGGGCTCCGTTTCGCGTGAAGGGAATGCGTCTCGCCAATTCAGCGCGAGCCTCCTGCTCCCTCCAGGGCCTGAGGTCAGGCTCTTTGGATCGAAGACCCGATCGCCTCCTTTGGCGCGACAGTTCGCCACAGTGGGGACTATAGCGGCAAAGTGAAGAAATTTCACTGGCGACAGCCCGCTATCGTTTATTCGGTTATGCGGCGATTGCAATCCCCAGAGATTATTATGGATCATGGCCGGGGGAGCGGCGCGAGCGCCTGGGGCGAGCGAAAAGAACTCGATCGCCGGAGCTTGCGGGACGCCGATGAGAGCGGCCTGTCTGCCGGCCCCACGTCCTCGCCGCACCGTGGCGAGATGAAGACTGGCAGTCCGCCGTGTCGTTTCGCGGACCAAGACGCAAGTGCCGCCAATCCTCGCTGTTGCCATCCGGCTGATCTCGACCTTCGCCAGGGGTTCCTCACGGCTCGATGAGCAAAGTGCAGGACCATAGTAGCGCAAATTTTCATTAAGTCTTTGTTTCGATGCACTTTCTTGAACGAAAGGTCATACAAATAATTTGGAGAATGCAGTGGCATAGGATCATTGGACAAAGCTTGTCCAGGTCTAAACGTGGTCTTGCAAGATTTAGCCGGGGCGCCGGTCGCTGCGCATTTCGGGTCCCGGTGTGGAACTCAAGCCTCAGCGTTCGAAGGTATCTCGCGGCCATTCCAGCTTGACGATGGCGCCGCTTTCCGGCCAGGGGCGGTTCGCCAGGGCGATCGCTGCGCCGGAACGTTCCAGCAGGGTCTTGGCGATAAAAAAGCCGAGGCCGAGGCCGCCGCCCGGTTGGCCTGGCAGGCGCGGACGGCGCTGGGTGACATAGGGATCGCCGAGGCGGCCCATGATTTCGGAAGGAAAGCCGGGACCATCGTCGCCGACGATGAGAGTCACCGTCTTGGCGTCCCAGCTCGCCGTGACGCTCACCCTGGATTTGGCGAAGTCCACCGCGTTCTCGACGATATTGCCGAGGCCATAGAGCATGCCAGGATTGCGCGGGGCCGAGGGGGCGTCCTCCTCCTGGCCCTGGAACTCGGCGGAGATCGCGATGCCGAAATCGCGATGCGGTGCGGAAACTTCCTCGATCAGCAGCGGCAGGGGCAGGCGGGCGAAGGGGGTGCCGCCATCGTCGCCCAGCGAGGCGAGCTTGCCCAGAATCTCGCGGCAGCGCTCGACCTGGCTGCGCAGCAGGCGAATATCGTCGGCGAAATCGCCTTCCGGCGGCGCGGCAACCTCGAGTTCCTTGGCCACCAGCGCGATGGTGGCGAGCGGCGTACCCAATTCATGCGCGGCGGCGGCGGCCATGCCGTCGAGCTGGGACAAATGCTGTTCGCGCGCCAGCACCAGCTCGGTGGCGGCGAGCGCGTTGGAGAGCAGGCGGGCCTCTTCGGCCACCCGCCAGGCATAGACGCCGATGAAGGCCAGGCCCAGCAGCACCGAGAACCACATGCCGATGACATAGAGCATCGGCATGTCGAACGCCTGGCCCTCGAACCAGGGCAGCGGCAGATGCCAGGCCGTGAGCAGGGAGGCGCAGCCGATGGCCAGCAGTCCCAGCGCGAGGGTCATCAGAGGCGGCAGCGAGGTCGCCGAGATCATCACCGGGGCGAGGAAGAGGAAGGAGAAGGGGTTTTGCAGGCCGCCGGTGAGGAAGAGCAGTGCCGCAAGCTGCACGATATCGAAACCGAGCAGGGTCGCGGCACGGGCCGGATCGACGCGTTCGGTCGCCGGGTAGCGCAGCCGCAAGGCGAGATTGACCAGAATGGAGACGCCGATCAGCGGCAGGCAGGCCTGCAGCGGCACGGGAAAGCCGAGGCCGTAGCGCACGCCCAGAACGGCGACCAACTGGCCGGCGATCGCCATCCAGCGCAAGCGAATCAGGGTTTCCAGGCGCAGCGTATCGAGGCCGAGGCCGTCATGCGGCAATACAGAGGCGGTCATCATTCTCCTGTTCCGCCACGCTCGCGATCGCGCCGGCGGTATTCAGACCTTAGCGCCCAAAGCGGGGTAGCCCAAAGCGGATTGTCTCTGCCTGGATTGTATCGGCCGGAAAGGCGTCGTAGGGCTGGCGCCGGACGGGAAGCAGGCAGGATGCGGGGGCTTGATGAGGACCGAGGACAGCGTGGCACTCGAGACCTGGCGCGCCTGGCATCCCGCCGAACTGGCCCGGCGGATAGGGGGCGTGCCCAAGCCCTGGTGCGTGGTGGGAGGCTGGGCGCTCGACCTCTGGCATGGGCATCAGACCCGCGATCACGAGGATCTCGAATTCACCGTCCTGCGTGGCGATCTTGCCTTGTTCCGGAATACCCTGGCGGGCATGCGCTTCTATACGGCAGGCGATGGGATCGTCGAACATCTGCCGGATGACCAGGAGCCGCCGGACGGCATTTTCCAGATCTGGTGCCGGGACGAGGCGGCGCAATGCTGGCGCGTGGACATGATGCTCGAGCCGGGAACCCCGCATATCTGGGTCTATAAGAGAGATCCTGGCATCACCAGGCCGCGGGCCGAGATGATCGGCATGACGGACGATGGCCTGCCCTATCTCAAGCCGGCCGCCGTCCTGCTGTTCAAGGCCAAATATCAGCGCGACAAGGACGAGGCCGATTTCCGCAACGCCCTGCCGAAGCTGGAGGCTGCGGAGCGCCAATGGCTCAAGGCCTGCTTGGAAGCTACCCATCCCGGCCATGACTGGCTGCGATCGCTGTGATCCCCCGAGCCGGGCGCGGTGATGGTTGAACGCTTGTTTGTTGTTTCGGTGCGTCTTTGCGATCCCGGTGATTCCGACCACTCGCAAAGGCTTTGGCAATGGGGATCCAGGGCAGGATCGCATAGTACCCCATGGAAAGCGTCGGCAGCTCTATACAGTCCCGGCCTGCCGCGCTAAGGAAAACCCGATACGTCCATTCTTGAAGGTTTCTAGCAAATGGCGCCAGTCAGCGATCGCTTGGTCACGGTTTTCGGTGGATCGGGATTTGTGGGCCGCAATCTCGTGCGCTCGCTCGCTAAGCGCGGTTTCCGCGTGCGGGTGGCTGTGCGCCGTCCGGATCTCGCCCAATATCTGATGACGGCTGGTGCCGTCGGCCAGATCCACGGCGTCCAGGCGAATCTGCGCTATCCCGCATCGATCGCCGCCGCCGTCGAGGGCGCGGAGGCGGTGGTCAACCTCGTCGGCGTCATGCATGAGCGCGGCGCCAACAGTTTCGATGCCGTGCAGGCTTTCGGCCCCGGTGCCATCGCTCGCGCCGCCAAGGCCGCCGGCGTGCAGCGCTTTGTGCATGTCTCGGCCCTCGGCCTGCATGCGGGCTCCGACTCAGTCTATGCCAAGACCAAGCTGAAGGGCGAGGAAGCTGCCCGCGCTGCCTTCGAAGACACCATCATCCTGCGTCCCTCGGTGATGTTCGGACCGGATGACGATTTCTTCAACAAGTTCGCCGGGCTGGCGCGGATGTCGCCCGTGCTGCCATTGATCGGCGGCGGCGAGACCAAGTTCCAACCGGTTTTCGTCGGCGATGTTGCAGAGGTGCTGGCACGTGGTGCCGAAGGCGCCCTCAAGCCCGGCGCGACCTATGAACTCGGTGGCCAGGAAGTGCTGACCCTGCGCCAGATCTTCGAATATGTGCTCAAGACGGCCAATCGCAAACGCCTGCTTGTGCCGATGCCCTTCGCCATCGCCAATGTGCAGGCGACCCTGTTCGAGCTGGCGCGGACTTTGTCGCTCGGCCTGTTCACCCCGCCTTTGACGCGCGATCAGGTCACGTTGCTGCGCCACGACAATATCGTGTCCAAGGAGGCCAGGAAGGACGGCCTGACGCTGGAGGGGCTGGGTATCCAGCCGGCGACGGTGGAAGCGATCGTGCCGAGCTATCTGTGGCGCTTCCGCAAGTCCGGCCAGTTCGAGAACAAGGTGGCCTGACGGCCGGCGACGGCGATCTGAACAAGAAAAGGGCCGGTCTCTATGGAGACCGGCCCTTTTTGCTGCGGGCTCGCGCTCAGCCCCTCGTGCAATCAACCCATCGTGTAATAGGCCAAGAGGCCGATCACGCCGACGACGATGCGCCACCAGCCGAACAGAGCAAGGCCGCGCTTGGAGACGAAATCCAGCAGGGTCTTCACCACGAACCAACCCGAGATGAAGGCGGTGACGAAGCCGATGGCGGTCAGGCCGAGATTGTCGGTCGTCATCGTCTTGTAGGACTTGGCGAACTCATAGACGAAGGCGCCGACCATGGTCGGCATCGCCAGGAAGAAGGAAAATTCCGCCGCCGAGCGCTTGTCGAGGCCGAGCAGCATGCCGCCGACGATGGTGGAGCCCGAGCGCGAAACGCCGGGGATCATCGACAGGCACTGGAACAGTCCAATCTTCAGATAGACCGGCAGCGGCAGTACATAGCAATTGGAGAAGCGTTTCTCGATCTTGAACTGTTCGATGGCGAGCAGGACGAAACCGCCCGCGATCAGGGCGTAGCAGACCACTGGCACGTTGAAGAGATATTGCTTCATCTTGTGCTCGAGCAGCACGCCGAGGACCACGGCAGGCAGGAAGGCAACCAGCACGCCGAGGACGAAATGCTGGGCCTCCCGGTCCTTCGGCAAAGCGGTGGCGATGCGCCACAGCCTCTCGGCATAGACGGCGAGCAAGGCGAGGATGGCGCCGAGCTGAATGAGGATCACGAAGGAATCGTCACCCTCGAATTTCAGGTAGCGGGCTGCAAGCAGGAGATGACCGGTCGAGGAAACCGGGATGAACTCGGTCAGGCCTTCGACCACACCTAGGATGATCGCTTCCAGAATATTGGCCAGGGTCATGGGATGCCTTCGCGAGAATCGGGCGCCGATGCGGCCGCATGGCACCCGTGCGGGATGAATGGGAGCGGCCCTGGACCTCGCTGACGCGAGATACAGGCCGGAATCGTGGTGATTCTAGGCGCGAGTTATAACCAAACAGTAACCATGATGCAGCCGCACGGTCTTCCATGCGGCGATGAGGCGAGCGGCCACGACGAAGTCGCAGCCTTCGAGAACGTCTAATTCATGGTGACGTCGTTGTCCCGGCCTCTGCAAGCCTTTCGCAGTATGATTTTCATGACGTTGAAATCAAACTGCCTCTCGGGAAGGCGGGGGGAAGCTTCTGGGAAGACACCTAAGTCATGCGCGTCTTTGAAGGAAATGCTGTTTTGGAATATGATTTTGTTCAAATAAATTTATTTAGACATCAGTTTATCTTGGTGTCTTGAGAGGTGTATTGGAAGAAATATTTTCCGTCTTGTGAAAGCGTTTCCTATTTGCACTGTGCGTAGTACTTAAGTATTAGACATCCCTCCCAGTTAGGTATAGGTCGCAATGACAAGGCATTAGGTATTCGTAGTCAAACACTTAGAAGAAAATATCTTTTAAATTTCTACCGACATGATAGGAACTATGCAGCTGTAACGGTGTTGTCGCGGCGTGAGTGAACGCCCAGCCGATCCGGGGCGTCTTCTTGCTTGTCCTCAGTTGTGACGCCAAAATCCCATGCAAAAAGGGGTGGTGATTGAGCGAGTTGTCTTGGAGAAGCGCAGGATCTCTATCGGAGTGCGCCAAGATTCATAATGTCAGCCATTTCGGTTTGCAGAACCCTGTCAGCGTTCCGCTGCCGAACTACCAGTCGGCCGTCCTTGCAGACGCCCAGGCCCTGAGAGCGCATACCGGCTTCAAGGCTGCGCGGAGCGCGTTCGCGCGTCGCTACGTTTCCATTCTCAGGACCAATCTGCCGCTCATCCATATGGCGACGGATGAAATCCGCCTGATCGTGGGCGCCTATGTGCTGAGCCGCCACTTTGCCGCCTCGCCCAATGATCCGCCCGCGGGCGTCACGGTGGCGGATGTCCAGACTTTCTGCACCGTGCACGCCTTGGCGGGGCACAACCGCATCGGGGCCATGCTGAACCTGTTGCGCCAGGCGGGCTATCTGCGTCAGACCAAGGATCTGCGCGACAAGCGCATCAAGCGGCTGGAGGCGACCCGCGCCGGTATCACGATCGCTAAGCAGATCATCACGCCCTATCTGCAGGCACTCGCGCAATTGCAACGTGTCGACCACGCCGTCAGGCGGGTGGAGATCGACGATGCCTTCCTCGGCGCGCTGGCTCGCTATTGCAGCAATTATTTCCTGATGCATGGCACCTTGGTCGATCTCGTGCCCGAGATGCGGCTGTTCATGGCGCGCGATGCCGGGTTCGAAATCCTGCTCAAGCTGATTGCGACGGAAATGCCGGGAGAGATCCTGAAGGACCGTACCGTCCATTTCCATTATGGCGCCGTTGCCGACTGCTTCGGCGTCTCGCGTGTCCATGTCCGCCGCCTGCTCGAGGATGCGGCCGAGGAGGGCTATGTCACCTTGCATGCCCCCGGCGGGCGGGCGATCGAGATCCATGGGAGCCTGTTCGAACTCGTCGACAAGTTCATCGCCCTGCAGATGGCGCTGTTTCTGCAGGCGGTTCTGTATGCCGGTGGCAAAGCCTGACCGATCATACCGAAAAGTGGACGCGGTTTTCGGTAAAAACGATGCGACAACAATAATTTGCAAGCGTCGGGCCCTGCTTGCAGGGTGCAAGCCTTGGTGGCTGAACACGCTTTGATCCGGAACGCGCTGGCATGCAGTTCGAACAAAAGGCGGGCCCAATTGGGTCCGCCTTTTTCTCTTTCACAACACCTTGGAGGCTGCCTTCGTGGCGCCTGCCTTACCCGCGCAGCGTTGCCCCGGTCTTCTTGCCGACTTCGGCGATGATCTTGGCGGCAACGGCATCGATTTCGACGTCGGTCAGCGTGCGGTCCTGCGGCTGCAGCACCACCTCGACGGCGACCGATTTCTGATCCTCGGCGATGCCCTTGCCCTCATAGATGTCGAAGATCGACACGCCTGAAATCAGCTTCTTGTCGACGCCCTGCGTCGCCTTGACGATGTCGGCGGCCCTGACCTTGCGTGCGACCAGGAAGGCGAAGTCGCGGGTGACCGGCTGGAAGGGCGAGAGGGCCAGGACGCCGCGCGTCTTGGTCGCCTTGGGCTTGGGCACCGGGAGGGCGTCGAGGATGATCTCGAAGCCGACCACCGGCCCATCGGCGTCGAGCGCCTCCAAGGCCGAGGGATGCAGTTCGCCGAACCAGCCAATGATGTTCTGCGGGCCGAGCTGGATCGTGCCCGAACGGCCGGGATGGTACCAGGACGGCGCTCCCGACACGATCTGGAAGCTCGCGACCGGCGCGCCGAGGGCGGCCAGCAAAGTGAGGGCATCCTCCTTGGCGTCGAACACGCTCACCGCGCTTGCCGGCCCCGACCAGTGGCGGCCGAAGCCGTCGGGACGAGCTTGGTTGCGGCGGATGCCGCTGGCGGCGATCTTCTGGTCTTCCGGCCGATCTCCGCGGAAGATCTGGCCGACCTCGAACAGGGCGACGTCGCTGGTGCCGCGATCGGCATTGCGCTGGCCCGCCGCGATCAGGCCGGGCAGCAGGCTGGGGCGCATGTCGGAAAGATCAGCGGCGATCGGGTTGGCGAGCGACAGCGTCGGCTGGCCGCCGCCGAAGCGTTCGGCCTGGGCCTTGGCGATGAAGGACCAGGTCACGGCCTCCATCAGGCCGCGCGCGGCGAGGCTCCGTTTGGCCAGGCGGGTGCGCTTCTGCAGCACGGTGAGCACGGGCTGCGGCACGTGGGCCTCGCGCGGCAGCGGCGTCACCGGAATGGAATCGACGCCGACGATGCGCATCACCTCCTCGACGAGGTCCGCCTTGCCTTCGATGTCGGGGCGCCAGCTCGGCGCTGTCACCGCCAGCGCGTCCGGCTTGCGGATGACGCCGAAGCCGAGGCGCTCGAGGATGTCGGCGCTTTCGGCGAGGCTGGTCGCGAGCCCCGTCAGGCGTGCAACCTCGTGGGCCGGCAGATCCAACACCTCGGGTGCGGGGGTGACGCCGCCCACCACGAGGGTCTCGGTCGGCTTGCCGCCGCACAATTCAATCACGAGCTGAGTGGCGAGGTCGACGCCCGGTACCATGAAGGCGGGATCGACACCGCGCTCGAAGCGATAGCGCGCATCAGTGTTGATGCCGAGCGCACGTCCGGTGCGGGCGATGTTGAGTGGCTCCCACAGCGCCGATTCGATCAGCACATCGGTGGTGTTCTCGTCGCAGCCCGAATGCTCGCCGCCCATGATGCCGGCGATCGACTCCAGGCCCTTGTCGTCGGCGATCACGCAGATGCTGTCATTGAGCACATAGGTCTTGCTGTCGAGCGCGACGATGTTTTCGCCCTCGCGGGCGCGCCGGACGGTGAGGTTGCCTTCGATCTTGGCAGCATCGAAGACGTGCAGCGGCCGGCCGCGGTCGAAGGTGACATAGTTGGTGATGTCGACCAGCGCACTGATCGGGCGCAGGCCAATGGCGTTGAGCCGGCGCTGCATCCACACGGGCGAGCGGCCGTTCTTGACGCCGCGCACCAAGCGAAGCGCAAAGCCGGGGCATAGCGAGGGCGTGTCGCCGAAATCGAGCGTCACCGTAACGGGGCAGGGGCCTTCGCCGGCGATGGAGGGCACCGCGGGCGTTTTCAACCTGCCGAGGCCGGCGGCGGCGAGATCACGGGCAATGCCGGCGACGCCGGTGCAGTCGGGCCGGTTCGGCGTGAGGTTCACGTCGATCACCGGGTCGTTGAGGCCGGCATATTCGGCAAAGGGCATGCCGACAGGCGCGTCGGCAGGCAGGTCGATGATGCCGTCATGCTCGTCGGAGATTTCGAGCTCGAATTCCGAGCACAACATGCCGCGGCTCTCGACCCCGCGTACCGGCGCGATGGCGAGCGTGATGTTCTTGGCCGGGATATAGGTGCCGGGCGGCGAGAATACCGATTTCATGCCGGTGCGGGCATTGGGGGCGCCGCAGACCACCTGCACCGGATCGCCCTTGCCGGTATCGACCATGCAGACCCGGAGCTTGTCGGCATTGGGATGCTGCTCGGCCGAGACGACATAGGCGATCGAGAAGCCGGAGAGCTTCTTGGCAGGGTCCTCCACCCCCTCGACCTCGAGGCCGATGCGGGTGAGGGTCGCGACGATCTCGTCGAGCGTGGCTGAGGTTTCGAGGTGATCCTTGAGCCAGGAAAGCGTGAACTTCATTGCGGGCAGCCTAGTCCAATCGATTTGGCCATGCCGATAGCGCGTCGGGCAGGAAGATGCAAAGAAATCCCGGTTGAAAGCGAAAACGCGCGATGTTGTGGGATACCCGAGCGCGACCGAAGCGGGGTTCTGGCGGGATTTCATCCCGTTGGTTTGGCGTTGTGCTTCAAAGCTGACGCCGCCAACGATCGATAGAGTCATCTTCCAATTTCGGCCCTGGTATCGTGAATGAAACACCCCATGGGGGCAATCCGGCATGTTTTTCTGCAATTGCCTCGATACGGTCAGCAAGAAATACACACAAATACACATTTATCGTTGACGTTGGCCTAAATTGTGTGTATCAATACACAATCCTCAGATGAGGCGCGACGACATGAATGTGAAGCGCTCCCCGATGACACCGAGAGAGGTTGTCAGCCGCCTCAAAAAGGAAGGTTGGGAGCTGAAACGGAAAGGGCCGGGTGACCACCAACAATTCACCCGGTCCGGCCGGCCCGGAAGAGTGACGGTTGACATGGGAGTAAGGGAGATCCCAACCGGGACGCTCCGGTCGATATTCAAGCAGGCGGGGTGGGAGTGGTGAACTCCCACTCCTTCTTCGGATCACCAAGGAGGGTGTGATGAGGGCATTGGCATACGCATTGATCCATGAAGAGAATGGAATTTATGGCATCTCGTTCCCTGATTTCCCCGGCGCCGTATCGGGTGGAGGCTCGGCGGAAGAGGCGATTGCCAAAGGGCGGCAGGCATTGGCTCTGCATGTCGAGGGTATGGTCGAGGATGGCGAGGCGCTTCCTCTGCTCCGTGAGCTCTCCGAACTTCGGGTGGATCCCGAATTCGTGGAGTGGAGCAAGGATGCAGTGCTGGTCCTGGTTCCTGTCGACTTGCCGTCCAAACCCGTCCGCATCAACATCTCGATCGATGAGGGATTGCTTGATCGTATCGATCGAGCGGCCAAGGCACGCGGCGAAACCCGTAGCGGGTATTTGGCCAGTGCAGCGAGGGTCAGGCTTGCAGGGTAACCTATTTGCGCCGCACCGTTACGGTCGTGGTGACCTCTGAACATCAAGCGGCACGGATACACGATAACGGCGCGGCGAAGCGCATGATCTTCATCCCATTTGCATGGCGTAGCGCTTGGCTTCGGCGATCAGGGCGGCGACCAGGGGTGTCTGGGTTTCGCGCTTGGGTGTGATCAGGCCGACCTTGTGATGCGCCTGCGGCTCGACGATGGGGATCGAGCGCACATGGTCGCCGGCGCCCAGCATCTCGACCAGGATGGCCGGCATTACGCTCGACCAGCGCCCCGTGCGCACATGCGAGAGCAGCACCTGCATCGAGTTGGAAACCAGGGTCGGCGCCACCGGCGTCTCGGCATTGCGCAGGAGGTGGTCGACGATGCGCCGGTTCTGCATGTCGGGCGTCAGCAGGCAGAGCGGCACATGGCCGAGCTCCTCCCAGCTCACCGTGTTGCGGCCGGCGAATTCGCCATTGACGTCGGTGAGCAGGCAATAGCTTTCGCGATAGAGCTCCACCGTCGAGACCTTCCCCAGCGGCTCGTTGTCGAGATAGGTGATGCCGGCATCGATGGCCAGGTCCTCCAACTCCTGCAGCACACTGGTCGAGGGGCGCGAGAGGATGGTGAAGGTCACGTTGGGGTGGCGGGCGCGAAAGGGCGTGGTGATCGAGGCAACCATGGAGAGCGCCGTCGGGATCACCGAGATGGTGAGGTGACCGTTGAGGCCGCGCTTGAGCGCCTCGACCTCCTGGCGCATGGCGCGGCTGTCGCTGACGATGCGCCGGGCCCATTCCAGCACCCTGTCACCCTCCGGGGTGAAGCCCTGGAAGCGCGAGCCGCGCGCCACCAGCAGGACGCCGAGTTCGCCTTCGAGCTGCTTGATGCCGGCCGAGAGGGTGGGCTGGGTCACCCCGCAGATCTCGGCGGCCCGGCCGAAATGGTGCTCGCGGGAGAGAGCGATCAGGAATTCGAGCTTGTCGATCATGGCCCATCCTTCCAATCGAGGATTGAAGATCGGGGCGCCCGTAAGTTCGATTCTCTGCTCATGCCCGCTACTATGTCGTTGCCGCCGATGAAGGGCAATCAGCGCCTGCAAGATCCCCCGCACGCCCGAACACGCATCGGTTGCATCCCGTGACGAATCGCACGGAGAGGCCGGGGCGGCGGTGGCATTGTCATCCCATCAAAGCAAGCGCAGCCCGCGCAAGACAAGAATGGGAACGAGACGATGTTGAAGAAAATCCTGACCGGCGCCCTGGTTGCCGCAACACTGGCAGGCACCGCCATTGCCACCACCGGCACCGCCGAAGCCCGCTATGGCCGTGGTGGCGCCTTCGCCGCTGGTGCCGGTATCGGCCTGCTGGGTGGCCTGCTCGCCGGCTCCGCCTATAACAACAGCTATTATGGCGGCGGCTATTACGACGATTACCGCCCCGTCTACTATCGCCGCTGCCACATCGAGAAGCGCTGGGTCGACGGCTATTACGGCGGCTTCTGGAAGCGCGTGAGGGTCTGCTACTGAGCCCGAATTCGGGTTATCGGACCCTGCACCCCAACACCAGCCCGGTAGCCCGTAGGAAGCCCCGCCCCCGGTGGGGCTTCCGCCTTTTTGCGGTAAGGGATGATGGCCTGCAGGCCGTCACGGCTCGTTGGCGGGGAGCCTGTCCACAAAGACCAGTTCGCAACAATCCGCGTTGAACGCCAGGACCTGGGCCGGCTCGAACAGCCAGGGCGTGTTTCTTTGCCACCATCGAGCGGCTTGCGGGGAATGGTTCTCGAGCAGGCGCAAGGCGCTCGCGGCCTGCACTGAATAGGCCTGCCAAATTGCCGTCGGCGGCTTGAAACCCAAACGCTGCTTCAGAAGGCTGAGGACGCCGGCCGGATTGCGAAACCCGATTTCGACGATCATCGTCTCCGGCTCCGACGGCGCCGTTTCCAGCAGCGGCAGGGTCAGGCCGATCCAGGCCTGCCTGATGGCGATGGGAGCTTCTCCCTGGGGTGTCGCGTCGATCCTGATGCCGCGCCATGGGGTCAAGTAGGCCATCGACGTTTGCTCCATCACGAACGAAGGGCAGGCTCGTTCGTCCTCGTGAACAAATAAGCGAACAAAACGGCGAACGTCGACATTTCATCGCTGGTGGAGCGAGTAGGATTTGCCGATGTGGGAAAGAATGTGCATCACTCTTCGCATTGCAACATAAATTCCCAACTCCCCTCCAGACCGCGAGTGCTCATGCGACCGTCCTTCCGCCGCCTGCTCGTCGCCAATCGTTCCGAGATCGCCATCCGCGTGTTCCGGGCCGCCACGGAACTCGGCATCTCCACCATTGCCGTCTATGCGGAGGAGGACAAACTTTCGCTGCACCGCTTCAAGGCTGATGAAGCCTACCAGATCGGCAAGGGCAAGGGTTCTGAAAGGAATCTGGGACCGGTGGAGGCCTATCTCTCCATCGACGAGGTGATCCGCGTCGCCAAGGAAGCCAGGGCCGATGCGATCCATCCAGGCTACGGCCTGCTGTCGGAGAGCCCGGAATTCGCCGAAGCCTGTGCCGCCGCCGGCATCGTCTTCATCGGTCCCAGCCCCAAGACCCTGCGCACGCTCGGCAACAAGGTCGATGCGCGCAACCTTGCCATTTCGGTCGGCGTGCCGGTGATGCCGGCGACCGACCCGCTTCCCGACGATCCCGAAGCGATCAAGGCGGCGGCCCAGGCCGTGGGCTATCCTGTGATGCTCAAGGCCTCCTGGGGTGGCGGCGGGCGTGGCATGCGCCCGATCGAGAGCGAGGACAAGCTGCTCGATGCCGTCTTCACCGCCAAGCGCGAGGCCAAGGCTGCCTTCGGCAAGGACGAGGTCTATCTGGAAAAGCTGGTGCGCCGCGCCCGCCATGTCGAGGTGCAGATCCTCGGTGACGGCAACGGCACGCTGGTGCATCTGTTCGAGCGTGACTGCTCGATCCAGCGCCGCAACCAGAAGGTGATCGAGCGCGCGCCCGCGCCCTATCTCGACGAGGAGACGCGCCAGGGCCTGTGCGAATCGGCGCTCAAGATCGGGCGCGGCACCGATTATGCCGGCGCCGGCACCGTCGAGTTCCTGATGGATGCCGATACCGGCAAGTTCTATTTCATCGAGGTCAATCCGCGCGTCCAGGTCGAGCACACCGTCACCGAGGTCGTCACCGATCTCGACATCGTCAAGGCCCAGATCCGCATCGCCGAGGGCGGGCGCATCGGCGTCATCGGTGCCGATGGCGAGCTGGAGACCGGCATTCCCGCCCAGGACGACATCTTCATGCGCGGCCATGCGCTGCAGTGCCGGCTGACCACGGAGAATCCCGAGAACAATTTCATCCCGGACTATGGCCGCATCACCGCCTATCGCGGTGCCATGGGCTTCGGCATCCGCATCGACGGCGGCACCGCCTATTCCGGCGCGGTGGTGACACGCTGGTACGATCCGCTGCTCGAAAAGGTCACGGCCTGGGCCTCCACCCCGCAGGAAGCCATCGCCCGCATGACCCGCGCCTTGCGCGAATACCGTATCCGGGGCGTCGCCACCAACCTGCCCTTCCTGGAGGCGGTGCTGGCGCACGAGAAGTTCCGCTCCAACCAGTACACCACGCGCTTCATCGACGAGACGCCCGAGCTGTTCCAGTTCGCCAAGCGCCGCGACCGCGCCACCAAGCTCCTGACCTATATCGCTGACGTCACCGTCAACGGCCATCCCGAGGCGCGCGGCCGAGCGCGGCCGCCCGCCGAGGCGCGCACGCCGCATGCGCCCGAATTCAAGGTGAGGCCTGCCTCCGGCACCAAGCAGTTGCTCGACACGCTGGGCCCGGAGAAGTTCGCGAGCTGGATGAAGGAGGAAAAGCGCGTCCTCGTCACCGACACCACCATGCGCGACGCCCACCAGTCGCTGCTGGCCACGCGCATGCGCACCTACGACATCGCCGGCGTCGCCTCGGCCTATGCCGCCGGCCTGCCGCAGCTGCTTTCGCTCGAATGCTGGGGCGGTGCCACCTTCGACGTCGCTATGCGCTTCCTCACCGAGGATCCCTGGGAGCGTCTCGCTTTGATCCGCGAACGCGCGCCCAACATCCTCACCCAGATGCTGCTGCGCGGGGCCAATGGCGTCGGCTACACCAATTATCCCGACAATGTCGTACGGCTCTTCGTCAAGCAGGCGGCCGATGCCGGCATGGATCTCTTCCGCATCTTCGACTGCCTGAACTGGGTCGAGAATATGCGGGTGTCTATTGACGCCGTGCTGGAGGCCGGCAAGCTGGCCGAGGGCGCGATCTGCTATACGGCCGACCTTTTCGACGCCTCGCGCTCGAAATACGACCTGGCCTATTACGTCCGCATGGCGCGCGAGCTTGAAAAGGCCGGCTGCCATATCCTGGCGATCAAGGACATGGCGGGTCTGCTCAAGCCGGCCCAGGCCCGCAAGCTGGTGAGCGAACTCAAGCAGGAGATCGGCCTGCCGATCCACCTGCACACCCACGACACTTCGGGCATTGCCGGCGCCACCGTGCTGGCGGCGATCGAGGCTGGCGTCGATGCGGTCGATGCCGCCATGGATGCGATGTCTGGCACGACGTCCCAGGCCTGCCTCGGCTCCATCGTCGAGGCGCTCAGGCATTCCGAGCGCGATCCCGGCCTCGATCCGGAGGCGATCCGCCAGATCTCCTTCTATTGGGAGGCGGTGCGTACGCAATACACCGCCTTCGAGAGTGACCTGAAGGCCGGTGCGTCGGAGGTCTATCTGCACGAGATGCCGGGCGGCCAGTTCACCAATCTCAAGGAGCAGGCCCGCTCCCTCGGCCTGGAGACGCGCTGGCACGAGGTGGCCAAAGCCTATCGCGCCGCCAACGATCTGTTCGGCGACATCGTCAAGGTGACGCCGTCTTCCAAGGTGGTCGGCGACATGGCGCTGATGATGGTGGCGCAGGGCCTCACCCCGGAGGATGTCGCCGATCCCGCCCGCGAGGTCGCCTTCCCGGCCTCCGTCGTCGAGATGATGCACGGCGATCTCGGCCAGCCCGAGGGCGGCTGGCCTTCCGCCCTGCAGAAGAAGATCCTCAAGGATGCAGCGCCGATCACCGTGCGCCCCGGCTCGCTGCTGCCGCCGGCCGACATTCCGGCGTTGAAGGCGGAGGTGGAGAAGAAGATCGGCCGCGCCGTGGAGGGCAACGAGATCTCCTCCTATCTGATGTATCCCAAGGTCTTCACCGACTATGCCGTCACCGCCCGCAAATACGGGCCCGTTTCGGTGCTGCCGACCGCGACCTATTTCTACGGCATGGCGCCGGGCGACGAACTCACCATCGAAATCGAGCGCGGCAAGGCCCTGGTGATCCGCCTGCAGACGATGGGCGAGACCGACGAGGAAGGGCAGGTTCGAGTCTTCTTCGAGCTCAACGGCCAGCCGCGTATCATCAAGGTGCCCAACCGCCTGGCTGCCGGCAGCGTCAAGGCGCGCCGCAAGGCGGAGGACGGCAACGAGGCCCATATCGCCGCACCGATGCCGGGCGCCATCTCCACCGTGGCGGTGAAGGCGGGGCAGGCGGTCAAGGCGGGCGACGTGCTCCTGACCATCGAGGCGATGAAGATGGAGACCGCGCTCCACGCTCCGAAGGACGGCAAGATCGCCGAAGTGCTGGTCTCGCCCGGGGCCCAGATCGATGCCAAGGACCTCTTGATGGTGATGGGGTAACTTCCGGGTGCGCGGGCTTCCAGCGCGCTCTTTCCGCCGACCCTTGGAACCGGCGCATTTGCGGGTTAGGAAGAGCGGACGAGACGTCCGCGCACCCGGAAAGCCCATGTCCCCCGCCTTCACCCTCCATCCCCAGCTTGCAGGCGATTCGATCGCCATCGGCGACCTTGCCGTGTCGCATCTGCGCCTGTTGAACGATGCCAGCTTCCCCTGGCTTCTCCTCATCCCCAAACATCCCGATATCAGCGAGATCATCGAGCTCGACGAGGCTGATAGAACCGTGCTGATGCAGGAGATCGCCGCGGTCTCTCAGGCGCTGAAGGCTCTCACGGGCTGCGACAAGCTCAATGTCGCCGCCCTTGGCAATATGGTGCCGCAGCTTCATATCCACGTCATCGCCCGTTTCAAGGGCGACCCCGCCTGGCCGAAACCCGTCTGGGGGCAGGTGCCTGCACGGCCTTATGCGGAAGCTGTCGCCGCCGATTTGATTAGCCAGCTTCGCAGGCTGCTGTCGATTTCATGAAGATCTTGCCGGAAAAATTTGCCATGACACTGCATACTCTGTTCGATCGTTCCGCCGCCATCGCCTATTCGGTCAATCCACTCGATCGCGCCTCGGGTCAGCGCGAGGACGAAGCCTTCATCGCGGACAAGCTGGCCCATTCCTCATGCCGGTTCTTTGCCTTCTCGGGCGACATCCCGCTTCTGCGCATTCGCGACGGCGCCCATGAGGCTCTGTTCGATCGCGAGGAGATCGAATCTTTCAAAGATAGCCGGCAAATTGTCTTCCTCGGCCTGCAGTCCGATGGCAGTGCCGTGTTCGCACAGGCTTTCGACAAGGGGCTGGCCGACGAACTCGCCTGGCGCACGGATGTCGAGGCGATGGACCTGCGCTCCCTTGCCATGCGGGGCCTGGTGGCGCCGGGCATTCTCGGCGAGCTGTCCACGGCCAAGGAAGTGCTGGACTGGCACCAGCGTCATCGTTTCTGTGCCAATTGCGGCCAGGAGACCCGGATCACGTCCAGTGGCTGGCGGCGCGACTGTGCCAATTGCAGCACCCAGCATTTTCCCCGCGTCGATCCGGTGGTGATCATGCTGGCTATCGATGGCGATCGCTGCCTGATGGGTCGCCAGACCCGCTTTCCGGAAAAGATGTATTCGGCGCTGGCTGGCTTCCTGGAGCCCGGCGAGACCATCGAGGATGCCGTGCGGCGCGAGGTCCTGGAGGAATCGGGCATCGCCTGCTCGCATGTGCGCTATTTCGCCTCGCAACCCTGGCCCTTCCCCTCCTCCCTGATGGTGGGCTGCTTTGCCCGGGCGGTCGGCCGCGACATCAATGTCGACATCAAGGAACTCGAGGATGCGCGCTGGTTTACGCGCGAAGAGGTGGTCCAGATGCTGATCGACGAGCATCCGCAGGGCTTCAGCGCGCCCAGGCCGATGGCGATCGCCCATCACCTCCTGAAGGAATTCGCGGAGAAGGGCGGCGCGGTGGTGCCGTGAGGTTGGAGCGCGGACATCCTGTCCGCCTCTTGGAAGCGCTGCGCGTGATGGAGAGCAAGAGGCGGACAGGATGTCCGCGCTCCGTTCACTCCGCCGGTGGCGCGTGGTCGTCGCGGGCCGGATCGGCCGGGAACACGCCGAAGATGCGCATCTTGGTCGAGAAGAAGCCGAGTTCTTCCAAAGCGCGCTTGAGGTTCTTCTCCTCGGGGTGGCCGTCGACCTCGGCATAGAACTGGGTGGCGGAGAAATGCCCGCCGACCATATAGCTTTCCAGCTTGGTCATGTTGATGCCGTTGGTGGCAAAGCCGCCCATCGCCTTGTAGAGCGCGGCCGGCAGGTTGCGTACCGTGAAGATCAGCGACGTCACCGTCGGCCCCTTGCCCATGGGCACCCAATCCGGCTCGCGCGACAGCACCACGAAGCGGGTGGTGTTGTAGGGCTCGTCCTCGACGTCGGGCTTGAGGACCTCGAGGCCATAGATTTCCGCTGCCAGCGTGGAAGCGAGGGCTGATTTGCTCGGGTCCTGCCAGTCGCGCACCAGCCGGGCGGCGCCGGCGGTGTCGCTCTCGGTCACCGGCGTGAGGCCGAGGCCGCGCATGGTGATGCGGCATTGGCCGAGGGCCTGGGGATGGCTGTGGACCGTGCGGATGGTGTCGAGGCTCGCGCCCGGGACCGCCATGAGCTGATGGTGGATCGGCAGGAAATATTCGCCGATGATATGCAGGTCCGAGGTCGGCAAGAGATGATGGATGTCGGCGACGCGCCCCGCCACCGAATTCTCGATCGGGATCATGGCAAGCTCCGCCTCGCCGGAAGACACCGCATTGAAGGCGTCCTCGAAGGTCGGGCAGGGCAAGGGTTCGGCGTCGGGATAGACGTTGATGCAGGCGATATGAGAATTGGCACCAGGCTCGCCCTGGAACGAAACTTTCAGTTTGGACTCGGTCATCAGTTTAATGTCTTTCGAGAATCGCGCGGGCGCGTTCGAGATCTTCCTGTGTATCGACACCTAGCGGCACGGCGGGAACGATCGCAACATCGATGCGCATTCCCGCTTCCAGCGCCCGCAATTGCTCGAGGCGCTCGCGCTGCTCCAACGGTGCCGGTGGCAGCGTGACGAAGCGCTCCAGCGCGGCGCGGCGATAGGCGTAGAGGCCGATATGGTGATAGAGGTCGCCCTCGCCCCAGGGGGCGGTGGCGCGGGTAAAATAGAGCGCCCGCAACACGCCGGGCTCGATCGGCGTGCCCACCACCTTCACCACGCTGGAATTGGTCTTCTCCTCCTCGCGCGTGATCACGGCGGCGAGGGTGGCGATATCCACAGCCTCGTTGGCGAGCGGCCCGAACACGGCGCGGATCGATTCCGGCTCGATGGTCGGCAGGTCGCCCTGGACATTGATGATGGTGTCGTGCCGGCCCTCGGGGTCGATAGCGCTCAAAGCCTCGTAGATGCGATCCGAGCCGGTGGGGTGGTCGGGCCGCGTCATCACCGCTTCGCCGCCTGCGGCACGCACGGCGTCGGCGACCTCGGCCGTATCCGTCGCCACCACCGCCCGGCCCAGGCGCGATTCGCACGCCCGGCGCCAGACATGCACGATCATCGCTTCCCCTGCGATCGGGGCGAGTGGCTTGCCCGGCAGGCGGGTCGAGGCCATGCGAGCGGGAATCAGGATGAGGGGATGAGACAAGGAAATTCACCTAGAGGCCGTTGTGAACCATGGATAGGGTTTTGATGAGGTCAAGGCTGGCCACCTGCAGTGTCGCTTTTGCTCGACGAGTGCGTCGTTCCAGCCACGGGCTTTGCCTGTGGCAGACGTAGCAAGCCGCAAGGCTTGCGTCCTCGAACTCCTTCACCTCGAACAAAATCGCTCACGTCAAAATCCTATCCATGGTTCACAACAGCCTCTGAACGGCCGCTTCCGGAGCGGGGCGGCGAAAAGTAGCAAGCGCGCGCGATTTATACGAGTTGCAAACTACGGGTCAAACCGGATAGAGGGTCCCATGCGGTTTGCCGCTTGACAGAGTGGCTGCCGGAGTTTGTGTTTGGGGCAATCAGGTGCGGGGGCATCTTTTGCCTTTGGTCGCGTCTATTTCGCTAAGTCTATCTCGAGTCGGAGCCGGGGATGAGTTCGTCGTCATCGTTTGAACTGAACAAGATTGCCGGCGCAGTCCTGGGCACGCTGATGCTGACCTTGGGTCTGGGCATTGTCGCCGAGGAAATCTTCAAGCAGGAAAAACCGGAGAAGGCGGGCTATGAGCTCACCGACGCCGCGCCGGCCACCACTGCCGAGGCGCCTGCTGCCTCCCAGGATCCGCCGCTGGCCGAGCTGGTCGCCAAGGCCTCGGTCGAGAAGGGCGCCGCCATCTTCAAGAAGTGCGCTGCCTGCCATACCGACGACCAGACCGGCAAGAACGGCGTGGGTCCGAACCTGTTCGGTGTGATCGGCGGGCCGAAGGGCCACAAGACGGACTTCGCCTATTCCGATGCCATCAAGGCGCTGCACGACAAGGGCGAGACCTGGACGCCCGACGATTTCTATCACTTCATCAAGAGCCCGCAGGCTTTCGCCAAGGGCACCAAGATGTCCTTCGCCGGTCTGCCCAAGCCGCAGGACCGCGCCGACATCCTGGCCTATCTCAATTCGAAGAGCGAAAAGCCGATCGATCTGCCGAAGTAAGCAGCGGCGCTCTTGCCAGAATCTGCCAAAGCCGGGCTCATCGCCCGGCTTTTTGCTGTCGCGTGATCTGCAACTTTTCCGAATAAGGCGCGACAAGCCCTCTCCACGAAGTGGGGAGGGTGGCCCGACGAAGTCGGGTCGGGTGTGGCGGGCAGCGCTATGTCCCAAGCAAGCTTGCGCGGCCCGTCCCGCTATCGCGTCATGCATGGCGCACTGCCCGCCACACCCCATCCGTCATTGCTTCGCAATGAACAGCCACATCTTCGTTTCGAAGATGTGGCGGACTTCCCCACTTCGTGGAGAAGGCTGTTATGCCATAGTGGGATGGTATCGCGAGAGCTGCGCCCCTATCGCCGCCTGATCCCGAGCGGCACGCCTACCGTCGGAGGCACCGGCAGGTCTGCGTGGGCCCCGGCGATCGCCGCGATGCGCTCGGCGATCTCTGGCGGGAAGGGGGAGGAACGCCCGGCCTGCATGTCGACATGCACCAGGATCTGCTCGGCCGTGGCGAGCACTGCGCCATCAGCCTCGTTGGTCATGGCATGGAAGACGTGCAGGCGCTTGGCGTCGTGGTCGATGAGTTGGAGCGTCAGTGCCAGCGGATCGCCGATATGGGCCTCGCGCCGATTGTGGATGCGGGTTTCCATGGTGTAGATCGAGGAACCCGCGGCGCGATAGGCCTCGTCGACGCCGATCATGCGGAAGAAGACATCCGAGGAATCCCCGAACACCAAGAGGAAGGCGCTCTCCGTCATGTGGTCGTTATAGTCGGTCCACGCCTCGACCACCGGCGTGCGGTGCAGGGCCAGCGGGGCCGGGATCGGCTTGGCCCAATCCCAGCCCGCAAAGGGCTTGCCCTCGTTGGGGGTAGTGACCCGGCTCATTTCTGCTTCTTCAGGCCGAGCTTGTCGCGCGCTTCCGCTGGCGTGAGCGCCCGCCCGCCCAGACGCTCGATCACTTCCTTGGCGCGGGTGGTGAGCGACTGGTTGGTCGCATGTACGCCGCGGTCGAGCCAGATATTGTCTTCCAGGCCGACGCGGACATTGCCGCCCAGCAGCATGGACTGGGCCACGAAGGGCATCTGCATGCGGCCGATGGCGAAGGCGGCCCAATTGGCGCCCGGCGGCAGATGGTTGCGCATGGCGACCATGGTCTCGGTGGTGGCCTCCGCGCCCCAGGGGATGCCGAGGCAGAGCTGGAACATCGGCGGCGCGTCGATCAGGCCGCGCTTGATCAGATCCTTGGCCTGCCAGATATGGCCGAGTTCGAAGCACTCGATCTCGGGCTTTACCCCGACGGCCTGGATGCGCTCGGCCATCTCGCGCAAGGTCTCGCCGGTGGCCATGAACAGGCCGTCGCTGAAATTCACCGACCCGCAATCCAGCGTGCAGATCTCGGGCCTCAGTTCCTCGACATGGGCGACGCGCTCGGCCGCATTGGCGATGTCGGTGCCCGTGCCCCCGGTGCGCGGATTGGCGGGGTCGAAGAAGAAGTCGCCGCCCATGCCGGCGGTGAGGTTGATCACCACATCCACGCCCGAATCGCGGATGCGCTGGACGGCCTCGCGATAATGTTCGAGCTTGCGGCCGGCCTTGCCGGTGTCGACATCGCGGACATGCAGATGGGCGATGGCGGCGCCCGCCTTGGCCGCCTCGATGGCCGAGTCGGCGATCTGCTTGGGCGTGACCGGAATGGCCGGATGCTTGCCGACGGTGTCGCCGGCCCCGGTGATCGCGCAGGATATGATGACGTCGGTATTCACGGTGCTTCCTCCCTGTCGCGGGGATGTTAGGCCAGCCCCGTTTACGGACGTGACCTGTCGCGACAGGCACGATGCAGAATGCGACAGGGGCGCTGTGCCTGCTTTGCACGGGAGTTCCAAGAGCGGACGTCGCCGCCACATAGAGCGCCGCTCAATGTGGCTGTTGTCCGCGATCCCAGCCGCACCGCTTCCTGCGCGACGCCGCCAAGGTTTGCGCAAGAGACGCCAACGCTGGGACCGCGGACGTCTCGTCCGCCTTTCCTATCCGACAAACGTAATGCTTCCAGGATAGGCGGGACGAGAACGGTCCCGGGGAGCCTATCCCGCAGTGCGAATTTGTCCCAGAAACCCCCGCGCATTGTCGAGCGCCTCGCGCCGGTCTCGCCAGAAACGCTCATTGAGTTCATGGATGGCGATGACGTCGGCGGGGAAGCTGCACTGCTCGGCGAGAGCGTTCCAGGGCAGGCTGCCCCAGCCCAGCGGCAGATGCAGGTCGCCCAGGCCGAAGGCATTGGCCTCGGCGCTGTCATAAACCCAGGGCAGGTCGGGCTGGCCGAAGGAATCGTGCAAATGGAGGTGCTTGGCGAAGGGGGCCAGCGCCTTGGCCTCCTCCAGAAAGTCATAACCATATTGGCTGGCATGGATGTAGCCATGGCTGAAATCGAAGGTGGCCCGGACATGCGGGTGGTCGATCAGGGCGAGTTCCTCGGCCAGGCGCGCAATGCTGGGCGTCGCCGCATAGGGGCCGAAATCGAACAGGTTTTCGACACACAGCACGACATTATGCGCGGCCGCCGCCTCGCCGGCGCGATGGAGGTAGTCGCGCTGGCGGGCAGCCGCATTCTCGGCGTCGTGGCGCTCGTCGGCCTGCATCATGCCGGCATGGATGACCAGATGCGGCGCGCCGATGCGGGCCGCGATCTCGATGAAAGCCTTGGTCGTCTCCAGGAAGCGCGGCAGCAGCGCGGGCGGTGCCATGAAGTTGATCGGCAGCGGGCCGTGCACGGTGAAGCCGAAGGGACGGTCGCGGCATATGGCTTCGAATTCGGCGACGCGCGAGCCGATCGGGCGCCCGGCCAGCACGAGGTCGTAGTGGTAGGCCGGCAGCTCGACAAAAGCGAGGCCGAGATCGGTAACCTCGTCCAGCGTGGCGGCGAGGCCGGACAGATCCGGCTGGCCCTCGCGCGAGGTCAGGCCGACAGCAGGCTGGGTGGGCATTTCAGTCTCCTTTGATGGTGTCGAAGCAGCATAGGCTTCCTGATCGCTGCCGGTATCAGATTGTTGACGATATCGCTTTTACACTCCGGAATATTTGTTGCGTCGCAATAATGCTGCTATGACAAATCCGTGACGAGCATTCGGCGACGGACCTGCAATCCTGTAGTTTGGTGGTGCTATGTTTGAAGAACTTAGGGGCATGATGGGGTTGGGCGCGATTTCTGCGCCCGTCTACACCATCTACGAAGCGACGCATGCGGCGCTGGGCCCGACTAGAGCTTTTTCCGACGCGACCCGGGCGTTTTTTGAAAATCCGGGCAATCCTTTTTCTATGACCACCTGGGGCAAGTCGGTTGCGGCAGCCTGCGAGGTCTTCGAGCGCGTGACGCGCCGCTACGGCAAGCCGGCCTTCGACATCAAGGACGTGCTGGTGGGCGGCGAGCGCGTGGCCGTGCATGAGGAAGTCGTCTGGCGGCGGCCCTTCTGCAATCTCCTGCGTTTTTCCCGCGCCATCCGCGGCAATCGCCGTCCGGATCCCAAACTCCTGATCGTGGCGCCGATGTCGGGCCATTACGCCACGCTGCTGCGCGGCACGGTCGAGGCCTTCCTGCCCAATCACGAGGTCTACATCACCGATTGGATCGATGCCCGGCTGGTGCCGGTGTCGGAGGGGCGTTTCGATCTCGACGATTATATCGACTATGTCATCTCGATGCTGCATGTGCTCGGCTCCGACACCCATGTGATCGGCGTCTGCCAGCCTTCGGTACCGGTGATGGCCGCCGTTTCCCGCATGGAAGCGGAGAACGACCCCTATGCGCCGCTGACCATGACGCTGATGGGCGGCCCGATCGACACCCGCCTCTCGCCGACCAAGGTCAACGACGTCGCCGTGGAGAAGGGCGTCGATTGGTTCCGTTCGAACGTCATCACCAAGGTGCCGTTCCCCAATGCCGGCTTCATGCGCGACGTCTATCCCGGCTTCCTGCAACTGACCGGCTTCATGACCATGAATCTCAGCCGCCATTTCGACGCCCACAAGACGCTCTATTTCGATCTGGTGCGCGGCGACGGCGACAGCGCCCAGAAGCATCGCGAATTCTATGACGAATATCTCTCGGTGATGGACCTGACGGCGGAGTTCTATCTGCAGACGGTCGATACCGTGTTCATCAAATATGCCTTGGCTAAGGGCGAGATGACCCATCGCGGCAAGCCGGTGGATCCGGGCGCCATCCGCAACACCGCGCTCTTCACCATCGAGGGTGAGAACGACGACATCACTGGCCACGGCCAGACCCATGCGGCGCATGGCCTGTGCGTGAACCTGCCGGCCGACAAGCGCGCCCACTACACCCAGATGAACGTCGGGCACTATGGCGTCTTCAACGGCTCGCGCTTCCGCTCCGAGATCGCTCCGCGCATTTCCGACTTCATCCGCTCCAATCTGGCGCCGCACAAGCCGAGCCCGGGCGGTGCCAACGATCCGATTCCGCTGGATTCCAAGCGCGGCAAGGGCCCGGTGAGGCCGGTCTCGGTCTGATCGCATCACCGCACAAGATTGCCAGCGAGTGCGAACGTCCTCGTGCACAGGCGCTGACCTTACCCACCCCTCCAGGGGAGGGTAAGGTATCCGGAATTCCGTCCACAGGGCTGGTGCCTATGAACACCTGTTTCTGCGCTTGCCCGGAACGTGTTCGAGCATCGTCTTCGCTTTCCCACCTCTGGGGCTTCGTGCCGGTGTACCAGTCCGTTGACGGCTGTCCGCCAAGGCCATAGGGCTGGAAGGATCAAAAAGGGAGGCGGGTGGTCCATGCGCAATCTGACGGGCTTTGTTTTGATGGTCTCGTCTTGCCTTGCTGGTGGCATTCCGGCCGCCGCCGCACAGGATTTCGGCAGGGACGCGGGGCAGGTAACCATCCGCACCGAAAATTATCCGCGCCCGCCCTATTCCGAGGCGACCTATTACATTTACGAGCAGAGCGAGGCGATCATCTGTACCAAGCTCGAGGTTTGCAACAAATTCGGTGATTGCACCACGAGCTATAAGAGCGGCTTCTATAAGGACGATCCGGACATCGAAACTGGGAAGGCCTACGGCAGCACGCCGCCAGTCGTCATCGCGCCCAGCAAATACGCCAAGCATGTCTGCCTGATGAAATATTCCCGTGGCCGATGGTGAGGCTGGCAGCTGGCTATCGCGCCGACCCGCCGGGTTGCCGCAACCTTGGGGAATGACGCTAGAGCGTTTTGCGATTTGGCGGTTACGCCAAGAATCGCAAAGACGCGTCGAAACAAGGAGTTAGAGCAAACAAGCGTTTCCGTCTAAACGCGTTTTGCTCTATGGTGCGCGGGCGAAATCTGTTCCTCCCCCATAGAGATCCTGCTTGCCCCATTCCATCTTGCGCCTCCGGCCCGCCCGCCACCTGATCGCGGCGGCCCTGCTTTGCCTGTCCGTCGCCCCCTTTCCCGTCCGAGCCGAGACTGCAGCCAAGATCGCTGTTTGGCCTCAGGCCGATAGCGACCTGAAGCCCGAAGCCGGCATCCGCTTCGGTGTGCTCGGCAACGGCATGCGCTTTGCGGTGATGCGCAACACCACGCCGGCGGGGCAGGCCGCCATCCGGTTGCGTATCGGATCCGGCTCGCTGCAGGAGGCCGACGACCAGCGGGGTCTCGCCCATATGCTGGAGCACATGGCCTTCAAGGGCTCGACCCGGGTGCCGGAAGGGGAGATGGTGCGCATCCTGCAGCGCAAGGGGCTGGCCTTCGGAGCCGACACCAACGCCCATACCAGCTATGACGAGACAACCTATGCGCTCGACCTGCCGGAGGTCGATGCCGATACCGTCTCCACCGGCCTGATGCTGATGCGCGAGACGGCGAGCGAACTCACGCTCAGCGCCTCCGCCCTCGATCGCGAACGCGGCGTCGTCCTTTCCGAGGAGCGCCTGCGCGACACGCCAGGCTATCGCAGCATCATGGGCCTGTTCAACGTCCTCCTCGCCGGACAGCGCGTGCCGGAGCGCGCGCCAATCGGCAAGACCGAGATCATCCGCACCGCCCCCATCGAGCGGCTGCGCGCCTATTACCAGGCCAATTACCGTCCGGACCGTGCCACTTTGCTCGTGGTCGGCGACATCGACCCCGCCGCCATGGAGGCGGAGATCCGCCGGCGCTTCGAGGACTGGAAGCCCGTCGGCCCGGCCGTGGCCGAGCCCGACCTCGGCCAGCCTCTCAAGCGCGGCGTCGGTGCCGACGTCGTCAAGGTTCCGGGCGCGAACACCAAGATCTACCTGGCCTGGATCCGCCCCTTCGACGCCGCGCCGGACAGCTATGCCAAGCGGCGCCAGAGCGCGATCGAATATGTTGGCCTGTCGGTGCTCAAGCGCCGTCTCCAGGCCCTGTCGCGCAAGGCCAATGCGCCCTTCATCGCGGCTGATGTCGGCCTGCAGGATCTCTACGAATCGGCCCGCGCCGGCCTGTTGTCCGCCGATGTCGAAACCGGTGCCTGGGACAAGGGCCTGGCCGCGCTCGATCAGGAACAGCGCCGTCTCGTGCAGTTCGGCACAAGCCAGGCCGAGGTCGACCGCGAGGTGGCGGAATATCGTTCCGCCCTGCAATCATTGACCGATGGTGCGGCGACGCGCACCAGCCCGGATCTCGCCGCGATGCTCGCCAGCAGCGTCGACGAGAGCAAGGTCTTCACCTCGCCTGCCGACGATCTCGTTCTTTTTGAGCGCATGGTGAAGGGATTGACGGCCGCCGAGGTCGACAAGGCTGTTCAGGCGGTGCTCTCCGGCAGCGGTCCGCGCCTTGTGCTGCAGGGCGCCGAGCCGCCGGAGCCGGCCGCGGTCGAGAAGGCTTATGCACGCTCGCAGGCCGTTCCCGTGACCGCGCCGGCCGATGCCGCCGAGGTGGTCTGGCCCTACACCAAATTCGGCACGCCGGGCGACGTCGCCGAGCGCCGTGCCGTGGAGGATCTCGGCCTGACCATGGTGCGCTTTGCCAATGGCGTGCGCCTCACCGTCAAGCCCACGAAGTTCAGGGCCGACGAGATCCAGGTCCGTGTCGATATCGGCCGGGGCCGGCTCGATCTGCCGCATGACCGCCCGATCCCGACCTGGACCGCCCAGGCGGTTGAGCTCTCGGGCCTGAAGGCGATCGACTATGACGATATGCAGAAGGTGCTGGCGTCGAAGATCGCCAGCGTCGGCTTCTCCCTGGAGGACCGTGCCTTCAAGTTCGAGGGCACGACGCGTCCGGCCGATCTTGCCACCCAATTGCAGATCTTCGCCGCCTATGCCTCCGATCCCGCCTGGCGGCCGGAGGTCTTCGAGCGTATCCGGCAGCTCTATCTCGCCAATCTGCCGCAATATGAGGCGACGGCCGGCGTGGTGGTCAGCCGGGACTTCCAGGGGCTGATCCACTCCGGCGATCCGCGCTGGACCTTCCCGGACCGCCCGCAATTGCTGGCGGCCAAGGCCGGCGATTTTCAGGCCCTGTTCGCGCCGGTCTTCGCTGAGGGCGCTCTCGACATCACCATTGTCGGTGATGTCGGCGTGGATGAGGCCATCCGTCAGGTCGCCGCGACCTTCGGTGCCCTGCCGCCCCGCCCGGTGCCGCAGACGCCGGCCGCCGACGCTGCTGCGGCCTTTCCGGCCATCAAGGCCGAGCCGGTCGTGCAGAGCCATTCCGGGCGCCCGGACAATGCCGCCGTCCTGGTCGCCATGCCGGTGGGCGATATGCTGTCGGACATTCCGCGCAGCTTCACGGCCGACCTTGCCAGCTCGATCCTGGTCAATCGCCTGATCGACGAGTTCCGCATTGCCGAAGGGGCGACCTATTCTCCCCAGGGCTCAGTCGATCTGTCCTCTTCCCTGCCGGGCTTCGGCTATGTCTATGCCATGGTCGAGACCACGCCGGCCAAGGTCGCCTCCTTCTATGCCCTGGTGGACAAGATCGCGGCTGATCTCATCGAGAAGGACGTTTCGCCCGACGAACTTGCTCGTGCCCGTGCGCCCAAGATCGAGACGATCAGGCGCCGGCAGCAGGAAAACGACTATTGGCTCGGCAAGGTAAGCGGCAGCCAGACCGATCCGCGGCGCCTCGAGCTGATCCGCGCCGGCCGGGACGGTTACGACAAGGTCGGCCCAGCCGATATCCGCGCTTTCGCCCAGACCTATTTCAAGCCCGGCAATGTCTGGAAGCTGACGGTGCTGCCGGCCGGAGCCGCCGCGGCGCGCTGAGACGCGGAGGCGGAGAACCAGCCTCTTGCCGGTCAGGCCCGCGCCTGCGCCCTGATTGCCGGCACCAGATCGGCGAAGGCCTGTTCGGCCAGCCTGGCGGTCTCGGTCTCCACCGAGCGGTAGGCGGCGAGCAGGTTTTCGCCGAAGGCGGTGAGGCGGGCGCCGCCGCCATGGCTGCCGCCGGCCGAGGTCTCGATGGCGGGCTGGCCGAACATGGTGTTGACCGCATCGAGAAGCAGCCAGGCTCGGCGATAGGACATACCGAGTTCGCGGCCCGCCGCCGAGATCGAGCCGGCCCGTTTCACCGCCTCCAGCAGGTCCATTTTGCCCGGGCCGAGCCGGGCGTCCTCGCCGAAGCTGATCTTGAGGCGGATCGCGGGTGGGCCGGACATGATCGGTCTCCTCAAGCACAGGGCGGGAGCAAAGCGCGCTTGGCTCTCAAGCAGGTGTCATTGCGATTACGGGCGAACCGCCCTATTCAGGAGAATATAGCGTATTCGGGCGCAGGCCCAAGGTCTGACATCGGTTGGCCTGATGTCGATGGGCCGCGTGCCATAGAGTGAAAGTGCGATTCATCAAAGTCGCGCTTTCACCCTAACTCTTTGTTTCGACGCATTTTCTCAAAAAATGCTTTAGGCGGAGGAATGGGGGCGTGCTTTCGCCTGAAGAATGGACGGCCCTGTGGCTCAGCCTCGAGATTGCCGGCTTGGCCACGCTGATTTCGGTGCCCTTTGCGGTCGCCGCCGCCTGGGTCCTCGCTCGCCGGGCCTTTCCCGGCAAGGCGCTGTTCGACGCTCTTGTCCATCTGCCGCTGGTGCTGCCGCCGGTGGTCACCGGCTATGTCCTCCTGATTTTGCTTGGGCGCAACGGCCTGATCGGCTCTTTCCTCGCGTCGAAGCTCGGCATTGTCTTCGCCTTCCGCTGGACCGGCGCGGCCATCGCCTGCGCCGTGATGGGCTTTCCCCTGATGGTGCGCGCCATCCGCCTCGCCGTCGAGGCGGTGGATCCCAGGCTCGAATCGGCGGCCGGCACGCTCGGCGCCAATCCCTTCTTTTCCTTCCTCACAGTAACGCTGCCTCTCGCCATTCCCGGTATCATCGCCGGTATGGTGCTGGCCTTCGCCAAGGCCCTGGGCGAGTTCGGCGCCACCATCACCTTCGTCTCCAACATACCCGGCGAAACGCAGACCCTGTCGGCGGCGATCTATACGGCGCTGCAGGATCCCAATGGCGACAATACCGTGATCCGCCTGACCCTGGTCTCGGTGGTGCTCGCCTTCGGTGCGCTGATCATCTCCGAGGCGATGGCCCGGCGTGCCCGCTCCAGGCTCGGACAAGCCGGCCAGAGCTGATGATCGGGGCCTGTCTTGCAATGTGGAGCAGGGCATATCACTTCTGAACGCCCGTCGATTCGTGGAGACCGACTATGAGCCTTGAAACGCCCGACCGGCAGCCGGTCAAAGGACCGGCCTCCTATTTTCCCTCCATCGAGAAGAAATATGGCCAGCCGATCGCGCATTGGCTGGCGCTGATCGAGGGCAAGCGCGGCTCCAAGCATATGGAAATCGTCGGCTGGCTGAAGGACGAATTCAAGCTTGGCCATGGCCACGCCAATGCCCTGGTGGCCTACGCCCTCGCCAAGGATGGCAAGGGGGGCTGATTTCCCGGGGGCAAGAGCGAACGTCCCGTCCGCTCTTGCCGTCTCCCGCGCGCTGCATTTGCACGAGGGCAGTATGCGAGCGCAGCCCGGTGCAAAATCCGATTCAATCCGCCCTGATTCTGCGCTAGGCCTTGGCCATGGCTTCTTCTGCACCGCTCCTTCAGGTTCGCGACCTCTCCGTGGCTTTCCGGACGGAGGGGCAGCCGGAACTGGCGGTCGACAAGGTTTCCTTCAGTCTCGACAAGGGCGAGACCCTGGCGCTGGTGGGGGAATCGGGCTCGGGCAAATCGGTCACGGCCCTGTCGATCGTGCAGCTTCTCAATTATCCCGCCGCTTCCCACCCCTCGGGCGAAGTGCTGTTTCGCGGTGAGAATCTCCTGGGCGCGCCGGAAAAGACCCTGCAGCGCGTGCGTGGGGCCGACATCACCATGGTGTTCCAGGAGCCGATGACCTCGCTCAACCCGCTCCACACCATCGAGCGGCAGGTTGGCGAGATCCTCAGCGTGCATCGCGGCCTGTCGAAGCGGGCGGCGCGCGCCCGTTCGCTGGAACTCTTGACCCAGGTCGGCATCCGCGAGCCGGAAAAACGCCTCGACGCCTATCCCCATCAGCTTTCCGGCGGCCAGCGCCAGCGCGTGATGATCGCCATGGCGCTCGCCAACGACCCCGACCTCTTGATCGCCGACGAGCCGACCACGGCGCTCGACGTCACCGTCCAGGCCCAGATCCTCGCTCTCCTGAAGGAGATGCAGGCCAGGACCGGCATGGCCATGCTGTTCATCACCCATGACCTGTCGATCGTGCGCAAGCTGGCCGACCGGGTCTGCGTGATGCTGAAGGGACGGATCGTCGATGCCGGCCCGACGGGGCAAGTCTTCGCCAACCCCACCAGCGACTATACCAGGCGGCTGCTGGCGGCCGAGCCCAAGGGCAGGGCGACGCCTTTCGATGCGCAGGCCCGCACCATCGTCTCGGCCGACGATCTCAAGGTCTGGTTCCCGATCCGGGCGGGGCTGATGCGCAGTACGGTCGGCCACGTCAAGGCGGTCGACGGTGTCAGCCTCGCCGTGAAGGAAGGCCAGACCCTCGGCGTCGTCGGCGAATCCGGCTCGGGCAAGACCACGCTCGGCCTTGCTTTGTTGCGGCTGATCTCCTCGACGGGGCCGATCGCCTATCTGGGCAAGCCGATCCAGGGCCTCGACCGGCGGGCGATGATGCCATTGCGCAAGCAGATGCAGATCGTCTTCCAGGATCCCTATGGTTCGCTCTCGCCACGCCTGTCGGTGGGCGAGATCGTCGAAGAGGGGTTGCAGGTGCTGGGCGGGGGGCTCGACGCCGCCGGGCGACGGGCGGCGGTCGCCCGGGCGCTTGCCGATGTCGGCCTCGAACCCAAGGCGATGGACCGCTATCCGCATGAATTCTCGGGTGGGCAGCGCCAGCGCATCGCCATTGCCCGCGCCATGGTGTTGCAGCCGAAATTCCTGGTGCTGGACGAGCCGACCTCGGCCCTCGACATGTCGGTCCAGGCCCAGATCGTCGACCTCCTGCGCGAGCTGCAGCAGCGCCACAAGCTGGCCTATCTCTTCATCAGCCACGATCTGAAGGTGGTGCGGGCGCTGGCCAACGAGGTGATGGTGATGCAGGGCGGTAAGATCATCGAGCACGGTCCGGCCAGCCAGATCTTCGAGCGCCCGCGGGAGGACTATACCAAGGCTTTGCTTGCCGCCGCCTTTGCCATGGCGGCCGCGCCAGAGGACGTGGTGGGGCAGTAATTTTGGAGGCCGGTCTTTAGAGACTGACTTGAAACCCGCAACGAGGCCAAGAAAAGCTCAATTCTTGTCATGCCCGGGCTTGTCCCGGGCATCCAGACATCGCAACCTATCGAGGCTTGTAGCGCTGGATCACCGGGTCGAAGCCCGGTGATGACAAAGGTCGAGGTTCCCGAGACTTTTCGGTCAGGCCCATCAGACCAGACAGGCAATGTCGAGGTCGCCCGGGAAGGCTGGTCTGAAGACCAGCCCCCCGATCACCTCAACTTCGCCTGCAATGCCGTCCAGCCAGCGGCGAAGACGTGCTTGGAAACGATCTCGACATATTTGCCGGCGTCGGCGGGCGCCTCGTCGAAGCTGGCGCTCCATTCAGCGAAGGTGCGATTGCCGTCGGTGATGGGGATGAGGCGGATAACAGCCACATAATTTTCGACCGGAAAGGCCGGCTTGACGAAATTGTAGCTGAGCGTGTGTCCGGCATCGTCGAGCGCCAGCAGGCGCTCGCGCACATGGGCGCCGTCCGCGAGATGGAAGGAGCGGATGGAGCCGACGGCATCGGCACTGCGACCATCCTCGATCTCGCTCCTGGCGATGGCCGGGTGCCAGTCCGGCAGGGCGTTGAAGTCGCGCACGATCGTCCAGACGGTTTCGATCGGCGCATCGATCACGGCGCTCGCATAGGCCTTGGCCATGGGGGGCTCCCTATTTTTTGATGTTGAGGTTCTTGAAGGCCTGGGTCTGGGCGACCAGCGCCTTTTCCACCGGCAGGCGTTCCATGCTGGAGGCGCCGTAGAAGCCGTGACAACCTGGGCAGTTTGCCAGGATGAAACGGGCATCCTCCGGCTCGGCGATCGGCCCGCCATGGCAGAGCACGATGATATCGGGTGAGGCCTCGCGCGCCGCGACGGCGATGGCGTTGATCTCGCCGATACAGCCTTCCAGGGTGAGCGCGGTGTCGGCGCCGATCGAGCCGCCCGTGGTCAGGCCCATATGGGCGACGATGATGTCGGCCCCCGCCTTGGCCATGGCGCGGGCATCGTCCGCATTGAAGACATAGGGCGTGGTGAGGAGGTCCTTCTCGCGCGCCAGGCGGATGAGGTCGACCTCCAGGGCATAGCCCATGCCGGTCTCCTCCAGATTGGCCCTGAACTTGCCGTCGATCAGGCCCACGGTCGGGAAATTCTGGATGCCGGCAAAGCCCATCGCCTTGAGCTGGTCGAGGAAGGGGCCGAACTGGCAGAAGGGATCGGTGCCGTTGACGCCGGCAAGCACCGGCGTGTGCTTGACCACCGGCAGCACTTCGCGCGCCATGTCGACCACGATCTCGTTGGCGTTGCCATAGGCGAGCAGCCCTGCCAGCGAACCGCGGCCGGCCATGCGATAGCGGCCGGAATTGTAGATCACGATCAGGTCGATACCGCCGGCTTCCTCGCATTTGGCCGAGAGGCCGGTGCCGGCGCCGCCGCCGATGATCGGCCGTCCCTCGGCGATCATGCCGCGGAACCTTGCCAGGATCCTCTCGCGCTCACTGTGCGCCATATCAATGCTCTCCAATAATGCTCTTGAAATTCGCCGTGAGCGCCTGCGCGAAGGCGGGATCGTTCACCCCGGCCGGTACGCGGATGAGCTGGCGCCGCGGCGTCTGGATCACCGTCGCTTCCAGCGCCGCGAACAGGGCCGCATCGGCCTCAGGATCATGGAAGGGCATGTCAGGCGCATCGAGCAGGGAAACCCCACCCTCGGGGATGAGGAAGCGTACCTCGCCCTCGCATTGGTTGAGCTTTTCGCCGATCCAGCGGCCCATTTCGGCATTCTCCGCCGCCGTGGTGCGCATCAGCGTGACCTGCGGGTTGTGGACATAGAGATTGCGGCCGCGATAGCGCTCCGGCAGGCTGTCGAGCGCGCCGAAATTGACCATGTCGAGCGCGCCGCAGGAGCCGACATAGGGCACTTTCGTGCGGGCGATGGCGCCGAAGCGGTCCTCGGTCGCCGCCAGCACGCCGCCGAACAGGAGGTCGCAGACCTCGGTGGTGGTGACGTCGAGCACGCCGGCGATCAGGCCGGAATCGACCAGCTTCTCCATCGACTGGCCGCCCGTGCCGGTGGCGTGGAAGACGAGGCAGTCATAGTCGGCGGAAAGAGCGGCCACGAGTTGGTTCACGCAGGGCGTCGTCACCCCGAACATGGTGAGGCCGATGGCCGGCTTGTCGTCGGCCTCCGCGACCGCCTCGGCCCGGCCCCGCGCCATGCCGGCAATGGCATTGGCGGCATTGGTCATCACCACCCGCGAGATGCGGTTGAGCCCGGCCACGTCGGTCACCGAATGCATCATGGTGATGTCGCTCGGGCCGACATAGGCGGCGACATTCCCCGAGGCGACGGTGGAAACCATCAGCTTGGGCGTGCCGACCGGCAATTCGCGCATGGCGGGGGCCACCAGGGCGGTGCCGCCCGAGCCGCCGAGGCCGATCAGGCCGGCGACGTCGTCCCGCCCGGCGATGAAGCGAGCGAAGGCGAGCGCCATGGCGCTGACGGCCGAACCGCGATCGCCGGTGAACACCGCCTCGGCCCCGCCGGGATGGTTGGCCGCCACCGCCGCAGCCTGCACCTCGACTTCGCTGGCCGTTCCGCTGGTGGAAAGGTCGACCCGGGTGACGTCGAGCCCATGGGAACGGATGCAATCGGCCACGAAATTGAGCTCGGTTCCCTTGGTGTCGAAGGTACCAGCCACATAGACGCTCGACCCGCCCATCCCTACGCTCCCAATTGTCTTATCATTGTGGCGGGACGCTAGCACGGACGCAGTGGGCGAGTTAAGAGCGGATGGGGTGGGAAGGTCGGTGTTTCCTCCCTTCTCCCCTTGTGGGAGAAGGTCCCGGCAGGGGGATGAGGGGTGCTACCGCAACCTGCAGCTTCGTTTCGATCGACTGCCGGAAAGGACAGGAATTATGGCCGTGCTGCGCATCGTCGCCAATCTCGCCGCCGCCGACCCGCAGGCGGCCCGTGCCTTCTACCAGGATCTGCTCGGGCTGGAGGTGGTGATGGACCACGGCTGGATACTCACTTTCGCCGGCCGGGGCCATCAGGCGCCCCAACTCAGCCTTGCCAGCGAGGGCGGCTCCGGCACGCCGGTGCCGGACCTCTCCATTGAAGTTGATAACGTCGACGAGGTCCATGCCCGCGCCGTGGCTGCCGGCTACGCGACCGTCTACGGCCCAGCCAACGAACCCTGGGGCGTCAGGCGTTTTTTTCTCCGTGATCCGCTCGGGCGCCTCGTTAACATCCTCGCGCATGGGGGGCGAGGGGGCTGATGGGGGGCTTCGGAAACATCCTCCCAGGAAGTGCGCAGCCGGCCTTCTTTTGCGCGGTCGGCGAACTCTGCCATTTAGTAGCAGATGCCATCGCCGAGTGAGGTCGAGCCGGGCCTGCGCCGTCTCGACGCGTCATCGGCGGGCTGTTGCCCGATAGACGGATGGCGAGATTTTCATTCCCATGCGGAAGGCATGCCTGAAATTGGACGTATCGCTATACCCCAGGCGCTCGGCGATCTTGCCGATCGGCAAATCCGATTCCAGGAGGAGTTTGGCGGCCTGCTCCATGCGCACCTTGTTCATGACGAGCCGAAAGTTGGTGCCTTCCATGGTGAGCCGGCGTCGAAGCGTGCGCGAGCTCATGCCCAGCCAGCCGGAGGCCTGTTCGATCGAGACTGAACCCGCCCCTCTTTCCATCATTATCGCCTGGAGCCGGGCCTCAATGGCCGGAGACGGGAGGCTTGGATCGAGCTGGCCCTCATAGAGCCCTTGCATGAGGGCGAAAGTCGGCGCGAAACCCTGTTTCGGCACGAAATCGAGCAGGGATGGATGGAACAGGATGCGATCGACCGGCCGTCCATATTCGATCGGGCAGCCGAACGTGTCGCCATACACGGTGGAGGCCGCCGGCTTGGCCGCGGTCATTTCGATGGCAGATATCGGCCATTCTGATCCCAAGAGCTCGCGTCCGCAGGAGAGACAAGCCCCCAGGGCGTATTCGACCAGAAAGACATGGAGGTCGCTCTCCAAATGTCTGTCGCAGGAAGGGTGGAAGGAAATCGCAGCCATGGCGGGGCCTTCGGAGAAGGCGAATCTCACGATCACATCGGAAGCCGCATCATGCCGTGTCATGAAATCGAAGAGATCCCGCAAACGAGGCGCGCTTAGCATCGTCAGGCCGTAGAGGCCATAATTGGTCATCGTTACCGCCTGGCCGAAACGCAAACCGAGATGCCGGCGCGGCGAAATCGCCATGGCCCTTCGGATGACATCGAGAAGCTGCGGCGTCGAGACATAGGCTTGAGGGCCGGAGGGGTTGTGCAGTTTGATTCCCGTTCCTCTCAAGAGAGGCTCTTTTGATATTCCTTCGTTCTCGAGGACATTAAGAAGAACAAATAGAAGATTTGTCCTGTATATTAGATTTTCTTTAGAAAGATTTGGCATTTTGTCCTCAGGTTGTCTATTTTTGTATCAATTTCTCTATATGAATCCTGAGTGATGTACTTTAATGTCCATATCAGCGTGTTGTATTTTGAATTTTCATTCAGTATTTATTTTTTAGTGTTATGGCCGAAACTAACTTGGAATATGGCCTGTCATAACCTATGCGAATAAGTGCATATCGTTACGTTATGACGCAAGGGAGCTGGCCGTACTCATCAGCCTTCGCCCCGCGACAGCAGCGTAAAGTAACGCGCGTGGTCGCAGCAATGGGTCTAGGGGCCGAGAAGGTGATTCATGGTAGATATCAGGCCGCCCTCGGTGCCGCCAGAGGGTCAAAAGTATTGGCGTGCTTTGACCATTCGGTCGAACCTGGCTTCACTCGATATCGGCATTTCGAGGGATGCGGCTTGTTCACGAGTGCGCCCTCTCAGGCTGCCCCCTTGCAATCCGGCATGTTGAACGACGCAGCAGGACGCGGACGGCAAGGCACTTCGGACGGCGCAGGCTAAACATCCCCTGAGATCGATGTGACGCAACCCTGACGTGTGCTGAATCGCACATGCGCGTATGTCGCCAGCCTCGATATGTGCGCGATTACACCAACTGGTCAAATCTTCAAAAAATGGCAACTCGACGTAAGAAACTTCTCGGTTCTCCGAGCGCATCTCCTGCTGGGCGAAGACAGCAACCGATCAAGCTCGCCGCAGGTGCGGCGAGTTGCCTTCTCGCGCTGGTTCCCTGGAACGGTGCGCACGCTCAGAACGCGGTGGTGAACAACCAGACCGTGGATGTTCCCGGCACGCAACCGAGCCCGTGGAATGTGGGCAACCTCTTCATTGGCATGCCCAATACAGGAACGGTCAATGTCCTTGCCGGCGGCAGCGTCAACGTCAACGGCGTCCTGGCGGTGGGCCGCTCCGGAACCGGCAATCTCAACCTCAGCGGCGGCGGCCAGACCAAGGCCAGCTCGACCACTATAGGTCAGCTCGCAAACTCGACGGGAATCGCGACCGTCACCGGAACGGGCTCCACCATGACGTCGACAGGCTCGCTCGTCGTCGGCGGCTCCGGCAAGGGCACTCTCAACGTCAGTGATGGTGGCAAGGCCACCGGCAGCACCGTTATCATTGGCAATTTTGCAGGCTCGAACGGAAACGCGACCGTGTCGGGAACCGGGTCCAGCCTGACATCGAACGGCACGCTGGTGATTGGCGCCTCCGGCACGGGCTCGCTGAGGATCGAAAACGGCGGCAGCGTCACCAATGCTAATCCGCCGAATACCCCTGCCCAGACGACCATAGGCCAGCAGGCCGGTTCGAACGGCTCGGTGGTGGTGACGGGAAGCGGCTCGAGCTTCGATGCCGGTACCTATCTGTTCGTCGGCGATGCCGGCCAGGGCTCGCTGCGCATCGAGAATGGCGCCAAGGCCTCGAGTTCCTCCTTCGTCACGATCGCCAACAGCCCCGGCGCCACCGGTTCGACGATGGTCGTGACCGGCGCGGGTTCGGCCTGGGATTCCTACAGCGTGACGGTCGGCGGAGAATACTACAATCCCAATGGCCCGCCGGGCGGCCAGGCATCGCTCCTCATCGAAGACGCCGGCCAGGTCAACACCACGTCCGGCTCCATCGGCTACGCCGGCACGCCCTCGCTCGTGACCATCACTGGCACCGGCTCCAAATGGACCGCCACCAGTGGCCTGACGATGGAATCGAGTACACTCAACCTCGAGGATGGTGGCCAGGCCGAAACCGGCTTCTTCTGTGTCAATTGCTACAATGGCTACGGGCCGAGCGCGATCAACGTCACGGGCGAGGGCTCCAAGCTCGTGGCGTCGAACCAGCTCTCGATCTTGTACGGCACAACCACCGTCGATGTGACGGCGGGCGGCGCGATCGAGAGCGGCATCACCCATCTGAGCTATTACGAAGGCTCCGACACCACCGCCACGGTGAGCGGCACGGGCTCGAGCTGGACGACGACCGGCGAGTTGATCGTCGGACGCCTCGGCACCGCAAGCCTCACGGTCGAGGATGGCGGCAAGCTGAAGAGTGCCTCCGCGACGCTTGGCCAGTTGGTCAGCAACACGGGCGTCGCCTCCAACGGCACGGTCAAGGTCTCCGGCGCGGGCTCCAGCTGGGAGAATACCGGCACCCTCGTCGTCGGCGACAATGGCAAGGCCGGCCTGACGATCGAGGACGGCGCCAAGGTCACCAGCGGCAACACCACGATCGCCCGCTTTGACGGCTCCGACGGTACCGTCACCGTCACCGGCACGGGCTCGTCCCTGGCCGTGACCGGCGACATGTCGGTCGGCAATAGCGGCGCCACCGGCGTCGTCAACCTCACCGATGGCGGTCTTGCCTCCGTCACGGGCACGGTCGGCGTCGGCGGCGGCTTCTCGCCCAATGGCACCGGCACCATCAATATCGGCACGGGCGGCCTCGCCGGGAACCTGACGGCCGGCAAGGTCACCAGCTATTCCCAGACTGGCGCGACGATCAACTTCAACCACACCGACGACATCACCTTCACGCCGGCGATGACCAGCGCCTCGCCGGACTACAAGCTCGCCGTCAACCAGATGAACAGCGGCACCACCGTCCTGACGGGGCAGAGCAGCTATTACGGCCTGACCACCGTTTCGGCCGGCATGCTGCAGGCGGGGGCCGCCAATGCCTTCAGCCCGAATTCCGACGTCAATGTCACGGCCGCCACGCTGGATGCCAATGGCTTCAACCAGACCGTGAAGTCACTGACCAATGCCGGCATTGTCGCTACCAATCTGAAAGGCGGTCTGGCAGGCACAACCCTGACGGTGGCCGGAGATTATGTTGGCAATGGCGGTACGCTCGAGCTCAACACCTATCTGGCCTCGGACAATTCCCCGACCGACAAATTGATCGTCAACGGCAATGTCTCTGGGACGACGACGCTCAATATCCACAACACCACCAGCCCCGCCGGCCCCGGCGCGGCGACCACGGCCAACGGCATCGAGGTCATCCAGGTCGGCGGCACCTCGCAGGCCGGCGCCTTCAGCCTCGGCGCTGCCGTGGCGGCGGGCGCCTATGATTACAACCTCTATCTCGGCGGCGTGGGCGCCGATGCGGGCAATCAGAACTGGTATCTGCGCTCGACCGGTAAGCTATCGCCCAACAGCCAGACGGCCCTGCCCTATGCGGACGTGCTGTCGAACTTCGCGCAGGCGACGCTCGGCACCCTGCAGCAGCGCACCGGCAACCGCATCTGGCCCGATGGTACGGCCGCGGTTGCGGCCAATCTGCCGCCCGCTGGAGCCATGGCCTATGCCAAGGGCGGGCCGGCGCTGATCGGCCAGGGTGCCTGGGGGCGGATGGGAGGGCAGTATTCCTCCTTCGCGCCCAGGACGGGCTCGGCCTACAATCAGAGCATCGGCTTCCTGCAGGCCGGCTATGAAGGCGTGGCCAAGGAGACCGCGGCGGGCGACCTCACCATCGGCGCCTATGCGATCATCGGCACCTCGACGGCCCGCATCGATGTAAGCAACGACCCGGTGACGGGCGCAGCCCGGGCCAAGGGCCGGATCACCACGCACGGCTATGGCATCGGCGCCAACCTGACCTGGCTCGGTCATGACGGTCTCTATGCCGACGCCATCGGCCAGTTCACCTGGTACGATTCGAGCCTGTCGAACAAGAACGGCCGCAACCAGGGCTGGTCGAGTGCGGCGAGCCTGGAAGTTGGCAAGCGCTACGAGCTCGGCTCGGGCTGGGCAGTGGTGCCGCAGGCGCAGCTCGCCTGGACCCATGTCGATTTCTCCAGCTTCACCGACAATCTGGGCAACCGCATCGCGCTCGGCCGGGGCGACAGCCTCCAGGGCCGCGCCGGCATCCGGCTGGAACATTTGTCGAGCTGGCAGGATGCCAATGGCCAGACGGCGCGCCTGCAGTTCTACGGCATCGCCAACCTCACCTACGAGTTCCTGAAGGGCAGGAGCGTGAAGGTGTCCGGAGCCTCGCTGGTGCAGAGCAATCGCCGCCTGTGGGGCGAGGTCGGCGCCGGCGCAACCTATGCCTGGAGCAAGAACTGGAGCGCCTATGGCGAGGCCTCCTATGCCATGGCCCTGTCCGGCAAGGGGGGCGACAACTACACCCTCAAGGGTACCGCGGGTTTGCGTTACCGCTGGTAAGCGCCGCCCGGAGCGGCTTTATGCCGTGTCGCCCGGAGTAAAAGACAAGCGTGCTTCGAAGCAATGAGCGTTCACAGTTGAGCGCTCCATTGCCCTCACTCTTCGTTTCGACATGTCTTTGTAATTCCGGGTGCTTCGGTCAGCTCGCAGGAGGCCTTGATTGATCTCAAGTCTTGGTAATGAATGCGGGTTGATAGGCTCAAAGCTTTGTCGTGGCAGCATTGCCGTGGCAATCAGGAATAACAACCAGTGAGGGTAAGGAATGACCTTGTCATCTTATTTTTTGCTCTACTGTATCTTGTCGTTCTTTCTGATTTCTCTGATCGGAAGGAGCTTGAGATAGCTCGTTATGCAGTTTCTCCCGATCGAACCTGACATGCCCCAAAATGCACGGCCTCGCCTCTCCATCGTCGCTCAATTCGAGCGTATCTGGAAGAACCGAGCAGCTCAGGATGCGGCCAGGAAGCGGTCGACCACGCGCTGCAATAGCGGGGCATAGTCGCCGAAGCTGCGGGTCTTCAGACCGGCGACCTTGCCCGCCTCGTCCCAGAGCCGGACCCGCACGGCCTCCTTGTAGAAGGGGCTGGAACGGAATTGCGCAATCTCCGCCTCGTTCATCGGGCCGCCCTGCAGCGACAGCGTATGGCGCGAGGCGGGAGAGAGCTTGGCGTCGTAGCTCGGATCGGTTGCGCACAGATAGCGCTTGGCCGCCACATGCAGCCGCACGCATTCGGTGATCACCGGCGGGAAGAATGGTGCCAGCACCTCGGCGCCAGCATCGTCGTGATGCTTGTCCTCGGTGTCGTCGGGGGAGTAGGCGCCGAACTCGCTGGTGAAATGGCCGACATCGTGCAGCAAAGCGGCGGCGACCAACTCGTCACTGGCGCCATCCTGTTCGGCGAACCAGGCGCCTTGCAGCATATGCTCGGCCATGGTCACGGGCTCGCCGAGATATTCCTCGGCACCGCGCCGTTCGAAGATGCCGGCGAGGAAGGGCACGATGGTGGTAGTGTCGAGAACTGGCGTCGTCATTCGGCGGCCTCCAGGCGGGTTTCGGTCCGAATGGCCGCAAGGGTGGAAAGCAGGCCGTCCTTGTCGGCATAGCAGCCCTGGAGCCAGCGCTTGCCGCTGCCCGAAAAGGCTTTGCGCGCATGCATGACCCGGGTGTTGTCGACGATGAAGAGCTCGCCAGGCTTGAGCTTGAAGCTCACTTCCATGGCGGGATCCTCCAGGATTTCGGCAAAACGTCGATAGGCAGCATAGAAGGCGGCCATCTCCGCATAGGGCACGTCGGTGAAGGCGGCTGCCGAGCGGTTGTTGAACCGGATGGCGATCATCTCGCCATCCGGCCCCAGTTCGATGAAGGGGCGCTTGGAGCGCAGGCACACCCCGGACGAACCGACATATTCGAAGCGCACGGCATGGCGGCTGAGGAGATCGAAGGCTTTCGGATCTTCGGCCTGCAGGCGCCTGGCAGCGGCAAAGCCGTCGACCACGATGGAATCGCCACCCTCGACTGAGTTCTCCAGGCAGGCCAGCAATTGCAGCGTCGGCACGGGATCGCGATAGGGATTGTCGGTATGGGCCTGCAGACCGAGATTGGTATAGGCGAGATTGGTGGGGTTGACCTCGGCGCGCACCTCGAACAAGCGGCCGTAATTGGTCTCGCGCACATAGCCGAACAGTTCGGCGACCTCGCACAGCCTGCCCGAATCGATGGGCATGCCCGTGACCACGGCAAAGCCATGGCGCTCGACCGCGCCGAGCCAAGTGCCGAGCGCAGCCCGGTCCTGGCGCAGGCGGTCATAGGAGGCGGTCGGAACCTGGCCTTGCAGGGCGGCGTCCCAGGGCTCGATTCGCGGGCCGAGCCAGCCCGGTGCGCCGGGCGCCGGCTTGTCGTAGCGGCGTTCGTGAAGCCAACTGCCCGGAAAGACGGCCTCGTGCTGCTCAGGCGCGAAGGTGATGCTGACATCGCCCTGTGCGGCAAGCACGGCGGAAGCGATCACGGTATCAGCCGGAATGTCGAGTACCGTGATCAGGCGCTGGCCATTGGTACTGCTGCGGGTGCGCGGATCGAGGGCATTGTCGCGCAGCCAGATCGCGTGGAAGCGGTGGCTTTCGCCATTGCCCCAATTGACGCGCAGGGCACGGCCCGCGTCCAGGATCTCAAGTGTTTCCGCCTTCATCGCATGGTCTCCCGTCTCGATGGCGGCTATTGTGCGAAAGCCTCTGTCATCGTACAAACAATGAAAACTGTGCAGTTGACATCGTTTCAATTATGGCAGAATCGTCTCGTCTTCCGCCGCTCGTCTGGCTGCGCACCTTCGAGGCTTGCGCCCGCCATCTCAATTTCACGGCGGCCGGCGAGGAGCTCGGCCTGACCCAGGCCGCCGTCAGCCAGCATATCCGCAATCTGGAGGCCGAACTCGGCGCCGCGCTGTTCATCCGCCAGCGGCGGGGCGTGGAACTGACGGCGGAGGCCGGTGCCTACCTGCCCCATATCCAGGGTGTCTTTCGCTCGCTGGCCCGCAGCACCACCGAATTGTTCGGGCGGCGAGCCGGGCAGAGTGTCGGCCTGCGCTGCCCGATCTCCTTTGCCCTGCTTTGGCTGGCGCCGCGCATTCCGGCCTTTGCCGCTGCTTTTCCGCAGATCCGCCTGGCCCTATCGACGGTGCATGTCCCCGCCGACTATGCGGATGACCGCGAAGGCTTCGACATCCGCTTCGGCATCGGCGCGTTCGAAGGGCGCGACAGCCATCGCCTGATTTGGGAACGCCTGGTGCCGGCGGCGGCACCTGCTGTGCTGGCCGGGCTGGCCGACCCGGGGCAGTGGCCACAGCTGCCTCTGCTCTCGGTCGCCGGTGGCCGCGAAATGTGGTCGGACTGGTTCGCGCGAGCCGGCATCGTGGCGCCCGGTCGGCCCGCCCTGGTCTTCGACAGTTTCGTGGTGGCGCTGGAGGCGGCCAAGGCCGGTGCCGGCGTGGTGCTGGCCTCGCGGCCGCTGGCGGATACGGCGCTTGCGGAAGGCCGGCTCCAGCCGCTGTCGGACCTCGAACTCGCCGGCGAGCGCGGCCATTTCATTACCAGCCCGGCCGGCCGGGCGCTTGCACCGCATGAGCAGGCCGTGCTGGACTGGATTCTGGACGAAGCAAAGCCCCGGGCCTGAGCCAGCTTGGCTCAAGGCCTGACGGCTTGCATGCAGCAGCGCAGTGCGTCAGGGAGTGGCGACCCGCAGCGGGATCCGGTTTTCCTCACGAGCTTCCCACGAAGGGCCGGACGGGCCGCCCGATCGAGGCGTGCCGCCGGGATGCCGCGTGTCCAGATTGCCGGGCACCGTTGCGGAGGCGAAGGGGTCGCCCAGCCGGCCATTGCCGACCCAGTCGGTGAATTGCAGCAATTGAGCGAGGGTGGCGGGTGCCGGGCCAGCCGGCAGCCAGCGGCGCAATTCATAGGGATTAACCGTCATGTAGCGGACGGTAAAGCTTTGCGCCTTGCCTGCCTCCCGCCAGTCAGCCACCAGGCGCAGCCACTCCGCATAAGGTATATGCAAGGACAATAATTCTTCGAGGAACGGATAATGTGTTCTCGTGACTCGGGGAAGGAACAGGAAACGCATAGTATTCCCCCGTAAGCTTGAGAGATGATTCGAACTTATCTGTCCGGCAGCATACTCCGTAATTTCCTACCTCTGGAAGTTGACCAGACGGATTAGCGAATGAAAGCCGCGACTTAATACTTGTTAGTTATCCAGGCGCCGAGATTTGCATTGCCATGATAGTCAACGGTATTAGGTTGTCAGGATGTCTGCGACCTGTGGTTGTATCCAAACGACCCGGCGAGGCCTGCTACCCGAATCACGGCCTTGTTTCCAGACCTCGCCCGCATGTCGGTTGAGACGGTGACTGCAATGATTCCATGACCATCGGCCTGGCGCAAAGAGAGCCCGAATACATGCTCCGAGCCTTGTTTCGGCGGGTCTTGGTAAGTACGGCCGATGCCGGTAAATCGCAAAACGCTTTAGGCCTGTCGCACCGTTGTGCTATCGGGGTGCCCCCGCTGCCCACCCCAGGAGGCTATCCTTGCCGATCGATCTCAATGGATTAGGAAACCTGTTCATCCTCTATGGCATCAACTGCCTGGGGGCGCTGGTGATCACGCTGATCGGCTGGTGGGCCGCCGGCATGCTGGAGCGCCTGACCGCCAGGACCCTGACGGCGACCTCGCGCATGGATCCGATCGTCACGGCCTTCCTGTCGAGCCTGGTGCGCTATGGCGTGCTGCTGCTGGTCTTCATCCTGATCCTGCAGGTTATCGGCATCCAGGCCACCAGCCTGGTGGCCGTGCTGGGCGCTGCTTCGCTGGCCATCGGCCTGGCCCTGCAGGGCACGCTCTCCAACATGGCGGCCGGCGTGATGCTGCTGTTGTTCCGTCCCTTCCAGCTCGGCGACAGCATCGAGGTGGCCGGCAAGGCCGGCACGGTCAAGAACCTCAATCTGTTCATGACCGAGCTCGCCAGCGGCGACAATGTGCAGGTTCTCATTCCGAACGGGCAGGTCTGGGGCTCGCCGATCACCAATGTCTCGGCCTATCCCACCCGCAGCGTCAATGTGAAGGTGCCCGTGCCCTATGGCGGCAATGCCGAGGCGGTTTCGGGCGCGATCCGCGATTTCCTCAGCCGCGACAGCCGCGTGCTGCCGCTGCCCGCGGCCTCGATCGTGCTGTCCGGCTTCACAGACAAGGGCGTCGACGTGGCGGTGCAGGCCTGGGCCAAGGCGGCGGACGCCGATGGACTCAAGGCCGAGATCGTGCAGCGGGCCGCGGCGGCGCTGACTTCCGCCGCCGCGGCCTGATCGCAGGCGGGTCAGCGTTGCGCGGCACGCCGTTCGGCGACGCGTGAGAGTGCGGCCCAGTCGAGATGGCCTTCGCCATGGGCGAGGGCGTCGAGATGGTTGTCGCGCAGCACGCCGGCGAAGGGCAGCGGCACGTTGACGGCATCAGCCGCCGCCAGGGCCAGACGCACATCCTTCAGGCCGAGCGACAGCTTGAAGCCGGCGGGCTCGAAGCGCTCCTCCGCGATGGCGGCGCCATAGCCCTTATAGGGCGGCGCGGCGAAGATGGTGGAGGTCAGCATCTCCAGGAAGGCAGCCTTGGCGACGCCGTGCCCCGTTGCCAGCGTGGCCGCCTCGGCCATGGTCTCGATGGCGCTGGCGATCATGAAATTGGCGGCCAGCTTTACCGCGGCCGCCTGTTCCGGCCGGTCGCCGAAACGCCAGGTCTTCTGGCCCAGCACGTCGAACAAGGGCTGGACCCGGTCGAGCTGGTCGGTATCGCCGGCCGCGAGGATGTTGAGCTGGCCGGCCTCCGCCACGTTCACGCGCCCGAGCACCGGAGCGGCGATGTAAGAGAGGCCGCGGGCTGCGTGCTCGACGGCGATGTCTTGGGTAAAGGCGACGGAGACGGTCGCCATGTTCACGACGACGGCGCCCTTGCCGAGGGCGTCCAGCGCGCCTTGGCCGAGCAGGACGTCCCGGCTCGCCTCGTCATCGGCCAGCATGGCGATCAGCACCTCGGCGCCATCAGCCGCATCGGCCGGCGAGGCGGCCCGTTCGGCCCCCAGCGCCGCGAGGCGGGCAACCGGCTCCTGCGAACGATTCCATGCCCGCACGCGGTTGCCCGCCTTGACCAGATTGGCGGCCATGGGGAAGCCCATGGTACCCAGACCGAGAAAACCGACTTGCATGATCGAGAACTCCTTAATTGGAAATGATCGTTTCCGAATTGGCTAAAAAAATCAGTCGAGCACTTTCAGCGCGAGATCCACGATATCCGCCATGTCGCCATGCCGGCGGCCGGTCTTGCCGACCACGCGCATGCCGAGCAGGATGCACAGGATGGTGCGAGCCGCCTGATGGGCGCCGAGATACGGATTGACGGAGCGATCCGCCTGCCCCTGCCGGATCAGCTCGATCAGCAGCGCCTCGTTGCGGCGCAGGGCCAGCGAGACCAGGTCGGCGAGATCCTCGTCGAGGGTCACCAGTTCGACGGCGCTGCCGACGACCAGGCAGCCGCGGCGCCCTTCGAGGTCATGGGCGGAATCGACATAGAAATCGAGCACGGCACGCAACTTTTCGCGCCCGGTGGCCAGTCCCGCGATGCGGGCGCGCAGGCCGATATTGCGCAGTGAGGTATAGCGTTCGAGCGCCGCCACGAAGAGGGAGCGCTTGTCCTTGAAGGCCTTGTAGAGGCTGCCCGCGGTCAGATCCATCGCCTTGCCGAGATCGGCGATCGAGGCGGCGTGATAGCCACGCTCGCGAAAGGCGACAATGGCCTTGTCGAGCGCGGCCTCGAGATCGAACTCCCGGGGGCGGCCGGCCTGGCGCTGGGGAGCGGGAAGGGGAATGGACATGCGGCGAGATTAGGAAATGACCGTTTCCTAATCAAGTCATTTCATGAAAAGAGCGGACTTCCAGTCCGCCTCTTCCCGCTTCAGCCCGTGACCGCCCCTTCGCTGGCCGGCCGGGCGAGTGCCGCGAACTTGGCGAGCACGCCGCGCGTATAGCGGGGGGCGGGCTGGCGCCAGGCGGCGCGGCGCCTGGCGAGTTCGGCGTCGTCGACTTCCAGTTCCAGGCTCTGGCGGCGGGCGTCGATGGTGATGGTGTCGCCTTCCTGGACGAGGGCGATGGTGCCGCCCTCATAGGCTTCCGGCGTGACATGACCGACCACCATGCCCCAGGTGCCTCCCGAAAAACGGCCATCGGTGATCAGGCCGACGCTGTCGCCGAGGCCACGGCCGATGATGGCCGAGGTCGGCGCCAGCATTTCCGGCATGCCGGGCCCGCCCTTGGGGCCGAGATAGCGCAGCACCACGACATCGCCGGGTTTGATCGCGTCCGATAGAATCGCGTCCATAGCCGACTTCTCGTCGTCGAACACGCGCGCCGGCCCGCTGATATAGGGGCTCTTCAGGCCGGTGATCTTGGCGACGGCGCCGCCCTCCGCGAGATTGCCCTTGAGGATGGCGAGGTGGCCTTCACGATAGATCGCCTTGTCGATCGGGCGGATGACGTCCTGGTCGGCGCGCGGCGCGTCCGGCACCTGCGCCAATTCCTCGGCCAGGGTACGGCCGGTGATGGTGAGGCAGTCGCCATGGATGAGACCGGCATTGAGCAGGAGCTTGAGCACCTGCGGCACGCCGCCGGCCTTGTGCAGATCGACGGCCATATATTTGCCCGAGGGCTTGAGGTCGCAGATCACCGGCACCTTGCGGCGCATGCGCTCGAAATCGTCGAGCGTCCATTCCACTTCAGCGGCATGGGCGATGGCGAGAAAATGCAGCACGGCATTGGTCGAGCCGCCGGTCGCCATGATCAGCGCCACGGCGTTCTCGATGGCCTTGCGCGTGACGATGTCGCGCGGCTTGATGCCCTTTCTCACCGCCTCGACCAGCACGCGGCCGGATTCGGCGGCGCTGTCGAGCTTTTCCCGATCAGGGTTGGCCATATTGGCCGAATTGAGCAGCGACATGCCGAGCGCCTCGAAGGACGAGCTCATGGTGTTGGCGGTATACATGCCGCCGCAGGAGCCCGTGGACGGGCAGGCATTGCGCTCGATGCCGTCGAAATCCTCCTGGCTCATCGTACCCGCCATGAAGGAGCCCACCGCCTCGAAGGCGGAGACGATCGAAAGGTCCTGGCCCTTCCAGCGGCCCGGCTTGATGGTGCCGCCATAGACATAGATCGCCGGGGCATTGGCACGCAGGATGCCGATCATGCCGCCTGGCATGTTCTTGTCGCAGCCCCCGAGCACCAGCACGCCGTCCATCCACTGGCCCTGCACCGAGGTTTCGACGCAATCGGCGATGACCTCGCGCGAGACCAGCGAATATTTCATGCCTTCGGTGCCCATCGACATGCCGTCCGAGATGGTTGGGGTGCCAAAGAGCTGCGGATTGCCGCCGGCAGCCTTGATGGCGGCCACAGCGGCATCGGCCAGTGGCTGCAGGCCGGCATTGCAGGGCGTGATGGTGGAATGGCCGTTGGCGATGCCAATCATCGGCTTGTCGAAATCGGCCTTTTCGTAGCCTAGAGCATAATACATGGCCCGGTTGGGGGAGCGGGCGACGCCTTCCGTGATGTGCCGGGAGCGCTCGTTGATCGGCATGGGATCCTCCATTGGCGGGGCAAGGCCCGCATTCAAAATCCCGCCCATGCTAGAGCCGTTCCAATCGTTGGTAAAATATATGTTTCTGGCTATATTAGGTCGTAAAAGATATGAAAAAGCAGCGACGAGAATGGGGCGGATGAGGGGAGTCGGCGCTTCTTGGATAGGCGTGGTGAAAACCCCTCATCCGGCTGCCGCCACCTAAGGCACTTCCCTTGGAAGTGCCAGATCCCGCAAGGGGGCAAGGGACCAAACCGATAGAAGGAGCCCGCATGGATCTGCGGCAGCTGCGCTATTTCCTGACCGTGGCGGAAGAGCTGCATTTCGGCCGTGCCGCCGAGCGGCTGGCAATGACGCAGCCGCCGCTCAGTCAGGCCATCCAGGCGCTGGAGGCGGAGCTCGGAGTCAAGCTGTTCGCCCGCACCAAGCGCCATGTCGCGCTCACACCGGTCGGGCGTGCATGGCAGGTTCATGCCCGGCGGGTGCTGGAGGACGCCAATGGCCTGCCCGACATGGCCCGCCGCCTGTCGCGCGGGGAAGCGGGTCTGTTGCGGCTCGCTTTCGTCAGCACCGCCGATTACAGCCTGCTGCCGGGCCTGGTCAGCGCGTTCCGGGAACGGTACCCGGCCGTGGAACTGGCACTCACGGAAATGACCAGCGACCTCCAGATCGAGGCGCTGCTGGAAGACAAGGTCGATGTCGGCATGGTGATCGCCTCTTCGCGCACCAGCCTGCCCGGGGCACTCGATTACCGGCCGCTGCTGCGCGAACCGCTGGTCGCGGCCGTGCCCGAGGCCTGGATCGAGCAGGGACGAGCCGGTTTTACGGGGCAGGGGCTGCCGATCGACGCCCTGGTGGCGGCACCCCTGATCCTGTTTCCGCGACGCAGCGCCCCTTCTTTCCATGACATCGTCTCCGGTTATTATGCCGCGCATGGCGCGACCCTGCCGGTCAAGCAGGAGGCGATCCAGATGCAGACGATCATCAGCCTCGTCGCCGCCGGCATGGGGCTGGCGCTGGTGCCGCGATCGCTGCAACGCCTGCAGCGCCAGGGCGTGCGCTATCTGGCCCTGCGGGATGCCGCGCCGGTGATCGAGACCGGGCTCGCCTGGCGTCTCGAAGATCGCGCACCGGCCTTGCGGCGTTTCCTGGAAGTGGCGGAGAAGGAAGCAATCTGGAAGGAAGCACTCTGAATGTCCGTCATCATCCGACGTCTCGGCCCCGCCGATGGCGACGACTATCGCACCATTCGCCTCGCCGCGCTTGCCACGGCGCCGGATGCCTTCGGCAGCACCTATGCGGCCGAGGTCGTCAGGCCGGCAGCGGCCTTCGCCGAACGGCTGTCCCAGGCCGCAGTGTTCGGAGCCCATAGGGATGGTCAAATCGTCGGCATGGCCGGCTATCGGCGCCATGACGGCCTCAAGGACAAGCACAAGGGCAGTGTCTGGGGCGTCTATGTCGAGCCGCAGTGGCGGGGGCAGGGCATTGCCGGTGCGCTGATGCAGGCGGTGATCGGGGCCGCGCGTGGCGAGGTGGAACAATTGCTCCTGGCTGTCGTGCAAGGCAATGACGATGCCCTGGCGCTCTACCTCCGGCTCGGCTTCGAGATCTATGGCGTCGAGCCACGCGCGCTCAAGACCGGGAACGGCTATGTCGACGAGGCGCTGATGATACGTTTTCTCGGTGACGACGAGGAAGGCTCTACAACGTCGGGAACGCCGTCGTTATGATGAGCGCGTGGGCACCGCCTCACCGATTTCAACATGGGAGCGTGGGGTCGTTCCGGCACCGTCCGCGAAGGGTTCCGCACGCTCCAAAGATCGAGGTTGAGCGATGAATGACATCGCCCCACACGGCATTCGCTTCGGGCGGATCGCCGCCACCTTGCCTGTCAAGGACATCCAGCGCGCCCACGATTTCTATGTCGGCGTCCTCGGGTTCGCCAAGACCTTCGAAAACGGCAATCCGGTCGGCTTCATGATCCTCAAGCGGGAAGGCGCCGAGCTGCATCTGACGCTGCAGCCGGGCCACAAGGCGGCACCCTTCAACGTGGCGCATCTGATGGTCGATGATGCCGATGCCCTCCATGCCCTGTGCGAGGCCGACGGCCGGCGGATCGTCAAGCGCCTGCAGGACAAGGATTACGGCCTGCGGGCCTTCGTCTTCGAGGATCCGGACGGCAACCGCATCGATGTCGGGCAGTCCCTGTAATCGCCGCAGGAATCGGGTTGCCGGCACCAGGCCGGCAACCCATTCTCGCATCTTTCGAGGCAGGACTGTTTGGCATGCATGCGTGGAGCGAGGAGGGTGGCTGGGCCGAGGCGGGCTCGATGCGCCAACAGGAGGTGCGCGAAGCCTTGATTCGCGCAGTGGAGGAGACCCCTCCCCAACTCAAGGGGCGCGACCTGCTCAAGGCGGACTGGATCGACACACCCATCGGCGCCATGCTGGCGGTCGGCGATCGCCATGCCCTGCATCTCGTCGAGTTCTTCGACCGCAAGGCCCTGCCGGGTGAGCTCGCGCGCCTGCGCAAGGCGGCCCGCTCGGCCATCGCCTTCGGGCGGTCGGCGGCGATCGACAAAATCGAGGCCGAGCTCGCCGACTATTTCGCCGGCCGCTCGCCGGTTTTCGCCACGCCGCTCGCCTTGCATGGTTCGGACTTCACCAGGCAGGTCTGGCAGGAGCTGAGGCAGATTCCGGCCGGGATCTGCCTTTCCTATGCCGCCCTCGCCGGGCGATTGGAGCGACCCTCCGCCTTCCGGGCCGTGGCGCGGGCCAATGGCGCCAATCCGTTCGCCATCGTCGTGCCCTGCCACCGCCTGGTCGGCTCCGACGGCGCGCTCACCGGCTATGGCGGCGGCATCTGGCGCAAGCGCTGGCTGATCGAGCACGAGCGCCGCTGGAACTGATCGCCTGGAGCAGCACCTCATGATTGACGGCGTGACCGCGCGCTTGATCGAAAACGATAAAGGCACCGACCCGTGTCATGCCCGGGCTTGACCCGGGCATCCAGCTCTTCGTCGCGCCCCTGTTGAAAGGGAAGGCAGGATTGCCGGATCAAGCCGCGCAATGACAAGGGTTGCACCATTCCATGAGGCGCTCCAAACACGTATCGAGTCTTTGGCTTTGCAGGGCCTCGCTTGCTCTGTAATGAGAGGCGGACCCTTTCTTCCAAGGCGTTTTTGGGATTTGCCGGAAACGGCAAGAATCGCAAACACGCGCTTTGCTCCAGGAGACTCGCTCCCATGGCCCTACTTTTGTGCATCACCCAGTGGGAGGTCGAGCCCTGGCTCGAGCGGCTGCGCCGCCTGGCGCCGGATCGCGACATCAGGGCTTGGCCCGATGTCGGCAATCCCGCCGACATCACCTATGCGGCCGTGTGGAAGCAGCCTCCGGGCCTGCTGGCTGGTCTGCCCAATCTGAAGGGCATCGTTTCGCTCGGTGCGGGAGTCGATCACGTCCTGTCCGATCCGACCCTTCCCAATGTGCCGCTCGGCCGCGTGGTGGACGACAATCTCACCGGCCGGATGAGTGAATGGGTGGTGATGCATGCCCTCATCCATCTGCGCAACCAGAGCGATTACTATCTGCTGCAGCGCCAGAAACTGTGGCGCGAGGTGATGCCCTCGCCGGCCGCCCATGAATTGCGGGTGGGCGTGATGGGCCTGGGCGTGCTCGGTGTCGATGCCCTCGGCAAGCTCAAGACCATGGGCTTCGACGTCGCCGGCTGGAGCCGGACGCCCAAGCATATCGAAGGCGTGAAGACCTATGCCGGCGACGAACTCGATGCCTTCCTGGGCCGCACCGACCTGCTGGTCAGCCTGCTGCCGCTGACACCGGCCACCAAGGGTATTCTCAACCGGGCCCTGTTCGAGAAGCTCGCCCATGATGGCGTGCTCGGCGCGCCCATCCTGATGAATGCCGGCCGCGGCGGCCTGCAGGTGGAGGCCGACATCATCTCGGCGCTCGACGAGGGTGTGTTGCGGGCCGCGACGCTCGATGTCTTCGAGACCGAGCCTCTTCCGGTGGATAACCCGCTCTGGGAGCATCCGCGCGTGACGATTACGCCCCACAACTCGGCGATATCGGATGAAGACGCGGTGGGACGTTTCGTGCTGCGCCAGATCGAGCGTCACGAGCGAGGGCTGCCCTTCGAGGCACCTGTGGACGCCGCCCGGCATTATTGATCCGCAAACCGCCTCCGATTCTTCATAACGCACTCATATCGCTAGGAAAATTCGGAGATTGGAACTTTATTTGCGGAAGGGCATTTCTGCTCGCGGGCGACGTCGTGAAAATAATGTAACGTTGACGCCGCCGCCATACGGTCTTACCTAATTGGGGGCGACCTCAGGGTGTGTCGTCAGTTATKGCTTCGGGTTTGACGGAAGCCATAACTGACGACACGTCCAAGGGGGTACCACCCGGATGCCGGCCCTTCGGCCTGCGTGTCTCAAGAAGCGGAGCGAAGCATGACGCTGCGTGTCTCAGGACAAAATCTCGACATTGGCGATGCATTGCGGACCCACGTTCAGGCGAGGGTTGCCGAGAGCCTGTCGAAATATTTTGACCAATCCTACACCGGCCAAGTCACCGTGAAGAAGGAAGGCACCGGTTTCCGAACCGATTGCCGTATCCACCTTCCCACCGGGCTTACCCTGCAGACCGAATCGATGGCGCATGACCCGCACGCCAGCGTCGATCTGGCGACGGAACGCCTGACCAAGCGTCTCAAGCGCTACAAGCATCGCATCAAGGACTATCACGCCGGCCCGGACACCGCGACCGCGGCCGAGTCGACCGACTACGTCATCACGGCGCCGAACGAGGAGGAGGGATCTCCCGAGGAGTTCACGCCGGTGATCGTGGCCGAGAACACCACCAAGATGAAGCGCCTTTCGGTGAGCGAGGCCGTTGTCGACCTCGATTTGACCGGTGCGGCCGCCCTCGTTTTTCGCCACGCTGGACATGGCCGCGTGAACGTGGTTTACCGCCGCCCCGACGGCCATATTGGCTGGATCGACCTGCCGCAGACAACGGCAGAGTCGACCTGACAGGCCCACCAGATCGAGCGCCCGCCTCCCAAGAACATTTCTGAAGGGGCGGGCGCCAAGCTATTGAGCCGGCCCTTTCGCATGGGCTCCCGGCTCGAACCCCCACGAGGAATGCGATGCCTTTGAGTGATCTGCTGCCGCAGGATGCTGTGCTTCCGGCGCTGAGAGTAAACTCGAAAAAGCAGGCTCTGCAGGAAATTGCCGAACGTGCCGCTGCACTGACCGGCCTGGGCGAGCGAGAAATCTTCGATACGCTGCTTCAGAGAGAACGCCTGGGATCGACCGGCGTCGGCAACGGCATTGCCATCCCCCATGGCAAGCTTGCCAAGTTCAACCGGATCTTCGGTTTGTTTGCCCGCCTGGAGCGGCCGATCGACTTCGAGGCCCTGGATGGCCAGCCGGTCGACGTCATCTTCCTGCTGCTGGCGCCCGAAAGTGCCGGCGCCGACCATTTGCGAGCCTTGTCGCGCATTGCCCGCATGCTGCGCGATCCCAGCATCGTGCAGAAGCTGAGGGCGACCAGTGATGCGGCGGGTCTCTATTCGATCCTGTGCGAGGAGCCGGCGTCACACGCCGCCTGAGGGTCTCGGTGTGCCGGCCTTCTCAGCTCCATCGAGAGATGGAGCGGGACCGGCAGGGGACCTCGGCCTATGTCGGGAGGCGATGGCCGGTCTGAAGACCGACACACCGCGTAGCCAGCCTCCGGCTCAGAAGTCCCCAAGCCCCAATACATCAGCCATGGAATAATAGCCCGGCTTGCGGCCGAAGCCCCAGAGCACGGCCTTGAGGGCGCCCCTGGCGAACATCGTGCGGCTTTCGGCCTTGTGCGAGAATTCCAGGCGCTCGTTCTCCCCTGCGAAGATCACGCTGTGCTCCCCGACCACGGTGCCGCCCCGCAAGGTCGCAAAGCCGATATGGCCCTTCTCGCGAGCGCCGGGATGGCCGTCGCGCACCCGGTCGGCATTGGCGTCGAGATCGATGCCGCGGCCCGCGGCGGCGGCCTGGCCCAGCATCAGGGCGGTGCCGGAGGGCGCGTCGACCTTGCGGTTGTGATGCATTTCCAGGACCTCGATGTCGAAATCCGCATCCAGGCTCTTGGCGACGCGCTTGACCACGGCCGCCAGCAGGTTGACGCCCAGGCTCATATTGCCGGACTGCACGATCACCGCATGGCGCGCCGCCGCCCGGAGGCGGGCGAAATCCTCCTTCGACAGGCCGGTGGTGCCGATCACATGCACGATGCGCATCTGCGCGGCCAGAGCAGCCAGCTCGACGGTGGCGGCTGGCGCTGTGAAGTCGATGATGCCTTCAGCCGAGGTCAGCAGGCTGAGAGGATCGTCGGTGACGATGACACCATTGGCATCCAGGCCGGCAAGGCGGCCGGCGTCCTGGCCAATGGTTGACGATCCGGTCCGCTCGACGGCACCGGCGAGCACGACGCCCGGCGTCTCCGCGATCATGCGGATCAGGGTCTGCCCCATGCGCCCGGAGGCGCCTGCTACGACGAGCCGCATGTCGGCCATGGTGAACTCCTTGTCTGCCGGGCGCTCGAATGTCCGGGCATAGGCACTGGGATCGTGTGAATGGCGAAACGACAGCTAGCCCTTCCCCCCGCTTCGCAGGGCGAGGGGCCCTATCGTCGCGCTCCTTCGTTGCGTCTACCATCTCGCTCGACCGTTGTCCTCGTGCCTTTGGGCGTCCCATCCGTTCATGGATGGGCCCTGCCTCAGACGTGACTGCCGCACCTCGTATTACCGCAACGCTCGCTCCATGATGATTGCCGTCGCCGGCGCCCCCTTGGCCTGGGCATAATAGGCTTGGCGTCTTGCGATCTCGTTGAAACCGTGGCGCCGATAGAGGCTGATAGCCGCGACATTGTCCTCGGCGACCTCCAGGAAGACCTTGTGGGCGCCTGCCGCGGCGAGACGGCCGAGATGGTGCTGCAGCAACAATGTCGCCAGTCCGGCGCGGCGGGACGCGGGCGCCACGGCGACGGTGAGGATCTCGGCTTCATCGACCACCACCCGGGACAGGGCAAATCCCGTCGGCGCTCCCTTGCCGCCCGGGCGGGCGAGATGGGCGATCGTCAGGCGGTCGGCCAGCATGCGTTCGAATTCATGCGCATCCCAGCCCCGTTCGAAGCCGGAAGCATGGATGGCGGCAAGGCCCACCGCGTCGCCGGCCTTTGCATCGGCGATTACGGGAGGCTGTTTGCGGCCGAACCAGCTCATGCCCACGCCCTCATTGCCGCGCGATCTGGCCGTTCTGCTGCGGCGTCGCGTCGGCGGGCTTGAGATAGGTCGGCTTGGGCGGCGAGTCGGCGGGATCAGCGAGCAGGCCGAGCCTGGCCACCCAGTCGATGTCCGGGGCGGGACTCGCATCGACGATATGACCTGCCGTGCCGGCGGCCTTGGCTTCCTCGAACAACAGTGGCGCGGCCGGCCCCGCCATCTTCACCGTCGTCGGCCCGAGGACGCGCGCGGCCTCGCGCAGCGGGATGCAACTGGCCTCGACGATGCTGCGGCCGCGATTGGAGAACAGTTCGAAATAGACGTTGCCATGGCGGGCATCGATGGCGACGGCGACGTGCTGGCCATCATTCTCGTCGATATGAGGCGCGGCGATCGCCGCCAGCGTGGAGATGCCGACACAGGGCACCCGCAGCGACAGGGCAAAGGCCCGTGCGGCCGAGATGGCGACGCGCAGTCCGGTGAAGGAACCCGGTCCGACAGTGGTGGCGATACGGTCGATCAGGGAGAAGCCGCCGGAACGCTCGACGACGTCGCGCACCAGCGGGATCAACGCCTCGGCCTGGCCGCGCGCCATCGGCAAGGTCTGCGAGGCGATGGCGCCATCATCGGAATCGAACACGCTGGCCGAGCAGGCTTCGAGGGCTGTGTCGATGGCCAGGATACGCATGGAAAACACCTATGGGAGGCCGGACCGTCCGGCTGCCGCCAAATCCCAGCGATATCGCAGGACTTGGCCCCTGTGCAACGCCCAATCCGATAAAGAGGCCGAATGGCTCTTTGTGCCAGACCTAAAGCGCCTTGTTCCAAGCAGCGTTTCCCGGCGAGGCGCACCGATGGGCCTCGCCGGGAAACGCTGCAAACGTTTGATATCTTGCAGATTCTTCTTGATCGTGGCCGTGGCTCGACCAAGAAGAATCTGCTTAGGGGACCAGCAGATAGATCGGCAGATAGCCCTTGTCCTGCAGCAATTCGACCAGTTCGGCCACCGGGAAGGCGGCCAGGAACAGGCAGGCGTCCAGGAAGGTGCGTGTCACCAGCGAGGTCTGGATCTCCAGGGTCGGCACCGAGCGCCAGAGCGAGAAATTCGGCAGGAAACGAGGCACGCGGGCGCAATAGGCGTCGTAGACGGCGCCGAACTTGGCGTGGAGGAACTGCTCCTCCTTATGCGTCACGATGCTGAAGATCACCACGGTGATGGTGAAGACCAACGCTGCCGTGGTGATGGTGCCGAACTGGGCCCCGGCGCCAGCGGCGCCGATGAAGGAGAAAACGTAAAGCGGATTGCGGCAGATCGAATAGGGGCCGTCCTCGACGATGAGCTGCTTCTTGCGCCCGCCGATATAGAGGGAGCACCAGGTCCGTCCGACGATGGCGATCACGATCAGGACCAGCCCGACGCTTTCGATGGTTTCGTGGAAGCCGTGGCCGGCATCGTCCTGCCACAGGGAGTCGGTGAACAGCAGCACCGCGAAACCGAGCACGCCCAGCAAGCCGAGGACGATCCGGCGTATGGTCTGCACGGCATTGATGTCGATGGCATTGCCGATATTGCCGCTGCCCTTTGTATTGTTCATGTAGCCACTCGATTGAGGTGCCGGCCCGCGTGGGACCTGCGCCCCGGCATCACGCCAAATGCAAGATTCTCGACATGAGAATGTCATGACACTACTTCGCGCAAGCGCCTGCGTCCACGTCCTACGCCGTGCAAAAGCCGCAATGCTCTTCAGGCCGGGCGGTCGGGGATGGTGATCCGGAACGTGGCGCCGCCTTGATCCGCCTCCTGGCCGAGCAAGGTAAGCGTGCCGCCATGCGCCCGGGCGAGTTCGGCGGCAATCGCAAGGCCGAGGCCGGAACCGCCGGGGCGCGTCGAGCCGGAAAAAGCCTCGAACAGCTTCAGGCCGGCCTTTTTCGAGACGCCCGGACCATTGTCGGCGACATCGATGGTTACGACGGTGCCGGCCCGCCATCCGCTGATGCCGATTGTGTTGGGTGAGCCGTCAGGCGCGGCATAGCCGTCGAGGGCCTGCGCTGCGTTGCGGCAAAGATTGAGCAGGATGCGCGAAAGCTGGTCGGGGTCAGCGTCGATCTGCAGGCCGGGCTCGAGCTTCTCCGTCCAGATCAGCTTGTCGTTCGCCTCGCCGAGGCCGAGGAGTTCGCGGGTATCGGAGACGACGGGCGCGAGTGCCATCCGACGGCGTGCGGGGGTGGGCTCGGAGGCGAGCCCATAGGAAAGCGAGGACTGGCAGAAGGCGATGGCCCGGCCGATGGTCTGAATCAGTTTGGGCGCCAGCCGCTGCACGATGGGATCGTCGGTCTCGGTCAGGCGGTCGGAAAACAGCTGCGCGGCGGCCAGCATGTTGCGCAGGTCGTGATTGATCTTGGAAACGGCGAGGCCGAGCGCCGCCAGCCGGCTCTTTTGCTGCAGCATGCCATGGAGTTGGCGCTGCATGGTGGCGAATTCGCGCTCCGCCACACCGATTTCGTCGTTGCGGCCGGAGGTGCGGATCACGCCCGCTTCATCCTCGGGATCGGCGGCAAAGCGCATCATGGCGCCGGTGAGCCGGCGCATCGGGCGCACGATGAACAGGCTGAGGGTGAGATAGATCAGGCCGGCGGTGATGGTTGAAATGGCGAGCGTGATGGCGAGCCAGCGCCGGGCGAAATCGTACATGCCCTGTTGGAGCGGCGTCTCGTCGACGACGATCTCGACATATTGCCCATGCATGGGGGCATCGCCGATCACGCGGATGAAGCGCCCCCTGGGAGCCAGCAGCGTATCGAGCGCGTCGCTGATCGCCTCCATCGCCGTGAGGCTGCGCAGGTCCGTGGCGATGGCGACGGTGGGCGGCATGTCGGAGGAGGCGAGCAGTCGCTTGCTGTCGTCGGTCTTCAACGCCACCATCTTGGCGCCCACCGAGGCGAGGATCTGCCGGGCGAGATCATCGGAAACCATGCCGTCGGGCGCCGCTTCCAGCACCAGCGCCGCGGTGATGGCGGAGGCGATGCGATTGGAGAGCCAGTTTCGGCGATAATTGGCCACCACCGGCAGGTAGACCAGCACTTCGGCCAGCAGGCCGAAGAGGATGGTGAGGACGAGCAGGCGGGCCGACAGTCCGAAACGGCCGGGCCTGTTGCCGGGCTGGGGGCTGATGGAAGAGGAACTGGACACGCCATTGCCTTAAAGGAATTTGGCAAGGCTCGCCAGAGGCTGCTTGCGAGGGCGGCTTTGGAGCGCGGACTTCCGGTCCGCCTCTTGCCAACTCACCAAGCGCGGTGTTTCCAAGAGCGGACATCGCGACATGCAAGCATCTCGCTGAGAAGTCCACGGGTCGGGCAACGTCCCATTGCTTTTTTCTGGCTTTTTGGCTGCGCTTCGACTATAGGGCCGCATCCCGGCGCGGATGTGCCGGATTTTACCCGCCTCCGCCGACCCCGCTGGACGACATCCCGGCCGGGCCTTGGTGGACGGCGATCCTGGCCAGACAGGCCTCCTTCGTCGCAAGACGGTACCGGCAATCGCGCGCCTCGCGCCGCGAAGGCCTATGAAAGGACTATCGATGTCGATCTCGCAAGAGCGCAAGACCGCGCTCATCAAGGAATATGGCGCCAAGGCCGGCGATACCGGTTCTTCGGAAGTGCAGATCGCGATCCTCACCGAGCGCATCACCAATCTGACCGGCCATTTCAAGTCGCATGTGAAGGACAACCACTCCCGTCGTGGCCTTCTCAAGATGGTGGCTCTGCGCCGCTCGCTGCTCGACTACATCAGGTCGCGCGACGAAGAGCGCTACAAGTCGATCATCGCGCGTCTCGGCATCCGCCGCTAAGACCGATCAAGCCCGGAAGGCTCCATGCCTTTCGGGCTGTTCCATTTCAAGACCGGGACGCGGCGGCATGGGGCCGGCGCGAAAGCCCACAGACCGGATAGGCAGCAGGCCATGGCAGGATCGCAGGAAGCAAGCCTCGAACGTTGTATGTGAGGATGCTTCCCGCCATCTTGCGATGGCTGCTTTTGTTTCAGGCGCCGTTGGTAGACGCCCTGCCTCGTCCGGTCGATCCACACAACAGGATTGATCCTTAATGTTCACAATTTATCGCGAAGAGCTGGAATGGGCCGGCCGTAAGCTGACCCTCGAAACCGGCAAGATCGCCCGCCAAGCCGACGGCGCCGTGCTTGCTTCCTATGGCGACTCGACCGTGCTGGCCACGGTGGTTTCGGCCAAGGAGCCGAAAGCCGGCATCGATTTCTTCCCGCTCACCGTCAACTACCAGGAAAAGGCCTTTGCGGCCGGTCGCATCCCTGGTGGCTACTTCAAGCGTGAAGGCCGCCCGTCCGAGCGCGAGACCCTGATCTCCCGCCTGATCGACCGTCCGATCCGCCCGCTTTTCGTAGATGGCTATCGCCATGACACCCAGGTCGTCGTCACCGTGCTGTCGCATGACCTGATCAACGACACCGACGTCCTCGCGATGGTCGCCGCCTCCGCTGCGCTGACCCTGTCGGGCGTGCCCTTCATGGGTCCGGTGGGCGCCGCCAGCGTCGGTTTCGTCAATGGCGAGCTCAAGCTCAACCCCACCCTCGACGAGATGAAGGAATCCTCCCTCGAGCTCGTGGTCGCCGGTACCGCCGACGCCGTGCTGATGGTGGAATCGGAAGCCAAGGAACTCTCCGAGCAGACCATGCTCGAGGCCGTCATGCTCGGCCACAAGGGCTTCCAGCCGGTGATCGAGGCGATCATCCGCCTGGCCGAGAAGGCCGCCAAGGAACCGCGCGACTTCCAGCCCGCCGACAATTCGGAACTCGAGAAGGCGATGCTCGCCGTGATCGAGACCGAGCTGCGCGCTGCCTATTCCATCACCGCCAAGCAGCAGCGTTATGCTGCCGTGGATGCCGCCAAGGCCAAGGTGTTCGCCCACTTCCTGCCTGAGGGCGCCGAGAACCCGGCTTATTCCAAGCAGGTCGTCGCCGAGGTCTTCCATGACCTGCAGGCCAAGGTCGTGCGCTGGAACATTCTCGACAAGGGCGTGCGCATCGACGGCCGCGACGTGAAGACGGTCCGCACCATCGTCGCCGAAGCCGGCATCCTGCCGCGTACCCATGGTTCGGCCCTGTTCACCCGTGGCGAGACCCAGGCCCTGGCCGTTGCCACGCTGGGCACCGGCGACGACGAGCAGTATGTCGACAGCCTGGAAGGCACCTACAAGCAGCGCTTCATGCTGCATTACAATTTCCCGCCCTATTCGGTGGGTGAGACCGGCCGCATGGGTTCGCCCGGCCGCCGCGAAATCGGCCATGGCAAGCTCGCCTGGCGCGCCCTTCACCCGATGCTGCCCCCGCAGCACGAGTTCCCCTACACCATCCGCGTCGTCTCCGAGATCACCGAGTCCAACGGCTCGTCCTCGATGGCGACGGTCTGCGGCACCTCGCTGGCTCTGATGGACGCCGGCGTGCCGCTGCGCGCCCCGGTTGCCGGCATCGCCATGGGCCTGATCCTGGAAGGCGAGCGCTTTGCCGTGCTCTCCGACATCCTGGGTGACGAGGACCATCTCGGCGACATGGACTTCAAGGTTGCCGGCACCGAAGGCGGCATCACCTCGCTGCAGATGGACATCAAGATCGCCGGTATCACCGAAGAGATCATGAAGGTCGCTCTGGAGCAGGCCAAGGGCGGCCGCCTCCACATCCTCGGCGAAATGTCCAAGGCCCTGTCCGGCGCCCGCGCCGAGCTCGGCGAGCATGCCCCGCGCATCGAGGTGATCACCATTCCGGTCGACAAGATCCGCGAAGTGATCGGTTCGGGCGGCAAGGTCATCCGCGAGATCGTGGAAAAGACCGGCGCCAAGGTCGACATCCAGGACGACGGCACCATCAAGGTCGCCTCGGCTTCGGGTACGGCGATCAAGGCCGCGATCAACTGGATCAAGTCGATCGCGTCCGAGCCCGAGCTCAACGCCATCTATGAAGGCACCGTGGTCAAGACCACCGATTTCGGCGCCTTCGTCAACTTCTTCGGTGCCAAGGACGGCCTGGTTCACATCTCGCAGCTCGCTGCGAACCGCGTGAACAAGGTCACCGACGTGATCAAGGAAGGCGACAAGGTCAAGGTCAAGCTGCTTGGCTTCGACGAGCGCGGCAAGGTCCGCCTGTCGATGAAGGCCGTCGATCAGGCCACCGGTGAAGACCTGGAAAAGAAGGCCAAGGCAGACGGCGAAGCCGCCGCCGAGTAAGGCAGCCTTCCAGCGCCATGAATCAGAAAGGGCGGCCCCGGCGGGCCGCCCTTTTTGTTGTCCGGCTTGCTGTCAGGCCGCGCTGGCCCGGGACACCCGATAGCGCGGGGCCGGCTTGGCGTGGGAGAGGTTCGGCGACAACGCCTTGCGGGTGGCCTCGAAGCTATCCCAGTCGGCGATGTCGGGCAGCGCCGGGATGGTGGCCAGTTCGCCCTGGTCGAGGCCGGCGAGGGCGGCGTCCACCATGTTTTCGGCCGACATAACGCCGATGCTCTCCGGCAATTGCTCGACAGGCACGCCGAGGACGTTCCAGAAATCGGTGGCGGTGGCGCCGGGCAATACGGCCTGGACACGGATGTTCTTCTCGGCCAGCTCGTGATGCAGGCTCTGGCTGAAGGCGAGCACATAGGCCTTGCTGCCGCCATAGACGCCGTTGAGCAGCTCCGGCGCTACAGCCACGATGGAGGCGATGTTGACGATGGTGCCGCCGCCGCGCTCGACGAGGCCGGGGACTGCGGCATAGGTCAGCCGCGTGAGAGCGGTGACGTTGAGGCCGATCATTTCTTCCATCTTCTCGACCGAAGCCTGGAGCAGGGGTGTCGCGCTGCCGAAACCGGCATTGTTGACCAGCCCCGTGATGCTCTTGTCGCTCTTCAGCACGGTCTCGACGGCGGCAAGGCCGTCCTTGGCGTTCAGATCGGCGGCGAGGATGCGCACCTGGCGGCCGGTTGCCTTCTCGATGCGGCCGGCGAGGGCCTTGAGCTTGTCCTCGCTGCGGGCGACCAGGATCAGGTCGTAGCCGCGGCGGGCTAGGCGGTCGGCATAGACGGCGCCGATACCGGAGGAGGCGCCCGTGATCAGCACGGTGCCCTTTGGGGTGGTGGACATGGGAAATCTCCATGGGTTGCAATGAGCGGAGACTAGACCCGCTGGCTTTTGTCTCAAATGTCATATATGCCACCTTTCAGGACACAAAGAGGAGGCGCTCATGCAGCGCGTCGGCTTTCTGATTTCGCCGAATTTCCAGATGATGAGCTTTGCCGCTCTCTCGGCCTTCGAATTCGCCAACTATGCCGCCGACAGGGCGCTCTATGACATCGCCATCGTCTCGGAGAGCGGCGGCCCCGTGCGAAGTTCGGTCGGCCCCAAGCTCGACAGTCTTTGCTTCGGCGAGCCTGACTTCGATACGCTCGTGGTTTGCGGCACGCCCGATGTCGATCCGCCGACACCGGGTGTCATCGATTATGTGCGCCAGGCGCCGGCGCGCTCGCGGCGCGTCGCTTCGATCTGCACCGGCGCGTTCGTGCTCGCCGAGGCGGGACTGCTCGACGGCCGGCGCGTGACCACCCATTGGCTCTGGACGCGCGATCTGCAGGCCCGCTTCCCGCGGCTCAAGGTGGATGAAGACCGCATCTTCATCGCCGACGGCCAGATCTGGACCTCGGCCGGCATGAGCGCGGGCGTCGACCTCGCCCTCGGCATGGTGGAGGAGGATCACGGCGCCGAGCTCGCCCGCATCGTGGCCCGGCAGCTCGTGCTCTATCATCGGCGCGGCGGGGGGCAATCGCAGCATTCCAACCTGCTCGACCTCGACGCCAAGTCGGACCGGATCCAGACGGCGCTCACCTATGCCAAGCGCAACCTGCATGCGCCGCTGACGGTGGAACAGCTCGCCGAGGTGGCCCATCTCAGCCCGCGCCAGTTCAGCCGTGCCTTTCGCAACGAGACGGGCCAGTCGCCGGCCAAGGCCGTGGAGAATCTGCGTGTCGAAGCGGCGCGGCTGATGATGGAGCAGACCCTCCATCCCATCGACGTCGTGGCTGCGGAAACGGGGTTCGCCGACCGCGAACGCATGCGGCGCGCGTTCCTGCGGGCCTTCGGCCAGCCGCCGCAGGCGATCAGGAGGCTGGCCAAGGGACCTGCCGGCCTGATGTGACATCCCTCGCCGAGGAGCTTCGTCCGGCGGTACACGCGATCGTTGTCGATGTGAGAGCCGTTCGCTTCGGTGTTCCGGGCGTATCGGGAGAGCGGGCATGGTCGTGCTAGAGACGATCCGCGGGCGGCGGAAGCGCCGGCCGGTCCTCCGGAGAGAGTTCATGTCACGTCGTCTGCGCCTTTTGCTCCTGGCCGTTTGCTGCCTTGCCCCTTCGGCCTTGGCCGCGAAGGGCAAGCCCGGTGTGCCCTATCCCGCCGAGGCGCAGGGTGTGTGGACCCGCGATGTCGAAAGCTGCACCAGCAGGAAGGACCTGCGGGGCGAGGCGCCGATCCGGATTGCGGTCGAGGGCAAGGACTGGACGGAGGAGGGCGGGATCGGGCAGGCCAGCTCCGTCACGCAGATCGCGAAGGATCCTCCCACCTGGCGGCTGCAGGTTTCGGAAGACAGCGAGGGCGAGACCTTCGACTACGCCGTCATCCTGGTGAAGATCGGCAAGGAATTGGTGACGATTTCCCATGCGAGCGTGGACGGCGAGAAGACGCCGGTGGTGCATACCTATCGCAAATGCGGATAGGCTCGGCGTGGTGAAGCGTTTATGCTCAAGCCTGTTTCGCCTCAGCGAAATGCGCTGAAATCGAGGGTCGAGGCCACCCGGCCTGTTGCTTTTCTCCGTGCTTGTCGCTATAGACGCCGCTTCCCCGCATCGACCGGCTGATAAGGGCTGCCGTGGCGATGTTGTTGGCTCGGGCGCTTTTCAAAAAGCACACGGCTTACCGGTGGCGGAACCCAAAAGGTTTCGGCGCCTTTTTTATTCGGAGACGAGCAAAATGCCCAAGATGAAGACCAAGTCGGGCGCTAAAAAGCGCTTCAAGATCACGGGAACCGGCAAGGTGGTGCACGCTCAGCAGGGCAAGCGCCACGGCATGATCAAGCGTACCAACAAGCAGATCCGTAAGCTTCGCGGCACGCGCGTCCTCTTCAAGACGGACGGCGATAACGTGAAGAAGTATTTCCTGCCGAACGGCTGATCGCCACGGCAACGCGAAACCTTAAGGAGATCAGCGAATGGCACGCGTGAAACGGGGCGTTACGTCCCATGCTAAGCACAAGAAGACACTCGACGCGGCGAAGGGCTTTTACGGCCGCCGCAAGAATACGATCCGCATCGCCAAGCAGGCGGTCGATCGTTCGATGCAATACGCCTATATCGGCCGCAAGCTCAAGAAGCGCAACATGCGCGCTCTGTGGATCCAGCGCGTCAACGCTGCTGTCCGTGAGCTCGGCCTGACCTATTCGAAGTTCATCGCGGGCCTGGCCAAGGCCGGCATCGAGATCGACCGCAAGGTGCTGTCGGATCTCGCCATCCGCGAGCCGGAAGCCTTCAAGGCCCTGGTCGAGAAGGTCAAGGCTGCCGCCTAAGCAGCGCTTTACCGAATATGGTTCCTGAAAAACCCGTCGCGGCAACGCGGCGGGTTTTTCTTTTGGGCTTTCGGAGCCAACCGAATCTTGCAAACTGAGAGAGTCGCAAAGACGCGTTTACGCTTGGATGCGCCTTGCTCCAGGGAGTGCCGGCATGGCTGCGAAATCGAAGTTTACGGCAGCGACCCTCGCTGAACTCGGCCCGGCCAAGCTTGCGGACCTGATTTTCGAGGAGGCGCAGGCCAATCCGGCTTTCCGCAAGCGGGTGATTGCGGCGCTGGCCGGTACGCAGGGGCCTGAAGCCGTCGCCAAGCTGGTGGAACGACGCCTTTCGGCCCTGGAGAAGGCGCGCTCGTTCATCGATTGGCCCAAGCTCAAGGAATTCGAGAAGGATCTGTCGGCGACGCTGGCGAGCATTACCGGCGAGATCGGCACCGGTTCGGCCCCGCTCGCCGTCGATCTTCTGCTGCGTTTCATCGCAACCGCGGGGGGTGTTTTCGCGCGGGTCCTGTCCTCCAGCCGCCTGGAAGACCTCTATGGCGAGGCGATCGCGGCCCTGGGGCCATTGACCGTTCGGCTGGAGCCAGGCGACCTCGCCGGCCTGCCCGAGAGGGTGATGGCCCTTGCCGGCCAGGCGGGCGATATCGCTCCTGCTATGATCGCTTCGTTCCTGGAGCAAGCCTCGGCGACGGATCTGGATGAATGGGATCGCCTGCTGGCAAGCAAGGTGGCGGCGCTGCAGTCGGCCTACATGGCTCATCCCTATCGGGAGTTGCGCCAGGCCATCGCCATTCGGCGCGACGATCTCGATGGCTGGATCGCCCTGGAGAACGACAAGCCCGTCCAACTCCGCGACCGGCTTGCCGTTGCGGAGAAGCTGCTCGCAGCCGGTCGGGCGGAGGAAGCGCTATCCTGGCTGGGTGTCGAGGAGCCCTCGCCGCTCGCCTATGCCGATGCGCTGGACGTCGCGGACGGCGTGGTCAGGCGGGATTTCCGCCTGCCGGCCCGGATCGGCCTCAAGGCGCGCATTCTGGAAGCCCTGGGCCGCGGGCAGGAGGCCCAGGCCCTGCGCTGGGCAACCTTCGAGACGACGCTCGACGCCGACATCTTGCGCGCCTATCTGGCCAAGCTCGATGATTTCGCCGAGTTCGAGGTCCTCGACAGGGCTTTTGCCCATGCCCTGGCCGCCAAGGCGCGCTACCGCGCCCTCTATTTCCTGACCGAATGGCCGCGCCTTGACCATGCCGCCAGGCTGGTGCTCGATTTCGGGCTGGTCTGGGACGGCAGGCACTACCAGGTGCTGCAATCGGTGGCGGACAGGCTGCATGAGGAGCAGCCCCTTGCCGCGAGCCTGCTTTATCGTGCCCTGGTCGAGGAGATCCTGTCGAAGGGCAAATCGGCCGCCTATGGGCATGGCGCCGCCTATCTCGACAGGCTGGACGATCTCGCCATGCGGCTTGATCCGGGAGCACTGGCGACGCTGGGGCGGCTCAGCCATGCCGATTGGCGGGCCTTTCTAGGCAAAAAGCATGCTCGCAAGGCCAGTTTCTGGGCGGCTGTCGCCAAATAGTCTGCGCAAACCCGCTCCTGTTATGGTGAGTCGGCTGGGATCCTGTTCCCTGAAGAATGGCGGTCGTTTGTGCCGGCCGATAGATTGGCCCGGTGCTGAACCGTTGGGGAGGGCTGCATGGCCGGCAAGTCACTCATGATCGGATTGCTCGTCGCCATCGCCACCGGCCAGGTGCAGGCGGAGGAGACGCTCCCCGAGCCGTTCGCCCGGGCTTGGCAAGCCTGTCAGGACCGCATGACGAGCCAGCCCAATGACTGGATCGGCTGGCGGCGCGACTTTTTCAACGGCTATGGCGACAATTTCGCCTATTGGAGCAGGGAAACGGCCGTTGCCGGGCAGCCGGCGGTTTTGCGGACGGAGACGCTGATCGACGGCGCCCACTCGGTTTCTACGATCTATTGTTTCCAGGCTGACGGCCGGCCTGCACTCACCCGCTCCGTCATGGCCAGCGTCAACATTGCCGACGGGCCAAACATTGAGGTCCCTCTGCAGCGCGAGGGTTGGATTTTCTTCAAGCCGGATGGCGCGCTCGACAGGGTGATCGGCCGGCTCGTCGATGACACGGGCAAAAGCCATCGGCTCGACGAGGCCGGCTGGGTGCCGGGGCGCGGCTGCGACCAGCAGAAGGTTGCCCTGTTCGAGCGTGCCGATGACGTCACCAAGGCCTATGTGGCCGAGATGGGCGACATCGAGGGCAAAAGGCCAGCATTCAAGCCTGAAGAGCTGAATTGGTGCGACAAGGCTCAAACGCCTTGAGAGCACCTATTCGGACGGTGCCGTCAAACCCTTGCGCTCCAGGATCGACCAGCATTCCTCCGCCGTTTCGGCATAGTCGAACAGGCTGAGATCGTCGGCCTTGATGAAGCCTTCCTCGGCCAGGGCCTCGAAATTGATGATCTTGGTCCAATAGGCCTTGTCCATCAGCACGATCGGGCAGAAGGACATCTTGCCGGTCTGGCGCAAGGTGATGATCTCGAACAATTCGTCGAGCGTGCCGAAACCGCCTGGAAATACCACCAGCGCCGCCGAATGCATGGCGAGGTGCATCTTGCGCATGGCGAAATAATGGAAGCGGAAGGTGAGGGAAGGCGTGGTGTAGGGGTTGGGATATTGCTCGTGCGGCAGAGTGATGTTGAAGCCGATGGTCGGGGCACCGGCTTCGTTGGCGCCGCGGTTGGCCGCCTCCATGATGCCGGGGCCGCCGCCGGTGGCGATCACGTTGAAGCGCCCGCCGCCATCCTCGTTGAGGGCGCCGCCGCGGCGCGAAGCGATATAGCCGAAAGTGCGGGCTTCCTTGTACCAGCGGCCGCGATTGCCCGGTGCGTTCTCGCTGACCCGGGCCGAGCCGAAGACCACGATGGTGGAGCGGATATGGGCCGCCTTCATTCCCTCCTGAGCCTTGGCATATTCGAGCTGGAAGCGCACGCCGCGGGTCGAGTCACCCAGCATGAAGTCGGGATCGAGGGCCGCCAGGCGATAGGCCGGCGCCTCGCTTCGCTGCAATTCATCGACCTTCGCGCGCGTTTCGGGGGTCAGGGCCTCGACGGTGGACAGCATGTTGGTGGGCGCGGAATTGTCGGAAGACGGCATGGAGACCTTGCGTGAACCAGTGAAACACTCTGCTCTATTGAGCCGTTGTGCCCGACACTGCAAGACCCCAGCGGTTGTAGGGGCCTTTCGGGTGGGTGCCGTATTGGCTCAATCTGGAAATGGTTGGGATAGGGCACCATGACCCCTCATCCGCCTGCCGGCACCTTCTCCCTTGCGGGTGTCATCCACTCCACTTGGAGTGGACCGGGTTGCGCGAAGCGCCGGGTGAGGGGGCACCGTCGCATCCGGACTTCTGATCTTAATTGAAAAGGCGAGTTCCTAGAGCCCGCGCCCCGACAGCATGTTGCGGCGGATGCGTTCGAGCGCCGAGTCGGCGCCGTCCGGTTTGGCGGCCGGCTCGAAGGCCGACAGGAACTCCAGCAGCGTGTTGGCGAGCGTGTCGCGTCTCAGGCCGTAATGCACGTTCTGGCCGCGCCGTTCACGCCGGACCAGCCCGGCATTCTCCAGGATGGAAAGATGCTTGGAAACCGCGGGCGCCGACATCGCATCGGCGAGCTTTTCGACCACCTGTCCAGCGGTCATGTCTGCCTTCGAAAGATCGGCCAGAATACGCCGCCGGGGTGGCGAGGAAAGCGCTTCGAAGACCTTGTCGACTGTCATATTCCGTTTGCCGTTTTTGCCAAGATGCCCACAAGCCTTTGATAACACGTAATTTTAAATGTTTTCAAGATTAATTAATTAGATAATTAGCGAATAAGTGAATACTTTAGGAAAGCGAAAAGAGGGTTTGAAAACATGCATCGGAAGCGCGCCTCAAGCCGATCATCGGGCTCCAACGCGCCATTTCGCATGGCTCGCCGAGCCCTCTGGTTCCCACTTTTTTCGTCGAGATGGGTGCAAAACCGTTATTTGGCGAGCTAAATCTGCGTTGCCTGATCTGTCGAATGCGGTTCCCTTTTCCGCCAGAAATAGGCTAGAAGGCACCTCGATTTGAGGAAGTGACGATGAGCGACCTAGCCAGCCTGGAAACGACCCTGTTGTCCGATATCGCAGCCGCCGCCGACGAGGCGGGCCTGGAGGCGGTGCGCGTCTCGGCGCTCGGCAAGAAAGGCTCGATCTCCGAGCGCCTGGCGACCCTCGGCAAGATGGCGCCGGACGAGCGCAGAGAGGCCGGCGCCGCCATCAATGTCGTCAAGGAGCGCGTCACCGCGGCACTGGCCGAGCGCAGGATCGTGCTGAAGGCGGCTGCGCTGGAAGCGCGCCTGGTGGCGGAGGCCGTCGACGTGACGCTGCCGGTGCGCGAGAGCGGAACCGAGCTCGGCCGCATTCACCCGATCAGCCAGGTGATCGACGAGATCACCGCCATCTTCGCCGATATGGGCTTCGCCATCGCCGAGGGCCCGGATATCGAGACGGACGAATACAACTTCACCTTGCTCAACTTCCCGCCCGGCCATCCGGCCCGAGAGATGCACGACACCTTCTTCCTGGCGCCCGACGAAAAGGGCGAGCGCAAGGTGCTGCGCACCCATACCAGCCCGGTGCAGATCCGCACCATGCTGAGCCAGAAGCCGCCGATCCGTATCGTCGTGCCCGGCCGCACCTATCGCCATGACAGCGACCAGACCCATACGCCGATGTTCCATCAGGTCGAGGGGCTGGTCATCGACAAGGTGAGCCATGTCGGCCACATGAAGTGGGTGCTGGAGGAGTTCTGCCGCGCCTTCTTCGAAGTGCCGTCGGTGAAGATGCGCTTCCGCCCCTCCTTCTTCCCCTTCACCGAGCCGTCGATGGAAGTCGACATCCAGTGCTCGCGCAAGGGCGGCGAGATCCGCTTCGGCGAGGGCGAGGATTGGCTCGAGATCCTGGGCTGCGGTATGGTGCATCCCAACGTGCTGCGCAATTGCGGCCTCGATCCCGATGAATATCAGGGCTTTGCCTGGGGCATGGGTATCGACCGCATCGCCATGCTGAAATATGGCATGCCGGATCTGCGCCCGTTCTTCGACGCCGACGTGCGCTGGCTCTCCCATTTCGGCTTCCGCCCCTTCGACCTGCCGAGCTTGGCCGGCGGCTTGACGAGCTGAGTTCGCGCGGCGTCGAACCAGACGTGAAAAGCCCTCCCCAAGTGCCAGAGAGGGCTATTTACCGGCCATTGTGCTGCCCCTCACTGTACCTCTCCCCGTAAGAACGGGGCGAGGATAGAGGTGAGGGGCAGAGCCACGCTTCAGATCGCGATTGTCAGATCGCACACACCTGCGGCTTGCGTCCGATCCAGGGGGCGGCTTCCTCCGCCTGCGCGGCAAGCTGGAGGATCGTCGCCTCGTCGCCATGGCGCCCGACGAACTGGATGCCAACGGGCTTGTTGCCGTCGGCCATGCCTGTTGGTACCGACATCGCCGGCAGGCCGGAGATGTTAAAGGCGAACATGAAGGCGGCATCCGACCAGCGTGCCAGATAGCGCTCGCGGTCGCCGTCCTCCATCGACCAGTAGCCGACCGGGCGCGGCGGCTGCGTCAGCGTGGGCGTGACGAAGACGTCGAAGGGAGCGATTTCCGTTGCGATGCGCTGGGCAGCCTTGCGTACGGCGCCGAGACTGGCCGAATACTGCGTCGCCGACAGGGTCTTGGCATATTCCAGCATTGACCAGTTGAAGGGCTGGAGATCGGCCTCTTCGGGCGGGCGCCCGGCGAATTTGGCGTGCTGGGTGAATTCGGTCGAGGTCTCCACGGCGATGATGTCGTTGTAGCGCCACCAGGCCTCTTCGAGATCGACCTCGAAGCGATATTCCTCGACCGTGTGGCCGAGGCTTTCGAGCAGCCTGACGGCGTCCTCCACGGCCGCTTTCACCTCGGGGGCATAGGGCTCGCCGAAGGGGGCGGTGAGCGTATAGCCGATCTTCAACCTCTTGGGACGCTTGGCGAGCAGGGATAGCCAACTCTCCGCAGGGCGCGGCGCCGTATAGGGATCGCCCGGCAGATTGCCGGCGACGACGTCGAGAAAGGCGGCGGTGTCACGCACGCTGCGGCTGTTGCACAGGAAATAGATGCAGCCGAACCACAGATCCGCATCGAAGGGGCCGTAGCTGACCCGGCCGCGCGATGGTTTCAGGCCGACCACGCCGCAGCAGGAGGCCGGTACGCGGATCGAACCGCCGCCGTCGGAGGCGTCGGCGATCGGCACAATGCGCGCGGCGACCGCCGCTGCCGACCCGCCGCTCGATCCGCCGGCGGTAATTGCCGGATTCCAGGGGTTGACGGTGGGCCCGTAGAGGCGCGGTTCGGTGGAAATGCACCAGCCATATTCAGGCGTGTTGCTGCGTCCGATCGGGGCGAGGCCGGATTCCCGCATGCGGCGGCCGATTTCCGAATCCGCCGGGCAGACATAATTCTGGAGATAGGCGAGGCCCGAGGTCAGCGGCGTGCCCTTCCACTGGGTGCCGAGGTTCTTGAGCAGGAATGGCACGCCGGCGAACGGGCCCGAACCCGGTGCTTCGGCGACCTGCCGCGCGACGTCGAAGGTCGGGATGACCACGGTGTTCAGCTTGGGATCGAGGCGGCCGACAAGCTCGATCGCGGTCTCGACCAGCTCCGAAGCCTTGACCTGCTTGGCCCGCACCAGCTCTCCGAGCGCCAAAGCGTCGGACCCGGCATAGAGCTTTACGAGATCGTCCGTGACGGCAACCATTTCCTTACCCCATAATTCCATCGGCCTGCGATGGCCGCCAGTCTGGAGGTAAATGCGGCGGAATTGGATGCCTCTGCTTCCACGATCTCTTGCTTTGTCCGCTGGAGGGACTTGCGTCGGCGCAGCGAGCCCGCCAATGGCCGGCCGCGCCGCATTTGGTTGACGCAGAGGGATTGCCCGTCCGCAGGTCGGAGACTTTCTCTCGGCCGCCGCGACAACGGCGCGTGGCCGGCGAATGCCGGCCTTGCTTCCTCAGCGCAGCGCCTGCGGCCCTATGGCTCCTTCCGCCGTAACTCGGACCGCGGAGAGCGGTTCGGCGATGTCCTCCAGGCCCTTGCCTTCTGCGTCGACGCCGTAGAACAGCGCCACCACACCGCCGAAGATCATCACCGCCGAACCGACGACATAGCCCCAGAACAGCGGGTCGCGCTCGGTACCTTCCCCGACCAGATAGCCGAAGATCAGCGGCCCCATCGAGCCGACGACCTGGGCGACGGCGAAGAAATAGGAGATCGCCTGGCCGCGAACTTCCAGCGGGAAGATCTCGCTGACGGTCAGATAGGCCGACGAAGCCCCCGCCGAGGCGAAGAAGAAGGAGATGCACCAGAACAGCGTATGGGTATTGGCCGTCAGGCTACCCTGCTTGAACAGATAGGCCGAGACCAGCAGCACCGCCCCCGCCAGCACATAGGTGCCGAAGATCATCTTGCGCCGGCCGATGGTGTCGAACAGCGGCCCGAGCAGCAGCGGCCCGATCAGATTGCCGATGGCGAAGGGGAAGAAATATAGCGCCGTCTGCGACTCGTTGAGATGATAGAAATTCTTCAGCACCAAAGCGTAGGTGAAGAAGATCGCGTTGTAGAGGAAGGACTGCGTCACCATCATGGTGATGCCGAGGAAGGTGCGCGATGGGTACTGCCGGAAGAAAACATCCACCAGTTTGGAGAAGGGAACCGATTCTTCCGGTTTGACGTACATCGCCTTGCTGTCGTCGACGGGCGCGAGCGTAACGCCCTGGGCGCGCACGCCCGCCTCGATGCTCTCGACGATGGTCTCGGCCTCCTTGTCCTGGCCGTGGGTGACCATCCAACGCGGGCTTTCGGGGATGTGCCGGCGCAGGAAGATGATGACGAGACCGAGCACCGGCCCGATGAAGAAGGCGATGCGCCAGCCGACATTCTCGGCAAACAAAGTGTGGTCGAGCAGAAAGAAGCTGCCGACGGCGCCCAGCATGGCGCCGGCCCAGTAGGTACCGTTGACGGCGATGTCGACCCGGCCGCGATATTTGGCCGGAATGAGTTCGTCGATGGCTGAATTGATCGCGGTGTATTCCCCGCCGATGCCCAGGCCTGCGACGAAGCGCCAGAGATAGAGGAACCAGGGCGTCCAGGCGAAGCCCGCCACGCCGGAGCCGACGAGATAGATCGCCAGGGTGATGATGAACAGCTTCTTGCGGCCCCAGCGGTCGGTTAGCCGCCCGAAAAACAGGGCGCCGACCACCTGGCCGATCAGGTAGATCGTGCCGGCGAAGCCGACTTCGGCGCTGGTCATGCCCAGGCTTTTCTGGAAACCGGAGGCCGAAACGAGCTGGATTTCGATACCATCGAGGATCCAACTGATGCCAAGGCCCACCACGACCATCCAGTGGAAGCGAGCCCAGGGCAGTCGGTCCATACGTGCCGGAACGAGGCTGCGGATGGCTTTGCCATCGGTCAATTCTACCGGCATGATCGTACTCCTTGCAGCGTGAATTTCGTCCCACAATATTGTTTGTTAACCTTTTGTAATAATTCGCGCTTGAATCACCTCATGTCAATGCTTCCGATAATACCTCTGGGGAATAGCGTAGCAGATGAGCAGATTGGGGATTGTGGTCTGCGTCGTCCTGGACAATGGGATCTATCGATCCTTACTGGTGCCGTATGGCTGATCTTTCATTTATTTCACCATGCGGCATAATGACGGGCGCAGTGGATGAAATCTGGCCTAGGAGGCGGCCGTGCAATCTGCTGCCGAGTGTGAGGCGCCGAGGCTTGGTGGCGTCAATGTCTCGTTAACCCCTACCGCCCATTTTGCGCCGCCAACCACAGAGCCTGTGTTCTATTCATGCAAGGCGGTTGCCGGGCGGTTGTACGGGGGGGTATACCGGTTATCCGCCTCGCCCCACTCGGGCCCTCATTCGCGGTTTCCAGATTCACGGTTCAATGGCCAAGCTTTTTCATCATCCTGTCGACCCGCAATCGCGCTTTATTCGTCTCGTGCTCAGCGAAATGGACGTGGCGACCGATCTGGTCGAGGAAAAGCCCTGGGAGAGACGAGAAGCCTTCCTGCACATGAATCCGGCCGGCGTGCTGCCGGTGATGATCGACGCCACCGGCCTGATCGTGCCCGGGGCGACGCCGATCTGCGAATATCTCGACGAGGCCTATGGCGATGCCCTCGGCGAGCAGCGCCTGCTGCCGCGCGATACCAGGGCGCGGGTGGAAACCCGCCGTCTGATCGAGTGGTTCAGCATCAAATTCTATGCCGAGGTCACCGAATATCTGATCACGGAGAAGATCCTCAAGCGCTTCCTGCCGATCGGCGAGGGCGGCTCCTCGCCGGATACGGCGGCGATCCGTGCGGCCAAATCGAATGTGCGCTATCATCTGCGCTATGTCGGATATCTGGTGCGACGGCGGAACTGGTTGGCGGGAGACAGGCTTTCCTACGCCGATTTCGTGGCTGCGGCCCATCTGTCGATCGTCGACTATCTCGGCGACGTGCCCTGGGACGAGGACCAGGCCGCCAAGGAGTGGTATGCGCGCCTCAAGTCGCGTCCGTCCTTCCGGCCGCTGCTGGCCGAGACGCTGCGGGGAACGCCGCCCTCGGCAACCTATGCGGATCTCGATTTCTAGCTTGGTGTTTTTTGACCTGGGACCGCTCGCTTTCTGCCGGGTGCCTGCTTGGCATGGTGTGCACTGTCATCCCCGGCCGAGCATGTCACAAGCTTTGCTTGTGACTGGGAGGGGAAGGGGATCCAGGGGCAAATGCACTGCCCGTAGCTCCTGGATCCCCTTCCCACGGCCTGCGGCCGTGCCGGGGATGACAGTATCGGTGCTTTCGAACTTTGCGGAGGGGCAACAACCCGGGCGCCGGCGGCCTCGCGCGAGGAGGTCATCATGACCGCCCTCAAGGCAGAACTCCTCCAGCGCGCCGAAGCGGAAGGCTTCGATGTCGTCCGCGTCACCACGCCCGACGCCATTCCCCAGGCGCCCGCACGCCTGCGCCGCTTCCTGGAGGAGGGGTTCCATGGCGAGATGGGCTGGATGCACGAGCGCGCCGATCAGCGCGGCGCGCCTTCCACGCTCTGGCCGGACGTGCGCAGCATCATCATGCTGGGGGTCAATTATGGCCCGGACGGGGACCCGATGGCGGGGTTGGCGGATCGCTCTGGCGGGCTGATTTCGGTCTATGCCCAGGGCGACGACTATCACGACGTCATCAAGAAACGGCTGAAAAGCCTCGGGCGCTGGTGGGGCGAGACAACCGGAGCGGCGCTCAAGGTCTTCGTCGACACCGCGCCGGTGATGGAAAAGCCCCTTGCAGCGGCGGCGGGCCTGGGCTGGCAGGGCAAGCACACCAATCTGGTCAGCCGGGATTTCGGCTCCTGGCTCTTTCTCGGCTCGATCTTCAGCGCCACGGAGATCGAGGCTGATGCACCGGAGCGGGATCATTGCGGCTCCTGCCGCGCCTGCCTCGATGCCTGTCCCACCGCCGCTTTTCCCGCGCCTTATCGGCTCGATGCCCGGCGCTGCATCTCCTATCTCACCATCGAGAACAAGGGACCGATCCCCGCCGAGTTCCGTGCGGCGATCGGCAACCGCATCTACGGCTGCGACGATTGCCTGGCCGCTTGCCCCTGGAACAAGTTCGCGGTGGCGGCGCGCGAGCACAAGCTCAAGGCGCGCGAGGACCTGCGAACGCCCAGATTGGCCGAACTCGCCCGCCTGGACGATCCCTCATTCCGGGCACTCTTTGCCAAGAACCCGGTCAAGCGCATCGGGCGTGATCGTTTCATCCGCAATGTGCTGATCGCCATCGGCAATTCCGGCGATGCCGGCCTTGTGGATACGGCCGAGGGGCTTCTGGGCGATGAATCGCCGCTGGTGCGCGCCATGGCGGTCTGGGCGCTCGCCCGGCTCTCGCCGGCCCGCCTGGCAGCCCAGTCCTGGCAGCGGGAATACGAAACCGATGCTGATGTGAGGGCGGAATGGCAGGCCGCCGGCCAGAGCGTTTTGCGATTTGGCGGAATCGCCAAGAATCGCAAAGACGCTCCAGCCAATCCGTAGGATTGGCTTGGAACCAATGAGTTAGAGCAAAATAGCGTTTCCGTCTAAATGCGCTTTGCTCTAGGCGGTGCCGGTGCAGCAAGAGGCCTTATCGTGATGATCATATTGAGAATCGAGCGCAGGGACCGCTTGACGGCGGCGGCGTTCGCCAATAGCGATGCGAACGGGGCAAGCAAGGAGCAGGCCGATGGTCCATAAGGGCGGCGCGCGACGTGACAATTGCAAGCCATCCAGACGTTTCGGTGAAGCCGCGCAGTTCTTCCGTAGCTGGACCGAAAAGCCCCTGCAGATGGGGTCGATCACCCCTTCCAGCCCTTTTCTGTCCAAGGCGATGGCGAACTGCGTCGATCTTGCCTCCGAAGGGCCGGTGGTGGAAATCGGGCCCGGCACCGGTCCGATTACCCAGGCCCTGGTCGAGCGAGGCATCGCCGAGGATCGCCTGGTGCTGGTCGAATACAGCCCGCAATTTTGCGATCTCCTGTCGCAGCGTTTTCCGAAGGCGACGGTGGTGCAGGGCGATGCCTATGCCCTGGCCAATACGCTGGACGGCAGGCTTTCCGGCAAGGCTGCCGCCGTGGTCTGCGGCCTGCCGCTGCTGACCAAGCCCGAGCGGCAGCGGCTCGACCTCCTGGCCCAGGCCTTCACCCTGATGCAGCCCGACGCCGCCTTCATCCAGTTCACCTACTCGCTGACTTCGCCGATGCCGACCAAGAACGCCTTCTTCACCTGGCATGCGTCGCCCCGGATCTGGCGCAACGTGCCGCCCGCCCGCGTCTGGACCTACCGCCAACTTCTGAGGAACTGATTTGGATACGAGAGACCGCCTGATCTGTGGCCTGGATGTCGATAGCGTTGCCAAGGCCGAGGCCCTGGTAACCCAGCTCGGCGACAGCGTGACCTTCTACAAGATTGGCTATCAGCTCATCTTCAATGGCGGTCTGCCCTTCGCCCAGGATCTGGCCCGCTCGGGCAAGAAGATCTTCCTCGACATGAAGCTGCACGACATCGGCAACACCGTGACCAAGGGGGTCGAGGCCATTGCCGGCATGGGCATGACCTTCCTCACCGCGCACGCCTTTCCCCAGACGATGCGAGCGGCGGTCGAAGGCGCCCGCGGTTCGGATCTGAAGATCCTCGCCGTCACCGTATTGACCTCCTATGACGATGCCGATTTGGCCGAAGCCGGTTATGGCAAGGGCGTGGGGGAACTCGTGGCCCAGCGTGTCGCCCAGGCCATGGCGCTCGGTGTGCCCGGCCTGGTGATGTCGCCGGAAGAGGTCGCTTCGACCCGCAACCGGGTGGGAGATGGCATGCTGCTGGTGACCCCTGGCGTGCGGCCCGCCGGCAGCGACAGCGGCGATCAGAAGCGGGTGATGACGCCCGGCGACGCCATCCGCGCCGGGGCCGACCATTTGGTGGTGGCCCGCCCCATCGTGGCGGCTCCCGATCCGAAGGCGGCAGCCGAGGCGATCCAGGCGGAGATCGCGGCAGCGCTATAGCGGAGCACGGACTTCCCAGCGACATGGAGACATGTCGCGATGTCCGCTCTTTGGAAACAAGCCACATTGAAAAAGGGCGCGGCTGACAAGCCCGCGCCCTTTTTGTGGTCTGTGCTGCAGGAGCGGACCTTGCGGCATGTCGCTGAGAAGTCCGCGCTCCCGGATCAATCCTTGGCGCGTTCGACGTAGGAGCCGTCTTCCGTCATGATCACCACGCGGGTGCCGGCGCTGATGTGGGGCGGCACGGTGGTGCGCACACCGTTGGAGAGGGTGGCGGGCTTGTAGGAGGAGGAAGCCGTCTGGCCCTTGGTCACCGGCTCGGTCTCCGTCACTTCCAGCACGACGCGGGCCGGCAGTTCGATCGCCACCGCCACGCCGTTGTAGAGGCTGATCTGGCATTCCATGTTCTCGGCCAGATAGACGGACTGGTCGCCGATGACATCGTTAGGCACGGCGACCTGCTCGTAGCTGTCCATGTTCATGAAGGCATAGCCATGCGCGTCTTCATAAAGATAGGTGTGCGACTTGGTCTCGATGAAGGCGCGCTCCACCTGCTCGGTGGTGCGGTAGCGCTGCACGGTCTTCACACCATCCGACAGGCGGCGCATGTCGATCTGCGTGGTGGGCGTGCCCTTGCCCGGGAAGAAGCTCTCAGCCTTGAGCACGACGAATAGCTGGTTGTCGATCTCGACGACGTTGCCCTTGCGGATCTGGCTGGCGATGACCTTCACGATAATGTCCTGAAACTTTTCAAGTGAACTAAAGCGTTTTGTGATGTGAGGGAAACGCTCCCAATCGCAAAGACGCGTCGAACCAAAGAGCTAGAGCAAAGCGCGTTTTCACCAAAACGCGCTTTGCTCTAGGAACAGATGTGGGCGCCTCTTACACCGCCCTGCCGCCGAACGAAAGCGCGAAGCGCCGTAAATCGGCGAAAGAAGGCCGAATTCCCGCCTCACGACGCGTTTTCCCACGACTTTCGCGATGACGCTGCCCTTTCATCACGACGCCGTGAGTGTGTAACAAGCAACGGTCTGCCGACGAATAGCACAGGGACGGGGCCTTTGTTCGGGCCGAATACTGACGAGGCCATTCATGCGGCGATCGACGAAGAGGCCGTGTTCCAGCCTGACGCGGCTCGTTCTATTGGGATTGGGCCTGACCATGCCGCTGGTCGGCGGCACGGCGTCGGCCTGGGCGGGGCAGCTTACCGTGGTGGAGCTCTTCACCAGTCAGGGTTGTTCCTCCTGCCCGCCGGCCAACGCCAATCTGGCCACGATCAGCCGGCGGTCCGGCGTGCTGGCCCTGAGTTTCGGCGTCACCTATTGGGACCGGCTGGGTTGGAAGGATATTTTCGCGCGTCCGGACTACACGCAGCGCCAGGTCGCCTATGAGAAGCCCCTTGGGCAGAGCGGCCCCTTCACGCCGCAGATGGTGGTGAATGGCAGGACGTCCCTGGTCGGCAACGACCTCGCCGAGGTCGAGGCGGTGATCACGGCCGCCGCGGCGGCCCGGCCGGATGCCGGACCGAGCCTTGCTCTTTCTGCCGGCTGCGTCGCCATCGGCAGCCATGCGTCTCCGGCTGCCGGCCTCGACGTTTGGCTGGTGCGCTACGATCCCAGCCAGGTCCAGGTGCCGGTACACGCGGGCGAGAATTCCGGCCGCACCCTGCCCCATAAGAATGTCGTGCACGATCTGATCCGCCTCGGACATTGGAAAGGCGAGGCTCTCAGCCTGCCGATCCCAGCGCCGCCGCCCGGCATGCGGACAGCCATCCTGCTGCAGGCGCCCCAAGGCGGTGCCATCGCCGCGGCAACGACTGATTGAGGGCGCGTACTCCCTGTCCAACTCCCGCCTGCTGGACGGCTGGTCCGGCTTTCCCCGCGCAGATGCGCAACCACTGAAAGGAAATGAACAATGGATCGTATCGCCAAGATCGTCTCGACGGGCCTGCTGGGACTGGGGCTTGCTTTCGCTGTTTCCTCGCTGTCGCAGGCCCAGGACGCCACGCCGAATACCGACACCATGCAGAAGCCTGCCCCGATGGAATCGCAGACGATGAAGCCGATGCAAGGCGATGCCATGAAGGCCGACACCATGAAGAAGCCGATGAAGAAGATGACCAAGAAGCACATGCCCAAGAAGATGAAGAAGCATGGCAAGGCCATGAAGGCGATGTGACCGACACGCGAACGAAGTTCCGGGTCCGACACGCGAACGAAGTTCCGGGGCCGCGGTCAGCGCGGGGCATCCTCCACCAGCCAGCCCTTGTAGCGCACGATCAGGCCGAGCAGGGGGTGGGCGATCTCGACATGAAAGTTGAAGCGCCCATCCTCGGCGCTCTCGAAGCTGTTGCCATAGGGAGCGAGGAAACGTGGCAGCGGCAAGCCGAGGAAACGCCAGTTGCGCACCACGAGCTTGAGCGTGCCGTCCTCGGCGAGGAGGGCCAGGCCGAAGCTGAAAGGCCCGAAACGCTCGTCGATGAGGCCGGCACTGCGGCCACGGCCGGCGGTTTGCACGGAGCGGAAACGGCGTCCGGCAAATTCGCGCCGCCAGATTTCTTGACTGCTTCCTTGGCTGCGCCCGATCTCGAAGGACACGCGCACCGGCACGTCCGCGCCGGCTTCGGGAAAGCCGACGAGGGCGCCGACCAGCCGTGACAGCAGCCCCTTGCCGCGCTCCACGCTGGCGCGACCGCTGACGCTGTGGCTCGCTTCGTGCCGATGCAGGGCCTGGATGGCCGGCGGCAGGTCGCGATAGGCAGAGCCCAGGACGCGCGGATAGAGCGGCAGGCTGGCTTCGGCCGTGACGTCGCGCGTGCCATGCGCGAAGGCCCGGCCGGCAAGGACCCGATCATAATCGGCCAAGGCGAGTGCTCCGGTTGCCGGGCGGGCCCCCGGCTCCGGCCTGATGCCATCGAGGCGCCGGCGGATGAGGGCCTCGATCGCCATCGCCGGAATATAGGGCCCGTCATCGCCTTCGGCCGTCAGGTGCCAGCTTCGCGTCAGAGGCTCGCCACGGTGGCCTGATCCCGCGACCTCGACGAACATGCCGCCGCGATGGGGACCCCAGCGCAGCATGCGGTTTGCCCAGAGGAAAAGCCCGGCCAGCGGCCTGAGCGACGGCAGTATTTTCCCCCGCACCAGCAGGCTCAGCCCGATCAGGCAGCGATGCAGGATCTCGGGGCGCGGCCCGGCGCCGACCCAGACCGAGCGGACACCTGGCCACAGGTCGGCGAGCAGCAGGAGATCGGGCACCTCCACCAGCGAGAACAGCGTATTGGAGAGGGGCATCCGTCCCGGCGGCGCGATGGTGAAACGGCAGGTTTCGGTGAGAGGATGCACGAGCAGGGTCTGCCCGCGCCGCCGCGCCGGCACGGCCTGGCCGGCATAGCTCGCGATCGCCTTGAGCACATTTTCGCCGACGATGGCATGAGGCGAGGGGGCGATGCCGGCGCGGATGGTCTCGATGCGCGAGAAGGCGCCGGCGAGATGCCTGACGACCGCGGCGGTGAGCACGGGAAAGCTGCTTACGCCCGAGAGGATTGTGACGCCGCGCTGCCGGGCCGCTGCATCGAGGCTGGTGACGCCGCGCACGAAGGCGGCCCCGTCCGAGAAGTCGAAATAATCGGCCCCGCAGGCGATCGCGGCTTCGATCAGGCGATAGGGCTCCTTGCCGTAACCCTGGAAGGGGCCGCTGGCATCGACGACGATGTCGGGCTTCAGGGCCTGCAATTGCGGCTCGTGGGGCTGCTCGCGATCGAACTGCGCCGGTGAGAGGCGGGCCCGCACCGGGCGGCTGGCGCAGAAGAATTCCGCCTTGGCGAGCGAGCGCCCGGCAATGATGAGGGTGAGGCGGGGGGCGTCCGCCAGCAATTCCGCCAGCCGTCCACCGAAGATGCCGTAGCCGCCGACGATCAGGACGCGCAGGGAGGGTGGGGATGCATTCACGGTGCGGCTCCAGCCTCGCATGCGTACAGGGAGCAGCCGGAACCGGCAAGGTGAAGCCTTGCACCGGTGCCGGACCTGGTGGCTAGACTTGCGTCTTGCGCCCGCGCCCGCCATAAGCGCTAGCCTAAGCACGATTTTCCGGCGAGACCCACGGGCGGGCTTCGCCGGAAAATCATGCATGTGTTCGATATCTTGCAGCTTGTTCTTGATCGCGCCCGTGGCTCGATCAAGAACAAGCTGCTTGGACAATATGGAATCCTCTCGCCATGACGAAGTTCGTGGAGCGCGTCTTTTCGGGCGTTCAACCGACCGGCAACCTGCATCTGGGCAATTATCTCGGCGCGATTCAGCGCTTCGTCGAGATGCAGAAGAGCCATCAATGCATCTATTGCGTGGTGGATCAGCACGCCATCACGCTCTGGCAGGATCCCAAGACCCTGAGCAGCGCCATCCGCGAGGTCACCGCCGCCTTCCTGGCCGCGGGCATCGACCCGAAGGCCCACATCGTCTTCAACCAGAGCCAGGTGGCCGAGCACGCCGAACTCGCCTGGGTGTTCAACTGCGTGGCCCGCATGGGCTGGCTCAACCGCATGACCCAGTTCAAGGAAAAGGCCGGCAAGGACAAGGAGGCGGCCTCGGTGGGCCTGTTCGCCTATCCCACGCTGATGGCCGCCGATATCCTGGTCTACCGCGCTACCCACGTGCCCGTCGGCGAGGACCAGAAGCAGCATCTGGAGCTCGCCCGCGACATCGCCGCGAAATTCAACAATGATTTCGGCGACTCCATCGCGGCCAATGGCTTCAATGATGGCTTCTTCCCGCTGCCCGAGCCCCTGATCCAGGGCGCTGCAACCCGCGTAATGAGCCTGCGCGACGGTTCCAAGAAGATGTCGAAATCGGATCCCTCCGATTTGTCGCGCATCAACATGACCGACGATGCCGAGACCATCGCCGCCAAGATCCGCAAGGCGCGCACCGATCCCGAGCCGCTGCCTGGTGAGGAGGAGGGGCTGAAAGGACGTCCCGAGGCCGACAATCTCGTCTCGATCTTCGCGGCCCTGTCGGGACGCACGGTCGCGGAGGTTCTCTCCGAGTTCGGCGGTGGCCAGTTCTCGACCTTCAAGACGGCGCTCGCCGATCTCACCGTCGCGAAAATCTCGCCGATCACCGCCGAGATGAAGCGCCTGATGGCCGATCCCGGCCATATCGACGCGGTGCTGGCCGAAGGCTCGGAGCGGGCGCGGGCGATCGCCGCCCCGATCATGGCCTCGGTGAAGGACATCGTCGGCTTCATCCGGTCGAAGTGAGGCCGAGTGAAGTCAGGCATTATCCGGAAAGTAGCTGAAACGCCGCCTTCGTCATGCCTGGCAATGACAAAGGCCGAGTCAATTCGATCCGTTTATTGCGGACGAACTCCGACGGGTTGTGGGAAGGGACCGATATGCTGAAGATCTGGGGCCGCGCCAATTCCTCCAATGTGAAGAAGGTGCTCTGGTGCGCCGAGGAACTCGGGCTCGCTTATGAGCGCATCGATGCGGGCGGCGCTTTCGGCGTGGTCAACGATCCCGCCTATCGCGCGCTCAATCCCAATGGGCTGGTGCCTTGCATCGAGGATGGCGGCTTCGTGCTGTGGGAATCCAATGCCATCGTGCGTTATCTGGCCGAGGGCGATCCCGAGCGCCGGCTGGTGCCGGCAACGCGCCAGGCGAAGGCTTCCGCAGAGCGCTGGATGGACTGGACGACCTCCACCATCGCGGCTCCCTTCCGCGACGTGTTCTGGAACGTCGTGCGTCGTACCGCCCAGGACCGGGTCGAGACCGAGCTCTCCCGGGGCCTCGACAGCTGCAGCCGCCTTCTGGCCATCGCCGACAAGGCCTTGGCCAGCCAGCCTTTTCTGTCCGGCGAGAAGTTCGGCATCGGCGACATCCCGCTCGGCTGCAGCGCCTATGGCTGGTTCAACATGGCGATCGAGCGGCCTGATCTGCCCCATCTTGCCGCCTGGTATGAGCGCCTGACCGAACGCCCGGCCTATCGCAAGGCGGTGATGATCCCGATGACCTGACGAACGGGAACTCCCCGGCCGACATTCGCGTTACCGAGCCGACCATGATTGTCATGGTCGCTCGGGGAATGTGTCCATGTTGTCTCAAGTGATCTCGCTCCTGATCGGCGTCTTCGTCATCGGCCTCGTCTGCTGGCTATTGCTGTACCTGGTCGACCGCCTGCCCATGGAAGGGCGCTTCAAGCAGATCGCGCGCATCCTCATCATCGTCATCGCGGTCCTCGCCATCGTCCAACGCATCGTGGTGCTGCTGGAGCCGGTACCGAGCCTGTGACGAGCAGCCTCATGATCGAGAACGTGCGGGACGGATACTTGTCGAACATGGGTTGCCCGGCGTGGGGCATCCCGATCGGGGGCGAAGCCGACATGTTCGGGAAAACCCTGAAAAAGCTGCGGGATGGCTTGCCTTTCGCCTGAGCAAATTGCATGGTCTTCGCCCTTTTTCCACCGTTTGCGGCAGCTCGGTCCGCTTGCGGGTCGCTATGCCAGGACGCACTCCATGAAGGTTACGCTCGAACGGACTGCCCTTCTCAAATCGCTGGGCCACGTCCACCGCGTCGTCGAGCGGCGCAACACCATTCCGATCCTGTCCAACGTGCTGATCGAGGCCCAGGGCGCCAGCCTGCTCTTGAAAGCGACCGACCTCGATCTGGAGGTGGTGGAGTCCTCTCCTGCCGATGTCACCATGGATGGTGCGACCACGGTGCCGGCGCATACCCTCTACGATATCGTCCGCAAGCTCCCCGACGGGGCCCAGGTCTCGCTGGAAGGCGGCGGCGAGGCGACCCAGCTGATCGTGCGCTCCGGCCGCTCGCGCTTCACCCTGCAGACGCTGCCGCCTTCGGATTTTCCGGACCTGGCGGCGGGCGAGTTTCCGCATAATTTCCAGCTCAAGGCCGCCGATCTGCGCAAGCTGATCGAGAAGACCCAGTTCGCGATTTCCACCGAGGAGACGCGCTATTATCTCAACGGCATCTATCTGCACACGCTCGAAGTCGAGGGCGAGACCCGCATCCGCGCCGTGGCGACGGACGGCCATCGCCTCGCCCGCGTCGAACTGCCGGCGCCCGAAGGCTCCAACGGCATGCCCGGCGTGATCCTGCCGCGCAAGGCGGTGGGCGAGATCCAGAAGCTGATGGAAGACGCCGAGGCCATCGTCTCCGTCGAGCTTTCCCAGGCCAAGGTCCGCTTCACCATCGGCCCGGTGGTGCTGACCTCCAAGTTGATCGACGGCACCTTCCCCGATTATGCCCGCGTCATTCCTGTCGGCAACGACAAGTCCCTGATCGTCGAGCGCGCCGACTTCACCGCGGCCGTCGACCGCGTCTCGACCATCTCCTCCGAGCGTGGCCGCGCCGTGAAGCTGTCGCTGGCCGACAGGCGCCTCGTCCTCACCGTCACCAACCCCGATTCCGGCACGGCGACCGAGGAGATCGAGGTCGATTACGACGCCACCCCGCTCGATATCGGCTTCAACTCGCGCTATTTGCTCGATATCGCGGCGCAGCTCGACGGCGATACCGCCCTGTTGAAATTCGCCGATCCGGGTTCGCCGACCCTGGTGCAGGACCGCGAAGGCGCCGCCGCCCTCTACGTTCTGATGCCGATGCGGGTGTAATCCGCGATTTGCCTTCTCCGCGTAGCGGGGACGGTGGCGGATATTCGTGACGTCGGCCTTGCAGGCGATGGCGCTCGAAATGCGGTGTGCCGATCTCCAGATCGGCATCTGACATGTTGGCGAGCACAGCGGTTCCAACAATGCCGATCTGGAGATCGGCACACCTGTTTCATGCTTGTCCCTGCAAAATTAGCGCCGGGAGCAGGATGCCTGCGATCCCAAAAATGATCTCGCCCCGCATCACCCGCCTGATCCTCACCTCCTTCCGGTCCTATCCGCGGCTCGATCTTGCCGTGGATGCCGGCATGGTGGTGCTTACGGGGCAGAACGGCGCTGGCAAGACCAACGTGCTCGAAGCCATCTCGCTGTTCACCCAGGGCAAGGGCTTGCGCCGGGCGGATCTCGAGGACATGGCCAGCGAGGACGGGCCCGGCAGCTTCGCCGTCGCCACCGAGGTTGAGGGCGCGCTCGGGCCGGCCCATCTCGGCACCGGACTGGAAGGCCCCGACAGTGGCCCGCGCAAATATCGCGTCGACCGCCAGCCTGTGTCTTCGGCCACGAGCTTTGCCGATCATTTGCGCCTCGTCTGGCTGACGCCCTCGATGGACGGCCTGTTTTCCGGTTCCGCCGGGGAGCGGCGGCGCTTCCTCGACCGGCTGGTGCTGGCTGTCGATGCCGGCCATGGCAGCCGGGTCAATGCGCTCGAACGCGCCTTGCGCTCGCGCAACCGCCTGCTGGAGGATCCTCGTGCCGATCAGCGCTGGCTGGATGCCGCCGAGCATGAAGTCGCCGATCTCGCCATCGCGGTGGCGGCATCACGGGCCGACACGGTGCGACGTCTCGCCGGCCTGATCGAAGAGGAGATTGATCCTACGTCTCCCTTCCCCCATGCCCGCATCGCCCTCGACGGTGCCATCGAGAATGCCGTGCTGGACGAACCGGCCCTGGCCGTTGAGGAGCGCTATCGCCAGATCCTGCGCGAAGGCCGTTCCCGGGACCGGGCGGCCGGGCGTACGCTCGACGGGCCGCATCTGACCGATCTCCTCGTCGTGCATGGCCCAAAGGGCATCGCCGCCGAGCGTGCCTCCACCGGGGAGCAGAAGGCCTTGCTGCTCGGCCTGGTGCTGGCCCATGCCAGGCTGGTTGCCCGTCTCGCCGGCATGACGCCGATCGTCCTGCTCGACGAAGTCGCCGCCCATCTCGACCCGATGAGGCGCGGGGCGCTCTATGACCGGCTCGAGAGCTTCGGCGCCCAGGTCTGGCTGACCGGGGCCGATCCCTCCGCCTTCGAGGCAATCGCTGGCCGCGCTGCCGTCTATCGGGTCACGCCGGGGCGGGTCGAGGGGTGAGGAAGTTTCTGCAAACAAGGGCTCTGTCATCCCCGGCACGGCCTTAGGCCGTGCCGGGGATGACAATCCTCTCGATGCGATTGTCGCCGAGTGGTTCCTGACGTCGGCGCCTTTGCGAACGTGGCGACGCAATGACGGTCAATGCTTCAGCAGCACGTCGAAGCGGGGATTGATCTCGTCGAAGATCGGCAACGAGGCTGCGCCCAGCACCACGGTGTGATGGCCTACGGAGCCCGCCATCAGGCGGGGGAGGCTGCGGCCGCTGCGCGAGCCCACCGACATCGGCAGCGGCATGGCCTTCTCGATCAGGCTGGCCAGCACGCTGGCCGGTGCCAGCCCGCCGAGCAGGATGGTTTCCGGATCCAGGGTCGATTCCAGGATGTTGACGGCACTGGCAAGAAAGGGCGCGGCCTCCTCAACCCAGCGCTCCACGGGAGCGGATATCGCGCCATCCAGCTCGGGGAGGACAGGGGAGCCAGGCTGGTCGGCCAGAAATTCCTGGGCGGCGCTCAGAGAGAGATAGCGCTCCAGGCAGCCGCGATTGCCGCAGGGACAGGGCTTGCCGTTCGGCATCACGATCATATGGCCGATTTCGCCGGCATTGAGCGAGGCGCCGCGCCAGGGCTGGCCGCCGAGAAAGACGCCGGCGCCGAGCCCTTCGTCCAGGAACAGGAAGACGAAACTGTCGATTGCCCGGGCGACGCCGTGCAACCGCTCGCCGATCGCTGCCGCCATGGCATCGTTCTCGATCTGCACCGGCTGTTCGAGAGTCTCCGCGATATGCCGCCTGGCATCAGGATCGTCCCATCCGGGCAAAGTGGTCGGGCCCGCCGTGGTGATGGCGCCGACCCCGAAGCGCACGGGCAGGGCGACCCCCGCACCGAGCAGGCGCGAGGCGGGAACGCCGGCCTCCTCGATCAACGCATCGGCAAGCTGCCGCAAGGCCGGCGCTGCGCTGCGGGGAGAGGGGCGCTGGGCGGGAATCTCGCGGATGGCGACAGGCTTACCGGTGAGGTCGACCAGGGCCGCGATGATGGCGCTGTGGTCGACATGGAAGCCGAGCGACCACGCGCCCTGAGGGTTGATGGTGTAGGGGATGGAGGGCTGGCCCCGTCCCTCGCGCTTGGGTGCGCCGGGCAGGAGGAAGCCGGCCTGCTCCAGTTCCTCGACGATGTTGGAGATCGTCTGGTTGGTCAGGGCGGTCTCCCGGGCGATCTCTGCCCGCGACACCGGCCCCAGCCTGCGCACCGTGTCGAGCACGACGCGCCTGTTATGGGAGCGGGTGAATTCGAGATTGGTCCCCGCAACACTTCGGCCCGGTTGGGGCGCCTTGTCCGCCTCGCGCCTTGCCATCTCAGCCACCCCCTAGAGCAAAACGCGTTCAGATGAGAACGCTTATTTGCTCTAACTCTTTGTTTCGACGCGTCTTTGCGATTCTAGGTGATTCCGTCAAATCGCAAAACGCTTTCCCGATTTCGTAGGCAACTATGGCAGCATGTTTACATTCAAACAAATTGAGTTAATAATTTTTCCGGGTCGCAGAAAATGACCGGGAGCCATCGAGAACTCTCCGCGCCCCTGAACTATGCAGGGCGGCCACCGGTCGCCGTTCGAATTGCAAGCGGGAGATGATTGCAATGTCTGGAATTCACAAATCGGTCCTGGCTGGGCTGGCAATGACGGCCCTGGCGGGATTGTCGCCGGCAGCCGCGGAAACGCTCAATGCCCTGTTCATGGCGCAGGCCGCCTATAGCGACGCCGACGTCAAGGCGATGACCGCCGCCTTCGAAAAAGAAAATCCCGGCGTTACCGTCAATGTCGAATTCGTGCCCTACGAGGCCCTTTACGACAAGATCGTCGCCTCCAAGGCCGCCGGCGGCGCCGGCTATGATGTCGTGCTCTACGACGTGATCTGGCCGGCCGCCTTCGCGCAGAACGGTGTGCTGGTCGACGTCACGGACCGGCTGAAGGATCTCGACCGCTCCAAGGTATTCGACGGGGCCTGGGCCACCGTGAATTATGACGGCAAGACCTATGGCATGCCGTGGATCCTCGACACCAAATATCTGTTCTACAACACCGAGATCTTGCAGAAGGCCGGCATCGCCGAGCCGCCGAAAACCTGGGATGAGCTGGCCAAGGATGCCAAGATCATCAAGGACAAGGGCCTGGTGCAATATCCCATCGTCTGGAGCTGGTCGCAGGCCGAGGCGGTCATCTGCGATTATGTGACCCTGACGGCGGCCTATGGCGGCAAGTTCTTCGAGGGAGACAAGCCGGTCTTCGACAAGGGCGGCTCGCTCGATGCCGTCACCTACATGGCCGACAGCCTCAAGAACGGCCTCTCCAACCCCAATTCCAAGGAATATCTGGAAGAGGACGTCCGCAAGGTGTTCTCGGCTGGTGATGCGGCCTTCGCGCTCAACTGGACCTACATGTATGCCAAGGCCAATGATCCGGCCGAAAGCAAGGTGGTCGGCAAGGTCGGGGTGGTGCCGGCTCCCGGCGTCGAGGGCAAGAGCAAAGCCTCGGGCGTGAACGGCTCGATGGGGCTGGGCATCACGGCCGGTTCCTCCAAGCCGGATCTCGCCTGGAAATACATCGTCTATCTGACCTCCAAGCCGGTGCAGAACCAGTATGCCAAGCTCAGCCTGCCGATCTGGAAGGCGTCCTACAGCGATCCGGCCGTCACCAAGGGGCAGGAGGCACTGGTCAAGGCCGCCGACGTCTCCATCGGCCTGATGACGCCGCGCCCGACGGTGGCCTCCTACCAGGAACTCTCCACCATCCTGCAGGCGCAGATCCAGAACGCGCTGGCCGGCAAGGCTTCGCCCGCCGACGCCCTGGCGGCAGCGGCCAAGGATGCCGCGCGCATCCGGTGAGATCTTTACCCTCCCTTGGAGGTACAGGCACTTCCTCTTGGAAGTGCCTGGGATTGACGCACAGCGTCGGGGTGGGGTGACTTCTTCGCAGGAATGACAGCCGCTGTCGTCGCGACCTGCGTATTTTCACCTCACCCCGGCCTTTCAGGCCGACCCTCCCCCTCCAGGGGAGAGTATGGTTGCGCCTCGTGACGCTACCCTTTGCTGGAAGGAATCTGCCTGATGATGAGCGGCCGTGTCGGCATGCCCTCACCATGGCTTCTGCTCGGTCCGATGCTGGTCATCGTGTTCGCGGCGGTCGGCTATCCCATCCTGATGACCCTGTGGCTGGCCTTCACCGATACCCGCCTGATGGCGGGGCCGGGGGCAGCGCATTTCATCGGGCTGGAAAACTTCGCCTTTGCCTTTACCGATTCCGATTTCCTCGCCGCGGCAGGTCGGACGATCTATTTCACCGTCGTCTCGATCAGCGCCGAGGCCCTGCTCGGCATCGGCGTGGCCTTGCTGCTCAACGAGAAATTCCGCGGCCGCACCTTCTGCCGTGCGCTTCTGGTACTGCCCTGGGCGGTGCCCACCATCGTCAACGCTTTGATGTGGCGGCTGATCTACCAGCCCGATTTCGGCGTGCTCAATGCAGTGCTGACCCAGAGCGGGCTGATGGAGAGCTATCGCAGCTGGCTCGGCACCGAAGGCAGTGCCATGAATGCGGTGATCGTGGCCGATGTCTGGAAGAACTATCCGCTGGTGGCGCTGATCGTGCTGGCCGCGCTGCAATCGGCACCCTTGGAACTCTACGGCGCCGCCACGCTCGACGGCGCCAATGCCTGGCAGCGCTTCAAGGCCGTCACCTGGCCGGTGATCGCGCCGCCGCTGCTGGTGGCGCTGGTGCTGCGTTCGATCGAGGCGCTGAAGGTCTTCGACATCTTCTATGTGATGACACGGGGCGGTCCGGCGAGTTCGACCAAGACCATGAGCTTCTTCGTCTATGAGGAATCCTTCCGCTTCATGCGAGTGGGGTCGGGTGCTTCCTACGCCCTCATCGTGGTGCTGATCTGCATGGTCTTCGTCGGCTTCTACGTCCGGCTGATGCGCAGACAGGAGGCCTGATCATGCAGCGCAGCCCCATCGCAACTTTCTTCCTCTATTGCGGCGTCGCCCTGTTCCTGGTGGTGACGCTCGCGCCGGTGCTCTGGCTCGGCGTGATGAGCATCTCGCTACCGGCCGATCTCACCGCCAAGCCGCTGTCGCTCATCCCGCATCATGTCGACTTCAGCCGTTATGCCCGCCTGCTCACCTTCGAGGCCAACAGCCCGGGCGAGGCGTTCCTGATGGCGTTGCGCAACAGCCTGTTGAGCTCGCTGGGCGCGACGGCGCTGTCGCTGCTGGTGGCGGTGCCGGCGGGCTGGGCCTTTTCGCGCTACCGCAATCGCGGCGTGTCGGTGGTGCTCTACAGCATCCTCGCCACCTATATGACCCCGGCCGTGGCGCTGATCCTGCCGCTCTATTTCCTGCTGTCGATGCTGGGGCTGCTCAACAATGTGTTCGGCCTCATCCTGGTCTATTGCTCGATCCTGACGCCCTTCACCGCCTGGTTCATCAAATCGTCCTTCGATGCGGTGCCCGGCGAACTCGAAAGCGCTGCAGCGATCGACGGCGCCTCGACGCTGCAGACCCTGTGGTGGGTCACGCTGCCCTATGCCCGGGCCGGCGTCGCCACCGCTGCCCTGTTCGCCATCCTGCTGGCCTGGGACGAATTCTTCTACGCCCTGCTCTTCACCTCCAACCAGAATGCCAAGACCCTCACCGTCACCATCGCCGACTTCGCCGCCGGCCGCGCCACGGATTTCGGCCTGGTCTCGGCCGCGGGCCTGCTGACGGCGCTGCCACCGGTTCTGATCGCCTTCATCCTGCAAAAATCACTGGTTGCCGGCCTGACTGCCGGCAGCGTCAAGGGTTGATATCATGAGTAAAATCGTGCCGGGCTCGGGCCTGGCGATGATCGAGGCCGAAATGGCCAGGCAGCATGCCGATGCACTGGCCTCTTTCCATGGCGCCGGGCCGATGGCCGCGCGGCTGGCCGACAGCATCCGCCGTACCGGCCGGCTGACCCTGGCCGCCATGGGCGGCTCGCACTGGGTCAACCGCGCAGCCGCCGTGCTCTATCGCCAGCTCGGCATCGAGGTCGAGACCGAGGTGGTGTCCGAGCTTCTCATCACGCCGCAGCCCGACCGCGAGCGTACCGTGCTGCTGGTGTCCCAGTCGGGCAATTCCGGCGAGATCGTCGCCTATCTCGAGCGTCCGTCCGGCCGGCAGGAGCGCTTCGGCCTCACGCTTGATGCCGATAGTGCGCTCGGCCGCGGCGTGCCCGCCCTTGTCGGTGTCGGCGGGTCGGAAAAAGCCTTCGCCGCCACGCGCAGCCTCCTGGTCAGCCATGCGCTGCATCTTGCGGTGCTCGCCGCATTGGGCCTGCCGGCGGAACCCGCGCTCGCCGTGCTCGATGCCCCCGTCCGGCCCGATCTGGGGGCGGCCCTGTCCGCTCTCGCCGCCAGCACGTCCCTGATCCTCAGCGGCCGGGCCGAACTGCAGGGCGTGGCCGAATCCGGGGCGCTCTGCGTGATGGAACTCGCCCGCCTGCCGGCCCTGGCCCTGGAGGGCGGCCAATTGCGGCATGGCCCGATGGAGATGCTGTCACCGGCCAGCGGCATCGTGCTGCTGCGCGCCGCCGGCCCCTCGGCCGGCCTCGCGCCGGGGCTGGTGGCGGCCTGCCGCGCGGCCGGATCGCCGGTGGTGGTGTTCGACCTCTCCGGTGAGGCCGACATCGCCGATGCTGTCACCATTCGCCTGCCGAGGGAGGAGGGCATGGCGGCCATCTTCGCCGTATTGCCGGCACTGCAGTCCTTCCTGGTGACCTTTGCGGCCGGCCGGGTTACCCAAGTCGGCGAGCCCCTGCGCTCGACCAAGGTGACGACGGAGCTATGAGGGAACCGCTGTTTCTGATCGGCAACGTCAATGTCGATCTCGTGATGGGCCCGCAGGCGCCCTGGCCGCAACCGGGCACGGAAGTGATCGTGCCCGAGAGCGAATTCCGCGTCGGCGGCGCCGCTGGCAATACGGCGCTGGCCCTCGATGCGCTCGGCGTCGATTACCGGCTGATCACCAGTCGCGGCAACGACATGCTGGGCCGCTGGCTCGCCGAACCCTTCGGGGCACGGGCGCTGGGCTGGACCGTGGCCGAGGGGGCGACCACGGTTTCGGTCGGCATCGGCCATCCCGATGGGGACCGCACCTTCTTTACCACCACGGGCCATCTGCATTCATTCAGGCTGGCGCACGTGCTGTCGCAACTCGACGAGAAGGGGGAGGGGTGCGTGGCCCTGCTGGTGGGTCCCTTCGTGATTCCGGCCCTGCTCGCCGATTATGACGAGTTGATCGTCATCCTGCGGCGCCGGGGTTATCGGGTCGCCCTCGATACGGGCTGGCCGGATGGCGGCTGGACGTCTGGGGTGCGGGCGCGGGTCAATGCCTGGATCGGCCATTGCGAGCATGTCCTCATCAACGACATCGAGGCCAAGGGGCTGACCGGCGCCGAGACGGACGCGGACGCGGCGGAGATGATCCGGCCGCTGCTGCCCGCCGGCGCCAGCCTGGTGATCAAATGCGGGCCGAAGGGGGCCTTGGCCTGGCGTGGGGACGAGCATGTGGCCGTGCCGGCGCCGCAGGTCGGCGTCGTCGACACCATCGGGGCCGGCGACACCTTTTCGGCCGGCTATTTCGCCAGCCTGGTCGAGAGCGAGGATCTTGAGAGGGCGGTGACGAATGGCGTGGCGGTCGCCTCGCTGGCGGTCTCGACGCGGCCACGCCGCTATCGGTGAGGGAGGCGCCGCCCCCTTCACACATACCCGCGGCGCTTCACCTCGGCCCAACTGTCGTCGAGCGTCTTCTTGGCGGCGGCGATCAGGGCGTCGACTTCTTCATGGCTGATCACCAGCGGCGGGGCGATGATCAGCGTGTCGCGGGTGGCGCGCATGACCAGGCCGTGCTGGAAGGAGAAGTCACGGGCGATCAGGCCGACCGTGCCGGTTTCCACAGGCCAGGAGGCGCGAGTCTTCTTGTTCGGCGTCAGCTCCAGCGCGCCGATCAGGCCGACCATGCGCGCTTCGCCGACCATGGGATGATCGCCCAGCGCCAGCCACTGCTTTTGCATATAGGGGCCGATATCGTCCTTCACGCGCTCGACGATCTTCTCGTCACGCAGGATCTTGATGTTGGCGATCGCGGCCGCTGCGCAGGCCGGATGGCCCGAATAGGTGTAGCCATGGTTGAAGTCGCCGGCATTGGCGATCACCTCGGCTACCTTCTCGGTCACCATCACGCCGCCGATCGGCAGGTAGCCGGAGGAAATGCCCTTGGCCATCGCCATGATGTCGGGCTCGAAGCCGAAATACTGGCTGCCGAACCATTCGCCGGTGCGCCCGAACCCGCAGATCACCTCGTCCGAGATCAGGAGGATGTCGCGCTCGCGGCAGATGCGCTGGATTTCGGGCCAATAGGTGGCGGGCGGGATGACCACGGCGCCGGCGCCCTGGATCGGCTCGGCGATGAAGGCGGCGATCGTGTCGGCGCCGAGCTCGTCGATGGTGCGCTCGAGCTCGCGCGCCGCCCACAGGCCGAATTCCTCCGGGCTGCGGTCACCGCCCTCGGCATACCAATAGGGCTGGGCGATGTGGACGATGCCGGGGATCGGCAGGCCGCCCTGGGCATGCATCGGCGTCATGCCGCCGAGCGAGGCGCCGCCGATGGTCGAGCCGTGATAGCCGTTCTTACGGGCGATGATGGTCGATTTGCCGGGCTTGTCCTGGGCCGCCCAGTAATGACGCACCATGCGGATGATGGTGTCGTTGGATTCCGAGCCCGAGCCGGTGAAGAACACGCGGCTGAACTGCGGCGGCGTCACTTCCGCAAGCAGGCGCGACAGCTCGATCGCCGGCAGATGGGTGGTCTTGAAGAAGGTGTTGTAGAAGGGCAGTTCGCGCATCTGCTGCGCCACAACCTCGACGATTTCCTCGCGGCCATAGCCGACATTGACGTTCCACAGGCCCGACATGCCGTCGATGATCTGGTTGCCTTCGGAATCCCACAGATGCACGCCCTTGGCCTTGACGATGATGCGCGCGCCCTCGGCGTTCAGGCCCTTGGTGTCGGTGAAGGGGTGCAAATGATGCGCGGCATCGATCGCACGCAGTTCCGCTGTGGTGAGGTTGGTCTGGTGCAAGGACATGATGCGCGCTTTCCCGAAAAATGTGATCCCAATTTTGTGATCACAAATTGCGGAAGTCAAGGGGGATGCGTTGTCGCGGTGTTTGCAAGAGCGGACGTCCTACGACACTCGAGAGAGCGTGGGACAATGCCCTCAATCGTCCCGCCAGCGCGGCATCGCCCTAAAGCGGTCGAAAACTTCTACGCACCCGCCAGGACGATCTCCGCTTCGTGTTCCACCGGAAAATTCACCGAGCGGGCGATGAAGCACATCTCATGCGCCTTCTTGTGCAATTCATGCGCCTTCTGCAGGTCGGTGCCGGCGGCGACCACGACATGCGGGCGCAGGGTGACCTTCTCGAACTGGCCGGCACCGCCAGCCACCTCGACCATCACGCCTTCTGCCTCGTCCTCATAAGAGAGCACATTCACGCCCATCTGCGAGCACAGGCCGAGATACCAGAGCTTGTGGCAGGCCGAGAGCGAGGCGACCAGCAGGTCCTCGGGGTTCCAGCGCGTGGCATCGCCGCGAAAGCTCGGGTCGGAGGAGCCTTCGATCGTCGGCTTGCCCTCGGCCTGGATCTGGTGGGCGCGGCTGTAGCCGCGATAGGTGGGCGTGCCCTCGCCCTCATTGCCGGTCCAGATGACCTTGACCGCATAGCGGTGTTCGCGCCCTGCCATACCTTCCTCCTCATGTCGTTATGTGGCGGGAGGATGCCCTCTTGTCCGGCTGTTTCGCAATGGGTGTGTGCATAGCGCGTCAATCTTCCGCGTCCGCCGGCCGCAGGGAGCGGGACAGGAAATCGACCACGGCACGTACCGCGGGCAACTGCCCGCGCCGATGGGTGGTCAGCACCGTGGTGGTGACTTCGCCTGCCTGCCAGTCCGGCAGCACGAGACGCAACAGGCCGCCCGCCACGGCCGCCGCGCTGATCGAGCGGGGCAAAGCGGTGATGCCGAGCCCGGCTTTGGCCGCTTCCAGCAGGGCGACGGATTCGTCGGCGAAGAAACGGGCGCGGGGCATGACCTCTATCGTCTGGCCGTTCGCCGAGAGCTTCCATATCGGCGCCCGGGGCTGGGTGAGGAGGCCGTCATGACCGGCAAGATCCTCCGGCGTGGCCGGCATTCCCCTGATGGCGAGATAGGCGGGGGCAGCCACCAGGCCGATTGCCTCCCGGTGAATGGGGCGGGCCATCAGGTCGGAATCGGCGAGCGGCCCGAAATGGCTCCGGAGCGCGATGTCGAAGCCTTCCTGGATGAGATCGACGAAACGGTCGGTGACATGCAACTGCACCTGCAGCTTGGGCAGGGCGGCGGCGAGCCTGGGTAGCTGGGCGGCGAGATGGAATTGCGCAGTGGGAACCGAAGCCGTGATCCGGACGGTGCCGCTCGGTTCCGCCCGCCGGGCCAGCACGGCGCTTTCGGCCGCCTCGACCTCGATCATCGCTGCCCGAGCATGCTCGAACACCTCCCGGCCGGCATCGGTCAGCACGAAGCTGCGCGAGGTGCGGTTCAGCAGCCTGGCTTCCAGCCGAGCCTCCAATTCGGCCACACGCTTGCTCACTGTCGATTTCGGGATGCCGAGGTGCCGGGCTGCGGCAGCAAAGCCGCCCTGCTCGACGGCCTGGGCAAAGAGGATGAAATCGTTGAGGTTCGACACTCAAAGTTTCCAAGTATGGACTTCAGGTCCATATCTGCCAGTCTACAGCTCCAAAGTCCATGTGTGCATATTGTCGTTATCAACCCAATAGGAGATACGACAATGGAACCGATCATCTTCGCCGGTCATCCCGCGGGCAGCTCCCTCGGTCTCGTCGCCGCTTTCGAATGGCTCGGCAAGCCCTATCGCGCCACGCGGGTGCATATGCCCGACGAGATGCTGAGCGAAGCCTATGGGCGGGTGAACGGCCGGCGCGAGACCCCGGTGCTGATCCGCGAGGACGGCAGTGTGCTGACCGAAACCACGGCGATTGCCCGCTGGCTCGAACTGCGCGACGAGGAACATCGCATCAGTTTCGCTACCGATAGTGCCGAGGCGCATCGCATGCACCAATTCATCGGTTTCCTGAACACCGGCTTCACCGGTGCCTTCACCCCGCTCTGGGTGGCGCTGGAAATGCAGGGCGGAAGCGAGGCTTATAAGGAAGCGCTGCGGACCTTCGGGCGCGACCTCGTCGCCCATCGTCATCGCCAGCTCGAGGCGATGATCGGTTCCTCGGCCTATCTGGCCGGCGACAGGCCGAGCCTGGCCGATGCGGTCTTCATCGGCGTCGCGCGCTGGGCCGAGTTCCACCAGGCGCTCGATCTCACGCCCTTCCCGAAGATCCAGGCGTTGAAGGCAAGGCTGGAGCCCGATCCGGCCGTGCGGTTCGCTCACGCGATCGAGGACGGTGTTCCCGCGATCGGCAGTGGCGCCTTGCGCGGTCTGCTGCCGCTGGAGGAGGTGTTGGGTGAGTTAGGTGCCAGACTGGCGGCGTGAGCACCCGGATCGCCTCGCGCTGCCTGGATGGCAAGGGGGGTCACCCCCTTGCCATGCCTATGGCGCCTCGGGGCGGAAACTTGCGATGGAGCGGTCGCAGAGCGGACGCCACGTCTCGATCTCGGAGGTTGGAAACTCGCAGACGATGTTGAACACGCTGTCTGGCGTCTTGGATACGCGGGTGATGGCGGACTGCTTAGGCCCCCTCAGTTCGGCGCGAACGAACTCCTCGGTGCCGCTACGGCCGAGCGGCAGATCCGGCACCCGGATGCCTCGCTTCTGCGCCAGTTCCTGGATGAACGTCCGTAGATCGATATCCTTCATCCTGGCTGTTCGTTCGAATTTGATCACGCCGAACTCGTGCTGCCCCATCCGGCTGCCGACACCATGCACGACCATGGGGCCGATCTTCGGATCGTCCACCGTGAAGCTGTAATCGTTGAAGGGGATGGGGGGATCACGAAGAAACGCCCCCTTGTCGATCGCGCCGGATAGCCGCCCTGGCCGTCGGTCTGCCGGACCTCGGTCCGGTGCATTTCGATATTAGCCTGTGCCTGCGCGGCCACTGGACCTGCAAGAACAAGCAGCCAGGCTGCAACTGCTCGGTCAACCAGTCGTCTGTGAGCCATCGGGAGCTCCGGATCGCGGTTCTCACATCGCCCGGGTGCCGCTTTTGTGGTAGCGGGCAAGCACGGCGCGCAGGCGTGCTTCGGCGTCCGCGTTGGGCGGCAGGCCGAAGCGCAGCCAGCGTGGGTTGGCGCCAAAGCGGCGCACCCAGATGCCGGCCTGGCCGAGCTGGCGGAACAAAGCGGGGGCATGCGCGGTCTGCAGCAGGCGATAGAGATCGGTGCCGCCGATCACCGCGCCGGCCTTGGTCAGGTCCTCGTCGAGATTCTGGCGTGCCGTGCGCAGTGAGGTGCGCGTGCCGTTCTGCCAGAGGATGTCGGCGAGCGCGGCGCGGCCTATGGCGATGGCCTCGCCCGAAACCGCCCAGGCTCCCATCGCCTGGCGCAATTTGCCGGTGAGCGCGGGTTCGGCCAGCACGAAGCCGAGCCGGATGCCGGCCAAGCCGAAGAACTTGCCGAAGGAGCGCATCATCACTAGGCCCTGCGTGCCTGCCATGGCGGCCAGGCTTACCTGCGGCATCACGTCAGCGAAGGCCTCGTCGACGACGAGGGCGCCGCCCCTGGCATATTTCTCGGCGGCGAGCGCGAGCAACTCCTCGCGGCCGAAATAGTTGCCATCGGGATTGTTCGGATTGACGAGGACCGCGATCTCGGAGCCGGCCAGTTCCTCGAAGCGGCGAGCCTCTCGCACGTGATGGCCGCCCAGCGCCCAACTGCGGGCATGTTCGGCATAGGTCGGGCTCAGCACGCTCACCGTACCTGCGGCGAACAGATGGGGCAGCCACTGGATGGCGGCCTGCGTGCCCGGCGTCGCAACGACGCAGGCATCGAAGGGCACGCCATAGCATTGGGCCGCCACGGCCTCCAATTCACGGGCCTCGTCGGGAGAGGGCAGGGCAGCCCAGGATTCGGCCGGAATCGCTGGAATTGGATAGGGCCAGGGGTTGATGCCGGTGGAAAGATCGATCCAGGGCCCGGAGGCCTGCGGGAAGAGGCGACGCGCCTCGCCGAGATTGCCGCCATGCTCCACTGCGCTCATTCTCCTGCCACTCTTGTCTTGACGCCTGAAACCGGCGCGACCAATGTCGCGCCAAATTTGTTTATTGGAGGGTATGGCCATGGTGGACGCTGCGATCAAGCTTCATGACGCCGGCGAAGCGATCAAAAAGGCTGGTGAAGCCTTCGACTGGTCGGATCCGCTCGATCTCGAATCGCTGCTGACGGAGGAGGAGCGGCTGGTCCGTGACACCGCCCGCGACTACGCGCAGGACCGGCTGATGCCGCGCGTACTCAAGGCTTATCGCGAGGAGGATTTCGATCGCGCGATCATGTCGGAGATGGGCGAGCTCGGCCTGCTCGGCGCCACGATTCCCGAAGCCTATGGCGGTGCGGGCCTTGGCCATGTCGCCTATGGCCTGGTTGCCCGCGAGGTCGAGCGGGTTGATTCGGGCTATCGCTCGGCGATGTCGGTGCAGTCCTCGCTGGTGATGCACCCGATCTATGCCTATGGCAGCGAGGAGCAGCGCAAGAAGTACCTGCCCAAGCTTGCCAGTGGCGAACTCGTCGGCTGCTTCGGCCTCACCGAGCCCGATGCCGGCTCCGATCCAGGCTCGATGAAGACCCGCGCGGTCAAGGTCGCCGGTGGCTACCAGCTCAACGGCACCAAGATGTGGATCACCAATTCGCCGATCGCCGACATCGCGGTGGTCTGGGCCAAGCTGGACGACGTCATCCGCGGCTTTATCGTCGAGCGCGGTACCAAGGGCTTCTCCACGCCCAAGATCGAGGGCAAGCTCTCGCTGCGCGCCTCGATCACCGGCGAGATCGTGCTCGATGGCGCGGTGGTGCCGGAAGAAAACCTCCTGCCCAACGCCAAGGGCCTGTCCGGGCCGTTCGGCTGCCTCAACAAGGCGCGTTACGGCATTGCCTGGGGCGCCATGGGCGCGGCCGAGTTCTGCTGGCATCGCGCCCGCCAATACACGCTCGACCGCAAGCAGTTCGGCCGGCCCCTGGCGGCGACGCAGCTCGTGCAGAAGAAGCTCGCCGACATGCAGACCGAGATCGCGCTCGGCCTGCTCGGCGCGCTGCAGCTCGGCCGCCTGCTCGACGCCCATACCGCCGCGCCGCCGGCGATCAGCCTGATGAAGCGCAACAATTGCGGCAAGGCGCTCGACATCGCCCGCGTCGCCCGCGACATGCATGGCGGCAACGGGATCGCCGACGAGTTCCATGTGCTGCGCGTGGCCCAGAATCTGGAGACGGTGAACACCTATGAGGGCACGCATGACGTGCACGCCCTCATCCTCGGCCGCGCCCAGACCGGTATTCAAGCATTCTTCTGAGGGTGGCCGTTCGGCGTTCTTAAATATCTGATTTATAAAGAAAAGAGCGCAATCCTTGTCATGCCCGGGCTCGACCCGGGCATCCAGCGCAACGGCGCCTGCTGGATTGCCGGTTCAAGCCCGGCAATGACCAAGGTTGAGCCAGTTCGCCTGTTGATCAGCTACCCCTATGGTGGCGATCGAAAGGCCGTACCCCGGTTTCCTGCGAAACATCTTCCAATTTAATGACGCTTGGCCTCGAGGCTGGGCCGCGTTCTTATGCGCGCAACCAAAATCAGCTTCCGAGGAACTGTCATGCGCCTGTGGCTCAAGGATCCGCTCGCCATTCTTGCCGAGGGCGCCGAGCGCGGCGTCGTCGTCGAAGGCAGCCGCATCGTCGAGTTGGTGCCGGCGGGGGGGGAACCCACCGCTCCCGTCGACAAGGTGTTCGAGGCTTCCCGGCATGTCGTGCTGCCTGGCCTGGTCAATACCCACCACCACTTCTACCAGACACTCACCCGCGCCCATCCCGATGCCTGCGACCAGCCGCTGTTTCCCTGGCTGAAGACGCTCTATCCGATCTGGTCGCGCCTCGATCCAGACAGTTTCCGCCTCTCCGTGCGCCTGGCACTGGTCGAGCTCCTGATGTCCGGCTGCACCACGGCGGCCGACCATCATTATGTCTTCCCCAAGGGGCTGGAAAACGCCGTTGACATTGAGGTCGAGGAGGCCCGCAAACTCGGCATCCGCATGACGGTGTCGCGCGGCTCGATGAACCTGTCGCAGAAGGATGGCGGCCTGCCGCCTGATTCGGTGGTGCAGGACGAGGACACCATCCTGGCCGATTGCGAACGGGTGGCGAGTGCCTATCACGACACCAGGCCGGGCGCGATGACGCGCATCGCCTTCTCGCCCTGCTCGCCCTTTTCGGTGACCAAGAGCCTGATGCGCAAGACGGCCGATCTGGCCGAACGTTTCGACTGCCGCCTGCATACCCATCTGGCCGAAACCCATGACGAGGATGATTTCTGCCTCGCCACCTACAAGTGCCGGCCGATCGAGCTCCTGGACGAAGTGGGCTGGATGAGCCCGCGCACCTGGCTCGCCCACGGCATCCATTTCAGCGCCGACGACTGCACCACGCTGGGACGCCATGGCGTCGGCGTCTGCCATTGCCCGACCTCGAACGCCGTGCTCGCCTCCGGCTTCTGCCATACCGGCCTGCTTGAAAAGGCTGGCGCGCCCGTCGGTCTCGGCGTCGACGGCTCGGCCTCTAACGATTCCTCCAACCTGATGGAAGGCGTGCGCCACGCCTTGATGATCAACCGCCTCTCTCATGGCGCGGAGGCGGTCTCCTGGCGCGATTGTCTGCGCTGGGCCAGCGAAGGCTCGGCCCGTTGCTTGGGCCGCGACGACATCGGTGCGATCCGAGCCGGCCTGGAGGCAGACCTCGCGCTCTATACGCTCGATGAACTGCGTTTTTCCGGCGCCCACCACCCCATCGCGGCTTTGGTCCATTGCGGTGCCCATCGCGCCGACCGCGTGATGGTGGCGGGCCGGTGGCGCGTCGAGGACGGCCTGCCCGTCGGCGTTGATCTCGGCGCGCTGCGGGAAGCCCATGGCAGGGTGGCGGCGAAGTTTTTGTAGGTCTCCGGGAAACGCTGCGGCTGGGACCGCGGACGTCTCGTCCGCCTCTTCCTATCCCGCAACCTCCGCGTTTCCAGAATGCGGACGGGACGTCCGCGGTCCCAGCCGCAGCGCTTCTTGCCTCGACCTCGGCATGGCGTTCTGCTATCCGCAGGCCATGCCCAATCTCCATGCCCCTCTTCGCCTCCGCCCCGACCCGAACGGCACGCCCGTCGAGTATCGGTGGATCCCCTTCGACCGGGCGGATGCCCGCTGGCACGAGCCGTTGGTCGACATGGCGACCGAGGGGCTGCTTACCGAGGCCTGGTATGCCCGCACCGATGGCGGCAACGCACCCTATTTCATGCCGATCGCCGGCGCGGTGAAGACGGTGGCGGCCCGCACCAGCGTGGCACGTCTGGTACGCGAGGCCGATGCAGCCGTCTCCGGCCTCGGGCTGCGGCTCAAGGTCGTTGATGCCTACAGGCCGATCGAGACCCAGGCCGGCCTGTGGACCTTCTTCGAGCAGGAAGTCGCGGCCGAGCGGCCCGAGCTTTCCGCCGCCGAGCAGGAGGCGATCGTGCGTACCTTCGTCTCCGATCCGCGCCGCTTCAACCGCGAGGACGAGACAACCTGGCCTATCCATTCCACGGGGGGCTCCGTCGACGTCGTGCTGGTGGATGCGGCCAGTGGCGCCATGCTCGATCACGGCGCGGCCTTCGACGAGGGCCACGAGCGCTCCTACACCGATCACTATGAGCGCCTGTTACAGCGCGGCGAGATCGCTCCCGACGATGCGCGCCTCACCAACCGCCGCATTCTGGTCAATGCGATGGTTAACGTGGGCTTTACCAACTACGCGTACGAATTCTGGCACTTCGACTACGGAACGCAGGCCCATATCCTGACCTTGCAGGATGAAGGCGTGGCCGGCGCTCCCAAAGCCGCGTGGTATGGAACCACGGACCTGCCGGAAGGACTATGCTGATCCAATCGACTTTCTCCGCTAAGGGCGCATCCCATGCCATCGTCTCGCTGGGCAAGCCGCTCGAGGCCGGAACCTCGCATGTCATCTGGGCACACGGCTGGGGCCAGGATCATCGGGCCTTCCAGGCCCTGGCCGGCTCTCTGGAACGGACGGGTCATCATACGCTGATCGACTTTCCCGGCTTCGGCCAGAGCCCGGTACCGCCTGAAACAGGCCATGGCGGTATCTGGGATACGGCCGATTACGCCGATGCCGTCGCCGAATGGCTTGAAACCCTGCCGCGTGGCAAACGCATCTGGGTGGGACACTCCTTCGGCGGGCGTGTCGGCCTCCGCCTGGCGGCTCGTCATCCGGATATCCTCGACGGCATGGTGCTGGTCGGCTCGCATGGCCTCAAGCCTATCCGCAGCCTGATGACCCGGCTGAAGATCTTCCTGCGCGTGCGGGCCTTCAAGGCCCTCAAGCTCCTGGAAAAGCTCGGCGTCGACGTGTCGGCCCGCAAGGCCAAGTTCGGCTCGGCCGATTACCGCAGTGCCGGCGCCATGCGCCCGATCTTCGTCAAGGTGATCGGCGAGGACCAAAGCCAGGATATCAAGGCCATCCGCATTCCCGTCCGCATCATCTGTGGTGCCCTCGACGACCAGGCTCCGCCGGAGATGAGCGAACGCATGGGCCAGCTCATCCCGAGCGCCAGCGTCAGCATCCTGCCTGGCCTCGATCATTACACCGTTCTGTCCGATGGCGGCCCCCAGATCGCCCATACGGTTGCGAAGCTCTTGGAGGCTTGATGCTGGAAACATTGGCCCCCGTGCTGAATTCGGCTCATCTCGCCGCGGCTTTGGTCCTCATTGGCTTCATCCCCTTCGCCTGGAAGCGTTTCCTGACCTATCTGCATATCTTCCAGCAGGAGGAATATGACGGCCGGCGCTTCCTGCACTGGCTCTTCTACAACGTGGTTGTCGATACCAAGGCGAGCCTTGCCATCGTCCTCCTGTCGGTGATGGCCAAGCTCTACCCCTCGCCGGTGCTGGTGCTCGCTCTGTTTATCGCGGTGATCCTGCTGGTGGTGGCGCGCCGCGAGCGCGACCCGCGCCAGACGGGCAAGAAGAAGCTGGCGATGACGCAGCGCGCCACCCGCATCCTGCGCGTCGCCTTCGCCCTCGTCCTGGTGATCGGCCTCGTCGGGGTTGGCTTTGGCGTGGCGCCGGTCTGGATCGTGCTCCTGATCCAGCTGATCCCCTTCGCCCTAGTCGCGGCGGTGATGATCCTGCAGCCCGGTGAGAATCGCATCCAGCAGAGCTTCTGGAACGAAGCGCATGACAAGCTCAAGCGCCTGTCGCCGGTGATCGTCGGCGTTACCGGTTCCTACGGCAAGACCTCGACCAAGCACATCCTCGGCCATCTGCTCGAAAGCGCCGGCTCGGCGCTGATCACGCCCGGCTCGGTCAACACGCCGATGGGCATTGCCCGCATCGTGCGCGAACGCCTGGAGCCTTATCACCGCCATTTCGTGGTGGAGATGGGCGCCTATGGGCCGGGCTCGATCGAACGCCTCTGCCGTCTCGCCCCGCCCGACATCGCGGTGGTGACGGCTGTTGGTGCGGCCCATTACGAACGCTTCAAGTCGCTCGACACCGTGGCCAAGACCAAGTTCGAACTGCCGGCAGCGGCGATCGCGCGCAATGGCAAGGCGATCATCAACGACGCCGTGCTGGCCTTCAAGGATGCCCGCGACTTCACCGATGCGCATCGCGCCTCGATGGTGCTGGTCGGCAATGGCGGTAACAGTGAGGCCCGCATCAACAGCGTCACTCAGGAAAAGGACGGGCTCAAGGTTTCCCTGACCTATCTCGGCAAGGACTACCAGCTCTCCGCCCCGCTCTACGGCCTGCATCACGGCAGCAACATGGCGATTGCCTTCGTCACGGCGCTGGCCATGGACATCGACGCCGAGACGGCCGAAATCGCCATGCGCTCGACGCCGCAGATCAGCCATCGCCTCGAGGTGAAACGCCAGGCCGACGGCATCGTCATCGTTGACGATGCCTATAATTCCAATCCGGCGGGCTTCGCCTCGGCCCTGGAGATCCTGCCCTTGCTGGTCTCGGGCGAGGGCCGGCGCATCCTGGTGACGCCGGGCATGGTCGAACTCGGCGCTGCCCATGCCGAAGAGCACCGCAAGATCGGTACAAAGGCCGGCGAGACAGTCGACATCCTGCTCGCCGTGGCACCCGATCGCATTCGCGACCTCATCGATGCCTACAAGGCGGCCAGGCCCGACGGCCAGGTGGTGGCGTGCGCCAGCTTTGCCGCCGCGCAGACCTGGATGGGCACCAATCTCAAGGCCGGAGACGTCGTGCTGCTTGAAAACGACCTGCCCGATCTCTATGAGCGCCAGTTGCGGCTGTGACATCCTCTCGCAGAGATACGATCTGGGACAGAAGCGCCTTCATCGCCGCCAATACGCGCCCGCTGCCGGTGCCGCATGCCCCGGAAATCAGCCTCTATCTCGCTGACGAGGTCACGCCTCTCTGGCTGAAGACCGAGGAAGAACTGGGGGCGATGGGGTTGCCGCCGCCCTTCTGGGCCTTCGCCTGGGCGGGTGGCCAGGCCCTGGCGCGCTATATCCTCGACCATCCCGACCACGTGGCCGGCCACCGCGTGCTCGACTTCGCCTCGGGCTCGGGCCTGGTGGCTATCGCGGCGATGAAGGCCGGAGCGGCGCAGGCCCTTGCCGCGGACATCGACGAATTCGCTGTCGAGGCCATCCGGCTCAACGCCGATCTCAACGGCGTGGCGGTCGAACCCTGCGGCGAGAATGTGCTCGGCCGCTTCGATCGGCCCGTCGACGTCGTCCTGGCGGGTGACATCTTCTACGACCGCGAGATCTCGGCCGAAGTCCTGGCCTGGCTCAAGGGCTGGCGCGAACGCGGCGCCACCATCCTGGTGGGCGATCCCGGCCGGACCTATCTGCCCAGGGACGAACTCAACCTGCTGGCAACCTATCAGGTGCCGGTTTCGCGCGATCTCGAGGATCTCGAGATCAAGAAGACCAGCGTCTGGACGCTGAAGGCATAGCGCTACCGGCGATTATGGCAGCTTTGCCTGGGCGGCCTGCATGGGCGCGTTGTTCTGCGGCATGGCTTTCAGGAAGGCCAGGACTTCCGTGATTCCCTTGACCGCAAAGCTGCTGTTCTCGATCGGCGATAGGGGCGTGACCGCGTTCGTCCAGTTCTTGATCGCCTCCAGGTGACGGGGGCGTATCTGCTCGCCGCTATTGGCCACGGACGGGTAGTCCCTGATATAGCGGGGATCCCGAGGAACCGCATTGCATTTGAAACCGTCGGGGCGCAAGCCATTGGCGTCGCATTCATCCGCATACTCGTCCCGCAGGGCGATCATGTGCGCGAATTCGTGGATGGCAGGTCGTTGCTTGTAGGAATGGCCTTCCTTTTGCCGGGTAACGGGCGAGAGGTCGTTGCTGTAAAGCGTCGTCCGGCCGATGGTGTTGTCATGGGCATGCTCGACATTGCTGGTATAGAACCGGCCCTTGGGAACCTTGACCACATCGATCAGCCAGTGATCGCCCGGAGCCGGGTTGGAGAGGCTCGAACGGAAATGGAATTCGAGCCCCACGATGCGGCCGCTCGGCGTCGTGGCCAGGGATTTGGTATTGTATTTCTTCTGGATTTCGGCCTGCCATCGCGTGGCAAAGGCAATCGCCTCCTGCTTGTCCGACCAGCCTTCCTTGCCTTCGGAAGAGAAGCGGAAGCATAGCTTCATCAAGGCGATCGTGCGCGGGCCGCCCAGCGTTTCGACGAAATAGATATCGTAGAGTCCTCCCGCGACACCGATGGCCCACATTGGGGCATAGGGGACGAGGCTGGGCGGAATGGCGGTATTGGAAATGGCTTTGATCTGGTCGGCGAGAATCTGGGACGTCACCGTCGGCATGCTGCTCTTTCCATTCGGCCATGGTCAGGTCCGCCAGGATACGACGCCGGGATGGCACTGCGATATTCTCTCCGATGCCCCGGGTCATCGCCCCCTGCCGGAATGAACGCGCCGGAGAAGCCTGGCGGTGCCGCTACGGCCCGGGCACGCCGACCCGGACGAGGGCAGAGAAGTCGGGGCTTTCGCCGGCGGCCTTGGCGCGCGTATCGATTTGACCGCGCTGGCGTAACTCGGTGAGCGGCACCTGATGGCTCAGCGCGCCGATGTCGTAGAGGTAGTCGGGCAGATAGCCACTGACGAGCACGCGCCAGTCCACCGGCAAATCGGGATCGAGTTTCTGGGCGAGGTGGAACGGCACCGTGGTGCAGTTGGTGGTCGCTGTGTTGTAGAAGCGCGGCCTGGCCGCAAGATCGTTGGCCTCCGAGATCAGATAGAGGAACAGTTCCTTGGCCTGGGGCGGGCTGGTGCGCAGCCGGAAGAGCTGGACGTCCTCGCCCCTGACATTGGAACGCACGCGGATGACATCGCGCTCGTCGGCCGCGATGACCACGAGTTCGTCCTGCTTGAAGAAGCCGGAGACCGCCGAGTAGACCTCGCCCTGTTTGCGCCTGACCTCCACCGAGAAGACGAGGTGGCGCCCGTCGGAAAAGCCGAAGCTGAGCATGGTATGGGCGATGGCGGGGCCTGCCCAATAGGAGGCGAACAGGTCGACGCCGGTAATGGTGTCGAGGTCGTAGCTGCGGCCCTCCCAGCGCTCGGTGAAGTCGCTATCGGAGCGCCAGTCGAAATCGCGCACATCGCTGAGCCGGGCGGTGGAGCCCTCCACGGCAGCGGTGAACTGGCGGGCCACGTCGGGCGCCCAATCGCCCTTGCCGGTCGGCTGGATGGTGGACCACCAGATCAGCAGGGCGGCAAGGGCGGCGACGAAGGGCAAGGTCAGCCGCCAGCGCGCGGCGATCACGGCGGCCAGGGCAAGGAACGCAAGGACGATCCATAGAGCGGGGAGGGCGTAGCGGCCAAACTCCCCGAGTGGCAGGCGATACCATAGCGCCAACGTGCCCCAGAGTGCGGCGAGCATGGCCGCCAGCACCAGCAGGAGGCGGCTGAGCAGCCTGGCGATCATCGATGATATCTCATCCCAGCTTCAACTGCCCCCGCGCGATCTCGAACAGCATCACGCCGGTGGCTACGGCCAGGTTGAGGGAATCTGCCTGGCCGCGCATCGGGATCTTGACGAGGTGGCTGCAGACCGCGGCAAGATCGTCGGGCAGGCCCTGCTGCTCATTGCCCATCAGCAGGAGGCAGGGATGGCCGGCATAGTCGACCTCGCGATAATCATGCGTGCCGGACAGATGCGTGCCGACCACGAGGCCGTCGAAACCCTTGCGCCAGGCGAGGAAGGCCTGCGGCGTCGCGCTCGCGAGGCGGACATTGAAGATCGAGCCCATGGTGGCCCTGACGGCCTCGATGCCGAAGGGGTCGGTGGTGTCGCCGATCAATATGATGCCCTCGGCGCCGACCGCATCGGCGGTGCGGATGATGGTGCCGAGATTGCCGGGATCGCGGACCCGGTCGAGTCCGATCCAGATCCGGTCGCGCGCGATCTTGACGCTGTCGATCTTCTCCAGGCGTTGTTCGAATACGCCGATCACCGTCTGCGGGTTGTCGCGGCGTGATAGCTTTTCCAGGATCTCGCCGGTGACCTCCAGCACCTCTCCGCCGGCCTGCCGGGTGGCACGCACGGCGCGGGCCAGCATCGGCTTGTCTTCCCCCGAGCGGTGCACCAGGATGCGGATCGGCCAGCCGGCCTCGATGGCGTCGGCCACCAGCTTCAGCCCTTCGGCGATGAACAGGCCGGCCTCCTGGCGGACCTTGCGCATATCGAGAGCGCGGATGTCCTTGATCAGGGGGTTGGTCAGGCTGGTCACCACGCGCGAGACCGGTGCGGCGGTCGCTGCGGGGCGCGGGCGTTGAAAGCGGGACTTCATGCCAGCGTCCTTTCGAGGGGGACCGTCATCCCCTTCCCTCGGCCTGCGGCCTCGCCGGGGATGACAGTCCGCCGCTGGTTGGTAGAAGCTTTCGGCCTCATGCGGCACTCCAGCGCGAATAGAGCGAGGTCGAAAGCAGGCGCCCCGAGCCTTCCTCCGACACCACGAGCTCGCCGGAAGTGATGTCGCCGCCGAGCTCGCCGAACACCTCGCGGGTGAGTTCGTGCACCGCCACGAAGGAGGCGCGGATGGCGTAGGCGGTGACGATCACGAAGGCCGGCTTGTCGGTGAGCACGGCCCGGCAGAGGTCGAGCATCTTGGGCAGGTCGCGGAAGAGGTCCCAGACCTCGCCGCCGGGGCCGCGGCCATATTTGGGCGGGTCGAGCAGCACGATGTCATATTGGGAACCGCGGCGCTGCTCGCGCGCGGTGAATTTCATGGCGTCGTCGACGATCCAGCGGATCGGGGCATCGGCGAGGCCGGCCAAGGCCTGGTTCTCGCGCGCGAAGCCGATCGACTTCTTGGAGGCGTCGACATGGGTGACCTGCGCGCCATGCTTGGCCGCGAGCAGGGAGGCGACGCCGGTATAGCCGAACAAATTGAGCACCCGGGCAGGCCGCTTCAGCGCCTGGAGAGCCTCGATCATGTAATCCCAATGCGGGGCCTGCTCGGGGAAGAAGCCGAGATGGCGGAAAGGCGTGAAGCGGCCGTGGAAGGCGACTCCGCGATAGGAGACGGGGAAGTTTTCCACCGGCCTGCCGGCGAACTTCCAGCGTCCGTCCGAGCCTTCGTCCTCGGCATTCATGCCCAGGAAGACGGCATCGGCCTTGTCCCAGGCCTCGGGCTTATGGCGCAGGCCCATGGCCTGCGGCTCGGGACGGTCGACGAGGAGCTTGCCGAAGCGTTCGAGCTTGCGGCCTTCGCCGCAATCGACCAGGCGATAATCGACGAAGCCGGGCGTCACCAGCAATTGCGGCAGGGTTTGGGTGGTGGAATTTCGTGGGTCGGGCATGCGCGGACCAAACAGGAGTTTGTCGCGCGCGGCAAGTCCGTTGTTGCCGGTTTGCAGTGCCTAAAGCGTCTTTGCGATTTGGTGGAATCACCAAGGATTGCAAAGACGCGCCGGAACAGGGAGCTAGAGCAAATAAGCGTTCATGCTTGAACGCGCTTTGCTCTAGACCGCTGCCACGATGACATGCGCCTGAATTTTGGCGGCAACCTCGCCATGGCCATGCCTGCCGGCAATCGCTGATGCAGCGTGATCGGTTGCAGCGTCCAGTTTGCCAGTTTCTCGGGCCTCGATTTCGGTGCGGAGCAGGGTTCCCTGGCAATAGGCAACGGCGGGAAGGCGCGGCGAGGATGCACGGCTTTGCTCGGCTCTCGTCTCGATCAGCACGCGGGAAAAGCCTGCGCCCTCCAGCTCGCTTCGGATCAGTCCGGTATCGTGATAGCCGTGCGGCGTGCGCGCCAGAAAGCGCGGCGGATCGTCCGGGAAAATCTCCGCCAGCGCCTTCGTCACCTCATCGGCAAAGATGTTCTCCTCGATCCGGTCCCAGACGTTGAACAGGAAATGTCCTCCGGGTTTGAGGACACGCCGAGCCTGGCGGTAGGCGGCCGGCCGGTCGGGGAAGAACATCGCGCCGAATTGGCAACAAACGAGATCGAAGGCCGCATCGTCGAACGGCAGCGCCAGAGCATCGGCCTGGCGCCAGGTGATGCGACTGTCGGGCGTTTGCCGCGAGGCGGCATAGTCGAGCATCGGCTGGTTGAGGTCGGTGACGACATAGCTGGCGTCGGGAGGCAGTTTCGGCGCCAGCATGCGGGTGACCACCCCGGTGCCCGCGGCGATTTCCAGGACTGAAATGGGCGACAGGGAGGCGGCCCGTCGGGCCAGGTCGGTGGCGAACGGCTCGAAAATCAACGGCACCATGTAGCGGTCGTAGTTTTCCGGAATCGAGCCGGTGAACAGCTTGTCCGTTTCCAACATGGCCATCACCCGCCAGCGGTTCGCTAGCCCGCCAGCTTAGCATGAATGGCTTGCTCTTGCGCGTTTTCGACCGAGCGGCATTGCGCGCGCTGGACCACCCCATCCGCCTCGCGCTCGCCGCCGCGGAGGGCTTCCAGCGAGTGCAGCATCTTGCGCTTGAGTGGCGGCGTGACGTTGACGAGGCGCATGGCGGTGCGCTGGCAGGCCAGCAAGGCACGTCCGATCACCGGCTTGTGGATTGCCGTGCGCCCATCCATCTGCTGGCGCGATCGCTCGACTGCTTCATTGCTGTATTGCCGCATCTGGGCCTCATAGGCTCCGATCGCCTCCACCAGCCCCGCGCTTCCTTCCTGCACCACCTTGAGATGGCGGGTCAGCAAGGCGGCATCGCGCAGCGCCGTGTTGGCACCGACACCACGCCCGGGCGTCATGGTGTGGATGGCATCGCCCAGCAAGGTGACATTGGACGGCGCCCAAGGTTCGACCGGCACGGAAGTGCGGATGACTACCGGAAACACCGAATTCGGCTCCGAGGCAGCCAGCAGCCGGCGCCAGTTCGGATGCCATTTGGCCGTGAGGCTCTGGCTCAGCGCCAGCAGGGTTTCCCCATTCATCGTGCGCAGATCCTGGGGAAACTTGTCGGCGGCCGCCCAGATGCCCCAGCTGATATAGTCGCGGCTGTTGTCGAAGCGCAGGCCGGGCCATTGGGCGATCAGATCGGCATCCGTCGTGCCGATGCCCTGCTTGGGGGCACCTGCCTTGTCCCAGGGAAACTCCATGACATGGAGGATGCCACCAAAACCCCTGGGGGCCATGATGAGCGTCACGCCGCGATGGATCTTCTGGGTGAGCAGCGCCAGGGTCTCGGGTGTGGCCGGCACCTTTCCGCCAATCGAGCGGATCAGCGTGTCGTCCATCTCGGCCTGTGGCAGATATTGCCTGCGGATGCGCGAGTTGGAGCCGTCGGCTGCAACCAGCACGTCGGCCACCGCGCTCGAACCATCCTCGAAGAAGGCCTCGACCTGGCCGTCGGTCCGCTGCTCGTAACGGGAAAACACCTTGTCGAAATGGGTGACGTCCTCCAGCCCCGTCAGCAGGACCTGGCGCAGCGTCATGCGGCTGACGGAGCGCTCGCCATGGCGCGGATCCCTCGGCGGGCTAGGCTTCAGGCTCAACAATTCCCCATAGCGCTCGCTGAGCATGTTGAACCAGTGCGGGGAGATGGCGCAGGTCGCCAGAAAGGTCTCGTACAGCGCCGGCGGCAGATTGGCGTCGAGCGCGCGGCAGCCATCGGGATCGATGCCGACCCGGAAGCCCTGCAGCCCGTCCTTGCGAGTGCGGTCGCGCTCGAACACGTTCACCGTGATGCCGGCCCGCCTGAGCCCATGGGCAAGGCACAGGCCGCCGGTGCCGGCGCCGATGACGATCACGCTCAGATTTTGCTTTTCGGGGGCATTGGACATGGTTCCTCCTCTCCCGCGCACGGTGTTTCCCGGCGGGTGGCTGACGATGGATGAAGGGCGTGCGACATCCGCCTCGAACGAGGCCGGTCGCGGTCTTCCTTGGGATTGCGGGTGGAGCGCGGGGGCGCGGACTTATCCGGTGCGGGGCGGCTGTTCACCCTCGAACTGGGCGGCGATTGTCTTGAGTTCCTCGATCGACCAGGCGAGCCGGCCCGAGCGAAGATCGGCGATGACGCCTTCGATCCAGTTTCGCTCCGCGCTCACGATGGCCAGCATGTACTGACTCTCCAGCAGCACCACGCGCGGCAGCATGGTGAGATAATTCTCCAGCTCCGCGGCGAGCCCGAATTCGCGCCTGCGCAAGGCCGTCAATCTCGTTTCGAGCAGCGGCATGACTTCCTCCGGCGAAAGCAGCGGGAGGAAGGACATGGCGACGGGAAATTCCGGAAACTCGTTGTGAGGTTCCGCCAGCATCGTGCGCAGCCAATCGACGGCAACTGTCCGTCCAAGCGGGGTTGCCTCATAGACGGTCCGTTCCGGCCGTCCCTCGCTCTTCTCGACGCTGCCCGGGGCGATCAGGCCCTCGCGTTCGAGCCGTTCGATGGTCTGATAGAGTGAGCCGCGCTGGCGGATGTTAATGACCTCCTCCTTGCCGCGCGATTTCAGCAATTGCTGCATGCGGTAGGGATGCATGGGTGCCTCGATCAGCAGCGCGAGCACGGCGAGGGCAAGTGGGGAGCGTTTGAAATTTGCCATAGTCATATTATTACTAGATTAGACACAACTAGTCAAATTATGACTATATGAACATTTCAAGCGACTCACCCTGAAACGCACAACGCCCCGGCCTTGGGGACCGGGGCGTCAGGCGAAAGGGCGGACCGGGTACTGAAGGGCGATCAGTTCGCCGGCAGGCTGACCGAGACGGGAATGGTCTTGACCGTCACTGTCTTGGTGGCGGGCGACTTCACGGTCGCGGGCTTCACACTCACAGGCTTGACGACGAGCGGCTTGGCCGGGACGGCAGGCTTGGGTGCGGAAATGGGCTTGGCCGCGGTGGGCTTCGGCGTTGCAGGCTTGGCCGCTTTCGGCGGCGCAACGGGCACCGAGCCGGTCCGGTCCACCGGGACGGGCTGGGCGCTGGCGTCCTTGGCGACGAGCTGATCGGCCGGCGTGTCGAAATTGTAGACGTCCGGACGGAACTGCACGCTGCCGTCGGGGCCGCCCCAGCCGGTCAGGTAGACCCAGGCCACGGGAATCGGCTTGGCTGGCTTGATGGTCTTGGGCTCGCCGGAATCGATCTGGTCCTGGATCGCCTGGCCGCTCCAGTCCGAGCCTTCCATGATCCAGGCGGCGAGGTCCTGCGCACCGGCGACGCGGATGCAACCCGAAGACTGGAAGCGCACATCGTTGCGGAAGAGTTCGCGATGGGACGTGTCATGCATGTAGACGGCATCGGAGTTGGGCATGTCGATACGCAGGAAGCCGAGCGAGTTCCACACGCCGGGATCCTGCTTGGCGAGGAAATCGGAGGCGCGCGCCTTGCTCCAGTCCACGGTGGTGGGGTCGATCTCCTGGCGGCCGCGATAGAGCTTGAGATGGTTGGCCTTCAGATAGCCCGGATCCTTCTGGAGCTTGGGCATGATGTCGGCCTTGAAGATCGACTGCGGCGCATTCCAATAAGGCAGGATGTTGACGGCGATGACTCTGGTCTGCAGGGTCGGCGAGGCGCGATCGGGACGGCCGACCACGGTGGTATAGGTGCGTGCCACCACGCCATTGTCGACCGCCTCCAGGGCGGCGGCGGGGATGTTGGAGACGATGTAGCGCTCGCCGAACTTGAATTTCAAGGCGGCCAGGCGGTTGGCGGAGGCATCGAGTTCGCGCAGCCGCTGCTCCACCGGCACGTTGAGCGCCAGCATGGTGAGGCGGCCGACCGAGCCGGTCTCGCTCAGGCCGTGCCGGGCCTGGAAGCGCTTGAGCGCGTCCTGCGTGGCCTGGTCGAACTCGCTGCTGGGAGGCAGGGAGGGATCGAGGTCGCGGGTGGCGGTGAGCCGGTCGCGCAGCGCCTTGGCGAATTTGCCCTTGGCGCCGATTTTCATGCCTGCGGCAGTTGGCGGTAGAGCCTGCCAGCCACCATTGTCGGCGATCTCCTCATAGGCGGAGATGGCCCGCAAGGTCAGCTCATAGGTACGCGGGGAGTAGTTGGGTTCCTCGTTGGCGAAAGCCGGGATGGTGAAAGCGACGACGAGGGCGGAGGTCAGGGCGCCCAGGCGCCGAATGGCGACCAGGCGGCGCAGGGGCGCGCCGGACCATCCCGCTCGTGAAGAAGGGCGGCGGGACGAAGTCTCCCGGTTCTGAAACGAATAGGAAAGCCAGGAGGAGGTCATGAAATCACTCAAACGCAACTGGGACACTTACAGGTCCCCAGACTATCGCGAGGATAGTGAATCTTTCCTTACGGGACCTCCCGTGGCCATTAACGATAATCGTCATTGCAAGCTCTGCCAATCCGTAGGGTTGGCATGGCGAAGCAATCCAGTTTTTCCTGCGCCATAAGCTTGGATTGCTTCGCTGCGCTCGCAATGACGAGAGGTCCATCAATCGGAGCGTCGAGCCGGCGGCATGATGCCGGTCCTCGCCCCGTCAGGGGCAGGCCTGGCGCAAGCGGGCCATCGCCTTGGTCACGCCGTCGAGCGAAAAGACATAACGGGTCTTGTTGCCCCGGCCCGAGACCGCGTCCACGGTCATGGTGCGCTCCTGCTTCAGTGCGGCCAGGAATTCGGTCTCCCGCGTGCCCGTTCGGCGCAGCCAGGCGCCATTGCCGGACGAAATCATATGGAAGGGCTGTGCTCCCACGCTGACCAGGATGTCGGCATTACCGGCAAGGGCATAGCCGGTCTGCAGGCTGGCCTCGCTGCGAGCCTCGGTCTGCCTGGCGGCGCGAATGAAGAAGGAGACATCGCCGTGATTGAGCGAAGCGGGCTCTTTGCTGACCGGACTCGAATAGATGAAACAATGATTCCCAGAGTTGTCAGTATAGGCCCAAGTGCTCCATTTGCCGAATACACCCAAAGATTTTGGTGATGCCGCAAGTACACCCGTGGTCGAAAGAACGAAAATGACCAGTGCGAAAATCGATAGTTGAGTCATGTTTGCATGAGTTCCTCATCTCTTGCCCCCGCACGACAATGTTTGGGCGCAAGTGTTAACGAGAAGCTAAGGTATCATTACAATTGCATTACTTTTGAGCGGCGCCGTTCATGCTGGCTTGGGTCATGGTGACGAGATCGGGGAAGAAGGCGTCGAAATCGTCGAGAAATCCTTGTTGCTGCTGTTCCAGGATGGCCTGGAGTCCGACGAATTCCACCGGTCGGCGCAGACGCTTGCCGAGTTCGGTCATGGCGGTGCTGACACCTGCCATGGTCTCGTAGTCGCCGAGCCACTGGGTGAGGGAGTCGATGCGCCTGTAGGCCCTGTCCGGCAGATCCTCGCGCAGGGCGGGCAGGGAGGCCCGCACCTCGGCCAGGAACACCGGCAAAGGCTGCCCGTGATAAAGCTCCCAGCGCTGGATCAGGCAATGATCATAGACGACATCCACGATCACGCCGGAAAAGCGCCGAAAGGTGGGCCAGAGGCGTTGCCGGCTATGCTGCGTAAGAGGATGGGCATCGGTGAAGGCGTCGATGCGCCGATGCAGCTCGATGCCCTCGCGATAGCGGCCCTCGAACAGTTCGAGTTGCGGCAGCCGCAGCAGGTCGGGCAGGAGATTGCCGATCCGGAACGCCGCATCGGGCGGCGAGAGCAGGAGATGGGCGAGATAGTTCATGCGGATCCGGCGGGGCGAGACAGGCGCCCGTTTCCGCAAGATATGAGGGCCGGCGCGCTGGGACGCAAGACGCGCCGGCCCTCGGGCAGAGTCCGACCCCTCTGCTTGGGAGAGAAGCCGAGGGGACGATCCCTGCCGATGCTTTGACCTGCCGGGCGGAAGGTCGGGCGCCGCTCGAGCCGGAGAGAGCGTCGCCTGGGGAGGATACAGTTCACTTGAGCGTCATTGGGCTTCCACGCCCGTTGTCATTGCCGGGCTCGACCCGGCAATCCAGCCTCGATCCCGGTCGTGCGGGCGGCTTCTGGATAGCCGGGTCAAGCCCGGCTATGACAATTCGAAGTTTTTTCTCTTTCAGTGAGCCGCATGGCCGCCTGAGGCTTATTTGCGATACCCAGGCGTCAGCAACACCTTGATCGAGTCGGTCGAGTTGGCGAGCTTGAGCGCCTCGTCCCAGTCGGCCAGGTCATATTGGTGGGTGACGATGCCCTTCGAAGTCACCAGCCCGCGCGTCAAGAGGTCGATGGCGATCGGATAGCAATAGGGTCCAAGATGGGCGCCGCGGATGTCGAGTTCCTTGCGGTCGCCGATGATCGACCAATCCGCGGAGGTTTCCTTGCCGAAGACCGAGAATTCGACGAAGCGCCCGAGCTTTCGGATGATCTGCAGGCCCTGGGTCACGCCGCTGGGATGGCCTGTCGTCTCGATATAGACGTCGCAGCCATAGCCGTCGGTAAGGGAACGCACGACTTCGTCGGCATCATCAGTCTTGGGATTGATGGTGACATCGGCTCCGAAGCCCCTGGCGAGTTCCAGACGGTCTTCCATCAGGTCGACGACCACCAGCTTCCTGGGTGTCTTCAGCCGGGCAACCTGTGTCATCAGCAGGCCGAGCGGGCCGGCGCCGGCGATCACCACCACGTCGGCAAGCTGGATGTCGCCGCGCTGCACCGTATGGATGGCGCAGGACAGGGGCTCGATCACCGCGGCATCGGCCAGCGGCATCTCCGCCGGGATCTTGTGCACGCGGGCCGTGGTCGGGAACTTCATATATTCGCTCATGCCGCCATCGGCGACCTCGCGCTGGAAGCCGAAGATGTTGTGCACCTCGCACATCCAGTAGCTGCCCGAGCGGCAATAGCGGCAGCGATCGCAGGGCACGATCTGCTCGGCGATCACCATGTCGCCGGCCTTCACGCCGAAATGCTCGGCCGCGCCCGGCCCCAATTCCTCGACATAACCGAAGAATTCATGGCCGGGGATGACGGGTGGCTTCACATAGGGGTTCTTGCCGCCCCAGAACATGGCCGCGCCCGACCAGCATTTGCAGTCGCTGGCGCAGATGCCGCAGGCGCCGATCTTCACGACCAGCTCGTTCTGCCCCGCCACCGGCCGCCCGACGTCCTCGACGCGATAGTCCTCGGGGCCGTGGCAGACGATGGCCGTCATTCTCGAATTACTGGCAGGCATGGCGTTCCTCTGTGCTGGGCATCGATCGTGTTTTTGAATGGTTCGGCGGCGGCGTCAGGCCGCGAAATTCGAGATCCGGTTCTCGTTGAACAAAGCGCGGAAGCGGCTCGGTGACATGCCCTTCTGCAAGGCGAAGTGCCGGTTGAAATTCGACAGATTGTTGAAGCCGATGCGAAAGCAGATGTCCGTGACCGGGCTCTTCTCGCTCATCAGGAGCTGGCAGGCCAGGTTGATGCGCATGCGGTTGACGTAGTGCACGAAGGTCATGCCGGTGTGGCGCTTGAAGGCGCGCGAGAAGCCACCGGGGGTCATGCCGGCAATGGCGGCGATGGCGCCCTCGCTCATATTGCCCTCGAGATGTTCGCCGACATAGGCGAGCGCCCGGTTCATTCCGCCCGACATATAGGCCGAGGGATCGGGCAGATAGCTCGCGCTGGTGAGATTCTTGCGGCCTCTGTCGGCAGTGAGCAGGCCGAGGAGCTGCACGAACAAAGCGATACGCTCGGCACCCTGGGCGTTGAGGAGTGCGGTCATGATCCTGCGGGCGGTTTCTCCGGTCTCGGGCCGGAACAGTAGACCGCGCCGGCTCTCGTCGAGCAGGGCGGCGACCGGTTCGAGCTCGGGGAACACGCCGATGCAGGATTCGATGAAGGTCTGGGTGAATTGCAGCACGATGCAGCGGCGCGGGATGGTGGTGCCCTCGGCCACGTCACTGATCCAGTTGTGCGGCAGGTTGGGGCCCGTCATCACCAGATTGCCGGGCACGAAGTCGCCGATGAAGTCACCGACGAAACAATGCCCGGTCGTGTCGGTGATCAGGTGAATTTCGTATTCGGGATGAAAATGCCAGCGGACCGTGCGGAAGGGATAGCCATGCGCCCAGACGATGAAGGATTCGCCGCTATGAATCTGAACCAGTTCAAGCTGTGGCTCCATCGCCCTTGCCTCCCATGTCTCAGGCTGCCGGACATTGTCATTTTCTTGTCAAGGAGTGTCCTGCCCTGAAAACCCTACTGCAAGGCAGCGGCGCCAGCTACCAGCCATCGACGTGGACGCCGATACTTTTTTGATCGATGGGGCCGGCCAAGTGTCGAGCGGCTCGGGCCATGCGTCCTGCCGTCGGGTCCCACGATGTAGCGTGACGCGGCCATGACATCCGCAAAGGTCAAGCGCAAAAACGCCGGATGATTTGAAATAATTCCAAGCTACCCACTTGCGATTGGAACAAAAACGAGGTGCTATTCGCCACCGCGTCGTTTTGCCCATGTGAGGGAGAACTGTATGAAACGTTTCGTTATCGCCGCTGCTCTGGTTGCCGCCGGCGTCGCCACGGCTTTTGCCGGCCCGATCGAAGATCGTCAGGCCTTGATGAAGACCATGGCCAAGAACACCAAGGAACTGGCAGGGGTCGCCAAGGGCGAGACGCCGTTCGACGCTGCCAAGGTCAAGGCGTTGCTGCAGGTTTATGTCGACGACTCGGCCAAGCTGCCCACGCTCTTCCCCGAGGACAGCAAGACCGGCGGCACCGATCCGACCACGGCCGCACCGAAGATCTGGGAAGACCAGGCCGGCTTCAAGACCGCCGCCGCCAAGCTCGGTACGGACGCTACGGCAGCTTTCGCTGCGGCAGACCAGGCCAGCTTCGCCAAGGCTTTCGGCACGGTTGCCGCCAATTGCAACGCTTGCCACGGCACCTATCGCATCAAGAAGAATTGAGGCAGGCTTGCGCCTTGCCGGGATGCTTCACCGGAAATTGATCTCGAAGTGACATTGCCGGGCTCGTCCCGGTAATGTCGTTTTGAGGCTGTGTGACCGCATTGTCCGGGGTCGCCAAAATGACCCTGGGACATCTGGAGCAAAGCGCGTTCAGGCTTGAACGCTTATTTGCTCTAGCTCTTTGCTCTGGCGCGTCTTTGCGATTTGAACTGAGTCATTCAGATCACAAAACGCTCTGGTGAGGGGACGGCCGGGGCAAAAAAAAACGATAAGGGCCGCGCAATCTGCAGCTGGCGCCACCCGGGAATAAACCGGCTGCGGCGACTGTCAGGCTAGACGGGCCTGAACAATGGCGTTCAAGCCGGAAAAGGGGGCTTTCCCGGATGTCACTGAAGCGAATACTCGGTGGGTTGGTAGTGCTTGGCCTGATCGGGCTGGGCGTGTTCTGGTTCGTGACGCAGCCCGCGCCCTTGCCGGCCTCTGTCCTCACGGCGGATTACAAGCCGAACCTGGCCAATGGCGAGACAATCTTCAATATCGGCGGCTGCGTCTCCTGCCACAAGTCCCCGGGCCAGGAAGAGCGGCTCAAGCTCGGTGGAGGGCTGGCGCTGGGCTCGCCCTTCGGCACCTTCTATGCCCCCAACATCTCCCCCGACGCCAAGCAGGGCATCGGCGCCTGGAGTGAGCTCGAATTCGTCAACGCCTTGCAGCGCGGCGTCGGGCGCGAGGGCGAGCATCTGTACCCGGCTCTGCCCTTCACGTCCTACGCCAAGCTGAAGCTGGAGGATGTGCGCGATCTCTATGCCTATATGAAGACGCTGCCGGCGGTCGATACCGCCGACAAACCGCATCAGATCGGCTTTCCCTTCAACATCCGCCGGCTGCTCGGTGGCTGGAAGTTCCTGTTCTTCGACGACAAACCCTTCAAGCCCGATCCGTCCAAGACCGCGGAGTGGAATCGCGGCGCCTATCTGGTGCTCGGTCCTGGCCACTGTTCCGAATGTCACAGCCCGCGCAACGCGTTTGGCGGTATTGAAGCGGATAAGCGGTTTTCGGGCGGGCCCGATCCGGAAGGCAAGGGCTGGGTGCCCAACATCACCCCCCATGCCGACGGCATCGGCACCTGGACCGAGGCGCAGATCGCGAGTTTCCTGAAGGATGGTTTCACGCCTGACTATGACTCGGCGGGTGGCAGCATGGCCGAAGTGGTCCAGAATACGGGCCATCTCAGCGACGACGACCGCAAGGCGATGGCCGCCTTTCTGGTGACGCTGCCGGCGATCCCGGGTAAGGCGCCGAAGAAGCCATAGAGCATAATCCCAGAAGGTTGCGCGACTTTTTGGACAAGATTATGCATTGAAACAAGGACTTAAAGAGCGTGGTCCGGTCCGTGTGGCAGGAACGCGCTCCATGCAGGCTTCCCGGGACGGGGCCATTCCTGTCCCGGAGGAATCACGCAGGCTTTGATAGTGCCCAGGTTCCAGCCTTGCCTCGGGAAGGCCTGGATATCTGGCCTGAAACGCAAGACGCGCCGAAACGGGGAGTGAGAGCCAAGCAGCGTTTTCTCATAAGCGCGCTTTGCTGTAGGCAGGGACAAAACGTGGTGCGAGCGCTGAGAATGCTGACGTCGATCAGGGCGATTGTGACCGGGGCGGGGCTGATGCTCGCTTCACCGGTGCTTGCCGCCGATTCCTATGCGCTGGTGGTGGGTATCGATGCCTATGAAGCGCCGATCAACTCCTTGCACGGTGCCGTCAACGACGCCAAGGACATTGCTCAGGCCCTGACCAAGGCCGGCGTCAAGAAACTGACCCTGATCACCGACAAGCAGGCAACCAAACCCAACATCCTCGCCGCCTGGAAGGAGTTGATGGACCAGGCCCAGCCCGGCGACACCTTCTATTTCAGCTATGCCGGCCACGGCTCGCGCGAGCCCGGCAAGCCGAACGATCCCGATTCGCCCGACGGGTTGAACAATATCCTGGTGATGGCCGACTTCGCCCCCAGGCTGCCTGGTGCCGCCAATCGCATCGTCGACAAGGAAATGGCGGTACTGCTCAAGGAGGCGGCCGCCAAGAAGGTCTATCCCATCATTGTCATCGACGCCTGCAACTCCGGCACGATGTATCGCTCGGTCACCTTGGGCCTGACCTATCGCGCGACGCCCCAGGCCAAGATCTCGCGTGAGGAATTGCTGGATTTCGCCCCGCCCGTGCCTGATGTCTCGACCAAGATCGCTGCCAACGACCCCTTCACCTTCCTGGCGGGCGTCGCCGACGACAAGCTGGTGCCGGAGGTGGCGATCGACGGCCAGCCGCGCGGTGCCTTGTCCTACGCCTTCTCGCGCGCAGTGGAGGGGCAGGCCGACGCCAATCATGACGGCGTGACCACCGAGAAGGAACTCGTCGCCTTCGTGCGCGCCTTCGTGCTGCAGGCGACGCAGAGCCAGCAGGTCTCGCAGTCCTTCCCCGATATCAGCCGAGATATTCCTGTCTTCCGCTCCGTGGCGGCCGGCCCGAAGGGGAGCCAGGACGATATCGTGAAGGCAATCGCCGTTGCCGAGCAGGTTGCGACGAATACCCAGCTTACGCTTGCCGTGCGCAATGGCAGCCTCGCCGGTGCTCCTCCCGGCGCTACGCTGGTGAGCGACGAAGCCGGCGCCGATCTCGTTTATGACGCGGCCGCCGGCACCGTGGAAAAGCGCGTGGCCGGCGTGGTGGCCGAGGGCGTGCAGCCCCCCGGCCTTGGCGGCATCGTCGCCAAATGGCGGGCGATCGCCTTCCTGCAGGCCATGGCCGGAGGCTCGATCCAGCCTTTCGAAGTGGCAGGCGGCTCGCGCACCTTCAACCGCGGCGAAAAGCTGACGGTGGGCCTCGCCGCTTCCAATCACCGTTTCATGACGCTGTTCAACCTGCCGCCCAACGGCAAGGTCGAATTCCTCTATCCGACCTCCCAGGCCGAGCGCGACGAGAATTGGAGCGGCAAGCCCTTCACCTTGCCGCTGCAGGTGCGCGATCCGCCTTTCGGCGCCGAGCACCTGATCGCCGTCCTGTCAGACCAGCCGCTGGACCAGTTGCACACTGCCTTGCAGAAACTGTCGAGCCCGCAGGCTGCCGAGGACCTGCCTGATACGCTGAAAAACGCCCTGAGCGGCCAGTCGGTCACGGTCGGCATCGCCAACGTCTTCACCAGCGCGGGGACGCCATGACGCCCTTCATTTGGATGCCATTCATGCGGAAGTTCCGGATAGCGGTCGGCGTCATGGCCTTGGTGGGCGCCACCCCGGCCTTGGCCGACAAAGCCCTGATCGTCGGCATCGATGCTTATCGGGCTGATCAGCTTTCGGCCGAGCTCAAGGGCGGCGCTCGTGCCGACGCTCTGCGCATGCAGGCGATGCTGACGGGCGCGCTCGGCTATGACAAGAGCGATGTCAGGCTGCTCCTCGACGATCAGGCGACCGGCACGGCGATCCTCTCCGGGTTGCGCGATTGGCTCGGCGACAGCAAGTCGGGCGAACGGGTATTCTTCTATTTCGCGGGCAAGGGCCAAGCCGCCAAGACCGGCAGTGGGCGCGAGGACGTCCTTCTGCCGTTCGATGCCACCATGCAGCCCGGAGGCTTCGGCAATACGCTGAGCCGCAACGAGATCGACCGGCAGCTCGGCAAGCTTGCCGGACGCCGGATCACGGAAGTCATCGATTCCAGCCATGCCGGCACGGTGACGCGGGCGATCAGCGTCGAAGCCAGCGGCGGCGGCAATCCAGCCGCTCGTTCGCCACAGCTCGATGGTTCCACCCGCTCGATCGTGGTCGAGCCCGCGCTGGGGGATGAGCCGGTGGCCGCGCCTGCGCCGGCGGGCACCGATTTCGTCAAATGGCAGGCGGTCTCCCCCGCCCAGACCGCTCTGGTCGACGAGGAGGCGGCGCCTGCTTATCGCGGCGTCTTCACCACCGCTTTTGCCGACGGCATCGAGAAGGGGCTGGCCGATGCCAATGGCAATGGCACCGTCTCGAACCAGGAACTGCTCGATTATGTGAGGGCGCAGTCCTCGGCCTATTGCGGACGCCACCGCGACCGTTGCGAGATGGGCCTGACGCCCATGCTGTCGGGGGACGGCGCGGCGCTCAAGGTCGCTGCGGTTGTTGGAGGAGCCACCTCGGCCGGGAGCGGCGAGGCGCTCAACCAGGGCAAGCCAACGGCGGACAAGATCCTCGATTTGCTGGGGGCCAAACTGTCCGACAGCGTCAGCGTCGAGCAGATTCCGCCATCGCCCGTGCGTTTGGGCACCAGGGACATGCGCTTCAAGGTGACCTCTTCGCAGGACGGCTTCTTGATCCTGCTCTCGGTCTCGGACGAGGGCGAAGTGGTACAGCTCTTTCCCAACGCCATCGCGGCGGCCCATGGCAAGGATGGCCGGATTCGCGCCGGCAGCCCGATCATGGTGCCCGATGCCAGCTACGGCATGCGCTTCGATGCGACCTCTGTGACAAAAGGTACAGTCCTGGCGCTGGTTGCGGTTGATCCTTTGAAGCTGTCGAAAGGCTTCGTCACGCGCAAGATCGACGTGATCCCGCAGGATGAGGTCAACGGGTCGGTCCTGCCCGAACTGGCCGACAGCCTCGCCAAAACAGCCAATGCGGACAGTGTCAAGGCCAATGCCAAGGCGATAGGACGTTCCGTTGCAACCATGCGTTATGAAATCGTCCCGTGAGGAGACCGTCATGTTTTACCGCAATCCCCTGCGCATCGCCGGCCTGATGGTCGCGGGCGCCCTGCTGACGGCGGGGCTGGCGGCCTCGACCTCGCAGGTTTTCGCCCAGACCAGCAATCAGAGTACGGCTGCCCCTGCGCCGGCCGAGGCGCCGGCGGGGGACAGCAAGCTCGCCAACCCGGCGGTTGCCGCCCCCGCGCCGGCGGCACCTGTCGAACCGGCCAGCCAGGCCGCACCCGCTGCTCCCGCTGCACCGCCGGCTCCACCCGCCCCCCAGCCGAAACCCGAACCCGCCGCCGCTCCGTCCGCGCCGCCGCCACCAGCCGCCCCTGCGCCCGCCGCCGCTCCGGCTGCCGAGCCGGCGCCGGCACCGGCTCCCACACCTGCGGCAGCCCCAGCTCCGGCAGCGCCCGCACCCGCACCCGCGCCAGCCCCGGCGACCGCCGCCGGTATTCCCGCCGATATCAAGGTGCCGAGCGATCCGGTGGCCAAGGCCGCCTTCGACGTCTTGGACAAGCACTGCTCGCGCTGCCATCAGAACGGCATGCTCAACCGCGAGAAGCCGGCCAAGAATTTCGGCAACATCCTGCATATGGAAGAGATCGCCGCGGATCCGCATCTCGTTCAGGCCGGCAATCCCGAGGGTTCCAAGCTGTTCCAGCAGGTGCTCAACAAGGAAATGCCGTATGACGTGAACTACGAGTTCGACACGACGAAACCGGAAGTCACGACGGCGGATATCGAGGCGCTGCGCACCTGGATCAAGGCAACCGGCGACCAGGAGGCTGCTGCCTGCACCGGGCGCAAATTCGTCACGTCCGAAGATGTCGTCGCCGCGATTTCGGCCGACCTGCAGAAGCAGGACGATCACCGCGTGCGCGGCATGCGCTATTTCACGCTGACCAATCTCTACAATGCCTGCGCCACCGACGAGGCGATGAACGTCTATCGCCAGGGCCTGGTCAAGTTGATCAACGGCCTCGGCCGCCGCTCCGACGTTGTGAAGCTCGCCACCGTCGACGAGGCCAAGACCATCGTGGGGGTCAATCTTGAGGACCTCGGCTGGCAGGAGAGCGACTGGAACACGGTGCTCGCCAACTATCCCTACGCCGCCAAGCCGGATGTGCGCGCCTATGACTTCATCGCGCAGCAGACCAATACCGAGCTGCCCTATGTCCGCGGCGACTGGTTCGCCTTCACGGCTTCCCAGCCCCCGCTCTATGACACGCTGCTGCAACTGCCCAACGATTTCCCGGGCCTGACCGACAAGCTCGGCGTGCCGATGGCCGACAACATCAACAAATTCATCGCCCAGCGCGCCGGATTCCAAAAGTCGGGCGTGTCGCAGAACAACCGCCTGATCGAACGCCATCCCATCAGCACCGGTTATTTCTGGACCTCCTATGACTTCGCAGGTTCGAAAGGCAAGCAGAGCCTGTTCCTGCATCCGCTTGGTCCGGAGCAGGACGGTATCGCCAACGGCTTCCATCATGACGGCGGCGAGAGCATCTTTTCCCTGCCCAACGGGTTCCAGGGCTACTATCTCAACAAGTCGGACGGCACTCGCCTCGACAAGGGACCGACGCAGATCGTCCGCGATCCGTCGCGGCGCGACCTTTCGGTGACCAACGGCATTTCCTGCATGGGCTGCCATGACCAGGGCATGCGCAAGGCCAAGGACGAGGTGCGCAAGGCGGTAACGGCCGATCGGTCCTTCTCCAAGGACATCCGCGACACCGTCGCCTCGCTCTATCCCGACAATGCCAAGATGGATGCAATCATCGAGGACGATTTCCAGCGCTTCAATACGGCGATGAAGCGGGCCGGGCTCGACCCGACGCTCAAGCTCGCCGGCGTGGAAATGACCAACGCCCTGTTCAAGCGCTATGAGGACGATCTCTCGTTGCGCCGCGCCGCCGCCGAATACGGCTATCCGCCGGAAGAGTTCAAGCAGCGCTTCATCGACGCCGGTCCCGAGGCCATCGCCCTGATGCGCCGCCTGGAGCAGGGCATCGTGCCGCGCGACCAGTTCGAACAGCTGTTCTCGAAATTCGTGGAAGGGGCGACCGAGGACCGCGTGCTCGACACCTCCAAGCTCGAGGGGGCGCAGACCGTTGCAGCTCCGATCGACAGGCCGGCCTCCGGCGGCTCCTTCGATCTGCAGCTCACTGCGGACAAGAGCAGCTACAATGTCGGCGACCGCATGGTGATGCAGGTGGTCTCCACCCGCGATTGCAACCTTTTCGTGGTGAACGTTGACAAGGCCGGCACCGGCACCATCATCTTCCCCAACAAGTTCCAGATCGAGAACGCGGTTCGGGCGGGCGAGCGCGTGGTGCTCGGCGGTTCCGGCTCGAAATTCGCCTTCAAATTGCGCGATCCCGGCCAGGAGAAGGTCGTAGCGGTCTGCCGTGTGGGCGGCGCGACGCGCAGCATCGCCGGGATGCAGGTCGATCCGGTGGCCAATAGCTTTGCCTCGATCCCCAATTTCGAGCAGGGACTGACCCGCCAGATTGTCGTCGAAGCCAATGAGGACCGCCAGGAAGCCTCCGGCCTTGACAATGACAGCCGCAAGCAGGCCCAGTTCGCCAAGATTGCGCAGGCGACGGGCAACAAGGTGGCGGCCGGTGCTCCCGACGCGGCCAAGCAGTCGGTCGCATCCACCGCCATCGTGATCCCGGTGCGATAGGGGAGGTGAGGATGGGCGTTTCCTTCATCCTGAAGCTGGGTGTCGCCACGGCCGTCGGCCTGGCGGCAGTCAGCGCGGCCCTGGCCGATTGCGCCAGCCTGGATGCGCAGGTGAAGGCGGCGATCGGTGCCGGCAAGGCGGATGCCCTGCCGGCCCTGGCGGAGGCCATCACCAAGGATACTTCCTGCGACAGCGCCTATGTCGCCAAGGCGCGCCGCTCGATGGCTCTGGCCGTGCTGCTCGCCGGCGAGCAGTCTGGCGGGAGCTACAGCCCGCAGGCCGTCGCCAGCGCGGCGGCGATCGCCCGGCCCTGGCAGGTGGCGATGGCACTGGGCGACGTGAAATATGATGGAAAGGACTATCCGGCGGCCGTCGAGGCCTATGAGGCGGCCATCAACGACATCCGCAACGTCAAGGACGTGCCCAAGGCGCCACCGCGCGAGATCGAGGAATATCTGGCCAAGCGCGCCTATCAGGCCAAGTCGCTGGCGCCGAGCTATATCTCCTCACGCGGCGTGCGCGGCCAGGCCGAAGGCGTGATCGTGCCGACCTTTCGCAATTTCACGGCAGTGTCCGTGCCGGTGCCGATCCGCTTCGACACCAATGAGGCGGTGCTGACGGCCGACGGCGATAAGGCGGTGGACGATCTCTACAACTTTCTCAAGACCCAGAGCATTGGCGAGGTCACCCTGATCGGGCATACCGACGAGCGTGGCAGCGGCGAGCATAATATGAGGCTGTCCAGTGCCCGCGCCCTGGCGGTGGCCGAGGCGCTGCGCCGCCGCGGCCTGTCGATCTTCATTCGCGTCGTCGGTCGCGGCGACCGCGAGCCCTTCGCCGCCGACGATCGCTCCAAATACAGCCGTGACGACCTCTACTCCTTTGATCGGCGGGTGGAATATCAGGTGAAGTGATCCGGCGGAGCCAGGCATGCAGCCGGACGGCAAGCTCCGCCACGGCCTGATATCGGTGCTATAGCGGCCTCGCTGGCGACAACGCCGTGCCTGTGGGGTTTCTGACATACCATGCTACCCGGCGAGGCGTAGTGGTGTTCGCTTCGCAGCGAAGGCCGGCCGCGTGAGCCTGAATTTGTCAGATTATTTCGCAGTCTACCCCTTTGCTCGCTTGACTTTGGATCGGCCCTCCCGGACTTTTTGCCTCCCTGACGGGTTAAAGGCCGCAGGGGGAGGACGGGTTTCCAGAGGAGAGCCATATGAAGTTTTCACGTCGCATCGCAGGCGCCGCGCTGACGGGGGTCGCCATGGCCCTGGCGGTGGGGCTCGCCGGTCCCGCATCGGCCCAGAGCCTGAAGAAGGTCGGCGTCTCGGTCGGCTCGCTCGGCAATCCCTTTTTCGTCGCCACGATCAAGGGCATCACCGACAAGGCCAAATCCATCAATCCCGCCGTCGAGGTGACCTCGGTCTCCGCCGAATACGACCTCAACAAGCAGTTCACCCAGATCGACAATTTCATCGCTTCCGGCGTGAACGTCATCATGCTCAACGCTGTCGATCCGCAGGCCATCCTGCCGGCCGTGAAGAAGGCACAGGCGGCCGGAATCGTGGTGGCGGCCTTCGATGTCGGTGCGACCGGGGTCGATGTCACCGTGATGACCGACAACGTCAAGGCCGGCGCCGAAGCTTGCCAGTACATCGTCGACCAACTCAAGGGCAAAGGCAGCGTCCTCATCGTCAACGGGCCGCAGGTCTCCTCGGTGATCGACCGGGTCAAGGGCTGCAAGGAGGTGTTCGCCAAGAGCCCCGACATCAAGATCCTCTCCGACGATCAGGATGCCAAGGGTTCGCGCGACGGCGGCCTCGCCATCGCCCAGAGCCTGCTAACCCGCTTCCAGAAGGTCGATGCCGTCTTCGCGATCAACGACCCGACGGCCATTGGCGTCGAGCTCGCCGCCAAGCAGCTCAACCGCAGTGAATTCTTCATCACCAGTGTCGATGGTGCGCCGGATATCGAGGTCCAGCTCAAGAGCGGCACTTCGATGATCAAGGCTTCGGCGTCGCAGGATCCTTACGCCATGGCCGGCAAGGCGCTGGAACTGGGAGCGGGGATCGTCGATGGCAAGAAGCCGGATCCGAACGTGATCCTGCTCGACCCCGCGCTGATCACCAGTGAAAACCTTGCGAACTACAAGGGCTGGGAAGCCGCCCGCTAAAGTCTCTTTTGGAGCGCGGACCTCACCGCCCCATGAAGTCATGGGGCGGTGTCCGCTCTTGGAAACGCCGCGCTCCAGGGAGACGCTCTCGTCCCGGCAGCTTGACACTGGCGGGCTCGTAACTCAAAGTGAAACCGGTTTCACTTATTGAAGAAGCGAGCATGCGCTTCGATCTTGCCATCCTCACGCCCTATGTCGGCTTCCTCGCCCATGGCGCGCTGCTGACGCTGGAGGCCTGTGTTCTGGCTCTCGCCGGCAGCCTCGTCTGCGGGGCGCTGGTGGCAATCGCGCGCACCTCGGCCTCGCCCACGTTGCGGCGGCTCGCCTTCGTCTATGTCGACCTCTTCCGCAACGTCCCCTTCATCGTGCAGCTCTTCTTCTTCTATTACGGGCTGCCGGAAATCGGCATCTATCTGAACGCCTTCGCCACCGGCGTTATCGCGCTCTCCATTGCCGGCGGCGCCTTTGCGTCCGACGTCATCCGCTCCGGGATTCTCGCCATCGATACCGGCATTCTCGAGGCGGCCGAAGTCAGCGGCCTGTCGAGGCGCACCATCTTCACCCGCGTCATCATGCCGATCGCCCTGCGCACTTCGATCCGGCCGCTCGGCTCGGTGTTCATCAACCTGGTCCTGACTTCCTCCATCCTCTCGGTTATCACGCTGAACGAACTGACCGGCACGGCCAAGATCGTGGCCTCCAACACCTTCCGCCCCTTCGAGGTCTATGCCGCGCTGCTCGTCATCTACGCCGCGATGACCTATCTCATCTCGCTCGCCATCGGCCTCATCCATCGCCGCCTCAACCGGGACATGATGGAGGCGGTGCGCTGATGCGGTATACCGAGTTCACACCCTATGACCTCGTCTTGCTGGCGCAGGGGCTCGGCGTCTCCCTTGGCCTGTTCGTCGGCACCACGCTGGCCGGGCTGGCGCTCGGCGCCTTGCTGGCGGGATTGCGCTTCTACCGTATTCCGGGGCTGAATCCGGTGCTGACGGCCGTAACCGAACTGCTGAAGAACTCGCCTGTGCTGGTGCAGCTCTTCCTGGTCTTCTTCGGCCTGCCGGCCTTCCTGAAGATCAATGTCACGCCCGTCACGGCGGCATCGATCACCCTGACCGGCAACACCGCCGCCTTCGTCTATGTGATCGCCACCGCCGCCATCGATGCTGTGGGGCGCGATCAGCTCGAGGCTGCCAGGGTATTCGGCCTCACCCGGTGGCAGGTGCTCAAGCATGTCGTCGCGCCACAGGCCATCGCCTTCGCCATCGGGCCGCTGACCGGGCTCCTGGTCAACCAGCTCCAGGTCACCTCGCTGATCTCGGTGATCGGCGTGATGGACCTGACCAAGGTCGGCAACATCCTCAATCTGCGCACCCTCAAGCCCTTCGTGGTCTGGACCGTGGTCGGCGTGTTCTATTACGCGGCGGCCAAGACCTTGGCTTGGCTGGGTACGCGCTATGAGGCAAGGCTGAGGGCCCATAGCGCCTGGAGGGGGATCTAACGTGCTGAAGGTCGAGAAGGTCTGCAAGGATTTCGGCTCCCATCGCGTGCTCGACGGCGTGGACCTCGCCATCGAACCCGGGCAGGTCGTCTCGGTGCTTGGCTCCTCCGGTTCGGGCAAATCAACCCTGATCCGCTGCATCAACGGGTTGGAGAAGCTCGATGCAGGCCGGATTACCATCGACGATTTCGATGTCGCCGCGCCACGGGATCTCACCGAGGCGCGCAAGCGCTCGGCCACCGTGTTCCAGCTGTTCAATCTCTATCCGCATCTGACCGTGCTGCAGAACATCACCCTGGCGCCGCTGGAGGTGTTGCGCCAGTCGCGGGCGGAGGCCGAACACCGGGCCATCGTCCTCCTGGAGCAGGTCGGTATGCGCGACAAGGCGGCTTCCTATCCGGCCCAGCTCTCGGGCGGCCAGCGCCAGCGTGTCGGCATCTGCCGGGCGCTTGCCATGAACCCGCGCTATCTTCTGCTCGACGAAGTGACGAGCGCCCTCGATCCGGAGATGACGGCCGAAGTGCTGGCGATCCTGGCCAAGCTTGCCCGCTCCGGCACCACCATGCTGTTCGTCACCCATGAGGTGGAATTCGCCCGGCGCATTTCGGACCGCATCGTCTTCCTGGAACATGGCAGGCTGCTGGTCGACCTGCCGACGCAGGCCTTCTTTGCCCCGGAAGTGGGGCGTGACCATCCGCGCATCGCGCAATTCCTTTCGAAAATGCGGAAAGACTGATGTTGCTCCTTGCCAATGCCGAAGCCTGGCCCGGATTCCCGTTGACGGTCGAGATGCTGCGGGCGGGCGCCGACAGCCTCGACGCCATGGTTGCCGGCATAGGTCGGGTCGAGGCCGAGCCACGTGTGCGCAGCGTCGGCTATGGCGGCTGGCCCAACATGCTCGGCGTGATGGAATGCGATGCTGCCGTGATGAACGGCACCACCAAGGAGATCGGCTCGGTCGGCGCCGTCCCGAACACCATCCCGGTCGCCGCCTTGGCCCAGGCTGTGATGAAGCGCCTGCCCCATGTCATGCTGACGGGCGACGGCGCTCGCCGCTTCGCCAGTGAAATCGGTTTCTCCGTCGATGAGGTGCTGATCGAAGATTCCAGGCGTGTCTGGCGCGAGCGCCTGGAAAACGAACTCGGTGCCGAGCAATTGGCCCGATTTCCCGATATACCGCTCGCGCCTCTATCGCGCACGATCACCGATCCGGAGCGGGTGAGGGATACCACCGTGTTCCTCAGTGCCGATGCGCGGCGCGGCATCCACACCGCGACCTCGACTTCGGGCTGGGCCTGGAAATATCCTGGCCGCCTCGGCGACAGCCCCATTCCCGGCGCCGGCTTCTATGCCGACAGCCGCTATGGTGCAGCCGTCTGCACCCATACCGGCGAGATGACCATGCGCTGCGCCACCGCGCGCACCATCGTGCTCGCGCTCAAGCTCGGCCGGTCGTTGCGCCAAGCCGTCGACCTTGCCGTGGGGGAACTCGCCGAACTCAGCGAGGGGTTTCTCGGCGGTGTCGTCATCCATGCGGCCGATGCCGAAGGCCGTCACGAGGTCGTCAATTTCCGCTGCGAGGGCGAGATCCGCTACTGGCTGTGGGAAGACGGCATGGCGGAGCCCGAGCTCCGGCCGGCAAGAACAATCTGACTGAGGGGAGTGTACAAACATGAAGAAAATCCTGCCCGCATTATTGGGATTGGCGATCGCCGCCTGCGCCGCCCTGCCGGCATTTGCCGGCAAGCTCGACGACATCCGCGCGCGCGGCAGCGTGCGCATCGGCGTCTCGCTGGGGGGAGAGCCGATCGGCTTCCGAGACGCCCAGAACAATCCCGTCGGCTATGATGTCGACGTCGCCACCCTCCTGGCCGAAAAGCTCGGCGTGCCCGTGGAGTTCACCGATGTCTCCGGCGATGCCCGCATCTCGATGCTGGTTTCCGGGCAGCTCGACATCGTGGTCGCAAATACTTCGGCCACGCTGGAGCGGGCCAAGACGGTGGATTTCTCCATTCCCTATAACCGGGCGGGCCTGCGCATACTGGTGCAGGCCGATGCCGGCATCGCCAAGCTGGAGGATCTCGGCGGCAAGTCGGTGGTGGTGGGACGCGGCACCACCGGTGAGAGCTTCCTCAAGAAGGCGGTGCCGACGGCCAATCTCGTCTATGTCGACCAGTTCGCGCCCGATGGCGTGCTGCAGCTCCAGCAAAAGCGCGTGGACGCGGCGATCGAGGATTCGTCCTTGCTCGACTATCTCGCCACCAAGAACCCCTCGCTCGCCACCCTGCCGGGGCTCTATTCCAACGATCCCATCGGCATCGCGGTCGCCAAGGGGGATCCCGAATTCGTGCGCTGGCTCGACATGTTCGTGTCCGACTATATCCAGTCCGGCGCTTACGAGGCCAATTACAAGAAATGGTGGGGCGAGAAGGCCAATCCGCCCAAGCTCACGCCGCTGTGGTGAGGAGACGGCGCAAAACCTTCTCTCGCAAAGGGGAGGAGGCAATAACGCCTCGTCTCACCCCGTCAGGCGCGGCACATAGCGGGTCGGCACCAACTCCGGCTCGAATGTGCTTTCGACCACCGGCGGCTCGTTGAGCAGGCGCACCATGCGGGCGACATAGGCGGCCTTGTCATAGCCGATCGAGGAAATCGGATAGGCCTCGAAATCGAGCAGCGAGAGATTGTCGAAGCCGTAGAGGCGGAAGCGTGCCGGCCGGTTGCCGGGGAAATCGGCCCTGAACACGTCGAGAATGCCCATCGCCATGGCATCTGAGGTGCAGAATACCGCGTCGGGGTGGTCGCCCTCGAACAGGCCCGGCGCGAGAGCATGACCGGAACGATAGGAATAGTCGCCCTGCAAGGTTCGCAGCAACTCGATGCCATGAGCCGCGAAAGCTTGGGCGTAAAGGCCGATGCGCGCCTGTTCCACCAGGGAGCTTGCCCGGCCCGTGACCAGGCTGGCGCGCCTCACGCCCTTGGCAGCGGCATCCGCGGCCGCCTGGCCGATGCCGACGGCTTCGTGGGGAATGATGGCGGGCGAGCGGTGGTCATGTCGGCCGTTCAGCATGACCACCAGGTCGGAGCGGAACATGCGCCGCACCGTCGCCGCATCGGCGAAATCGGAGAATACCAGGGCGGCATCGACGTGATAGGCCACGCCCTGACGCAGGAATTCCTCGACCTTGTCTGTGGAGCCGACGCGCACCAGGATGACCTGCCGCCCGCCCGCCTGGATCTCGGCGAGCAGCAGGTCGAACAGATCGAGGTCGGAAAGGTCGTGAATATGGTTGACCAGGACGGCGACGAGATTGACGGTCTTGGTCGTCAGGCTCTGCGCCAGGAGGTTGACGCGGTAGCCGAGTTCGGCGGCCGCGGCCAGGACGCGATCGCGCTTGGCGCCGGACACCGGTCGCTTGGAGGCGGAGAGCGCGCGCGAGGCCACGGCCCTGGAGACGCCGGCGAGTGCGGCAACGTCGCTGATGGTCGGTGCTGCCTTGCGCCTCATGAGGCCTTGCACGCTCCTTGCCGGAAATTCGAAACCATGACTGACGACACGCCCTAAAGCATTTTTCAGAAAGGTCGATAGATTTTCGCCTGGAAAATACGTCAAAACAACGAGTTAGAGCAAAGCACGATTCAGGGAAATCGTACTTTGCTCTAATACAGGAAACAGCGGCTTGGAAGGTCTCTTCTGTCAATGACGATCTGCTTCGATATCGGCGGCTCCGCCATCAAGGCGGCTGTCGCCACGCCTCAAGGCGAGATCAGGCCCTTTGCCCGCGTTGCAACGCCGCTCGGCGATTTCGAGGCCTTCGTGCAGGTGCTCGCGGATCTCAGAAGGCAAGCAGGGGGCGGGGCTGGCGGCGGCGTCGCCTTGTCCATCACCGGCGTCGTCGATCCGCGCAGCGAGATTATCACCTGCGCCAACATTCCCTGCCTCGACGGGCGGCGGCTGGGCCCCGACCTTGCCGAACGCCTGGGCGTGCCGGTGCATGTTGCCAATGACGCCGACTGCTTCGCCCTTGCCGAGGCTGTGAAAGGCGTTGGGCGCGGGCATCGCATCGTTTTCGGCATCATCCTCGGCACGGGCATCGGTGGCGGCCTGGTCATCGACGGGCGGATCCTAACCGGCGCGGGCGGTTTTGCCGGCGAATGGGGGCATGGACCGGTGGCGGCGACGCAATCGGGTAATCCGCCGGTCGCGCTCCCCCGCTTCGCCTGCGGCTGTGGCCAGAAAGGCTGCGTCGATACGGTTGGAGGAGCCCGCGGCCTCGAAAGGCTGCATCGCCACCTTACCGGCGTTGAGCGCGACAGTACCGAGATCATCGCGGCCTGGCGGGCCGGCGAGGCCGCGGCGGCGCGCAGCGTGGCTTGCCAGGTCGATCTCGTCGCCTCTCCCCTGGCCTTGGCCGTCAATATCGTCGGCGCCGACATAGTGCCGGTCGGGGGCGGCCTTGCCAGCGTGCCGGAATTGATCGCAAGGCTGGACGAGGCGGTGCGCGGCCGCATCCTGCGGCACTCCCCGGAGCCGCTGGTGGTGCCCAGCATCCTCGCGCCGGAACCCGGGCTGATCGGCGCGGCCCTGCTCACCCGCCAGGGAGAACGCCTATGACCGCCTTGCTTGAAATCTGCGTTGCCGACGCCCACAGCCTCGAAGCCGCGATCGAGGGTGGCGCCGATCGCATCGAACTGTGCTCGGCGCTCGAACTCGGTGGCCTGACGCCATCATCAGGGCTGATGCGGCTGGCGGCGCAGGCGCCGATCCCGGTCTATGCCATGATCAGGCCGCGGGCCGGCGATTTCGTGTTCTCCGCGCGGGAAAGCGAGATCATGCTTGATGATATCGAGGCAGCGGGAGGAGCAGGGCTCGCCGGCGTGGTGCTGGGTGCCTCCCAGCCCGGCGGCCAGCTCGACGAGGCCCTGCTGTCGCGCCTGCGGGTGCAGGCGCAGGGGCTCGGCACCACGCTGCATCGCGCTTTCGATCTCGTTCCCGAGCCGCTGGCGGCTCTGGAGACGGCCGTTGCTCTCGGCTTTGAACGCATCCTCACATCGGGAGGAGCCGTCACCGCGCCCGAGGGGCTGGAGGCGTTGCTGCGCCTGCATCGGGCCGCCCGGGGGCGGATCGGCATCATGCCGGGTTCGGGCTTGACGCCGGCCAATATCGCTCCATTGCTGGCGGCGCTTCCCGTCTCCGAGGTGCACAGTTCCTGTTCCGCCGCCGGGGAGCCATGGAGCGCCGAGGCCGTCCGCCTGGGCTTCGCCGTGGGGCGGCGGCGCCAGACCCGCGCCGACATCGTCTGCACTTTCCGCAGGGCGATGGCATAAGCCGGAAAAGAAATGGCCGCCCGAAGGCGGCCATTCCGGCGAACAAGATGTGCCGCCTCAGAGGACCTGGCGCAGCACCACGAAGAGAAGGAAGGACAGCGCCATCGAGGCGGGCAAAGTGAGTATCCAGGCCATCAGCAGGTTACGCACCGTCGACATCTGCAGCCCGGTGCCATTGGCCGCCATGGTGCCGGCGACACCCGACGACAGCACATGGGTGGTCGACACCGGCAGGCCGAGATAGTCGGCAGCACCGATCGTCGCCGCGGCAACGATCTCGGCCGAGGCACCCTGGCCATAGGTCAGGTGGGTCTTGCCGATCTTCTCGCCGACCGTCACCACGATGCGCTTCCAGCCCACCATGGTGCCGAGGCCAAGGGCCAGGGCTATGGCGACTTTCACCCAGGTCGGGATGAACTTGGTCGTGTTGTCGGTGGCGGTGTGATAGGTCTTGATCGTCTTCAGATCGGCGTCCGACACCGGCAGCAGCTTCTTGGAATCGATCAGCTTCAGGGCCTCGCCGATCAGATACATGTCGTTGCGGGTATTGGAGACCAGTCCTGCGGGCACTGCCGAGGCCGAGCCGTAAGGCGAGAGCTGGGAGGTGGTCTGCTCGATGAAGGTCTTCAGGGCTGGCGTCGTCTCGTCGTTCCAACTGCGCGTGCGCACCGCCTCGGAGACCTTGGCCTTGGCATCGGCGGGAGCGACCGTCGCGCCCGGCTTGATGTAGTTGCCCAGGACCGAACCCGCCGCGCTCGAAGCAGCCTTGTAGGTCTCGAGATAGTTGATGTCGGGCGTGCGGTTGAGGGCGAAGGCGGTGGGTACCACGCCGATCAGGATCAGCATGATCAGGCCCATGCCCTTCTGGCCGTCATTGGAGCCGTGGAAGAAGCTGACCAGTGTGCAGGTCAGGATCAAAAGGCCGCGGATCCACAGCGGGGGCGGCTGATTGCCTTTCGGCTCGACATAGAGAGCCTTGTTCCGCACCACGAGCTTCATCACCAGCAGCAGGGCGCCGGCCAGCACGAAGCCGAACACCGGCGAGACCAGCAAGGACAGGCCGATATTCTTGGCCTGGGACCAGTCGACGCCGCTGGTGGCGGAACCGGCAGGGGCCAGGAACTGGTTGGCGAGGCCGACACCGATGATCGAGCCGACCATGGTGTGGGAGCTCGAGGCCGGCAGGCCGAAATACCAGGTGCCCAGGTTCCAGACGATGGCGGCGATCAGCAGAGCGAACACCATGGCCAGGCCCGCGCTCGAACCGACCTGCATGATGAGTTCCACCGGCAGCAGCGAGATGATGCCGAAGGCGACCGCGCCACTCGCGGTGAGCACGCCGAGGAAGTTGAAGAAGCCCGACCAGATCACCGCAAATTCGGCCGGCAGCGAATGGGTGTAGATCACCGTCGCCACCGCATTGGCGGTATCGTGGAAGCCGTTGACGAATTCGAAGCCGAGGGCGATCAGCAGGGCGAGGCCGAGCAGAATCCACGGCACTGCCACGGCGCCCGTGAGATCGGCGGCCAGTGCGTAGCAGACATAGCCGAGGCCCCCGAGCAGGATCACGGCGATCGCGATGTTGGGCAAGCTGCCAAGAGAGTTCGGCCTATCGAGCGGATGGCCGCTCCTCTGGCCAGATGTAACGTCCGTCATCTCCAAACACCCCCGTGTTTCCATGGTCTGGCGACCCTTAGGCGGGGTTCGTGAAGGTTGGATGACAAAATGTTAATCTTGACCGGTGACGAGGAAGAAGGCGGCTGATCAGGGCTCTTTCGTCGAGGGAAGCAGCCGCTGCCGCCAGAGAAGCTGCACCGCCCGGTCGAAATCGGCAGTGGCCTTCTCGAAGGCTCCGAGCTGTCGATGGACGATGCTGCGCTTGAAGAGGGCATCGGCATGGCCGGGATCGAGCGCGATCACCCTGTCATAATCGGCGATCGCCGCGGGAAAGGCCTGTTTGTATTGATAGGCAAGAGCCCGTCCGTAAACGGCGTCGACAGCATCGGGCTTGAGTTCGATCGCCTTGCTGAATTCAGCAATTGCCCTGTCGAAGTCCTGCTCGTCGGGCCGTGCCGGAGTGGCGTCGGCCGGAGTGGTTTCGGATGCGGACATGCGGACGAAACGCCTTTGCACCTCTACGGAACCTGCCGAAACTGCAACGAAGCTCCCCTCAATCGCTGCAAGAGTCATGAGGTCCACTCGAAAGAACCTGCTCACATATGAGCAGCAACGTTGGGGAATGTCCATGGCGTTGCGTTAGAGCGTCTTGCGATGAGGCGGAATTACCGGGAAACTCTGCCTAGAGGGCAGGGGGCTTCAGTTGCGCAGACGCTCGAGGGCGAGCTTGCGCCCCGCCATGGCCTGCGGCAGGCCTGGATTGAGCTGCAAGGCACGATCGTAGTCGGCCAGCGCGCGCTCGAAATCGCCGCGCTTGCGATGGGCGCCTGCCCGATTGAGAAAGGCCAGTGCGTTGCTGCCATCAAGCCTGATCGCTTTGTCGAGATCGGCGATGGCGCGTGCGGTGTCGTCGGCATTGGCGTAGGCGGTGCCGCGATTGTAGAGGGCCTGTGCATTGTCCGGCGCCAGGCCGACCGCCAGGCTGTAATCGGCGATCGCCTTGTCGAGCGCACCCATGTGATGATGAGCGGCGCCGCGCCCGAGCAAGGCGGCGATATTGTTGGGCCTCAAGCGCAAGGCCTCGTCATAGTCGGCCACGGCGCCGTTGAAATCGTGGCGGTGGTCCTTGGCGATGGCCCGGTTGAAGAAGGCGGACCAGTCCCGGCGGTTGAGGCCGATGGCCTGGTCGAAATCGGCGATGGCCCCAATATCGTCACCCCTGAGGCCGCGGACGGCACCCCGCAGGCGCAGGGCCTCGGCATGGCGCGGGTTGAATTTCAGCGCCCTATCATAGTCGGCGATGGCGAGAGCGAATTCCCTGCGGCTGGCACGGGCATAGCCCCGCGACGTCAGGGCGAGCACGTGCTTGGGATTGAGCCGGATTACGCTGTCATAGGCCAGAATGGCTTGCTCGATATCACCCTGGCGGCCATAGAGCCCGGCCAGCGCGTAGAATCCGTCGGGGTTGCGCGGATCGAGAAGCGTGGCCCGGTGCAGATCCTCCAGCGCCCGGGCCGGCTGCTTCTTGGCGGCATAGGCACTGCCGCGCGCGATCAGGGCGATCGCCCTGGCCCCATCGTCGACGCCGCCCAGATCCACAATCGAGGTGCAGGCGATGATGACGCGGTCCGGCGCGCCCTGTCGGCAGGCCTTCCAGTCGAGCGGCTGGGCAGGACCGTGCGGATGGAGCGCCAGGAAGGCCGGAACCAGGGCTTTGAGAGGCAGCATCGTGGAAGTCGCGGTGGGGCGGTAAACGCAGCCCACCATCTATAGGCGCGATCGGTGGCGTGGGAAACGGCTGCCTTAGAGCGTTTTGTGATTTGGCGTAATCGCCAAGAATCGCCAAGAATCGCAAAGACGCTCCAGACAATCCATTGGATTGGTTTGGAACCAAAGAGCGAGAGCAAAGCAGCGTTTCCGTCTAAACGCACTTTGCTCCAGGGGCGGCGGACCCGTCAGTTGCCCCGGGAAGCCGTTATCCCCTTCTGCCCCTGGATACGGCGCATTCGTGGGAGAGGAAACCGGGATGCCCGTTATCCCTGGAGGGGCATTCCGTCCACTTCGAATGCCTGGATGAAAAGGCGCTTCTTTGCTTTTCCCTTGACTTTGCACTGCGAAAAGCGCAGCAACCGTGTGTAACGACCGCTCGGGGGTTCGCGCGGCGCGCTGGTTTTTGGCTTTTTGAGAAGCAGCGCCTCACCTCCCGGCCGTCCCCAATAACATTCCGCTGCTCCCATCCGCGCGTGGGTCGCGATATCGCCGTACCGCCTCATCATGCCTTTCCGGCTGACGACGGACTTGCGATCGCGGACCCGGACGGTGGCGCGCTGCTGTCCGCTCGATGAGCGTGGCATGAAGGATTTGATGTGACTTCCGAAGTAACTTTTGCAGCGCTCGGCCTGGCCGAGCCGCTTTTGCGTGCGCTTGACGCCGCCAACTATGTGACCCCCACCCCGATCCAGCACAAGGCCATTCCCGCCCTCCTCGAGGGGCGCGACATGATGGGCCTGGCGCAGACCGGCACTGGCAAGACGGCTGCCTTCGCGCTGCCGATCCTGCAGCGCCTGTCGAAGTCCCGCCACGGTGCCGGCGCCAAGGGCACCCGCGCCCTGATTCTGGCCCCGACCCGCGAGCTGGCCCTGCAGATCGACGAGAGCTTCCGCTCCTATGGCGTGCATATGGGCTTCCGTTGCGCCGTGGTGTTCGGCGGCGTCAGCCAGGTGCCGCAGGTCAAGGCGCTTTCCGATGGCGTCGACATTCTGGTCGCCACCCCCGGTCGCCTGCTCGATCTCGTGCAGCAGCGCAAGGTTCGCCTCGACAAGGTCGAAGTTCTCGTCCTCGACGAGGCCGACCGCATGCTCGATATGGGCTTCTCGCGTGACGTGCTCAAGATCGTCGACGAGACGCCGCTGGAGCGCCAGTCCCTGTTGTTCTCGGCCACCATGCCGAAGACGATCAAGAAGCTCGGCGAGGAGATCCTCCTCAACCCCGTGCATATCGAAGTGACGCCGGAAGTGGTGACGGTCGACAAGATCGACCAGCATGTCTACCACGTGCCGGCATCGGTGAAGCGCTCGCTGCTCCTGCACCTGCTCAACGATCCGGCAATGAGCCGCGTCATCGTCTTCACCCGCACCAAGCATGGCGCCAACCGCGTCTCGGGCCATCTCGACAAGGCCGGCATCCCCTCGGCGGCGATCCATGGCAACAAGTCGCAGAATGCTCGCCAGAAGGCCCTGGAGGATTTCCGTTCCGGCGCCTCGCGCATCCTGGTGGCGACCGATATCGCCGCCCGCGGCATCGATGTCGACGACATCAGCCATGTCATCAATTTCGAGATGCCGGTGGATGCCGAGAGCTATGTGCACCGCATCGGCCGCACCGCCCGCGCCGGTCGCAGCGGCATCGCCTATTCCTTCTGCGATCCCAATGAGCGCGACGAACTCAAGGCGATCGAACGCCTGACCAAGAAGCCGCTGACGGTGGCCGCTCCCGTACAGGGGCTGGAAGCCGATCAGAAGCATGGCGAACGCGGCCCTCGTCACCCGCACCAGGGCAAGCCCAACGGCAAGCCCCGGAACAATGGGCAAGCCGAAAAGCCTCAATCGGGCCAGCCCCGCTCGGGGGGCGCGCGCCGTCCGGGTGGCCGCAACAACCAGCGTCGCGCCGCCTGAGGGCGCGGCCTATCCTTTTCTGGGAGCAAAGGGCGTCCATGGCGTCTTGCGATTTGATGGAGACACTTCAAATCGCAAAGACGCGTTGAACCAAAGAGTTAGAGCAAACGGCGTTTCTGCCAAAACGCGCTTTGCTCTAGGTGTGGACGCTTCTTTGTTCTAACGCTTCGTTTGGATGCGTCTTTGCGATTCTTGGTGATTCCGCCAAATCACAAAACGCTTTGACAGGACCTGCACATGGCAAAAGAAGAACTGATGGAATTTGAAGGCTCGGTCTCCGAAGTGTTGCCGGATGCCCGTTTTCGCGTGAAGCTCGACAATGGCCACGAGATGATCGCCTACACGGCCGGCAAGATGAAGAAGAACCGCATCAAGACCATCGAGGGCGATCGCGTTACCGTCGAGATGTCGCCCTACGACCTCGACAAGGGCCGCATCATCTTCCGCCACAAGGACGAGCGTGCTTCATCCGGCCCCCGCCCGCCGCAGCGCGGTGGCGGCAATATGCGTCGCCGCTAAAGCGTTTTGCGATTTGGCGGTCACGCCAAGAATCGCAAAGACACATCGAACCAAAGAGCTGGAGTAAAGCAGCGTTTCCGTCTCAACGCGCCTACTCCAGGAGTCGGGCGGCCCTGCGGGGCCGGTCGAAAAGCTCGGTGAGTCTCGACTTTTGTCATCGCGGGGCATGCCCCCATCGGACGAGTTGTCCGGTGTAGATCCAGAAGCTTGGGACGCAGCTTCGCGTGCAAATCCCCTGAATTGCCTTCTGAGGCGCTCAATTTCGCTCATCCCGCGATTAGAGCTTGCCATGTCGGGACCTTCTTCCGCATTCGATGGAATAGCCTCGAATCCGGAAGATCCCTCATGAGCCCAGACGAACTCGGCCTGCGCCGCGCCATCATTGAAAAATGCCGTTGGATGAATGCCAACGGTCTCAATCAGGGCACCTCCGGCAATATTTCTGCTCGTCTCGGCGACTGCATGCTGATCACGCCTTCGGCCGTCCCCTATCACGAGATGGAACCGGAGATGATCGCCGCCATGCCCTTCGAGGGCGAATATGGCGCCTGGCAAGGCCCGCTCAAGCCTTCGGTGGAATGGCGTTTCCATTTCGACATCCTCAAGGGCCGCCCGGATGCCGGTGCCGTGGTGCATACGCATGCCACCTGGTCCACCATCCTCGCCATCGCCCACAAGCCCATCCCGGCCATCCATTACATGATCGCGGCATTCGGCGGACCCGACATACGCTGCGCGCCCTATGCCCGCTACGGTTCGGAGGAATTGTCGCGCTTCGCCCTTGAGGCCCTGGAAGGCCGCAATGGCTGCCTGCTCGCCAATCACGGCATGATCGCGGTCGGCTCCAGCCTGGACAAGGCGATGTGGCTCGCCCATGAGCTGGAAACGCTGGCCAAGCAATATTATCATGCGCTGCAGATCGGCGGCGCCAACATCCTGCCCGACAGCGAGATCGCGCAGGTGATCGAGGGCTTCAAGAACTACGGCCTGCAGGATAAGAAGCCATAAGCTTCGAAGTCCTGGTGGAGTAGAGGATCGTTCAGGGGAGCGGGATCCCGTCGGCGGATGTCGACACTTCACCAGGTCGGCACATAGGCGCCCTTGTATTTGTCCAGGACAAAGGCCCTGACCTCGGGCGAGCGGTAGGCCTCGGCCAGGATCGGCACCCAGGGCTGGTCCTTGTCCGCCGTGCGCACCGCGATCAAATTGGTGTATTGCGGCTTGAGTTCCTCCAGCAGCAGAGCCTGCTTGGTGGGATCGAGGCCGGCGGTGACGGCGTAATTGGCATTGACCGCCGCGGCATCGACGTCATCGAGCGAACGCGGCGTCTGGGCGGCGTCGACCTCCAGAAAGCGCAACTGCTTGGGATTGGCGGTGATGTCTGCCACGATCGGCTTGTAGCCGACACCGTCCTTGAGCGTGATCACGCCCTTGTCGCGCAGCAGCAGGAGCGTGCGGCCGCCATTGGTCGGGTCGTTCTGGATGGCGATGGTGGCACCATCGGGCACCTCGCTCCAGGCCTTGTGCCGGCGTGAATAGACGCCGAGCCGCGAATTGATGATCGGTGCGATGCCGACGATCTTGTAACCGCGATCCGCGATCTGGTTGTCGAGATAGGGCTGGTTCTGGAAGGCGTTGGCCTGGATCTCGCCCGCATCCAGCGCAGCATTGGGAACGACGTAGTCGGAGAACTCGATCACCTCGATCTCCAGGCCGCGCCTGGCGGCGACCGGCCTGGCCGCTTCCAGGGTTTCGGCCATGGGCCCGGGCGTGGCGCCGACGCGGATGCGGGTGGGCGTGGCCCATGCGGCTGCGGGAGCGGTCAGCAGGGACGCAGCGGCGAGCGACAGAACGGAGCGGCGGGTGAGGGAAGGAGGCATCGATCGATCTCTTGCTGGAACAGGTCGGAGCGATGCTAGTAAGCTCAATCAATATAGTCTATAAAAATTATATATTAAATTCTAAACCCTACGATCCTCGTAATTGGACCTCGCGAAACAGGGCGCGATCAACCTTCTCCACGACGTGAGGGAAGGCTGATCGCGCCCCTTCTTGCTCGGACGGTGCTAGCCGCTCACAGAATGAACTGGCTGAGATCGGTGTTCTTGGCGAGGTCGCCCACCGTCTTCTGCACATAGTCGGCGTCGATGGTGACGCTCTCGCCACCCTTGTCGGGGGCGGTGAAGGAGATCTCGTCGAGGATGCGCTCCATCACCGTCTGCAGCCGGCGCGCACCTATATTCTCGACGGTGGCGTTCACATGCACCGCTATGGCGGCGATGGCGTCGATTGCTTCCGGCGTGAAATCCAGGGTGAGGTTCTCGGTGCCCATCAGCGCCACATATTGCTTGATCAGGCTGGCTTCCGTGTCGGTGAGGATGCGGCGGAAGTCGTCCTGGGTCAGAGCCTGCAGCTCGACGCGGATCGGCAGGCGGCCCTGCAATTCGGGCAGCAGATCGGATGGCTTGGCGACATGGAAGGCGCCGGAAGCGATGAAGAGGATGTGGTCGGTGCGCACCGCGCCGTGTTTGGTCGACACGGTGGTGCCCTCGATCAGCGGCAAGAGGTCGCGCTGTACGCCTTCGCGGCTGACATCGGCGCCGCCGCGATTCTCGCGGGCGCAGATCTTGTCGATCTCGTCGAGAAAGACGATGCCGTTGTTCTCGACCTGGCGGATGGCCTCCTGCACGATCTGGTCCTGGTCGAGCAGATTGTCGGCCTCTTCCTGGATCAGCTGGTCATAGCTTTCGCGGACCGTGGTGCGCTTGGTCTTGGTGCGTCCCGAAAAGGCCTTGCCGAAGATGTCGCCGATCGAGACCACGCCCATCTGGCCCTGGGGCAAGCCGGGCAGCTCGAAGGACGGCGAGGACGTATCCTTCATCTCGATCTCGATTTCCTTGTCGTCGAGCTCGCCGGCACGCAGCTTCTTCTGGAAGCTGTCGCGGGTCGCCGGGCTCGCCGTCGCGCCAACCAGGGCGTTGAGCACGCGCTGCTCGGCGGCGAGATGAGCTTTCGCCTGAACTTCCTTGCGCTTTTCGGCCTTCACCAAGGCTATGCCGATATCGATGAGATCGCGCACGATCTGTTCGACGTCGCGCCCGACATAGCCGACCTCGGTGAATTTGGTGGCTTCCACCTTCAGGAAGGGAGCATTGGCGAGCTTGGCGAGGCGGCGCGAAATCTCGGTCTTGCCGACGCCGGTGGGCCCGATCATCAGGATGTTCTTGGGCATCACCTCTTCGCGCAGCGTCTCGTCGAGCTGCAGGCGGCGCCAGCGATTGCGCAGGGCAATGGCGACGGCGCGCTTGGCGTCGTGCTGGCCGACGATGTGACGGTCAAGTTCTGAGACGATTTCGCGGGGAGAGAAATTGGACATAGGCACTCGGGGGAAGGGTAAAGCTGCTACATAATGGCTGAAGCGCGAAAATCCAGCATCGAGAATTAAAGGCGATCCTGCAATTGTGCGAGGCAAACAAAGGCGTGGCGGTATGATGATAGCGCTGCACTTCCGCTGGAAAACATTGGTCTGAAGATTTGTGCGGGATGAGGGGCTCTTTGCCTTGACAGGGGTCTTGTCCCACCGTCAGGATGCCGCCGCTTGCATGGACCGGCCCCTTCCGATGGCGGGCCGGCTTCCGCAGGTGGTTCGATACGGTCCGAAAGAGGCCGAGAAGGCAGAAATGCCGCCCCTCGTGGCGGCGATCGGGCAACATCATCCTTTTGCTTGGGGGGAAGCGTCGTGGCGTCAGTCGACTTCGTCAATGTCAGGAAATCATTCGGGACCCACCCCGTCATCAAGGGCGTGGACATCGAGATTGCCGATGGCGAGTTCGTGATCCTGGTCGGCCCGTCGGGCTGCGGGAAATCCACGCTCCTGCGCATGCTGGCGGGCCTGGAGAACATCTCGGACGGCGAGATCCGCATCGGCAAGGATGTGGTCAACAACCTGCCGCCCAAAGAGCGCGACATCGCCATGGTGTTCCAGAACTACGCGCTCTATCCGCATATGAGCGTGGCCGACAATATGGGCTTCTCGCTCAAGCTGAAGGGCGCCAACAAGGCCGAGATCGAAAAGCGCGTGAAGCCGGCCGCCGAAATTCTCGGCCTGTCCAAGCTGCTCGACCGCTATCCGCGCCAATTGTCCGGCGGTCAGCGCCAGCGCGTCGCCATGGGCCGCGCTATCGTGCGTGACCCTCAGGTCTTCCTGTTCGACGAACCGCTCTCCAATCTCGACGCCAAGCTGCGCGTGGCCATGCGCGCCGAGATCAAGGAACTGCACCAGCGCCTGAAGACGACGACGGTTTACGTCACCCACGACCAGATCGAGGCCATGACCATGGCCGACAAGATCGTGGTGATGCATGACGGCATCGTCGAGCAGATCGGCGCCCCGCTCGAGCTCTATGACCAGCCGGCCAATCTGTTCGTGGCCGGCTTCATCGGCTCGCCGTCAATGAATTTCATCAAGGGCCGGCTCGATCCCCAGGATGCCAGCCGCTTCATCGCCGCGGATGGCAGCGTTCTGCCGACGCGCGTGCCGCGCGAGACGACCGACAAGCCGCTCATCTACGGCCTCAGGCCCGAGAGCCTGCGATTGAGTGCCAGCGGCATTCCGCTGACCGTCGTGGTCACCGAGCCGACGGGATCCGAGACCCATATGATGGCCAAGCTCGCGGGCGTGGACGTGGCCTGCGTCTTCCACGAGCGCGTGGGGGCCCAGCCTGGCGAGACCATCAATGTCTCCATCGATGTCGGCTCGACCCATCTGTTCGATGCCGAAAATGGCCGCCGCTTGGAGCCTGCCGCCTGACCGGCCAGGGCGGCATCTTGATATCGCTTCCGCATTCGGCGGCAGGAACGAGCGCGGTCCTTGCGAAGGCTGGGCTCGTCTTTTCTGACGGCTGACGAAAACTGCTTTGCCTGCACGCCCGGCATATCGATCGGCGTTCGGGCCATAAATAATTGCCATTGCCAGGGAGGACTTCGATGACGATCAACAGACGTGATCTGCTCACTGCTTCCGCGGGCCTCGCCGCGGCTGCCGGGCTTGGCCGCCTTGGCGTTGCGCCAGCCTTCGCCCAGGCAGCCGAACCCAGCTACAAGCCCGAGGAAGGCGCAAGCCTGCGCGTGCTGCGCTGGACCCCCTTCGTGCAGGGCGACGAAGATGCCTGGCTCGCCAATACCAAGAAGTTCACCGAGGCGACCGGCGTGCAGGTCCGCGTCGACAAGGAGAGCTGGGAGGACATTCGTCCGAAGGCGGCGGTGGCCGCCAATGTCGGCTCGGGCCCGGACATCGTGCTGTGCTGGTTCGACGACGCCCATCAATATCCCGACAAGCTGGTCGACCTCACCGAACTCGGCACCTATCTCGGGGGCAAATATGGCGGCTGGTATGACGGCCTGAAGGGCTATGCTACGCGCGAGGGCAAGTTCATCGCCCTGCCGTTGGCGGCGATCGGCAACGCCATCTGCTATCGCGACAGCCATATGAAGGCAGCCGGCTTCAGCGAATTCCCCAAGGATACCGCTGGCTTCCTCGAATTGTGCAAGGCGCTCAAGGCCAAGGGCACCCCGGCCGGCTTCCCGCATGGCAAGGCCGTGGGCGACGGCAACAATTATGCCCATTGGCTCTTGTGGAGCCATGGCGGCAAGATGGTCGACGAAAGCGGCAAGGTCACCATCAACTCGCCCGAGACCATCGCCTCGATCAAATATGCCAAATCGCTCTACGAGACCTTCATCCCCGGCACCGAGAGCTGGCTCGACATCAACAACAACCGTGCCTTCCTGGCCGGACAGGTGTCACTGACCGCCAATGGCGTCTCGCTCTATTACGCGGCCAAGAAGGATGCCAAGCTCAAGGACCTGGCCGCGGATATCCGCACGGTCAACTTCCCGGTCGGCCCCGTGGGACAGAAGGTCGAACTGCACCAGACCACCTCGGCGCTACTGTTCAAGCATTCCAAATATCCCGAGGCGGCCAAGGCCTATCTGAAATTCATGTATGAGGACGCGCAGATGAATGCCTGGATCGGCGGATCCAGCGCCTATTGCTGCCAGGCCCTGAAGGCTTTTGCCGCCAATCCGGTGTGGAAGGCCGATCCGATCCATGAACCCTATTCGCATGCCTCCGAGACGCTGCGCCCCAACGGCTATGCCGGCCCCCTCGGCTATGCCTCGGCCGGCGTGATGGCCGATTATGTGCTGGTCGACATGTATGCGGTCGCGGTGACAGGCCAGATGTCGCCGGAGGACGCGGCCGCCCAGGCCGAGAAGCGGGCCAATCGCTATTACCGGGTATAGGGGCTTGCCGGTCGGATAGGTTGCGCTTGCACCCCTTCTCCCCTTGCGGGACCTGGCACTTTCAGCGGAAGTGCCTTGGGTCCCGGCAGGGGGATGAGGGGTGGATGCGTAGCCCCATGGTAAACCTCGATATCCCGTTTTCCACCAAGGCACCCCATGAGCATCGCGACATCGAGACCACGGCCGCGACCTTCCGCCTTCGCCAGGCTGGCGCAGAGCAGGGGCGCGCTCGGCACACTCTTCATGCTGCCGGCGGCGGTGTTCCTGATCTGCCTGCTGGCCTATCCGCTGGGCCTGGGCGTCTGGCTCAGTTTCACCGACACCAAGATCGGGCGTGAGGGCGTTTTCGTCGGGCTGGAGAACTATGAGTTTCTCTGGGCCGATTCGGTGTTCTGGATGTCGGTGTTCAACACCGTCGTCTACACGGTCGTTGCCTCGATCCTCAAATTCGGCCTCGGCCTCTGGCTCGCTCTGCTCCTCAACCAGCATCTGCCCTTCAAGTCGCTGTTCCGGGCGATCGTGCTGCTGCCCTGGGTCGTGCCCACCGTGCTCTCGGCCCTGGCCTTCTGGTGGATCTATGATGCGCAGTTCTCGATCATCTCCTGGACGCTGATGCAGCTTGGCCTGATCCAGCAGCCGATCAATTTCCTCGGTGATCCCGTCAATGCCCGCATCTCGGTGATCGTCGCCAATGTCTGGCGCGGCATTCCCTTCGTCGCCATCTCGCTGCTGGCCGGCCTCCAGACCATTTCGCCTTCGCTGCAGGAAGCCGCTTCGCTCGATGGCGCCACGAGCTGGCAGCGCTTCCGTCATGTCACCTTGCCGCTGCTGACGCCGATCATCGCCGTGGTGATGACCTTTTCGGTGCTGTTCACCTTCACCGATTTCCAGCTCATCTATGTGCTGACCAAGGGTGGCCCTGTGAATGCCACCCATCTGATGGCGACCCTTTCCTTCCAGCGCGGCATTCCCGGCGGCCAGCTCGGCGAAGGCGCGGCCATCGCGGTGGCGATGGTGCCCTTCCTGCTGGCTGCGATCCTGTTCAGCTTCTTCGGCCTGCAGCGCCGGCGCTGGCAACAGGGTGGACAGGAATGAGCGGAGGCACGACGATGAATTCGAAACAAGCCACCGCGCCGCTTACCGACAACGTCGAGGGTATGGCCTATCTCTCCAGCCTGCCGCGGCGGGTGGTGACGGTCTACCTGCCCCTACTGGTCTTCGTCATCGTGCTGCTGTTCCCGTTCTACTGGATGGCGATCACCACGGTAAAGCCGAACGACCAATTGACCGATTACGCCAATCACAGCCCGTTCTGGGTTGTAGGACCCACGCTCGAACATATCCGCTATCTCCTGTTCGAGACCTCCTATCCGGGCTGGTTGCTCAACACGATCTATGTCTCGGTTGGCGCGACGGCGCTGGCACTCTTTGCCTCGGTTCTCGCCGCCTATGCGATCGAACGCATCCGGTTCAGGGGATCGCGTATCGTCGGCCTCCTGATCTTCCTGGCCTATCTGGTACCGCCCTCGATCCTGTTCATCCCACTCGCCTTCATCGTCTTCAAGCTCGGCATCTACGATACCAAGCTTGCTTTGATTTTCACCTATCCGACCTTCCTGATTCCCTTCTGCACCTGGCTGCTGATGGGCTATTTCCGCTCGATCCCCTATGAGCTGGAGGAGAGCGCCCTGGTCGACGGAGCCTCGCGCTGGCAGATCCTGGTGCGGGTGATCCTGCCGCTGGCGGTGCCGGGCCTGATTTCCGCCGGCATCTTCGCCTTCACCCTGTCCTGGAACGAGTTCATCTACGCGCTGACCTTCATCCAGTCGTCCGAGAACAAGACGGTGCCGGTGGGCGTGCTGACCGAGCTGGTAAGAGGTGACATCTTCGAATGGGGTTCGCTGATGGCGGGGGCGCTGTTCGGCTCCCTGCCGGTGGTGATCCTCTATTCCTTCTTCGTCGACTATTACGTGTCCTCGATGACGGGCGCGGTGAAGGAATAACCGGTTCGCATTGCGGCCGCTTTTCCCTGGGACCGCCAGCATCCTGCTGGCTCTTTATTTCCAACAAGGACGGCGTTTCCAAGAGCCAGCAGGATGCTGGCGGTCCCAGGGAAATGGCGATCAAATATGCGGTGGTCACCCATGTCTCAGCGCCGGTTGCGCCGGTCCTCATACATCTGCTCGAGCGGGTCGATGAAAGAGCCGCCGAACAGCACATAGGCGACGACGAAATAGACGAATTTGGCGAGGGTGAAGAAGCCGATCCATTGCAACAGCACGAAGGGCGCACTCACCGCGACGAGGCCGAAGCAGATCAGCGCGCTGGCGAGCAGGCATGCCAGCAGCACCACCAGATGCATCGCCAATTGCGTCCAGCTGTCATAGCCGCTGATGTCGAGCCTGCCCTTCACGCGGCCTCCCGTTCAGGTGACGCGATGTCCCGCCTATTTGTCCTCGGCGAATTTGTAGGCAGCCGCCTCCGGAGCCTTGCCGGTGATGCAGGCCTTGAACTTGGCGACTTCTTCAGGCCCAAAAGTGCCGAGGCCCTGGGCCTGGCATTCGGAACTCGCCTGGCTGTACTCGGCTTCCAGCTTGACGCAACGCTCCCGTTGCGGCGAGCCAGGCCGGACGCCCTTGCGGCTGCAGGTGTCGCCGGCAATACCCTGGGAGGCCTTGCGCCGCATGCAGTCCGCCATGGCTGTGCCCGCCTTCACCCCCTCGGCCTGGCAGGCCTTTTCGAGGGGGTTGGTGGTGGGGAATTCGGGCTGCTTTTCCGCCGCGCAGCCGGCAAGGGCGAAAGCGGCGAAGATGACGGGGAGGCTGATCCGGAACGAGAGCATGCGCGGGCGGCTTTCTGCCTGATGTGAATGCCCACCTCTTATCAGAGATCGATGCTCTCGATCACCAGGTTATGATTGGTATAGACACAGATATCCGCTGCGATGTTCATCGCCTTCTTGACGATGGCCTCGGCATCATAGTCGGTGTCGACCAGCGCCCTTGCGGCGGCCAACGCATAATTGCCGCCGGAACCGATCGCCATCACCCCGCCTTCGGGCTCCAGCACGTCGCCCGTGCCTGTCAGTACCAGCCCGGCCGACTTGTCCGCCACCAGCATCATTGCCTCCAGCCGGCGCAGATAGCGATCGGTGCGCCAGTCCTTGGCGAGCTCGACGCAGGCCCGCGTCAACTGGCTGGGATACTGCTCGAGCTTGGCTTCCAGCCGCTCGAACAAAGTGAAGGCGTCGGCGGTGGCCCCGGCAAAGCCGGCGATCACGTCGCCCTTGCCGAGCCGGCGCACCTTGCGGGCATTGCCCTTGATCACGGTCTGGCCGAGGCTGACCTGTCCGTCGCCGCCGATGACCACGCGCCCGCCCTTGCGGACCATCAGGATGGTGGTGGCATGGAAGGGGGAGCGAGGGCCGCTGTCGGGGCCGGCGGAAGAGTCGAATTTCATGGGAACCTCACTGAACATGGCCTCTATCTAGGAGGTCCCGGGCAAAAGGCAAAGGGCGGGAAGGCGAGAGTCCCCTTTATCGCTTCACTCAACTCGTCTATCGATTCGGCATGAACAGCATCTTCGCCGGCCTTTCCACAACCGTCTTCGAAACCATGTCGCGCCTTGCCCGCGAGCATGATGCCGTCAATCTCGGCCAGGGCTTTCCGGATGATGCCGGGCCGCTCGACGTGCGCGAAAAGGCGGCCGAGGCCGTGATGACGGGGTGGAACCAATATCCGCCCATGCTCGGCCTGCCCGAGCTGCGCCGCGCCATCGCCGAGCACTATGCCCGCTTCCAGGGCGTGGCGCTTGATCCCGAAACCGAGGTGATGGTCACCTCCGGCGCCACCGAGGCGATTGCCGACGCCCTGATGGCGCTGATAGAGCCGGGCGACGAGGTGGTGCTGTTCCAGCCGATGTATGACGCCTATCTGCCGCTGGTGCGCCGGGCGGGTGGGGTGCCGCGCTTCGTCACGCTGCAACCGCCCCATTGGCGCCTGACGCGCGAGACGCTCGATGCCGCCTTTTCCTCGCGCACGAAGGTAGTGTTGTTCAACAACCCACTCAATCCGGCCGCTATCGCTTTTTCGGACGAAGACCAGGCCCTGCTGGCGGAATATTGCGTGCATTACAACGCCATCGCCGTCTGCGACGAGGTCTGGGAGCATGTGCTGTTCGACGGCCGGGTGCACCGGCCGCTGATCGGCTTTCCCGGCATGCGCGAGCGCACGGTGAAGATCGGCTCGGCCGGCAAGATCTTCTCGCTCACCGGCTGGAAGGTCGGCTTCGTCATGGCGGCCGCGCCGATCCTGAAGGTGATTGCCAAGGCGCACCAGTTCTTCACCTTCACCACGCCTCCCAATTTGCAGACTGCCGTCGCCTACGGGCTCGGCAAGGAGGACGCCTATTTCACCGGCATGCGGGCAGCGCTGCAACGCTCGCGCGATCGGTTTGCGGAGGGGCTGGCCGAGCTCGGCTTCGCCACCCTGCCGAGCCAGGCGAGCTACTTCCTCAACATCGACCTGACGGCCAGCGGCATCGAGGAGGACGATGTCGGCTTCTGCCAACGCCTGGTGGTCGAGCACAAGGTCGCCGCCATTCCGGTCTCGGCTTTCTATGCGCAGGATGCGGTAACGACCGTGGTGCGCTTCTGCTTCGCCAAGCGGGACGAGACCCTGGCAGCCGCGCTCGCCAATCTGAAGGGCGTGGCGCGGCGGGGGTGATTGAGCGGGAACCGCCCCCTCAATCGCGCCGACGCGCGCCCAGCCGGGCCAGGAAGGCGAGCGAGACGCTGGTGAGGCCCAGCGCCATCAGCCACCAGGGCTGCCAGGCGGCGAGGCCTGCAAACATCATCACCAAAGCGGAGGCCGAAACAGCGAGGGCGGCGGGTGCCGAACGGTCGTCGTCGCGGTTCATGCCCATCAGCGTCAGCCAGAGCGCGATTGCCGCCAGCGCCACGCCGACAAGGCCGAGTTCGAGCCAGATCTGCAGCGCGGCATTGTGGGGCGAAGCCAGGAGCTGGCCGCCGATGCCACGGGTCAGCGACGAACTCGAATCATATCCGAAGCCGGCTAAGAGGTGATCGGGCAGGGCGTAGGTCACGTCGCGCCAGAGCGCCACCAAATGATCGCCCTCGGCCGGCAGCAGGAAGCCGCCCCAGCGTGCCATCATCCAGCCGGCCAATGGTGCGAGCACCAGCAGGACCAGAGCCGAGATGGCGACGGCGAAAGCGGCAGCCCGCCGGCGCCACAGGGCCAGGGTCATCACCACGATGCCGGCGATGAAGGCGGTGAAGATCACCAGATCATGCACCAGCCAGAGCGCCAATATCGTCACCAGGCAGAGCAGCAGGGCCTGCCAGCTGCGGCCGCGTGCCAGGACGGCGCCCACCGCCGGCCAGACCAGGAGGGCGAGAAGCAGGGCGGCGCGCGTACTCTCGGCGTCCTCCGTGCCCGTCTCACCGAGGCCTTGCAGAGGCGAGCCCGGCAGATATTCGAAGATCAGGGTCACGCTGGCGATGCCGACGCCGATCGGAATGAGGTTGGCGTCGCTGAAGCGCACCCGCGGCTTCAGGCAGGAAATCGTGACGGCGAACAAGAGTACGACGCCCAATATGCCCGGCAGCCGGCCGGCCGCCGAAGCGGGACGGGGGGTCCACCAGATGCTGATGGCAGCCCAGACCAGCAAGGCAAGCAGCGCCAGGGTGCGGGGCGAGGTCAGCGCACCCTGCAGGCGGCGCAGCGCCGTCGGCAGGCGGTTGTCGAGCGCCGCCGCCAGGATCAGCAGGGCGGTGGCGATCGGTACGATGATCGCCACGGCGTGGCGCGAGAACATGGCAAAAAAAGGCGCAAAAATGACCAGCAGGAACAAGCCCAGCCGGGTCAGGAGGCCCGACACCGCGAGTGCGGGGTCGAGCGGAGCTTCATAGGCGCGCCGTTCCATCGCCTCGTCCTCAATCGTCGAGAGCTAGCTATGGCCGAAGGCAGGCGAGGCGTCGATGACGAAAAAGTCACACTATGGTTAAAATCGTCCGGCGGCCTGTCGGTCGCAATGCCACATTGGGCGTAGTCCCCGGGAGCCGTCGCTCCCCTCCAGGAGAGGGATAGCAGCGACTTCCGGGACGGCTGGCCCGTCCGCCATTGCACTTGCCTCCTTGATGCGTCACATCGGCGCGATGCGTGTGTTCGATCAGCCTTTGCCCATCGATGATGCCCTGCCGGCCCTCAAGCAGGCCCTGCAGGCGCGTTCCAATGCTGTCCTCGTCGCGCCGCCCGGTGCGGGCAAGACCACGCGCGTGCCGCTGGCCCTGCTGGACCAGGCCTGGACAGGCGGGGGCAAGATCATCGTGCTGGAGCCGCGTCGTCTTGCCGCTCGCGCTGCCGCCGCCCGCATGGCTGCCACGCTGGGCGAATCCGTCGGCGCCACGGTCGGCCTGCGCGTGCGCCTCGAATCGCGCATCTCGGCCAGGACCCGCATCGAGGTGGTTACCGAGGGCGTATTCGCCCGCATGATTCTCGACGACCCCTTGCTCGACGGTGTGGCCGCCGTGCTGTTCGACGAGTTCCACGAACGCTCGCTCGACGCCGACCAGGGGCTGGCCTTCGCACTCGACGCCCAGGCCGGACTGCGCGAGGACCTGCGCATCCTGCCGATGTCGGCGACGATCGACGGCGCGCGCGTTGCCGCGCTTCTGGGCGATGCGCCGGTTATCGAGAGTGCCGGCCGTGCCTTTCCGGTGGTCACGCATTATCTCGGCCGCGATCCGCGTCAGCGCCTCGACGAAGCGGTTGCCGATGCGGTGATGCGGGCCCTGAGGGCGGAGACGGGCTCCATCCTGGTCTTCCTGCCCGGCCAGGGTGAGATCACCCGCGTGGCCCGGTTGCTGGCGGAGCGCAATCTTGGGGAGGGAGTCGACATCGCTCCCTTGTTCGGCGCCATGGAGGCGCGCGACCAGGACCGCGCCGTCGCTCCCGCGCCGGCGGGGCGCCGCAAGGTGGTGCTGTCAACCTCGATCGCCGAGACCAGCCTCACCATCGAGGGCGTGCGCGTGGTCATCGATGCGGGCCTCGCCCGCGTGCCGCGCTATGAGCCGGATCTTGGCCTCACCCGGCTCGAAACCGTGCGGGTGTCGCGCGCGAGCGCCGACCAGCGGCGCGGTCGCGCCGGGCGTACCGAGCCGGGTGCCTGCTACCGGCTGTGGGAGGAGGCGGCCACCGGCGCCTTCGAGGCTTTCGCCAAGCCCGAGATCCTGGCGGCCGATCTCAGCCCATTGTTGCTCGATTGTGCCGCCTGGGGGGTGGGCGATCCCCTGGCGCTCGCCTGGCTCGATCCCCCGCCTGCCCCCGCGCTCAAGGAGGCGAGAGCGTTGCTGACGGCAATCGAAGCTGTCGATGCCGATGGCCGGCTGACCGAAATGGGGCGCCATCTCTCCAGTCTGGCCCTGCCGCCTCGGCTTGCGCGCATGATCGTATCAGCCGCGCCGGCGGGAGAAGGGATGCTCGCGGCCGAAATCGCCGCCATCCTGTCGGAACGGGGGCTCGGCGGCGACGGCACCGACCTGGTGGAGCGCATCGAACGCTTTCGGCGAGACCGCGGCGGGCGGGCGCAGGACATGCGCCGGTTGGCCAGGACTTGGGCAAGGACCGGGTGGGCCAGAACCGCCAGCACCGAGACGGCCAGCAAGGAAGCGGGGCGGGGCGAGGGCGATTCGGCCCGGGCCGGTCCGGTTCTGGCCCTGGCCTATCCGGACCGCATTGCGGTGGCGAGGGGGCAGCCCGGCAGCTTCACCATGGAGAATGGTCGGGCTGCCCGCCTGGAGCCGTATGACCGCCTGGCCCGCGAGCCGACGCTCGCCATCGCCGAGATGGCGGGCAGCGCCGGCGCGAGCCGTATCCTCTTGGCGGCCCCGATCGCGGCCGAGGAGATCGAGGCTTTGTCCGGCGTCAGCGAAAACGTGAGCATGGGCTATGATGCCGCCAGCGCCAGCCTGAAAGCCCGCTCTGTCCGACGCTATCGCCGCCTGGTGCTGCAGGAGACCACGGCGCCGCTGACCTTGGATGCCGCTGCTGCCGCCGTACTTGCTCGCGGCCTCGCCCAGGCCGGCATCGGCCGCCTGCCCTGGAGCAAGGCCCAGCGCCAGTTGCGCGACCGCATCGCCTTCCTCACCGCCAGCGGCTCGCCGGATTGGCCCGATCTTTCCGATCAGGCCTTGGCGGAGAATGCCGAAACCTGGCTCGCCCCGGCCATCGAAGGTGTGCGGGGCCTGTCCGGCATCACGGCCGAGCATCTGGAAAATGCCCTCGCCGGCCTGCTGCCCTGGCACGAGCGCAGGCGGCTCGATACCGAAGCGCCGGCCTTCTTCGAGGCGCCGACCGGCTCGCGTCTCGCCATCGACTACGAGGCGGAGGGCGGTCCCGCCATCTCGGTGCGCGTGCAGGAACTGTTTGGGCTCGCCACCCATCCCGGCATTGCCGGCGGGCGCGTGCCGCTCACCATCAACCTGCTTTCCCCGGCCCATCGGCCCGTGCAGGTGACCAAGGATCTGCCAGGCTTCTGGAAGGGCTCCTATGCCGCCGTCCGGGTCGAGATGAAAGGGCGCTATCCCCGCCATCCCTGGCCCGAAGATCCGGCCGCAGCCCTGCCGACCACCCGGACGAAACCGCGCGGCACCTGACGGCGATCACCGGGCTTCATCGGTTGGCAGAGCGGCAGGCCGATCGTGTCATCCGGGACGAGCAAGTCCGGGATGGGCTGGAGACCCGGTCAGGTCTTGCTTTCGGTGAGATGCGCGGCCTGCAAGGCCTTGGCGAGGGCGCTCATCGAGCCGGAAGGCGGGAGCGAGACGATCTGAATGTCCGGTTGGGCAGCGAGTTCGTTGACGGAAGAGGGCCGGTTCCGGCGCGGGCGGGCATCGAGAATGCGATGCAATAGCGTAACAATACACATGGCAATAACCTCAAAATACACCCCCAATATAATTTAAATTTGAATTTCGGCAATGTCATGGTGCCGACATGAATTTGGAACGGCCCGAAGAGTGGGGGATAAAACGAAGGTATCGTGGCTGCGACGCAGCGAGCCGAAAGGGGAGGGGCCAAGTGTCGCATTCGAGACGGATCTTCGAAGGCGGTGGTCGGCAAACCTGCGTTCTCTTCTACCGGCCCGCCTTGTTCCGTCGCCACATAGTCTGTGGATCTGGCGCGTTTCGTGGCCCTCGACGCAATTGATATAGGTCGTGATATATGTCGCAGGGGGCTGTTCACTGCAACCGGCTTCAGGCTCGCAAGGTACCGGGACGACGGACAGGCCGCGGCAGGGCGCCGATGCTCGCTCCGGTTCCGCGATCGACACGCCTTAGCGCTTGCGTACGAACTCGGTACGCAAGACCAGACCTTTGATGGAGTCGTGGCGGCAGTCGATTTCCTGATCGTTGTCCGTCAGTCGAATCGACTTGATGACCGTGCCCTGCTTGAGGGTCTGATTGGCCCCCTTCACCTTGAGGTCCTTGACGAGGACCACGGAATCGCCATCGGCGAGGGCATTTCCGGCCGCATCCCGTACCACGGCCCGGTCCGCCTTGGCGGGAGGCGCCATCTCCGAGGCCGGCCGCCATTCGCCGGTCACCTCATCGTAGACATAGTCATCATTCTGATCGGCCATTTTGCTTGCACCTTTGCTTATGGAGTTTCCCGGTCGAGTCCGAGAGCGAACCGCCGTCACGACCAGATCCACTTCACAAGCCGGACGGATGCCATCTACATCGCTGCGGTCGACCGGTGCAAATCCTTGATCATTTCCGGCGGCAGATCCCGCATTGCCCGGAGAGGGCGCGCACCCTGCCATCCCCGCCTGGGATCGAGCGATCGATCCTCGGAAGGGGATTTCACGCCGATATCGGGATCACGTCACCGGCTCCGTCACGCTGTCGTCGTATTCTCCGCGACTTCTTGCGAGTCCCGATTGACTTCCCGGACGCCATCCCCCATAAGCACCGGCGAATTTGGCGTCGCCCTATCGGGCCCGGACGCACCCAGGGCGAAGGCCGGGGCGCGTTTTTGGTGTTCGGGGGTGCGCTTTTCCATTCAACTCGATCGGCATCCGGCCGCGACCGCGGAGAACGACCCGTGAAACGTACTTATCAACCGTCCAAGCTTGTCCGCAAGCGTCGCCATGGCTTCCGTGCCCGTCTGGGCACCAAGGCAGGCCGCAAGGTTCTGGCTGCCCGTCGCGCCCACGGCCGCAAGCGCCTGTCGGCCTGACCGGAACGGATTGGCACAATGATTCCGCATCATTGTGCCAAGCTGATTTCTCTCGATCGTGCCACGGGCACGATCGAGAGAAATCAGCAAGATTCCGGACATTTGCAAAGTTTCCTGGCCAGATCTTGCCGGGAAACTTTGCCTGGAGCATTTTGCTCAAGAGCCTCCGAGCCCTCATCGATGCAGCGTCTGCTCAAGCGCCGGGACTTCCTTTTCGTCCGCGAAGGCCGCAGGGCACATGCTGCAACGCTATCCCTGCAGGCACGCCGCCGCGAGCGCGCGGGTGCAGTCGAGGCTGCGCCGCCGGCGTCTGAGACTGTCGAGCCGCGTGTCGGCTTCACCGTGACCAAGAAGGAAGGTTGCGCCGTCGAGCGCAATCGGATCCGCCGGCGCTTGCGCGAGGCGGTGCGGCTGTCTGGCGCTCTTCATGCGCGCGATGGTTATGACTATGTCGTGCTCGGGCGGCGCTCCGCCCTCGACGCATCTTTTGCGACGATCGTTGATGAAATGGTAACGGCGTTCGGCCGTGTGCACAGCGAGCGTCAAGGCGCCCGCAAGCCACGCCGTTCAGCCGATGAGGCTGTACGATGAAGAATTTTGACACCAAGAACGTCGTTCTGGCGGTCGTCCTGACGCTGCTCGTCGTCGTCGTGTGGGAATATTTCATCGGCCAGCCCATGCAGCGGCGCCAGCAGCAGGAAGCCCAGCAGCAACAACAGATCCAGCAGACCCTGCAGCAACAACAGCAGCAGCAGGCGGCTACGCCCACGCCCGGCGTTCCCGGCGGCGCGGGAGGGCAGAAGCAATTCTCCAGCCGCGCTGAAGCGGTGGCGGCGAGCACGCAGCGCGTAAAGATCGATGCCCAGCGTCTGATCGGTTCGATCAACCTGGTTGGCGGCCTGATCGACGACGTGGCCCTGCGCGGTTATCGCGAGACGCTCGACCCCAACTCTTCCAATGTCGATCTCTTCTCGCCGTTCGGCACCCCTGTAAAGCCGGCTGATCATCACGCCAATCTGGAAAATCGCGGCCCCTATTTGACGGTCTTTGGCTGGCAGGAAAAGCCGGGTTCCAATGCCGCGACCAAGCTCAACCTGCCCGGTTTGAAGACGGTCTGGACGGCCAAGTCGCAAGCGCCCCTGTCGGCCGCCACGCCAGTCGAGCTGCAATGGGACAATGGCCAGGGCCTGATTTTCCACCGCACCATCTCGATTGATGAGGATCGCGGCCAGAGCGGTTCCCTGCTGCCGTCGGCCGGCGAGACGCTGCCCGCCGACAAGCTCGACCTGCCTCGCCAGAATCTGCCCAAGGATCAGCAGGCCAGCGCCGCCAAGCCGATCGGCGGTTTCATGTTCACCGTCAAGGACAGCGTGGAGAACAAGGGTACGGCGCCTGTGGAGATCGTGCCCCAGGCTTATATGCTGCGCGTCGGTACCCCGGGGACTCAGGGCACTTACGTTCTGCATGAGGGGCCGATTGGTCGGTTCTCCGGTTCCCAGAAGGAACTGTCCTACAAGGATCTGGCGCCCGACGCCAAGCAGGAGCCCTTTGCCGACGTCACGGGATGGCTCGGCTTCACGGACAAGTATTGGGCCAACGCGCTGGTTCCCGATCCCTCGGCCCGCTTCACCGCCCGTTTCGTCGGCCAGGATTTCGGCGGCACGCCGGCCTATCTCGCCCAGATCGACCGGCCAGCCCTGACGATTGCGCCGGGCGCGAGCGCGGATGTGAGCACCAATCTGTTCTCCGGCGCCAAGGAAGTCGCGACCCTTTCCTATTACGACGATAAGCTGAAGACCGATAACATCGCCTATCTGATCGACTGGGGCTATCTGTGGTTCATCACCAAGCCCTTGTTCCGCCTGATCGAGATCCTCTTCCATCTCTTCGGCAATTTCGGTCTCGCCATTCTCGGCACCACCGTCATCCTCAAGCTGTTCTTCTTCCCGCTCGCCAATCGCTCCTATGAGTCGATGTCGAAGATGAAGAAGTTCCAGCCCGAGATGCAGAAGATCAAGGACGAGTTCCCTGACGACCGCATGAAGCAGCAGCAGGCCACCATGGCCCTGTACAAGGAAAACAAGATCAATCCGCTCTCGGGTTGCTTGCCGATGCTGCTGCAGATTCCGGTGTTCTTCGCACTCTACAAGGTGCTGTTCGTCACCATCGAAATGCGCCAGGCGCCCTTCTATGGCTGGATCCACGATCTGTCGGCGCCCGATCCGACCACCCTGTTCAATCTGTTCGGCCTGATCCCGTGGACGCCGCCCTCCGTGCTGATGGTCGGTTTCTGGGTGGTGGTGATGGGCATCACCATGTTCATCCAGATGCAGCTCAACCCCGCGCCGCCGGATCCGACCCAGGCCGCCATGTTCCGCTGGATGCCGCTGATCTTCACCTACATGCTCGCCGCCTTCCCAGCCGGCCTGGTGATCTACTATTGCTGGAACAACACGCTCTCGATCCTGCAGCAGGTCTTCATCATGAAGAAAAACGGCGTGAAGGTTGAGCTGTGGGACAATCTCAAGGCCATGTTCGGGCGCAAGCCATCATCGGCGGCGAGTTGATGTCCGAGGGACCTGATTATACGGAAGCCGGCAGGAAACTCTTCGCCAGCACCTGGGATTTCCGCCACGCCTCCAATACGCTTGAGGCGTTGCCGCCCCCCGGTGGGGTCGAGATCGCGCTCGCCGGCCGCTCCAATGTTGGCAAGTCGAGCCTGATCAACGCGCTGACCAACCGCAACGCCCTGGCCCGCACCTCGCACACGCCGGGGCGCACGCAGGAACTGATCTTCTTTTCTTCGAACCCAGCCCTGACCCTCGTCGACATGCCGGGTTATGGCTATGCCAAGGTCAGCGAATCTAAGGTCAAGGCGTGGACCCGGCTGATCCATGACTATCTGCGCGGACGAGTGAATCTGGCGCGCGTCTTCGTGCTGATCGATGCCCGGCATGGCCTGAAGACCACCGACGATGCCGTGCTGAAAACGCTGGATCTGGCGGCCGTCGTCTACCAGATCGTGCTGACCAAGGCCGACGAAGTGAAAAAGCCCGATCTGGAACGCTGCATCGCCGAGACCAAGGAAAAGATCTCGCGCCGCCCGGCCGCCTTCCCCGAACTCATCGTCACGTCGAGCCGTGAAGGCACGGGCATGGACGAACTGCGTGCCACCATTGCCCAGATCCTGGCCGAGCGCGGCGGCCTGACGCTGTGATCGCCGACCGCCTGCTCACCGTGCTGGGCTGCCTGTACGGCGCCGCCGGCATCGGCCTGATGGCGCTTGCCGCCCATGGCAAATGGCCCAGCATCGACTATGCCGCCATCATGGTGCTCGCCCATGCGCCGGCCCTGATCGCCATTGTCGTGGCCATTCGCGCAGGCCTGCTCCATGCGATGCTGGCCCGGCCCGCCGCCTTCCTCCTCGCTGCCGCCGTGGCCCTGTTCTCGGCCGACGTGGTGTTGAACGCCATGACAGGCCAGCGCCTGTTCCCGATGGCCGCGCCGATCGGCGGTACCGGCTCGATGGCTGCCTGGCTGCTGGTGGGCGTATCAGCGCTGGTGGCGAAGAAGTAGCGGAGCGCGGACATCCTGTCAGCTCTTGGAAGAGCAACGCCTGCAAGGGAAGAGCGGACATCGCGACATGCAAGTATGTCGCTGAGATGTCCGTGCTCCGGGCCTCACCGTATCGGCAGCACATTCGTATATTTCACCTGCGCCAGAGCGAAGCTGGATTCGATCGAGGCGAGGCCGTCGAGGCGGGTGAGCTTTTCCTTGATGAAACGCTCATAGGCGGCGAGATCGGCACAGACCACGCGCAGGAGATAATCGCGCGTGCCGGTCATCAGGTAGCATTCCAGCACTTCGGGCCAGGGTGCGATGGCGGCGGCGAAACGGTCGAGATCCTCCTCGCGCTGGCGTTCGAGCTTGATCGAGATGAACACACTGACCGGCAGCCCGACCTCCTTCTGCTCGACCACGGCGACATAGCCGCGGATGACGCCGCTCTCTTCCAGTTGCCGCACGCGGCGCAGACAGGGTGAATGCGACAGGCCGACCTGCTCGGCCAGGGCCTGCACCGTCATGCGGCCATCCTCCTGCAGCAGGCGGAGGATCTTGTTGTCGATGGCGTCGAGTGCAGTCATTGTCTCGCTCTGCGCAATTTATGCGCATTCCCGGTCACGAATGGCGATACTCTCTAAAGCCATGTGTTGCGGCCTTCAAGATCAACCAAAATCGCCCCTCGTCTTTTGCTATAACAGGCCAGTTCAGCTGGAATCTCCGTCATGGCCGACCCTCGTCTCCCCTTTCTCGCCGCCCTCGAACGCAAGGCCCTGTGGCTGTCCTCCTGGATGATCCACAATGCCAACCATCTGCGCGCGAAGGAGGATGGCCTCAAGATCGGCGGCCATCAGGCCTCCTCGGCCTCGCTGGCGACGATCATGACGGCCCTCTACGGCGCGGTGCTCAGGCCGCAGGACCGGGTTGCGGTGAAGCCCCACGCCTCCCCGGTCTTCCACGCGCTCAACTATCTCTTCGGCTTGCAGACTCTCGATAAGCTCAAGAATTTCCGCGGCTTCAAGGGCGCCCAGAGCTATCCTTCCCGCACCAAGGATGTCGACGACGTCGACTTCTCCACTGGCTCCGTCGGCCTCGGCGTGGCGCAGACCCTGTTTTCGGCCCTGGTGCAGGATTACGTGAAGGCCAAGGGCTGGGGCGACTGGCCGGAAGGACGGATGATCTCCCTCGTCGGCGATGCCGAGATGGACGAAGGCAATATTTTCGAGGCCTTGCTCGAAGGCTGGAAGCAAGGCGTGCGCAACGTCTGGTGGATCGTCGACTACAATCGCCAGTCACTCGATGCCGTGGTGCGCGAGGGCTTGTGGCAACGTTTCGAATCGATCTTCCGCAATTTCGGCTGGGAGGTGGTCATCCTCAAATATGGCCGCCTGCTCGAGGCGGCCTTTGCCGAGCCGGGCGGTGAGGCGCTGCGGCACTGGATCGACAACTGCCCCAACCAGCTCTACGCGGCGCTGTGCTATCAGGGCGGAGCGGCCTGGCGTCGCCATCTCAACGATGCCATCGGCGACCAGAGCGAGGTCAGCAGGCTGATCGAGAGCCGCTCGGACGCCGAACTCGCGGCGCTGATGACCAATCTCGCCGGCCACGACATGCCGAGCCTGCTGGACGCCTTCGAGGCGGCGGCCCGTCATGACCGGCCGACCTGCTTCATCGCCTACACGGTCAAGGGCTTCGGCCTGCCCTTCCAGGGGCACAAGGACAATCATGCCGGCCTGATGACGCCGGCCCAGATGGAGACCTGGCAGCAGGCGATGGCCATCCGCCCCGGGCATGAATGGGACAAGTTCGAGGGGCTGGAGCTGACGCCTGAGGCCATGCAGGCCGCGCTCGATCGGGTGCCCTTCGTACAGAAGGGAAGGCGGCGTCTGGCCGCCCCCAAGGTCGAGGTGCCCGCCACACTGCCCTATCGGGCATCCGCCTCGATGTCGACCCAGCAGGGTTTCGGCATCATCCTCAACGACCTCGCCGCCACCGATTTGCCAGTGGCCGAGCGTATCGTCACCACGGCGCCCGACGTCACCGTCTCCACCAATCTCGGCGGCTGGGTCAACCGGCGCGGCCTGTTCGCGCGCGAGGAACTGGCCGATGTCTTCAAGAAGGAGAAGATCCCCTCGACCTTCTCCTGGGACTTCTCGCCCAAGGGGCAGCATATTGAGCTCGGCATTGCCGAGATGAACCTCTTCATCCTGCTCTCGGCGCTGGGCCTGTCGCATTCCATCAATGGCGAGCGGCTGCTGCCGATCGGCACGCTCTATGATCCATTCATCCAGCGCGGCCTCGATGCCCTCAATTATGCCTGCTACCAGGACGCCCGCTTCATGGTGGTGGCGACGCCGTCGGGCGTCACCCTGGCGCCGGAAGGCGGGGCGCACCAGTCGATCGCCACGCCGCTGATCGGCTTGGCTCAGGACGGTCTCGCCGCCTTCGAGCCGGCCTTCGTCGACGAACTGGCGGTGATCATGCGCTTTGGCTTCGACTATATGCAGCGGGACGGCGAGGGTGACCGCGACGAGACCACCTGGCTGCGCGACGAGACCGGCGGTTCGGTCTATCTGCGCCTGTCGACCCGCACCATCGAGCAGCCGCAGCGCACGATGTCGCCAGCGCTGGCCGCCGACATCGTCAACGGCGCCTATTGGCTGCGCCCGCCGGGCCCCAATGCCGAGATCGTGGTGGCGGCCATGGGCGCCGTAGTGCCGGAGGCGATCGAGGCCATCGGCCTGATGAGCGAGGACCGCCGCGATGTCGGCCTGTTGGTCATCACCTCCGCCGACCGGCTCAACGCCGGCTGGACGGCGGCCGAACGCGCCCGTCAGCGCGGCAATGCCGGGGCGAAGAGCCATATCGAGCGCCTGCTCGCCCCGCTTTCTCGCGATTGCGGCCTCGTCACCGTGCTGGATGGCCACCCGGCGACCCTGGCCTGGCTCGGCAGCGTGCGCGGCCAGCGCGTGACCTCGCTGGGCGTCGAGCATTTCGGCCAGACGGGCAGCATCCAGGAGCTCTATCGCCACCATGGCCTTGACGCCAATGCGATCCTGCATGCGGCCCAGGCTCTCTCGCCGGGGCGGCCGATCCGCAACCGCAGGGAACTCGCACCGGCGGAGTAGCCGCTGCTTACCCCCTGGAGGGTAAAGATGGTAGTTGCATATCCTTCCCGGGGATTGCCACGAATCCCAAGCCTTGCGAGATTGAAGCTCTCGCAAGGTTATGCCGATGTCTTCCTCCATCCTGCGCGTTGCCACCTTCAACACCCAGCTGCTGGCGAGGCCCGGCGTGCGCTTCCACGAGCAGCCACCCTATTCGCCCGAGGAGTATGAGGCCAAGACCGCCTTCATCGGCGGGCTGCTCGAACGCGGCCAGGTCGATCTCGTCGGTTTCCAGGAAGTGTTCCACGAGGAAGCCCTGCGTGAGGCGGTCTGGAAGGCGCCGCGCCTGCAGGGCGCGACCGTCAACGCGCCGCTCGCCGATGACGACGGGCCCAAGACCCCGGATGGAGCACTCAATGCACCACGGGTCGGGCTGGCGAGCCGGCTGCCGGTGCTCAAGGTCGAATCGATCGCGGCTTTTCCTCCGGGCCTGGGCCAGGGCTTTGCCGTCAGGCGTGACGAGAACGGGCGCCAGCAGGCCGTGCCCGTTGGCATCAATTTCTTCGAGCGCCCGGTCCTGCGGGCCGAGGTCCTGTTGCCCGACAGTGTGCCGCTGACCGTCTATGTGGCGCATCTCAAGTCCCGCCGGCCGGTGGTGCTGGAGGACGAGGATCGCCGCGACCCCGCCGTGCGGGCGCTCGCCGTGGTGCGCGCCCTGCTCCAGCGCGGCGCCGAGGCCGCGGCGCTGCGAGTGATGCTGTCGCGGGAGATGGCGGGGCGGGGGACCGAGCCTCGTCCGGTGATGGTGCTGGGCGATCTCAACGACGAACTCACCAGCGTGACCACCGAACTCATTCGCGGGGAGCAGCCGCTGCCCGAAACCCTCAAGCCGCTGATGGCCGATCCCGGGGACTGGCAGCGCAAGAACCGACGCTTGTTGGACCTGCATCTCTACGCCGCGTCCGATCAACAGGCGGTGCACATCAAGGGAACGACCCTCTACACCCATATCCATTTCGGCGATTATCAGGTGCTGGACCACATCCTGTTCAGCCAGGAATTCCACAGCCGCAATCCACACCGGATCGGGGATTTCCGCTATCTCCAAGTCTATAACGACCATGTCGTCGACACGCATATGACCGATATGACCCGCAATGTCCGGACCGCCAGCGACCACGGCGTGCCGGTGGCGGAGTTCAATCTGCTCACGCCGGCTTCACGGCAACCCGTGCAAAATGGCAACGCCAATGGCAGAACTGTGCCTTCCGGCACCGCGAATGCTTAACTTTTCGCTAAGACTTCCGTAACATCATGGTTACGAAATCGTTTCACAGGCCGAATCGTGACGGGAAAGATCCTCATCGTTCTGCATCAGGAACACTCCTCGCCCGGGCGGATCGGGCGCTTCCTGATCGAACGCGGCTATGAGCTCGATATCAGGCGCCCCCGCTTCGACGATCCCCTGCCGCAGACGATGCGCGATCACGCCGGCGCCGTGATTTTCGGTGGGCCGATGAGCGTGAATGACGAGGAAGCCTGGATCCGCCGCGAGATCGACTGGATCGGCGTGCCCTTGAACGAGAACAAGCCTTTTCTCGGTGTCTGCCTCGGTGCCCAGATGCTGACGCGCCATCTCGGCGGCCGGGTCTCGCGCCATGAGGGCGGCAAGGTCGAAATCGGCTATTGGCCGATCGAGCCGACCCAGGACGGCCGCGCCCTGATGTCCTGGCCGAGCCATGTCTATCATTGGCACAATGAAGGCTCGGAGCATGTGCGGGGCACGCGGCTGCTCGCTACCGGCAAGACCTTCGCCAATCAGGCCTTCGCCTGCGGACGGGCCGCTTATGGCCTGCAGTTCCACCCAGAAGTCACCTATCTGATGATGAATCGCTGGACCACCGGCAGCGAGGAAAGCTTCAAATTGTCGGGCGCGCAGGATCGTGAGCAGCAATTCTCGGGGCGTTACCAATATGATCCGGGCATGCAGCAGTGGCTGCATGGCTTCCTCGATTTGTGGCTGACGCCGGCGATGGCGATGGCGGCCGAGTAGGAAGAGAACAGTATATCAGCAAGCATCAGTCTTGCCGGTTTGGCACGGAACCGGAGGGTCGATCTCCACAGCTCCATCAATTGATGGAGCGAGATCGACCACCTTGCCCTCCTCATCCGCGGCGTTTCCAAGATGGTCGATCTGGAGATCGACCATCCATTATCCTTCCAGCTTCGCCAGCGCTTCCGCCGCCAGAAGCTTCGTCAGCTCGCCCGCCGAAGAGCCATCCCGGGCGAGGCGTGCGGCCTGGCCGGACCATAGCGACATGAAATCGCCCGAGCCCTGCGGTTCCGTCTTGGCGCGCAGCGGCGCCAGCGCGCCGCCCGCGAGCGGGAAGGCGGGGGCGAGGTCCGATATCGGGCCGACTTCGCGCATCAGGCGGTTGACGATGCCGCGGGCCGGCCGCCCGGTGAACAGATTGGTGAGCGCCGTCTTGTCGGCGTCGGGACTGCGCAAGGCAGCCGCGTGCGGAGCTGCGAGCCGCGCCTGCGGCGTGAACAGATAGGCTGTGCCGATCTGCACCGCCGCGGCGCCCAGGGCGAAGGCGGCCACGATGCCGCGGGCGTCGGTGATGCCACCGGCCGCGATCACCGGTACCTTCACAGCGTCCACCACCTGTGGCACCAGCGCGAAGGTGCCGATCTGGGTGGCGATGTCGTCGGTAAGGAAAATGCCGCGATGGCCGCCCGCTTCGGAGCCCTGGGCGATGATGGCGTCGCAGCCACGATCCTCGAGCCAGCGCGCTTCGTCGACCGTGGTGGCGGAGGACAGGATCTTGGCGCCTGTCGCCCGCACACGGTCGAGCAGGGATTTTTCGGGCAGGCCGAAATGGAAGCTGACGATTTTGAGCCTGAATTCCTCGACGATGGTACAGAGCGTATCGTCGAAGGGCGCCCGGTTCGAGCTCGGAATCGGAGCGGCTGGATCGATGCCGGTTTCGCGATAATAGGGTTCGAGCCGCTTGCGCCAGCCGGCCTCACGGGCCTGGTCGGGCTCCGGCGCGGTGTGGCTGAAGAAATTGACGCTGATCGGCTTGGTGGTCTGCTGGCGGATGATGCCGAGCTCGGTGCGGACCTGTTCGGGCGTCAGCGTGGCACAGGGGAGGGAGCCCAGCCCGCCTGCCTCGCTGACCTCGATCACCATTTCATAATGGCTCGGGCCTGCCATCGGCGCCTGGATGATAGGGATCTCGATACCGAAGAGCTCCTGAATGCGCCGATCGGGCCACATTGCCATTCTCCTTGATCTGCCTCGCTGTCTTGCCAGCGCCAGCATAAGTAAGTGAAGGCAGCTCTATCATTTCTTATTTAAAAACGATATTAATTTTTAATTCTTTAAATGAGAACGAAATTGGACCTGTCATCCCTCGATATCTTTCGCACCGTCGCCGCCGAGCAGAGCGTCACCCGAGCTTCGAGCCGGCTGGGGCGGGCGCCTTCCAACGTCACCACGCGGGTCCAGCAACTCGAACGGGAACTCGGCGTTGCCTTGTTCAGCCGCGCGGGCAAGCGCATGCGCCTGACCCGGGAAGGCGAGATCTTCCTGTCCTATACTCATCGGCTGCTTGCCCTCGCGGACGAAGCCCGCAGTGCGGTGAAACCGTCGGGTCCGGCGGGACTGTTCCGGGTCGGAGCGATGGAGAGCACGGCGGCGAGCCGTTTGCCGCCGGTCCTGGCGCGGTTTCATGCCGCCTGGCCCGCCGTATCATTGCAACTGACCACCGGCGGCACAAAGGGGCTCATCCGCCGGCTCCTTGCCCATGAACTCGATTGCGCCCTGATCGGCAAGCCGCCGATGGAAGGGATCGACACCGGCTATGATGCCGAACGGCTGGAGGCCGAGCACGTCTTCACCGAAGACCTGCTCATCGTGCTGCCTTCCAGTCATCCTCCCATCGGCACGGCCGCCGATCTCAGGGTCGAGAGTTTTGCCGCGCTGGAACCCGGTTGCACCTACCGGGCCGTCGCCGAACATTGGGCTGAAGGCGTCAAGGGGCTGCGGGTGCAGGAACTCTCGTCCTACCACGCCATGCTGGCCGCCGTTTCGACCGGCAATGCCATCGGCGTCATGCCACGTTCCGTGCTCGACCTCCTGCCGGGCGGGAGCGGCGTTCAGACCCACCGCCTCGGGCCGATCGAAACGCTGCTCATCCGCCGCCGGGGCGAGGCATTGCCGGCCTTCGAGGCATTCCGGCAAGCGCTGCGGGAGGGGTGATTGCATTTGGCAGTTCGGCATCTGCGAGTTCCTCTGGAGGGTTTGCTTCCTCCCTCGTGCCGCGATTGTCGTTCTAATTCTTTAGTGGTCGACAAATAATTTTCTTGACTTGAATGCCTCAGGCTCCATTCTTTGTCGATCAACAAATAATGGAGCCTGAGATGTCGTCATTGGAACGAGGCCTGGAACTGGGGGCTGGGCGCGCGCGGGCTGCCGGATCCGGCTGGGCCCTGGCCCTGCTGGCCTTCGCCCAGCTCATCATTGCGCTGGATCTGAACATCGTTTTTGTTGCCCTGCCTGAAATCGGCGCGGGACTCGGCTTTTCCGGCCAGACTCTGCAATGGGTGGTCAGCGCCTATACCGTGTTCTGCGGCGGTTTCCTCTTGTTCGGAGGCCGCGCGGCCGATCTCATCGGCCAGCGGCGCGTCTTCGTCTTCGCACTGGCACTCTATGCCCTGTCCTCGCTGGCCGGCGGTCTTGCCGGTTCGCCGGCCGTCATCATCGCGGCACGCGCGGTCCAGGGCATCGGTGGCGCCTTCCTGTTTCCGGCGACCCTGTCTCTGGTGAACCGGCTTTTTGCCGAGGGACCGGAACGTAACCGCGCCTTGGCGGTCTGGGGCGGTGCGGGCGCCAGCGGCCTGACCATCGGCTCGCTGGCCGGCGGCTTCCTGACCGCTGCCTTCGGTTGGCCGGCGGTGTTCTATGTCAATGTGGTCCTCGCCGCCATCGCCATCCCAGCCGCTTTCTTCGTGATCCCGCGCGATCCGGAGCGGCGCGAACATCGGCGCTTCGACCTGCCCGGCGCCATTGCCGTGACGATGGGTGCGACCCTGCTGGTCTTCACGCTGGTGCAGGGCCCAGACTATGGCTGGACCGCGCCGAGCATCCTGGCGAGTGCGGTGCTGGCCGTCTTCTTTCTGTCGGTCTTCGCCCTGATCGAGGCGCGCAGCCGCGATCCCCTGATGCCGCTGCGCCTGTTCCGCAATGCCAGCCTGGTGGCGGGCATGACGATCACCTTCCTCTATATGGCGACCTTCGGGGCGCTGCCCTATTTCCTCACCGTGCTGTTCCAGACCGTGCATGGCTTTTCGGCGCTCGAAACCGGGCTTGCCTTCCTGGTGCCGTCACTGGCCATCGCGGCCGGGACGCAGCTCGGCGAGCGCCTCGCGACGCGGATCTCCACGCGTCCCACCCTGGTCTGGGGCATGCTGGTGGGTGCCGTCGGCACGGCGCTGATGGTGCCTGGCGCCAGCGTCGGGGCGGGCTATCTGGCGATCGTTCCCGGCGTGATCGTCTCGGGGGTGGGACAGGGCATCGTCTGGACCGCCATGTGGATCGCGGCGGCCTCCGGCGTACATCATGACGAGCAGGGCATCGCCTCCGGCATGGCTTCGACGACGCTCAATATCGGCAATGCCGTCGGCCTCGCCATCCTGATCGCCATTGCCAACCGCCATGTCGGTGGCCTTTCGGGCGAGGCCTTGAGAGGTGCGATGGCCGAGGGGGCGCAACTCGCCTTCTGGCTTGCCGCTGCCGGCATCCTGGTCAGTCTGCTGGCAACAGTCGCCGTGCCACGCCGGCGCTGATCCTTCCTGGGAAGGCCGGCTTGCAGGAGAGGAAGGGCCGGCTGAAAGCCGGTGCTCCTGGAATCTTCAATCCTTCAAACAGGCATCCGCCAGTTTCTGGAAGGAGCGGGCGCGGTGGGAGATGGTGTTCTTCTGCGCTTCCGTCATCTCGGCGAAGGTCTTGTCCGAACCGTCAGGCTGGAACATCGGATCATAGCCATGGCCATGGCCGCCGCGGGTTGGCCAGACCAGCGTGCCTTCGGCTCGCCCCTCGAAGGTTTCAGAATGGCCGTCGGGCCAGACCACGGTGAGGACGGAGACGAAGCTGCCGCGCCGCCGGGCCGGCTCGGTGGCCCCGACGGCGAGGAGTTCGTCCTGGGCTTTCTGCATGGCGACGTCCCAGTCGCGGGTCGGACCGGACCAGTCGGCGGTATAGACGCCCGGCGCCCCGTCCAGGGCTTCGATGCACAGGCCTGAATCGTCGGCGATGGCCGGCAGCCCGGTGGCTTCGAGGGCGGCGAGCGCCTTGATGCGGGCATTCTCGACGAAAGTCGTGCCGGTCTCCTCCGGCACGGGCAGGCCGAGCTGGCCGACGGAGACGACATCCACGCCGTAAGGCGCCATCAGGGCCTTGAACTCGGAGAGCTTGCCGTTGTTGTGCGTGGCCAGCACCAGCTTTCCGGCGAGACGGCGGCCCATTACGCCACCGCCTGCTTCTGCAATTCGACCAGTTCGCCGATACCCTTGCGGGCCAGCGCCAGCATTTCAAGGAACTGGTCCTGGCTGAAGGGCGCGCCTTCGGCCGTACCCTGGATCTCAACGAGGCCGCCGGAGCCCGTCATCACGAAATTGGCATCGGTCATCGCTTCCGAATCCTCGGCATAGTCGAGGTCGAGCACGGCATTTCCCTTCGAGATGCCGCAGGAGATCGCCGCGACATGGTCCTTGATCGGACTGACGGTGAGCATCTTGCGCTCCATCATCCACTTCACGCATTCCTGCAGGGCGACGAAGCCGCCGGTGATCGAGGCGGTACGGGTGCCGCCATCGGCCTGCAGCACGTCGCAATCGATGGTGATCTGCTTCTCGCCCAGGCGCACCAGATCGACCACGGCGCGTAGCGAGCGGCCGACCAGGCGCTGGATCTCCTGGGTGCGGCCGGAAGGCTTGCCCGAGGTGGATTCGCGGCGCGTACGCTCATGCGTGGCGCGCGGCAGCATGGCATACTCGGCCGTGACCCAGCCCTTGCCGGTGCCGCGCAGCCAGGAAGGCGGCTTTTCTTCGAGGCTGGCGGTGCACAGCACATGGGTTTCGCCAAATTTGATYAGGCAAGAGCCTTCGGCATAGCGGGCGACGTTACGCTCGATCGAAACGGGGCGCAGCTCGTCGGGGGCGCGGCGGGAGGGACGCATCGGATTCTCCAAATTTGTGGCCGCCTTGTAGCCCGGCCGGCGCCGCCTGTCACGGTACCGTGCATATTGCGTGGCACTGAAAGGAGGTAAGTTCGCGTCAGGCCACCGCCGGGTGGTCCCTGGGAGCAGAGCGATCCTACCTGGACGGGTAGGGCGGCGGATTCAGAAGAAAATCACAAGAACCGTGTTACATGTTACAAAAAATGAAATTTGTAACATTGATTTTCGGCCTGAATCTTGTCGGGAGAGGAATGTGTTCCTATCTATCATATTGTTGATTAAAAAGAGTTATTCTATCTCCATCTGCATCCTCGAGACGCGATGGAGGGGGCATTTCAACCTGGGGTCGCCTATCGCTTGAACCCCGCTTCCAAAGGGGCTATCGGAGGGGAGAACGAAACTCACCTTTGGCTACAATCTCAGGGACATTACGTTATGGCACGTAGCAAGATCGCTCTCATCGGGGCGGGACAGATCGGTGGTACGCTGGCTCTTCTGGCCGGTCTGAAGGAACTGGGCGATATCGTGCTCTTCGACGTGATGGAAGGCGTGCCGCAGGGCAAGGCTCTCGACATCGCCGAGGCATCTCCGGTCGACGGCTTCGACGTCAAGCTTGCCGGCACCCAGAGCTACGAAGGCATCAAGGGCGCCGATGTGGTGATCGTCACCGCCGGCGTGCCGCGTAAGCCCGGCATGAGCCGCGACGATCTCCTCACCATCAACCTCAAGGTGATGGAACAGGTGGGCGCCGGCATCGCCAAATATGCCCCGGACGCTTTCGTCATCTGCATCACCAACCCGCTCGACGCCATGGTCTGGGCTCTGCAGAAGTCCTGTGGCCTGCCGGCCAACAAGGTCGTCGGCATGGCCGGCGTGCTCGACTCCTCGCGTTTCCGCCACTTCCTGGCCGACGAATTCAACGTCTCGGTGGAAGACGTCACCGCCTTCGTGCTCGGCGGCCATGGCGACACCATGGTTCCTTCGGTGCGCTACTCCACGGTGGCCGGCATTCCGCTGCCGGACCTGATCAAGATGGGCTGGATCACCGAGGCGCGCCTTGCCGAGATCGTGCAGCGCACCCGTGACGGCGGCGCCGAGATCGTCAACCTCCTGAAGACCGGCTCTGCCTTCTATGCACCCGCCGCCTCCGCGATCGTGATGGCCGAGAGCTATCTCAAGGACAAGAAGCGCGTGCTGCCCTGCGCCGCGCAACTCACCGGCCAGTATGGCGTCAAGGACCTCTATGTCGGCGTGCCCGTGGTTCTCGGCGCCGGCGGTGTCGAGCGCATCGTCGAGATCCAGCTCGACAAGGAAGAGCGCGCCGGCTTCGAGAAGTCGGTCAACGCGGTGAAGTCGCTGGTCGACGCCTGCAAGGCCATCGCTCCCTCGCTCGCCTGATCCCAAGCACAAAGCGTTCGAACGAAGACGCGTCTTTGGGGTTTGAGGCGATTTCACCAAACCCCAAAGACGCTTTAGCCAATCTGGAGCTACTGGCCATGAACATCCATGAATACCAGGCGAAGGCGGTCCTGAAGGAATTCGGCCTGCCCATATCGAAGGGCGTGCCTGCGCTGACGGTTGAGGAAGCGGTGAAAGGGGCCAAGGAGCTTCCGGGTCCGCTTTATGTGGTGAAGTCGCAGATCCATGCGGGCGGGCGCGGCAAGGGCAAGTTCAAGGA
>NZ_JBFREW010000013.1:0-234096 GCF_052114505.1 Labrys sp. KB_33_2 | reverse complement strand
ACCTCGGTCCGGAAGGTGAAAGAGGGCGAGGTCACGGCAGATGTCTTCGGGTTCTTGACGACGGAGCCGAATGCAGTCGTGAAACCGCATCACGCCAAGGCCATGCCCGTGATCCTCACGACTGCTGAGGAGCGTGAGACGTGGTTGCGAGCGCCATGGGATGAGGCGAAGGCCCTTCAACGCCCATTGCCGGATGATCAACTCGTCATCGTCCCGCGCCCGGCATCCAACAAATAAACCGAATCCGAACCGTTATGTCGCTCAATCTGTCCGAGGTAGAATCGATGGCCGACCCTGCTGAGATGCTGTTCGACCTGCCGTTTGACGGAGAGATGCCGATGCCAGCCGCCCTTGCTCGAGCCCCAGCGTATTCAGGGCCCTTCGCCGCCGAGTTCTCAAAGCTGCTGCGCGAGAACCCGACAGTTGATCCTCGCCGCTGGGAGCGGGCGAAAGAGGACGCCGCCGATTTCCTCGCCGACTGGGGGGATCAGGCAGCCGAACTTGGCTGGACGGCTGCGGAGCTCTTCGGACTGCACCCGGTCGCGCCGCTAACGCGCTACGACGTCATGGGCCTGGTCTGGCTGCTGAACGGAAAGGAAGTCAGCGAGCTCAATGAGAGAACCGCTAAGATCGGGGCGGCGACGTATTACCGGACGAAGCCCTGAAACGACAAAAATCCCCTCCAGCCCGAAGGCCAGAGGGGCGAGTGTGCCGCTGTCAGTGCGGCAATCAGCTATCGTCGACGGGGCGGACCGGTCCTGCGGTCATCGTCTCCGTTGTCATTCTCGTCATCGTCGTCCTCGCCGCGGCGCCGTCTTCGCGCTTGCATGCGCGCCAGACGTTCCACCACCAGGTCTACTCGCCTGCGTTCTTTGCGTTCTTCGGCAGCCTCTTCCATCAATTCGCGCATAGCCCTGACATCGTCCCGGATATCGATGATCGGACGGATGTCGGCGACGCTCGCGCGGTCGATTACCATCTGCTTGGCGGGTTCTGGGCCGCGATTGGCTCGCTGCAAGTAGATCCATGCTCCGCGGCCGAGGGCGGCAATGATGCCACCGATAACCACGAGCCAGCCGTAAACCCAGGCTGGAATTTCAGGCGGCCCCATCTCGATAACCCCGTTCCACATCCCCAGCTTCCTCGGCGATCTTCATGAAAAGGAAGAGTTCGCCGCAGGTGAGCCCCACGAACGTCACAAGCCCCAGCCGGGCCTGCTCTGCCTGCATGAGGCCAAGGGCGAGACTTGCCCAACACAGTGCCGACAGACCGGCCAAAATGCAGCGGGCGAGCGGGGAGTAGCGCCTGAAAGGTTGGAACGTGCCATTGAGCGTGAGGGCGATCAGACGCAACATCGCGATGACGCCAAACGCCACGATCCAGAAATCATCAAATGCGAGAGACCGCATGAACATGTAGGCCGGCGACTGCTGAAAGGTCAGGTCCGACCGCGAAATGGCGAAGGACGATCCGAAGAGCATTCCGGTGTGCAGCCATTCCCAGAATCTGGACTGGAAATGCTTGCTGGCGCCGGAGACGACGCGGGCGACAATCATGGCGATTTCCCCTTTCGGCAGATCCTCGCTCCGTCGTCGAGGCGTTCCCATTCGGTCGCCAGCACATCGAGGCCCTTGGAAGCCGAGGCCCCTTCGATGTAATCGGCGATCTGCCCAGCTTTGGCGTCGGAGGTGGGTGTCGGACAGCGTGGTGCCAAGATGGCAGTTCTTGCCGCCCGATCAGCCGCCTGAACCACCGGCTTTGGATTTGGCGAGCCTGTCGCGCACGCGGCGAGCAACATCGGCAGCGCCGCCGCGATCACGAGCGTTGTTCTCGGCTTGAGCATCGGCGATGTCCGCTGTGTCCTGGAGGGTGTCGTTGGCGGCTTTCTCGACCGCGGCGGTGTCGGCATCCTGATCGGCCTTCGCCTTGTCCCGCCAAGCAAGGAGAGCGTTGGCGACGCCGGAGATCAGCGCCGCCACCAGAGCCTTGAGAAAGGCGCTCATCCCGCCGGTGCCGGCGCGGGCGCGACAACGGCTGGCGTAGTAGCCGCCGCGGCGATACCGAGTTTGGATTCGATCAGCGCCTCGAGTTGTTCTGGCGTCAGGCCGAAATGTTTCAGGGCATCCGGCACACTGGATTCCACCCACTCGATCGCTTGGGCGATCACGGCCGACTTGGCGTCGAAAGTGATGTTCGCGGCCGACTGGCCGAGTCGGGACAGGGCCATATTGACGCCGGTCATCGCAGCGCTGTGCAGGGCGTCGCGGCTGGATTTGTCGAGTTGGATGCCGAGGAACTTCTGAACGGCCTGGGCGCCCCAGGCGATCAGCGCGGTAACGAGGGCGGCGAGGGCGGCCTCGAAGTAGGGGATCAAGGCGGTGACGAACCCGCCGATCGAGACTGTGGTGTCATCGGCTGCCCAGGCCGGCGCGACAAACGCGATCAGAGCCAGGACCGCGGCACCGGCGGCGGTCGGGATGATGGGCACCACGACGCCGGCGGCGAACAGGACGAGGCCCGCGATCGGGTGGAAGAAGATGGCAGAGACCAGGGCAAGCGTCATCAGCGCCGCCAGATAGGTGCGGTTCATTGTAGGATCCTGCAGTGAGGAGAGATGCTCGGCAGCCGGCCGGGCGCGGTTACTCGAAGTCGGGCAGGGGAACGGTCTGGCCGGCAAGCGCGTGTGTGCAATCCCCGAGGAACTGGATCTGGCCGTCCCTCACGAAGGAATGGCAGACCAACTTGCGGTCTTTCGAAGTGTCGTCGAACTCCTCAGGAACCTCGCTGGGTTCGGACCACGTCACCAGAACCGATGGCGTGAACGTCGGACGCTCGTAGTTATCGTTGAAACCCCAGCGCGGGCCGGGCCCATCCCCGATGTTGACCTGATGAATTTCCTTGCAGCCCGGACACATGAAGCCCAGTCGCCCGCCCTCGAAGGTGCGGAGAATGCCTCGTTTCATGGTCAGGCCTCCGACACACCGGCGCGAGCGCCAGAGATCGTCTTCGGAAGCGGCAGAGCAGGGCTCGGGATCCGGACGCCAGGCGCCCAGCGATACTTGAACAAACTGGCGTCATAAGCTGCGATCGAGACGCTGTCGGATTGATTGCCGCCGAGGCAGTAGACCCGACCAGAGCCGGCACCGACGACGAGGGTGACATGGCCGCCGCCCGGGCGAGTTTTGACGGCGATGGCGCCGAGGATCGGCCCAGGCAGGGCCACGCCCCATTTCAGATAGTCGAGGGCCCAGAGCGAACCGGTACCCTTGATTCCGGCCTGGGCGAGCCAGTCGCCAATGGCGGCGGCACACCATGCAGTGCTGTCGTGCTTGACCTCGGGATGGCCGGCGCGCGCGAACATCTGGATCACGCGCGGATTGTCGGCAGTGCCCACACCCTCGCGGATGCCGAGGTCTTTGCGCGCCGCGGTGAGCCAAGGCGGCTCCTTGAAATCAAGCCCGGCGAACAGCGCAGAAACCATGGCTTGATCGATCCGGCCGTCGGGCGGCAGGCCCTTGGCGCGCTCGAAGGCGAGAACTGCGCGCGCCGTCTTCGGCCCGGGATCGCCATCGAGCGGCCCGGGATCGAAGCCAAGCGTCTTCAATCGTGTCTGGATGGCCAGCACGTCCATGGAAGCCTCGTTAATTTTTTCAGTGGAATTCGTGGGGCGATTTCAGCCACTTGCGCGGAGACGAAGTTCGACGGAACCAAATCCGGCCGTCAAACGTTCTTCGCGCGCGCCGGTAGATGTGGTGTTGCCGGCGAAGTGGCCCGGCGTGGCTTCCCTGCCGGACGAGCGATGCCGGGCCGCGCTTTTTTGCGGGAACTGATTTGAGTTTGCTCAGTTTGGAGGTGTGAGGTCGCGGAGCCTTGTGTCGCCCCCGACAAGCGTCCTCGCAAAAAGTAGTCGGCGGTCCGGTTTCTCGCGCTGATTGGTCCCCTCCAAAAGCGAGATCCGGGCCGCTCAGGTTGCTGAGAACATCAGCAAGCAAATGCCCCAAAGCGCTCCGGTCAGCAGTTCACCGACCGCGATGCCTCCGGTGGGCCTGACCCGCCATCCGAGCTCGTAGGCGGCCACCTGCAGCGGCCCCAGCAGGATCCAAGGCCAGCCGAAGCAAACAGCAGTCGGGATCAGGAACAGCGTGGTCCGATAGCCGTAGGCGAGATGAGGGCTGCCGAAGGACCATCGGATGAATAGCGCCTCGTACCAAGACGGCTCCCGATCTGTCGGCCCTGGCCCGCGTCCAAGCCCCTGAAGGAAGCCCCAAGCTGGCGTCGACCAGGCGAGCCAGCACAAGGCAAAGATCACGCATGACGCCCAGCTCGGCAGCCCGAAAGCCGACACGCCGGCCGCCCATGCCATCAGCGCGACGAACGGAGCCGCTGTGATATCGCCGTTGCCCGGGATGCGCTGCAGGAGAGCAACGAAGCTCGGGCCGAAGAGGCCGCCGCCGCCCCTGATATGGTTCACCACGGCGAACAGCGGAATCAGCAGCAGCCTCACCATTTGCGGATCTCCTTCGAGAGTCCGGCCCAAATCGGGGCATCGGGCTGGCGGGTGGCGCATGACATCAAGGCAAGCGCCAGCAACCCGCAAAGCAGGGTACGGAAGAGCATGGAAGTCTCCGGTGGTGCTTAGGGGTGGACGGCAGCGACGTAGGCTACCAAGGCAGCATTGATCGCGGCGACCTTGGCCGCGCCCAGTGAACGCCCGCCATGGAACAACGCAAAGGCGTCTTGACTGCCGGTTCCGGTCGCGGCGGAGCCCATGCACTGCAGAGGCGCGGTGCCGGCGGCCAGGGACGTAACTGCGTCCTCATTGCTCGATATCAGCGAGCCGTCGCCATAGGCATTGATGGTGTTGGCGTCCGTCCGGTCCAGGACGATGTAGTGCGCGTTGTCTATGGGAACGCGCAATCCACCGGACCCGGTCGAATTGATGCCAGCCCAGATATTTTCAGGGTTGTCGCCGATCTTGTAGGCGATCAGGACCCCTTCGAACGCGTCATTGTATGACAGCATGAACATGGCCGACACACCGGCATCAGCCGCGATCCCGATGCGATAAAACCCGATGTGACCGCTGTTCAGGCCGAGCTTCGTCGTGCCGCTTGGGAAGAAATTCGTGTTCAGGAAAGCGGGGGGAGTGACACCCTGATTGTCATATCCGACGCGCGGGATGAACACGGGGCTGCCGGTGGTGCCGCCAGGAGTGAATGTGTAGGCGCTGCCCCACAGGTCGAGCGCCGCATTTCCTGCCGCTCCAGTGCGAACCAGCCACATGAAATCGAAGTCATCCGCGCCGCAACCAGCTTGGGTCAATGCGGTGAAGAAGGTGTTGTAATGCCCCTTGTCGGTGTCCGAAATCGGATCGACAGCTCGATCGAAGAAGGCCTGGGCTGCCGGGTCGTATGGAGATGGGGACGGCCCGTCCGATGGAGCGCTTTGGCCGCCCAACTGCCCGATACCAAACATCGCTCTTCCTCATGTGTTCGAGATTACGGCGATCTTCAGGCCTGGCCTGACGCCGAAATATTCGGTCTGCCCTGCGGCGAGGCGGGCGCTGTCGGCGGTTGCCGTGGGATCGGCTCCGAATAGGATCGAGCACGCCTCGTCGGCATGGAGCCGCACTAGAACCGTGGACGGATCGAGCGCTTCCGAGGGAACAGATGAAGCGCCGATAGCGAGAGCCTGCTCGTTGACAGGCGGCTGGCGCGCGACCTGGGCAGTCATAGCGATGCCAGGATTGAGGCCGCTCGCGCCCAGGGCGCCGAATTCCGTAATGTAAAGCTTGGCCATGATCGGTCTCTCGATTTTGGGTGGTTATTGGGCCTCGACCTTCACCCGGGCCAAGCCAGACAAGCCGACGGCACGCGCTGAGGCTGGATTGAGATCGACGATACGGCCGCGAATGTGCGGACCGCGATCGTTCACGCGGCAGACCACTGATCGCCCCGTCGCCAGAACTGTCACCCTGAGATGCGAGCCGAACCGAGCCGTCCTATGCGCGCATGTCTTCTCTGAGGTTGGGAAGCTCTCGCCGTTCGCGGTGCGCCGGCCGCTTTCACGGCCATACCAGGATGCGATACCGGTTTGGCCGCCGTACGCGGGATCGATCGACACGACCGCCCAGACCAGGCCAACGGCGATGACAATGGCCGGGATATCTCGGCGGTCGAGCAATGGGCGGAACTCCAAAGGAAAGGCCCCGCCGGAGCGGGGCCTAGGTGGTCGGATGTGAGGGATCATTCAGGCGCTGATCGTCGCAGCCAGTTCGAAGAGCTGATCCAACTGATCAGACGACAGCGGAACTTGTGCAGCCAATGCGGCGATCGTCGGTGACTGCCGATTGAATTCCGTCGCGGTCGTCCATGCGAGCTTTACGATCGGATCAGTCGAGGCGTTGACGATGGTCTCGACAACGGCAAGCAAGTCGAATGTGGTGATGCCGGCTGCCTGGGCCTTCGACATCGCCGCCTTCGCTTGGAACGCGGAGACACTCATGGCATCGAGCCGCGCTCGTGTATGCGCTGCCTGCCAAGCTGCGACTTCAGAATCCGTCGCGAGCCGGTCGCCAGGCAGACAGGTGTCGCCAGCGTAAATGCCGTCCTTTTCAGAGAACCACATTAGAAGCTCCTCGATACCGTCACGATGAAATTCCAGTTCGCAGGCGTGGGCGACGCCGTCGCGCCAGTGGTGCGGTTCAAGATCTGGCTGCTGGGCCCGAGCGTGGTTGATGATGTATTCCGGTCTTCTTTGGTCGAAGGGTCCGTCCAGAACCAGCCTCCGGTTGCCTGGGTCGCAAAATCTGTGATCTGCCCCGGCGAATAGTTTGCTTCCGCCGTCCCATTCAAAAGCTGGGCGCGAACGGAATACTGATCGTTAGGTACGCCGAGGTTGTGGGCGAAGGCGGTTCTGACGCTTCCGGAGGACGGAAACGTAGTGTTGCCCTTGAAATAGCCTTGGTAGGCGTAGGCAACTGTCGATGTCACGGACGAGGCGCTGGTCACCACCTCACCAACAAATACAACATTGACCGGATTGGCCACCGTGCCATTGCCGAGATACATCTGCATCCCGACGACATCGAATGTGTATTGTCCGTTCGTTATCGAGATCGGACCACCACGCTGATAGATCGGCAGCAGTGTGGTCGAGACCGGTGTCAGGGCACCAGAACTGATCGTTACGCCGAGGTAGTTTGTGGTCGACGCGGTGAGACCGGGCCAGGTCAGGTTGCTCGTCGCTTGGCCGATAACGTTGATGGCGCCGTTAGTGCCATAGCCATTCCCTGCGGTCGCAATAAGTGCGGCCGAGCCAGTCGAGACATTTTGGCTGGTGATGCTGAGACTTGCAGCCGTGCCCGGGAGGAAGTTCGGCAGCCCGCTGGAGGCAGGGCCGGAGAGGACGGTTTGTCTTACCGGAACGGAGATGACGCCGGGAAGATTCGTGATCTGGGAGCCGTCAGCAGCAGGGTAGCGGCCGGAGCCGTCGAGAGCGACGACATTTCCTGCGGCTGTACCGGTCTTGGTGTCCCTGATCGCGTACCAGTCTCCGCTGCTGACCAATACGGCGGCCGTCGATGCCGGCATTGTATAGGTCGTTCCGCCGGTACCATTGGCCCAAATCCAGTTCGCCGTCGGTGACTGGATCGTCTGGGATACGGAACTGAGGTTGTAGATGTAAAACACCGACGGACTAGCGGTCGGATCAGGCAATGTCGTGACGTATGTGGAGGCACCTTGGATCCTGACAACCGATCCAGTCTGGGCTCCAGACAGCGTGGTGTTCGCGGAGACGGTGACCATGCCCGGGATCGGCGTATTGGCCCAGACTGGCGCGCCGCCTGCAGTAATCAGCGTTTGGCCCGTAGCGCCGATCGGGCGACGCGCCAAGGTTGTGCTGCCAGTGGCATAGATCAAATCGCCAGATACGAACGAATTGATGCCGGTACCACCGTTGGCGGCCGGCAGCGTTCCAGTGACATTCGACCCAAGATTTACCGTCGACAGCGTCGCGATCGAGCCCAACCCGAGATTGGTGCGTGATGTGGGGGCGCTCGACAGGTCCGAGAGATTGTTTGACGGCCGGAGAGGGGTGAAACCGAGGTTACCTGCGGCGGCATCTGTCGCCATCTTGGCCGAGGTGACGGCTCCGGCGGCAATCGTGGTTGCCGTGGTCCCGGACGGGGTGGTTACATCGCCGGTCAGGGCGGGCATTTGTGCAGGCGCGAGCGTGCCAGAGTTGATCTGGCCAGCCGAAATGCTCTTGTTGGTGAGCGTCTGGTTATCGGTCGTGCCGACGAAGTCTCCGGCAGGCGCGACCTTCCCCAGATCCTGCAGCGCAGTGCCGGTGTTGTTGCCCCAAAGGACCACATTGCCTGTGGTCGTCGAGGCGGGGCCGTTGATTGTGCCAGCCCCCAGAGGTCCAACGACAGAGCCGTTGATCTGAGTGAAGAGGCCTGAATTGGTAGCCCAGATACTGCCATCGGCCGGGGCGCTTGGCGGGAGACCAGGCGTGACGACGAGGCCGGCGGCACTCCCCGTCGGGGAGAGGGTCTTCAGCGTGCCGAACATGGTGTCGCCGGCGCGGTTCACAGGCGTATAGCCGAGAACGTCCTGCTTGGCGGCGAAGTAGCTGTTCCACTGACCGGGCGTCGGGACCTGGCCATAGGTCAGGTTCGGCGACGTCTGGGCGAGCGCCAGCGCTGGCCAGAGCATGGCCAGTGCGGCAAGGATACGAAACTTCATGTTTGGTCTCTATGCGTTGATGCCGGGGATCGAGATCTGGCCGGGGGCCACGACAGCCGCGGGAAGTGACGTGTCGTTGATGGCGGAGACAATGGCCGCGATCGAGGACTGGAAGCCATCGAGCGCCGCCTTGAGCTGCGCAGGCTTCTTGGCCGAGGCGATCGAGTTTTCGGCCGTCACCAGCGCGATGTTCAGATCGATCGTGGCGCCCTGGAGAGCGACGAGAATCCTGCAGAAAGTATCCTTGGCTCCGTTGCCCTTAATGTAGAGCTTGGCGATGACCTCGAATTTGTCTGCCAGTGGGCCAGATGACGGGGCTTGGCCGGCATTACATCCCACGATGGCCGCAGCCGTCTGCATGGCCGCCTGCCGGACTGGGTCAGGATAGATCTGCTGCAGGATCCCTGCGCAGATCGCCTGGACAATGAGAACTGCCTCGTTTGCCAGGGCGGCGAGGTCCGGCTTTGGCGACGAGGCCTGCTCAGGCAACGGGAGAAGCGACCATGAGCCATCGGCGAAGATGCAGGTCTCGGTTTCCGGGTCGAACTCCGGCGGGGGGGCAGTCGTCGCGTTCGCCGGGATGAGGAAGTTTCCTGCCTCAATCGGGCATGGATCGGCCATCCCAGGACCGACGAGCGCGCCGGTACTGGCTTCATAGTTCCAGATCTGCATGTATGCCTCAGATTTTTATGCAGGCCAGAAGACTGACGTTCTTCGGCCTGGTTTCGGTGCCGCCAGTTGCCGTTGTCGTCATGGATGGGCCATTGGCAACGCCTGCAACGCCAGCACCGAGCAATCGGCCCGGTACCGTCGGGCCGACGGTGATGTTGCTGACATTCGTGTTCCAGACGTTTCCGCCGCTCTGATCCCAGGAGAAATGGATATGGCTGGCGAATGCGTCGCCCTGTGTGCTTCCAAACGCCCGGCCCGGATCGATACCGGCGGCATCATCGAAGGCGCGAAGGAAGTATCCTCTGAGATCAGGAATGGTGAAGGTCGTGGAGCCGTCGCCGGGGCCGAACTGGCCAACCGTCTTTAGTCCTTGCGAGCCGGCGAGATTGCCGCTGACCTGGGCGAATGACCACAGAGCGGCATAGGTTGTGCGGCTCAGCGAAGCGCCGTTTGCCTTGATACGCCCGGTGGGAGGGACAACGCCGGTATAGAACTCGATCGTGCCCGGCTGGACCGTGCTGGGATCGGCTGCCGAGGCTGGATTGAGCAGCAGCAGCGACGACAGAGCCGTCAGATAGATCAGGATGCCGTTGTGGCTCGCCGGATACTGGCCTGGGGTGAGCGGGGCGCCATTGGGGCCGACGATAGGGCGCTGTCCAAGTGACTGGATATTGCCCACCATAGCGCCGTTGTTGGCGGTGCCGATCTTCTGGACGATGAAGATCGCCCCATTCAAATAAGCGGTTGGCGCCGGGCTGACATTGGCGGTCAGGACATTGGCGCCGCCGGTGTCGGTGCCGACACTGATCGATGCCGATTGTGTCGCCAGATTGATCCAGCCGGCCGGGCTGACGCCCTCCGGATCGGTGACGTTGTCGTCTACAGTGTTGAGCCAGACCGTGCCGGAGGTGCTACCCGCCAGCATCGCGCTCATTGGATAACCGCCGATCGCGGCGGCAAAGGCTGCATCGAACCGGGCTTGGCCGCCTGCCGCCTGCCAGCGATTCCACATGGTGATCTGGTTCAGGATACCGTTCATATCCTGGCCGAATGGCGGGACGCCGCCGGCACCAACGGGCTGGAAATTTAGGGGCGGGAAGCCATCCGTGAGCGACGCCCGGCCGGGGTTGATGGCGGTCTGCGAGGGCGTCGGGATAGGGTTGATGAAGCCGCCGCCGGCATTGAATCCCCACGGAATGGGGAACTTCGCCGGGATCTGATTATACTTCATGGATGGCTCTCAGTTGGGCACGACGACCGAGGCGAAGACGCCGGTGGGTTTCGGCAAGACGCCGGATTGCTGGACGATCGCGAGTTCGACAGGCGTGAGGTCGAATTCGAAGGTGTAGGTCATCACCATCGTGGGGACGGCCTGGCCGCCGTAAAACGGCGCCTGGTTGAAACCGTGGGCGTTGCGCGATTCCTCGAAACCGAACCAATCACCGGGCGGGGTGCCGTCGGTGACGTAGCAATTCCCTCGATGAGGGAAGAGAGACATCAGGATCCGGTTGATTGAGGGGATCGAACCATCGGTGATGTTCGCCGCCGCCTTGGTCATGATCAGCAGGCGATAGGACTCATCCGACAGCGAATAGTTACTGGTCAGCGGAGTGCCTGAATAGAACGCTGCCTGGCCAAAGGGTTCCGATCCTGGCAGCGCCTCACCGAAGCCGAACCAGTCGCCGGTCTGGACCTGCAGGATGCGACGGACACCAACGATGCGCCCCCAGACGTCGAGCCCATAGTCCTGGGCCGTTGCCACGTTCCAGATGTAGTCGAAGAAGAGATCGAGGTTCTTCGTTGGGTCGATATAAGCGGCGATGTTCTCGATGAGGCGGGTCAGGATCGGGCTGTTCGCATACTGCGAAATGACCGTCTTCCAGACGTCGAACGACGGAATATCCCCGATCGGACTGACGCCAATGATGAACTGCCCGATCCCATTGGACCCCGCCGCGGGGGGCCTGGGATAGTCGGGTCCCGTGTCTGTCATCGATCAGCTCAATGCCACGTTGATGTTGGCCGCCGAGACGACCGGGATCTGGTTGATGTTCACCCCGACCTCGAAATGCGTCGCATCGAGCGCACTTGTGCCGATCTCGATCGAGACGATCTGGACCCAGGAACCCAAAGCCGCGACTGCCGAATAGAACCGGCTGGCATAGATCTTCGTGCCGATCTTGGCTCTGATACCGCCATCCTCACCGCCAAAGGCCGCGATGATTGCATTCTGGACCTGAGTGGCAGCATCGGCGGGGACTTGCGGCCCACTGCTGAGTTTGACGGCGAAGTAGATTGGCAGCGGAGCGGGGATCTGGAACGACACCGGATAGGTCGGATAGGGCGGGACATATCCCACGCTGGTGTCCTGCACCTGCACCGTCGTGTTGCCGTTGTAGGCGCAGCCCGGAGCCTTCTTCGACCAAATGGCCTTGGCGATAGCATTGGAGTCGCCGCCGACCACAGCAACGTAGAGCGAGTTCGGATAAAGCGAGACGCCGCCGATCGTCTGCACCGAGTTGGAGACATTTTCGGTCACGTAGGCGTCGATGACATTTGGCACGTTCAGGACTGCGCCAAGGACGGAGGGCAGGCTGCCGAGGGAGTTCAGGGCGACGGACTGCGCGCGCCGGGCTTCGAATGCTGAACGGCTTTCGACATCGTTTCCGAGCACCCCATCTGCCGGATTGGAGATCGAGTCCCAACCGGGAATGGCCCGGTAGATCTGGTTCAGAGAATCGGCGGAGCACGGGATCGGCCCAACCGCCAAGCATTCGAACTGCAGAGTGACGTTCCCGGAGAGCGCGATTGTGCCTCCAGCCGTGCAAATATAGCGGTTTCCGTCAGCGGCAAGGGCAAGTGCGCCGGGCGGAATGACAACGCCAGGAAGGCCCGTACACAACGCCTGCACGACGGTTGGCTGTGCCGGGTTTCGCTCAATGAAGTAGATGCGAGCAATGGCATCCTGCATGCGCCCTTCAGCGAAGGCCGGATCGACTTGCTGCGTCGTCCGAAGAAACAGCGCATTGGCGTTGTCGATGACTGCGGTTTCCGAGGCGGCAAGCTGTCCCTGAGGCGTCGGGTTCGTCGTGGAACCATCGTTGGTGGTGAAATTGAGGTTGCCGCCGAACGCGGCATTGATGTCTGCCTGGACCCCGGTAAGGATATCGGCGGTCGCGGGCACGATGAACCCTTTGTCGGTCCATTGCGGGACCGGCACATTGGTCTGCACTGTCATGGGTTCAGAATCCTGCGGCGGAGGCGTTGCCGTTCGCATCCCAGACCTGGACCTGTCCGCTGACCTTGCGGTCCGTCCAGTCGGTAATGAAGCTTTGTGCCTTGACCACGCCGGGAACCGACATGGCTTGGCGATTGAAATGGGCCTTCATCAGTGAGATCGGCGGCCGCCTACCGAGAACTTGCTCGAAGTAGGGGATACCCTGCGAGGTGTCGTAATAGAGCTCGTTGAGGAACAGGCGGATTGCGCTGGCGGCATCCTGGGCGAGGGAATAGGGCTCGCCTGCCACGGCGATGTTGCCTGCCGTATCGGCCGCGAGATCCCAGGTCTCGGTATCGAGAAGCAAAGTGCGAATGTCTGCCTCCCTCAGGTTCCAGGATCCGGCGGCGGGCTGCCGGCGTGACGATGCTGCTGCAGGGTGACGCTGTCACCACCCCCGGCGCCTGCAGTGATGCCGCCCGGGGTTGAGATGTTGCCGGAACTGTCGATCACGACGCCGTTGAAGTTCCATCCGCCGCCGCTCGAGGAAACCTTGTTGCCGTGCTCGTCCTGCATCGAGATCCCGTCGCCGCTCAGGTGGATGAACTTTGTCAGGGCTTGGGCACTGAGGATCGTATGGGTGTAGATCCCATCAGCGAGATCATGGGTCCGGAATGAGCCGGGGTTGGACTGACCGCCCTTGTTCGACTTCAGCGAAGAGATGTCGCGATCGGCAATCGACATGACGCCGATATCGCCAACAGACGGGTCCATGACGATGCCGGCGCTTCCGCTCTGGCTCCTCGTCGTGGGAATGCCATAGATGATGCCATGGTCGGTCTTGTTGCCCTGGCCATCGATCTGATTGACGATCGGTTGCACATCGACCGTCGCCGGAGCTCCACCGGTACCGCCACCATGCACGGTGATGATCTTGACCGGCACCGTTGTACGGACCTTCAACAGAGCCTGCTGGATTTGGAATTCGGCTGCGTTGCTATCGGATGTGTCCGCCGCAGCGCCCTGCTGGCCGAAAAATCCTTCCGGTTTTCCACTCATGCGACACCTGCAGGGGCATCTCCGGGGAGACATTCAAGGGTCATGAACCAGCGCCCCTGCGGGATCATGGATTCGAGCTCGAGGACATACTTCCTGACCTGCCATTCGCCGCACGCCGAGGTGAGATCGCTCTGGATCTTGACCTTCGAATAGTGTTTCACCGCCGGATTGAAGAGCGCCTTGACGATGACTGCCTGTTGCGAGAACGCCGGATATCCCACCATGCCGGTTTGCGGCGAGATGAGGACCTCACTGTTCTTTCTGGACTGTCCCGGCTTTACAATGGCGAGCTTTCCGCACTCGACCGTCCAGAAGAACCCGCCATGTCTCGCGAGTTGCTGCAGCTGGGTCCACGGCGATCCTGCGAAATACGGGTTCGACAGCTTGGCATCGACGCCAGTGTTCTCGAAGCCAAGGCCGAGCTGGCCGGCGATCTGTTTCACCAGGTCGGCAGCATTCGCAGAGCCCTTGACGCTGATCGGCTTGGCTGGCTTCACCGCGTTATAGCCTCCGGGCTGTGCCAGGACTCGAAACGCGACGTCAGGCATACCCTCGGCATCGACGAAGGCAGTGATGATCTGGCCCTCGAAAACCACGGACATTGCATCCTGGCTCTCGCCGGCGAACACCGCGATCTTGTTGTTGAGCCGCTGGGAGAAGTTTTTTCCCACAGTCGACAGCTGGTTCATCACGCTAAGCGGCAGTCCCCAGATCGATATCGCGGCCTGGCTTTGGCTAAAGCCGCCCTGGTATTCGCAGGTGAAGGAGACGCGATGGCCGGTGATCGTTGCGGTGTTGTCGCCATTCTTTCCGAACGATCCCGACGCCAGCTGGAACTGGACGTTGATCAGCTTCTGGCTGAAGGTCATTCGGACGCCTCAAAAGGAAAATGCTCCACCGAGATCGGCGGGGATGGTCGTTGACTTCCGATGGGCGCGTGAGAGGATGCGGTCGAAAGGAACGACAATGCGTTACTTGCTTGCTGCAGCAGTATTCATATTGAGCGGAGGAGCGGCTTATGCCGACCCGGAGTTCAATCGTTATCCGGTTGGGTCGATATATAATGGCCCCCACGCGAAACCGGATTTTACGGGTAAAGATGCCGTTCTCTTCCGAACTAGAATTCGAGACGCCAGCAAGAAGCCAATAAATTTCAGCGGTGAATACTCGCTTCAAACCTGGGGGTGCGGCACTGGTTGCGAAACTGGTGTTGTGGTCAACATTCGGACCGGTCAGGTATCTTTCCTGCCATCGGTCGAATCCAGTGCTGGCGACGCAACCTTTGTTGATCGGTTTCAGTATAAAGCGACCAGCAGCTTACTCGTAGCTACCGGGACGATCGGTGAAGACAAAGGTACATATGAGTACCTGTTCAGGATGGAGCCCTCGGGTCTAGTTGCGTTCGGAAAAAAGCAAATTTCCACGGAGAATGAAGCATCCATCCAGGCAGACACTCAGGCCGCGCCCACTAACCGAGATCAATCTGAGAATTATGTCAGCGTGCTTAAAGCGCCCTTCAGTGAGGGCATCTGGAGGCTGACGTTTGTGGCGAAGTCGGACAAGTTGGCAATTCAGTCGATCAGCATCAATCGAGGAAACTGCCAGATTTCCTCGCCGGCTGGTGAAACAGGCGCGAGACTTAAATTTGGAGACCGATGGTCAGTTCTGGTCAAATGCAATCCTATCGAGCTCGTCATTAATTCTGATCAAGGTTCCGGAAAGATAACTTGGGATAATTAGGCGGAGGGTAAATCTGCCGCTTCCAGATAAGCCAAGCTGAATCGGGAACCCAACCCGTCATAAGTTGGATTTGATGACCCCTGATTATCGATGAAGCCGAGATCTCCGATAAAACCGAGATAAGTCGATCGCACGATCCTGTTCAGGTTTTGGCAGGCGACACCACCAACGACCAGGACGTTATCGACATAGAGATCGAGGTAGAGGCCGCCAGCCTTGGTATAGACATTGATCTGGCAGTTCTGGCCACCAAGCAGGATGGAGATCGCCTGGTTCGGCACCGACTGCAAAGGGACGATCTGCATCGGTGCCTCAATTATCTCCGCGCGGAGTTTGACCTACAGCTGTAGGCGAATAGTTCTCAAAGCTGGGTGCCGTGGCAGATTGTGCCGGTGTAGGCGCAGATGGCTGGACCGCGCCGCCGTTCACCTGTGAAGAGGCACCAGGATCCTGAGCGTTCTGCGCGTTCATCGTGGCCGTCTGCCGGATTTCGGTCAGCCAGACATCAACGGTTAGCAGGCCGGCGCCCGAATCCGCACTTCGGCGATAGTCGTAGTGATTGATGTTGCAGCTGGTGTAGACCTTCTCCGGAGTCACGACGTCATAGAGATTGAGGTCGCCGGCGATGGCCTCGATCGAGGCGAGAAAAGCGGCCCTGTCACTTTCCGAGCCGCCAGCCGAAAACCTCACCCTTGCCAGGAATGGGCTGGCAACCTTGTCGTAACTTTCGAAGCTGCCGCGCTCGACTGGGTAATCTCCGATCGTCCACTCGTTGCGGAATTCAAAAGCAACGACATTGTCGGCTAGGACGAGGGGAAAGCCGAAGAAGTAGATCCCCCATTGCGAGAACCCCAGCAGGCCGCCAAAGATCGAGGCGATGTCGCTGGTGATTAGGTTAAGCGCCGCGCCGGCCGTACCGGCGAACACGACAGAGGGCACTCCCGGCGCATTTGGAACATTTACCGGGAATGCCATCTTCAGTTCGGTCCGTTGTTGGCGGCTGAGGCCGTTGCGTTGCGCCGGATCGAGTCATGCAGGCTGGCAGCGATGCCGTTGGCATCCTTGGCCTGGGTATGGATCTCGATCTTCCCGATTGTGGTGCTAGAGCTACTCGACGAGGTCGACGTCTTGCGGTTGTCGTTCGTCGTGCTGCCCCCGGCGATAGCCGCGCCCTTAGCCCCCGACAGAACACCATCCCCGCCAGCGAGTCCCAGGTTGGGGCGGGCATACGGAGCATAGGGCCCGGGTGCCACCTTGGGATTGTAGGCGAACCGATTGCCCCCGATCACCGGCGAACTGGCGTGTTTCCGACCCCAAGGCCCATTGTACCAGCTGGCACGATACTCGTTGGCTCCAGTCGTGACGTCCGGCACTTCTCCAGAGGCGATTGCACGAATGCGATCTCTGATGAAGGCTGCGCGAGCCGCTGCGGTCTTTCGATTTGGACTCGCAGCATATTGCCCCGGCGCCAACGCTACTTGGCGTAAGTTCCCGCTTGGGCCATAGGCGCGAGTGCCAAGGCGATTGAACATATTGTTGATCACGGCATCGGTGCTCAGTTTCGAGGAGGTGGCCTCGCCGTTGATCACATTGACCACCTCGTCGCTGAGATCCGCATCGCCGAGCTTATAGACCGGGCGATATTGCCCCGGTTTTCCAGGTGCTGGGCTATAGCCGGCATCACTACCACTGCCGCCGAGCACACCCTTCACAGCCTTGCCAACCGCGCCGAAGAAGCCTCCGCCGCCACTGGTTGCTCCGCTGCCGCCCGACGACCCGCTATTGCCACCAAACCCGAGCCATTTGCCCAGGGTCTGAAGCCAATTTTCACCGCCGCCTTGGTTATTCGCCAAGGTGACCGGCATCGGGTTGCCGCGGTTGATCGGCCGGCCATCGACAGACAGGTTTCCGCCAAGCCGGTCATGCGGGATGATCGTGCCGGTTGTGTTTGGGATGAAGGGTTCGGGTCCTCGCTCGCCGACCATGTAGGCCTGCCCGCCGGTGACGGAGCCACCTGTCGCGCGGCCGCCCATGATGTTGCCATAGGCGTAATCGGCGCGATCCCGAAAGAAGGAGCCTTTCTTGTATACGCCCGTGGAATCGCGCCAGTAGCCGCCATCCTGCACAGCGTCGCGACTGGTTGCGGCATGAGCCTCGTCGCGACCATCATTGGCGGTACCATCTTTGGCTGCCGGCGTCTGACCCGTCAGCCTGTTCAGCTCTTCGATTGCCCGGACAGCGAGATCCGCATTCTCGGCAATGGACTTCAGGACTGCCACAAACCCTTTCGCATACTCGACGATCTTATCGCTGAGCAGTTCTTTGTTGGCCTGGACCCACTCGGTCATCTTGTTGACGACCGGGGTTAGCGCGGGCTCGATCGCCCTGACGCCCTTCTCGATGAGATTTCTGACCGACTGATAGATGTTGTTCCAGGCTTCCTGGAACTTCTGGGCGTTCTCGATATCCTGGTTCGACGGCGCCAGGTCCTTGCGGAGGCCGATGACCTTCGACAGCTCCTGGCCGTATTTCAGCATGAGCTGATAGGTGCCGGGATCGATGCTCAGGGCGCGGGCATACATCGCGGCTTTTTGCGGGTCGGTCCTCTCGACCTTCTGCAGAGCCGCAGCGAGTTGGTCGAGGAAATCGACCATGGAGCCGCGCGGATCGATCTTTCCGCCGACCATGGCCCGGAGCTGCCAGAACTCTTGCGGCAGATCGCCGTTGGCGGTCCGGAAGCGGGTCAGAGAATTCGATAGGCCATCGATCGTGCCGGCGGTCGCCTCAGCCGTTCCACCGACTTCACCGACGACTTTGCCGATCGCGCCGACATACTGAGGGGCCATGCCGACTGTGCGGCTGAAGCGACCCAGCGCGGCATCGGCGCTCATGAGATCCGAAACGAATTTCGTGATGCTCTTGGTGCCGGTGAAGATGGCGAACAGTGCCAGGGCTTCAACGGCGATCTTCTTGATGCCGTCGGCGGCCTTACGACCCGATTCCTCGATCGCCTTGGACGATTTGACAGCCTCATCCTTGGTCTTCAGGAAGGATTCTGCCGCCTTTTTCTGGCCCTTCGTGAACTCGCTCGGATCGAGACCGAGTTCGACGACGAGGCTATCGATCAAGGTGGGCACGGGTCATTCCCTCTGTTTTTCCTGGTACCTGGCGATGGCAAGGCGATTGTGAGCATCGATGCTCAACACCTCGAGGAGGTCGTAGACGTCCTCAACTGACAGGCGCTCCTGGAGATCGATCAGCGCGGCCGTCTTGTTGGCGGAGTGCGAGAGAAGTCCACCGATGGACGCGGGAAGGTTTGGGTATTCGAGGAGCTCGGGTCCGTCGAGGGCGCCGGAGAAGTCGGTTCCGAGGTCCTCCCTTTCGAGAAAAAACTGGTGTGCAGCTCCAGAACCTCCTGGCGCAGCCGCAGCAGCGTCGATACTTCCTCGATATCCTCGTCGACCATGAGAGGGCGGACGACCTCCGGCCGTTTCGGATCGGGCTTCACGCAAATGCAATCGAGCATCTCGTCGAGCAAAGGTTCCGCATCCGCGAAGTCCATACGCATGATAGCCTGGACCCCGACGATTGCCAGAGACCGCATGCCGCCGGACGCAAAGCCCTCTGGCAGATCAACCCCGGACTTTCCGACAGCGATCAGTGCCCGCATCGCCCAGCGCTCCGCCTTGAGCGCCGACATCTCTCGGATCTGGAAGGTCTTGCCCTGATCACGGCCGTCTTCCGTGATGGTCACATCACTAGTCTTGCGCAAAGCTCATCTCCGCTTAGTTCGGGACCGCCCGGATGCCCTGCCAGGTGATGGTGTAGCGCCTGGGCTGGAGCAGCTTCTTCACTGCAGGAATGGAGGGGAACGAGGTCAGAAACCCCTTGTTCATCACATAGGACCGGCCAGTCGACACGATGTTCGAGGTGCCGTTGGCGGTATAGGTGTCCAAGGTGGCCTTCTGCTGCGCCGCCCAGGTCTCGAAAATCAGGTTCGATGCCGAGTCCGCCTGCAGTGCGATCGTCTGTTTGACCGGGACATGGACGAAGCCGCCGGACAGGATGCCGTCGACGCCCATGGTCGTTTCCGCGATCTCTTGGGTATCGGCGTCGAAAACATCATCAGCGGCGAAGCCTTGGAGCGTGACGGGGCTGTTGAACAGCCCCGGAATCGCAATCGTGATGATGCAGCTGGCGCCAGTAAGCGTAGCCATTGAAAGGTCTCCGAATTTTCAGGTTGAGGCTTACTGAACCAAAACGCTATTCAAAACAATGGCTTGAACGCTCTGGCCGTCCATATAAAAGAAGTTGCAGGGCGGCGTTTGGCGGGCCTGTCGGGTCTGAGGGGCGGCGTCCTTGACCTGGAGATACCAACCCTGGGTCGAGAGCAACTCGTCGACCCTCTGGCCGACGGTGTTGTTGATCTCCGCAGCCTGGGCCTTGGAGAGCGTGACGCCGGAGCGGATCGCACCGAAGTTCAGACCCGCATCGACTGGATCCATGCAGGCGACCTTGATCAGCTCGTAGCCCTGGACGTTGTAGGGCACCGAATTGACGTTCACGAGGAGCTCCACCAGGGCCAGCTGGAGAGCATTGTTCAGCCAGATCTGATTAACGTAGCTGTCCAGCCATTCGAACCGGCCCGAGATCTGCCCGGGCTGGAGCATCAGGAACTGCTGGTTCGCCGTCGCATAGGCGCCGTAGAAGTTGTAGCCGTTGGCGATCAGATTGCTGGCTACCGTGGCGTCGGTGACATCGGCGACAAGGCCGTCCTGGCCTCGGAAGGCGAAGGTAATCCGGCCATTGGTCGCTTCGAAGTCGATTGAGGCGGCGGCGCCGCAGACGAAGGCGGCCTTGTTCGGCCCGTCGGTCGGGCTCCAGACCAGGCAGGTGCCGTCCATCTTCGCACCGAACACCAGAGCGCCGAGCGAACTCGCAGCATTGGCGCTTTCGGTCGGGGTGATGTCGGTATCCCAGGCAACATAAGCCCAGCGCTCATCCTGGCCATTGGTCCAGGTCGAGAACTTGAGCTTCTGAGCGTTGCCGTTGCCCCCATCAGGATCGAATGTCGTCATGAAGGTCGCCCAGTTCTGAGTGACTTGGGTGAGCCTCGTCATGAAGGGCCCGGGCTCCGCCGCGGCTGCACCCTGCGACGGGTTGGCGCCCGTCGCCTGCGTCAGATAGAGAGGGGCTGCAGCCGTGCCGGTGGCGAAGGCGATCGAGGACGCCGCCCCAGTGATTCCGGAAGCGATGACAAAGCCGCCGCCGACTGAGTCAAAGCTGACATCGACCGGCGCCGGTGCAGCGGTGATCGTGCCGCTGGCGACCGTCTGCGTCTTCTGGACGTAATAGGTGCCGAGAAGGCCTTCACCAGTGCCGAGGCCAGTGATCAAGGTTCCGGCAGTGACGCCGGTGCCGGACAGAACCTGCCCGACCGACAGGGTGCCAGAAGCAACAGCAGTGACTGTCAGGAGGCCATAGGTCGCCGTGAACGCGACGTTGTTCACGGCCTGGGCCGCTGAGACCGCATAGTCGCCGATGCCGCCGGGTGTACCGTTGATCTGCGATGTGATCTGGGTGCCGTTGATGACGCCGGTACCGGCGAGGACGGCGCCCGGGACGATCGTCCCCGAGGTCATGCCTGTGACGGTGAGGACGTTGCCGGCGATCGAGCCAGTGAAGGCCGCGGTCGCAGCTGCAATCGCCCCGGTGACCGATGCGACGTTCGACAGGTTGGCGTTGAGGTCCTGCTCGATCAAGGCGGCTGCAGCGCTGAAGCTGGTAGCGGTGGCGAGATCCACGATCGCGGCCGAGCGGGGATAGCCGTCGACAACGACCTGCAGAGAGCCGCTGATGCCCTGCAACTGGGCCAGCGTCAGCTTGTTCGCCGGGCCGCCGCGGAGCAACGCCGGAACGGCCGACGAGTTATACTGGGCGAACAGGATCGATGCGGGCTTCTTCGTGGAACCGTTGAATCCCCCGAAATAGGTCGTGGCTAGGGCCGCCTCCTGCGAGGAGAGGCCGAAATAGTTGGCGACGGAGACACCATCGTTCGGGAACGACAGGACCTCGCCGATCGGCACTCGTGGGCTCTGGGTCAGTAGCAACCCGTTCATGACGAGGGCTGCACCGCCTGCGCTGAGGACATTCGGGATTACGCGAACGAGTTGGCTCGCGGGAATGGTCGTCATGACCTACCCTTTCGGTTTGAGGTTCGGTGTATTGACGGGGCTCAGGCGGGGAAATCGGCCTGGACGTTCTGGGTGCTGACGCTGACGCTCTCGGCGAATTGCTGCGGCACGGTCAGCGAAGCGTTGACTTGAAGAACGGCATCAACGATCCAGCGCCATTCCCATTGCTGCTCGCCATTGACGAACGGCATCTGCTTCGGGTCGTCGGCAAAGAGCGGCGCGATGTCGAATCCTGAGGCCGCGAACAAGTCGACACCGACAGGATCCCGCATCAGGGTCGAGATCGTCTGAGCGTTGTCGCCGCTGTTGGGGCCGTGGACGTCGAGCTGTATCGTCACCTGCGTCGGCTGCATGATCGCTTCGGAGCCGCTTGCCAGCGCGCCAGCGGCGACTGTCTGGGCCAGGGAGACCGTATAGGTGCCGATGCCGCCGGTTCCAGTGCCGAGGGCGGTGATCGTGGTGCCAGGAACGATGTCGATACCGAATAGGGTCTGGCCGACCTCGATCGAGCCCAAGGTCATTTCCGTGACAGTAAGCGCCGTGCCTGCGATCGAGCCGATGAAGCTGACGTCATGCGGGGTGTGGATGTTCGTCGAGAGCCGGCTCCGTAGGATCGGCACCATCAGGACGTAATCTTCGCCCTGCGGCTCCGGCACCCGGTTGTCCTGGCCTTGCACGACCTCGACGTCAGGCGGAAGAACGGCAATCAGGAACGAGCGCAGCGCAACGAAGATGTTGGACTGCGTCGGCGCGGCAACCAGGGACACGGGTCAGCTTCCATTCTGCAGAGTAATGGCGACCTTGCACCAATCCGGCCACGCCTCGAGCACATGGGCGGCAAGCCAGATATTGCCCTCAGGGAGGGTTCCGGCGGGAAAGACGATGAGATCACCGCCGCGCTCGTCGACACGGACGATGCCCATAACGGCGCCATTGAGGTAAATCGCGCGCCTGACGCCCTGGATGTTCTGAGAATCCAGCCTGGTGATATCGGTATAGGTAAGAGCTTGGACCTGCACCCGGGCCGGAAACTCGGTGTAGGTGGGGACCCGGTTGCCGTCAGGCTGTACCGTATAGCCGGAAGAGCGCCGGACGGTTGCCGAGACGAATGGATTCACGATGCCGATCGCTGGGGCGACGAGGCCGTGCAAATTCATGTCTTCACCCGATAATCAGCGCTGCGCATCATATGGCCGGTGTCGACGAGTTGCTTGTCGTTGCCCTTCTTCGCGACCGTGATCGGCGAAAGGGTAGGGCCGACATAATCGGCGATGGCCTGTTGCAGCTGCCCTTTGATCCCTTCACCCACGCGGCCCAAAGTCTTCGCTGCGTCGTACTCAGTTTCCTTGAGCTGCGTCGCGATCGCCTTCGGCCATTCCGGGCTCTTCTCCTGGATCATGCCGCGGAAGAACGGGCGAGGAGGCGTCGTGCCGTGCCCGAATTCGTTCAGTGCCGCCACCAATGCGACGGACGTCCCGTCAGGATAGGTCGCGTTCTCAAGGAACCCGACATCAACCGCCGCCGCCTTGGTGACGTTCTTGGCGATCTTGGCAAGGGCAGCTTCCAACTTGTCGCCGCCCTTGATCTTGACCATCAGGGCTGCTCGGTGGCCTGCGGCGCGTCAGGGCTGGCCTCGGCGGGATTATCCGCTGGGGTAGGAGCGGGATAGCCCTCGTGGGCTTCTTGGGGCTCACCAGCGGGAGGTTCGGCGGGCGGGACTTCAGAGGCATTCTCGTCTGGCTGATGCACCTCGATCGGCTCGTGCTCTGCAGCCGGCTTCTCAGGCTCGAGCGCTACGAGGCGACGTTCAGCGTCGGCCTTGAACTCAAGCAGCTCACCGATCTGGACGCCCATCAACTGGTTCGCGAGCATAAGATCGCGGATCTTCATTGCCATCACGTCGATATCCATCGACTGGGCTCCTTCGTTATCGATAGGGGAAAGGCGTCGGGGCAGGGGCGGGGAAGCTGAAGCCTCCGAGCCAATAGGGGCGCGCCAGTTGCCAGAACAGCGCGCCGTAGGAGGTCTGGACGTACCAGGCCTGATTTTGGGTGGACTGGAAGTCCAACTGGACTGAGACGCTGCCCTCGGTGGCGCTGGCGATGCGGCCGACGAGGCCGGTTGCCGGGCTGGCAGCCGTGCCGAAATTGAGCTGGCTGAGGTGGGCGACCATCAGCCAGAGAAAATTGGTCTGTTCCTGAGGATCGCTGACGCAACCAATGAAACCGGCGATGACCTGCCGCGCGAGGGGCAGGATGCGCGCCGTGATCTGTGGTTCGGTGACGTTGGAAAACTCAGGATAGGCAGCGGCCCAGTCCTGATAAACGAAAGGGACTGGGTCGCTCATGTTTGCCTCGAAAGATCAGGCCATTACGGCCGTCTCGATGTTTTGCCGCTTGAACTCGGGGATCACGTTCTTCGGATCGTGGGGCTCAAAGCCGACACGCTCCTTGTCACGACCTGCGGTTTCCCGCTTTGCGTCGTCGACCGAGGCCATGATGATGAGGTTGCCAGAAGTCACTGCAGGGTGCAGTTCGTTCTGCTCCATCCACTTCTTCATGAACTCGGCATTGACGCGGGTGATCGCGAACCCGTTGACGATGAGGGTGGTGGGTGCCTTGTCGCTGTGGTGGGCCCATCCCTTAAGGGTGACGGCTTGACCAATCTTGTACCAGCGGTCGACCTTCTTGTTGGTGCCCCCGATTCCGGGCTCCTGCTCAATGCGCCTCTCCTGGTGCTGAAGCACCAGGCCATGGGGGAGGCGGCAGCCCACGAAGACCATTTCTTCCATGCTCAAACCCCCAGCATCTGGGAAATGGCGACCGGGTAGCGGATGATCGCACCCCAGGTGCCCCCAGTCTTCTTCTGGCGCCAAGCCGAGCCGGTCGGGATCAGGGTGTGATCGCGCGACTTCTCGTTGAAGGCGCAGAAGCCGGTGTCGTGACCGTCGAACTTGTCGGCGATCATCTGGACGACCTGGCCGGCGCCGGTGGCATACCGCGGCGAGGTCTTCACCTTGAGGCTGGGGAAGCTCTTCGCCAGCATGTCGTAGACCGTGATGCCGAACGAGTTGGTCGCGGTCAGCGCGACCGCGGCCGCCGGCGAGAGCGCCAGCGTGATGGCATCGGTGGCTTCGACACGACCTTGGGTCTGCTGCGTCAGCTTGATGAACATCGCCTGGATGTCGGCGAAGATCTCGTTGGCGGTGCCGTTGATGAAACCGCCTGCCGTGATCCAGGTGACGCCACCGGCCGCCTTCGTCGACGGGGTCAACGGTGCCGAAAGGGACGGATCGTTCAGCAGGCCGTAGTTCTGCAGGCCGGCCACACCGTTGTGATAGGTGTAGTCCTGGAACTTCGACAGCGTCAGCGCGGCCGACATCTGCTTCTCGGAGACCCAGTTCAGCTTGACCTTGGCCATCCGCTCCTCTTCCAGTTCCCCGTATTCGATATGGGTCTGGAACAGGTAGGACTGCCGCTGCGGGAAGGTCGCGTTGGCGTCGGACATACCGTTGGTATTCTGGTCGCCGTAGCTGGAGACCTCGCCGGAGTTCTCGACCACCAGGAACATGGCGGTCTGGGTCGTCCAGTCGCCTTCCTTGCGCTCACCGAGGATTTCGGCGCCCTTGTTGGGGGCCTGCAGCACTCGGACGACCTCGGGATCGACATAGGTCGTGAAGAGGGCCGGGAAGCCGCTGGAGCCAGTACCGACGGCAAGAGCCGGCTGGGCGTCCAGGGCGATCTGGTAATCACGCTTGTAGGCGTCGGGCAGCCAGTCCTGCGCCATGAGGACAATGCCCCATTCCCGCTGAAGGCGGGCAAAATCTACGTTCTGCATGTTGGATTTGCCCCTCGGGGTTAGATGGTGTCGGTCATCTTGACCAGTTCACCTGCGGCACCAGCGGTGGCCGCATAGAACTTGGTCTCGACGCTGCCGGCGACGGTGGCTCCCGCCGCGGCGAAGGAGATCGTACCGTCGGCGGTCTTGGCGAACGCCTTAAGACCGACGGTGACAGCTCCGGCACCGGCGTTCTTCACCCAGAAGTCGCCGCCGCTGAAGATATCGCCGACGGGGAAGCCAGCCGGGATCAGGTTTCCTGCTTCACCGAGATAGCCGGTGATGAGGGCCTGTTCGGTGCGGGCGACGAAGCCAGTGGGAAGACCGGCGCCGGTGTTGTTGAGCAGCCGCGGAACGCTGTTGGCGTCGTTGGCGGCCCAGGCGAAGAGCCCGACGGTGACACCGCTTGCGCCGGCGACGAAGCCGCCTTCCACGGTGAGCGCCGAATGGCGCGGATTGACCGAGGCGAACTGGCCGGCAACGGCGGGCGCCTGGGTGAGGTTGACCTGCGTCTGGAAAGGCATCAGCGAGGATCCTTATTTCAGGCGGCCGGCGTTCGGGAAGCGCTTGGCATAAGCGTCCTCGGCGGCGGCATCCATGGCGGGGAGGGAGGGAGCGCTGGTCTTCGGCACCGGGAGGGCCTTGAGCAGCGGGCGAAGGGCGACCGCCGGCACACCGGCGATGTCGACCTTCATCGCCTTCAGGGCGTGACGATAGACGTCCTCGGCGCTGTCGCAGGCCACGGCGATCTCGCCGACATAGGGACGAACTTCCTGCTCAGCGGTCCGGAGATCGCGAGCCTGCTGGCGGACGCGTTCGACGGCGTCGGTGGTGGCGGAGCGGATTGCAGCGTCCATGGCGGACTTGCTGACCTTCTCCTCCTTGTCATCGTCGTCGTCTTCGTCCTCGGCACCGTCGTCCTCGTCGCAGGCTTCCTTGTCCTTGGCGCCTTTGTCCTTGGCCGGCTTCTTGGCCTTGTCGTCGTCCTCCTCCGACTCGTCCTCGGCTTTGCCCTTCTTGTCCTTGTCCTCGTCGGGATCCTCATCCTCGCCGCGCGGATCCATGTCGTCCTGGGCGATGTCGAGCGCGATGCTCATGTCATCGAGCTTGGCGTCGGCGGCGAGCTTGCCGGCGATCGCCTTCTTGACGCCCTCGATGATGCTGCCGCGCTTGTCGGCGAAGTTCTTCGACGTGAGGCCGGCGAGGATCGGCTTCAGATCGATCTTGGCATCCTGGGCCAGTTTCGGCCGCAGGTAGACCATGAGCGCGCTCTGGGCCACGGCCCCCTTGCGCGTCAAAACAGGCTTGAGGGCCATGTCGTCTTTCTCCATGGGAGGTGGGGTTATTGCGCTGTCGTGCACAAGCACGTCCGGGCCAGCGCGACCCTGTTCAACGAGGGCAAGATGGTTGCCCCCGATGTCTCTCATCACGCCGTCGTAGGGCTCACCCTCGGGCGTCGATCCCGGTGTCATGTCCGGGCGATAGCGGTAGCCGCACGACAACTCGCGCTGCTTCTTGGACTGCACCAGGTCGATTGCATCGCCTTCCCAGATCGTCAGCGGAGCTGTCAGGTAAGGCGGATCGAAATTGACCGGCGAGCCGATGGTGCCGACAGTGAGCTCCTTCGGGTGCTCATCGGCATTGACGGGCTTATGCTGGATTAGGAGAGGCTTACCCTCGAAGCTGCCAGCGGCGCGCGCCAGTTCGTCGGGATGCCGATAGAGCCGATAGATCCGCTCCGGATCGAGGCCGAGGCGTTCGAAGTCGGGGATCTCGCGCCCGTAGTAGGGGTTCACCACCGCCTTGCTGATCGGGGTCCGCTCGACGTGGAGGTGACCGTCAGCGTCGATCGTGCGCACGGTGGCGCGATCCAGGGCGATACTGTCCTGGGCCCCGACATAGTCACGGGCCCACGCGGCGAAATTGGCGCACGCCGTGGCGAGATTGTCAGGCGACCCCAGCCCATCTCCCTCGTCGATGCTCAAGAGCGCGAGGAGAATTTCTTCGACAGCGGGGTGAAGCGGCCTCGGCAACATCGACAGCGGCGCCCAGGCGAAACCACTATGCTCGCTGTTTAGCTCGGGGATGAATTTCTCTTCGACCGGCTTTGCGAAGGTCGAGAAAATGAAGCCGTTGGGCGTCATACGGCGATCGAGTAGCCGCATCGGCCCCTCGGGGGTCTTGCCGATTTCCTCGTCGGATTCGCGCTGCGCGGCTTCCTCTGGCGTCTCGTCGCCATCGGCCTTGCCACCAGGGAGTGCCCAATGACCGGCCCAGTTCGTCTCTGTCGATGACCGCCGCAACAGCAGGACATCACCGTCAGGGGCGACAAAGACGATGCCGGCCGCCTGTGGGGCACCGTCTTCACCGATGAATTCCTCGCCGACGCCTTTGGGGATGCCGAGCGTGGACCTGCCCTCAGCGGCGGCGAACATGGCTTTCCGCTGGCGCTCACTGACCGCTGGCATGGCTTCCTCAAAAGAAAAGCCGCCCGAAGGCGGCTGAAATCTCGATATTGCATTTGAGATCTAGAGCAGAGGTGGTCGATTTCCCTTCGAGAGGTTTTTCTTCCCCTCAAGGATCTGCAGATTGTTCTCCACATGAAGACCACAGCACCAATCGCATTTCAGCGGGTAGATGTGGTCGACGTGGTGCGGAATGCCGGTCTCCGCCGTGATCCTGCGGGCATTGGAATATAGGGCCTTGATTGCGCTTAGGTCAGCCCACGAGGGCGTGGCGCGCAGCTTCGTTGCTCGCCGTAGTGCTGAGTTAGCCGCCAGACGATCAAGGTTTCGAAGAGTCCATGCCTTCCTCGTCAAGCGTTCCTTGATCAGTGTGTCGGGCTTGGCACGATAATCGGCTGACGATTTCTTCCGGCGATTTGGGTGCTTTTCTCGGTATTTCCGCTCCGAGTCCCTCTGTCGATCAGGGTGCTCAAGCTGGAAAGCTCGCACTCTAGCCCGTACCGTGTCTCGGTTTTCGTCCCGATGCTTCGCTGCAATTTTACGAAGCCGTGGTCGGTTCTTTTCCCGGTATTCGGCACCGTGTTTTGCCCACCACTCGGCGGAAGCCTGCCGCCGCTTTTCTCGGTTTTTCGCTCGATAACGAGCATACTTGTCCTTGTAAGCGGTGACATCATCACCGCCACGTGCTTCGATGCCAGAAGCCATTCCGATCCTCATCTGATCGCTATGGTTAGAGCCGTCGCGGTGTTACCAGCACCCCGACGGCTCGGACTAAGCCTATGAGAATCCTTTCACAACTGCCCGGCTGACGCAACGGCAATTCGGCAACTGCCCAGGCCAAATATGCTCTCCCACGTCTGGATCGAGCCACCCTTCCGCAACTGAGAACCGAGTGCGTGCTTGGCTGGCTTTTACATGCGAGCGGCGCTGCGTTTTTCCTCCACCACTGTGGACCCAAACGGCTTCATCTAGGCCTAGTTCCAATTGCCGAGCACGGCTCATGGCGGTGGTTGCAAGATTGTTCTGCGACCTTGCAATGAAGGCCGCCCGGCGTTTCGTGACGCCGAAGCGGGCCTCAAGCTCTTTGGATAGCGTTGCGAGATCGCGCCCGGTCTGGACCGAGCGCATAACGGAGCCTTCGACCTGGCCAAGGTACTGCTGCGGGATCGACTTGATCAGCGAGACATTCTGATTGACCGTTGCGTCCAGAACGTCCCGCATGGCCGGGGTCATCTTGAACTCAACCGAGATCCCGCCGTCCTTCAAGATCTTCTTCAGGGCGGCGCTCGATTGGTTCTGCACGGATTGGCCGAACCATTCCGCGAGCTTTGAAGAGGCCTCGTCGAAGCGTTTGAGCCAGCGCGACGCCATCTCTCGCATCGCGCGCCGCAGAGCATCGGCTGGTGTCTCGTCGGCGGCGATCCTGGGCTGGTTGGCCCGATAAGCCGACGAGAGCCAATACAAGACGCTGCGATGCATCTCGCCAATCAGGCGATTGAGCCGGCGCTGATACTCGGCCTCAATCCCCGCGTTTGGGTGAACCGGCCTCAGTACCTTTTCGGCGCGCTCCTGCGGCGTCCGGCGACGTCGATTGCTCTGAGGCAAGGTCGGTCTCCGGAGGTTTCAGGCCTGGGATTGGCGGGCCCGGGATATCGTTGAAGGCGATGCGCTCGGCATCGTCCTCAAGAGCGGGGTCCGCCGCGGCGAGCATTTCGAGTAGGTTGATGGTGATCAAGCGGCCTTGGCCTTGTCGAACAGAGCGTCGAGATCTTTATCGCCGCTTCCGTCCTTTTCGCCAAGCCCTTCAATCATTTTGCCGCCGTGCGGTGCCAAGCCTTCTTCTTCCTCCTCCAGGAGGTCGGGAAGGTCGTTGACGTCGATCGAGGCATAGTCGGACTGGGGATCACGGGCGACGCGCTCCCTACTCTCTGCAGGCGACAAAACACCCGTATCGACCAGGAGCTGATCCGTTTCCGCCTTGAGCTTCTCGACCTCAGCCTGGGCCTTCTCGTCGAGCGACCAAAGCGGCTCGAATTCGAAATCGATCCCGTCGTCGGTCTCGCCCCAGATGTTGAGCATGATCATGCCCATGACGGCGTGGAGGTTCTCCCGGTAGAACTTCTCCTGGAACGAAAGAACCCAGTCGTAGAAGGCTCGCATGATCCCATCGGAATCGGCGTTGAGGCCAGCCGGCTGGATGCCGAACAGCTTCACCACCGGGATATGGCTGACAGATGCGAGATGCTCCTGGGCCTGGGCCTGGAGACCTTCGAGCCCGCCGAGCGGTGCTGATACGGCTTCGAACTCCTCCGCCGTCTTGTCGATCATGAGAAGGCTGCGATTGGAGCGGGTATTGTTGAAGAGCTGAGCCCGCTTGATCATGTTGTCGGCAGGCTGGCCGCTCAACACCGCATCCATCTGTGTCTTCAGCACGAACTGCGTGAAGGAGGTGATGATGTCGTTGACGCCCTGGCGCGTTTTCAACCAGTTTTCGACATAGGGATAGGCGAGCTGGGATAGCGAGACGCCCCCGAAGCTGTATGCCGGTTTCAGAAGATCGGACACCTCACGACCGACGAAGGTGATCAGCCGGCTCTTGTGGAGCGACTTGCCCATCACGTTCCAGGACTGTGGGTCGTACCAGCCGTCTTCCAGCGGGTCCGTAGCATTGTAGCCGGTCGGATAAACCCAGACCGGCTCGATGACCTTGAGGGCCTTGATCTTGCCTTTGCTGATCTTGGCCTTGCTGGCCTCATCCCAGCCGGTGCCGATATCCTTTTGCTGCTCGTCCGGGTTCCGGCCGGTACCGAGGTCGACATAGAGGTGAGCCCTGCCGAAATAGCCGTCGTGCTCGGCGACCTTCTGGAACTTGGCGCGGACATTGAGCCGCTTGAACTCGGCCTCGAGCTCGGCGATCCGTTCGGCTTTGTCGTCGCCGTCCTTGGCCGTGAAGCGGATCCAGCGCCTCGTCATCTCGGAGGCGATCGTCTCCGACATCATGCGATATTCGGGGCGCTGCGCCAGCTCGGCCAGCACGGGATAGCCCATGAAGGCTGAGCCCTGGTATCCGGCAGCCGCATAGACGCTCGCCGCCCAGCCGGTGATCGCCGACATGGCGCTGTCCATGGCGATCGCGCTGCCAGCACTCTTGCCCGGCATAGGCGGGTGGACAGCGATCGTGAATGGCTTGACCTTGGGCTCGGTTGCGCGAGAGACCGCTACCGCTGCATCGCTGATCCTCATCTGGGCGGAAGCGGAGGCCTGGACTTCTGGCGCGGCCGGCTGCGTGGCTTCAGCCTTCTTTCTGCGCCAGAATTTGAACATATCGCCTTCCAGTCTCCACTATGTGGGCATGGCGGTCTGCACCAATGCCTCGTCGCTGATTGTCATCGTCGGCGCCATCGACAGCAGCTTTCCGAACGCGCCGGAAGATGCGTCGACCTGGTCTTTGATTGCGCCGCCTGGGAAGAGACAGAGCTCGTCGATGTAGCCTTCATTCCACTCGCCGCGAACGATGAATACGTTGCCGGCGGCGCACTGGGCCGCAAACGGTTCGGCACGCGTTGCCTTGTCGCCTGTTTCCGGCTCCGCCGACGCTCGATAGCCAGCCAGCTGAGCAATCATGTCCGCCGCCTGAACCTTGCCGGCCTGGCCAGGATCCTGCGGGAGGGAAATCGTCACCCCGCGACCATCGACCTCGGCTGTTGCCTTGATCAGGAGTCGGACGCCGGCTCCGTCCAGTCTGTCTTTGGCGACATGGCCGACAACAAACCGACCGTCAGGGGTTCGCCCCAATTTGACGCCGGCCGTTCTGGCGCCGTTGCCACCCTTCGTTGCTGCAAGGTCCCAGTGACGAACCCAGCGGGTGAATGCAGGCGCCGCATCAATGATCTTGTCTGCGAACCAGACGCGTTTGAACAGGCCGCCTTCACGAGCTGTCGGGCGCTGCTGGTATTGGCCGGCCCATGAAAAGCTGATGCTCTTGAGCACATCGACGGATGCCTGCGGCATGCGCACCGGATCCATCAACTCGCCGTCGAAAGACCGCGGATCTTGCCAGGGCAGGGGAGTGATGCACCGCCGTTCCGCTTCGAACTCCATCGGGATCATGACGTGGATGAAACCGAGTTGGCGAGCGATCAATGCGCCTGTCAGATCGTTCTCGTGCAGTCGCTGCATGACGACGACGATGGCCGAAGTCTGCTGATCGTTGAGGCGATTGAGGCCACCTTCGAGGAACAGGCGCACTGATTCGCCGCGCTGCTGCTCGCTCTCTGCGCCCTTCAAAGAATGCGGGTCGTCGATGACAACCCGATCGCCGCGCTTGCCGGTGATCGATGCGAAAGGGACACCCTCGCGCGTTCCGGTATCGGTATTTGCGAACGACAGCTCCGCCGACCGCTTCATTTTAACTTCGGGCCAGAGCGATTGATACCAGTCGCTCATGATCAGGTCGCGCGTCTTACGGGTGTCGCGCTTGACGTTCTCCAGTTCGAACGAAGTTGTCAGAAATCGGTTCGACCGAAAACCGATCGACCACTCCCAGGCCTGCCATAGCACCGAGATGACCATCGATTTCGACGAGCCCGGCGGCACATTGAAAATGATCCACGGCGACAGGCGGCCGAACGTGATGGCTTCGAGATGGTCACACATGCAGGCCATGTGCCAGGACCATTTCAATGGCGCCTTTGGCTCCAGGACCGGCCACGCTTCTTTAACGAAACCAGAGAATGTCTTGCAGCGCTGTCGGATCAGTTCGGCGTTTTGCTCAAGCTCCTGTTGCTCGCGCTCCCGCTGCCTACGAGCCTTCTCCCTCCGGATCTGCTCCAGCAGCAGCGCCGGCTGCGGCAAGCGCAGCGACGACTGGTTCGAGGGCCGCGAGTTCCGCATCTGAGAGCTTCGTCAAATCCACGGTCTGAATCGGGCCGCCGCCCTTCCCGGTGTGCTGCACGGCCGCCAGTTTCGGATGGAGGTACGGCGCCAGCTTCTCGGCAGCCTCTAAGGTGGCCTTCTGCTTCGCCATCAGGGCATCCTCGTCCGGCGTCTTCTTGCGGCTCTCGGCTTTCCAGCGCCGATAGCTGTGGTTCATCAGGTCGGTCATCACCTCCAGCGGCGACAGACCGCGCGCCAAAGCCTTTCGCTTCTCAGCCTCCGTGAGGGTGTTGAGGCGCCCCTTCGGCCGACCGCTGCCCGCTCGGCTGCCGCCATGCTTTTTCTTTGGGGGAAAGTCGGTCATGAATTCACTCGGGTTTGTCTGCGGCCTTCGCCTTCCCGGCGATCAGTTCCCAATGCTCGATGCTGATCCGCTTTGGTTCGGGACTGAATAGCTCGGTCACCGCCGGCGCCAACAGATTGGCGACGGCCGGGTCAGCGATGTTCTCTTCGATCAACCAGTTGGCGACGACCTGGCGCTTTTCCTGCTCGGTCGGCATGGCGGATTCTCCAAAAAGAAGCCCCGCGCGGCTGGGCCGGCGGGGAGTGGCATTTATACAGGCTGGGCTTGATATCGTCTGGCTATTTTGGAACCATCCGCTTTAAGCATGGATGTCAACATCCACAATGGTCGCAAAGAGCGTCACCTGAAAGTCCTTCGATGTTACCTGTAAAAGAGACTCTGGGGGCTAATATATACTCTACCCATTGCCGACCGCAGCAAAAGGCGAGTATCACAGGCAGTGGTATTCAATTTGAGGCTACAGAAAGATATGAATTACTTTCTCAGGGGATCAACCAGCCCGTATAACTACGGCGCCAAGAATTTCCGATGCCCCGCCTGCCGACAGATCGGTTCTTTTAGTCAAATTCCCCAGATTGCCGACCTAGGTTGGATAAATCCAAATGGTACTGGCAATAGGGTCGCGGCATTTCGGGCGGGTATGCGCATGTGCCCGAATACAGATTGCAGAGCTTTACTGTTCTTCGTGGAAGGACCTGGATCGGAAAGGATCTCGTTCCCACCCGAAGTGATGGATTTCGACGCGAGTAATTTGCCTAAAAACATTCTGTCGAGTTTAGAAGAAGCCATCAAATGTCACGCGGCGGAGTGTTATCGCGCATCGGCTCTTTTGGTGCGCCGCACGCTCGAGGAGTTATGCGATGATAAAGGGCTATCGGGCGGCAATCTCAAAACGAAAATCGGGTCTCTAAACTCAGTTGCGGTGATCCCGACTGAATTGCTGGCGGCGGCGGATGAGCTTCGCATCTTGGGTAATGACGCGGCCCACATCGAAGCGAAGGATTATGACAAGATCGGGAAGGAAGAATCGGAACTTGCCATTGAGCTTGCCAAAGAACTGTTAAAGGCAGTTTACCAATACACTTCCCTCGTTGCCCGGCTCACAGCGTTGAAGAAGACAAAGTCACCTTAGCCCGTGCGGCAGATAGAGGCATCCGCCCCGTCAGTCACAGATAAGGATCCCGGTCGCCCGGACCATCTGCACTCCAGCCGCGCAATGTGCGGCCGAGGATCTTATTCGTTGCGGGGCGCGGCCTATGGCTCTACGTCGCCAGTGGCGGCGTCCTCAAAGAGTGCTGGGGGCCTTGCGAGCCGTACCAGACGCCCCTCTCTGGGTTATTTCGGTGCCGGTTCGGGCGAAACTGGTTGCAGGTGACCGATTTGCACGGCCGACCTCTTGGTTATGAGCCAAGCGAGATACTACTTCTCCAACCTGCAAAGGCTGTCGCTGAAAGCCTCTCGGCTCTCTGGGAGCCTTGCGGCTCGGGGGAGTGCGTCAACCGCAACTCGTGCGACAGTGATGTTTTAATGCCGATATTCGCGTCGATTGTCACCACCCCAAAAGCGGGCCGGAAACGGCGTATCAACGCCCCATGGGAGGGTGATATTGCGGGGAATTTTCTTTGTTTTGTATCTACAATTAAATTGACTTCGACAATGTCTGTATCTACAAAAAGATATGATGATCACCTGGGACGAACCAAAACGCGCCGCCAACCTCGTCAAGCACGGGTTGGACTTCGCCAATGTCGAAGAAGGCTTCGATTTTGAAACAGCGCTGGCTCTTCCCACGACACCGAGCTCGACCGGTCGTGATCGCTACCGGTTGATCGGCGAAATGAATGGCGTCCTGTTGGCGGCAATGATCGTTTCGCCATTGGGTACCGAGGCTCTCTCGATCATCAGCCTCCGTCCCGCAAGCGCAAAGGAGAGAGAACTCTATGACCGGTAAAAAGCAATCAGGTTATGTTCCCAACTCCGTCTTCACCCAGAATGATTGGGATGAGGTTTCGGACAACCCCAATTGGACGGAAGAGGACTTCGCTAGAGCCAAGATCGCGACTGAAGTGTTACCGCCGGCGGTCGTGGAGGCTTTGGCCAAGCGTCGGCGCGGGCAGCGCGGGCCGCAGAAGGCGCCGACGAAGGCGCTTGTTTCGCTGCGTCTCGACCAGGATATCATCGACCGATTCAAGGCTGAGGGACCGGGCTGGCAGTCCAGGATTAATGAGGCGCTGCGTAAGTCTCTGGCGGCGTGAGGAAGGCCAGTCGTGACTTTGCAGGTTTAACGGCCTCGTCACGACCGCTGGTGTGAATATCCTCCCTTGAATTGGGAGGCGCCGAATATGGACTGGGATCAGATCGTCACACTTCAGACGTCGCAACCACAGGTCGACGAATTCAATGACGGTCGGTCGATGTGGGTCGAAACGGTTGGAAGCTACCCAATTTGGGAGGCAGTTGCTCTCGTAATGAGACAGTGGGCCCCGCAATCGAGACGGAGGCGGGCGGCGCGACTGGTTCTGCAAAACGGAGAGGTCTGGGACATCGGCAAGATCGAGGAGCTCGCTATGCGCTCCGACTTCCCAGATAGGGTCGGTAATGGCTAAACCGCCAGCTGCTCCGCTGATCATGCAGGCGCACTACAGGCCGCGGAAGACGGGGCGGCCGAAGAAGGAGGTGGGGGCGTCTTTATCGAGGAAGTAATTTGCCACCGCCGGTTTAACGGCTGTGTCACGTTATTTGAGATGCCATCTCTTTTTGTTGGGGGGAGAAGAGATGACATCCGAAGTTTGTCTCATGAACCGGCTGGCTGTCGTACTTGCCGCCGATAGTGCAACCACCGTCACACGCTGGACAGAAAATGGAAAGGAAGAGCGCTATTTCAAAGGTGCAAACAAGATTTTTCAGCTCTCTAACTACCAACCTGTAGGCTTGATGATTTATGATTCGGCCGACATCTTGAGTGTACCGTGGGAGGTGGTCGTAAAGGAGTTTAGATCCGTTCTCGGTGAAAGATCCTTCAACCACATCCAGGAGTACGCAGAAGAGTTCTTTAATTTTATTGATACCTCGCTGTGGCTATTCCCTGTGGCTGTTCAACGAGAGCATATCATTGACCAGGCATCTTCAGCTGGCTTTCGATTGCTGTTTGGACTCGACCTTGAAGGGTTACCAGATGACGCAGAAAAAGCCGCAGTTGTGAGAACTGCGGTCAATGAACGCGCGGAGAATCTTGCCAAGCTTCCCCTAATCCCTCGGATCGACCAGGACGCTGCCAACGATCTCCTCGCGAGTTCGAAGGACGAGGTCGCTCAAAGGGTGCGCAGCTGGCTTGGTAGTTTGGATTTGGATTACGTTGATTGCCTGGAGGCGATTGCTGAAAACGGAATCAACGAGCTACTCAAAAATCCTCATCATTTTCTTGGGTGCACGGGGTTGGTATTCGCGGGATTTGGCGAAAAGGACCCATTTCCAACAATGATCGAATTTCAGTCGTGCGGAATTGTTGCTGGTAAGTTCGCCGCGCGTGAGCAGTCCCATATGTCGATAGATCACTCTACGCCAGCGTGGATCTCTGCATTTGCCCAGACAGCGATGAGCGATACGTTCACTCTTGGCCTCAGTAAGGACATTTATGGGTCGCTCGTTGGTGCGGTTGCGGATGGTCTCAACCAATTCGCACAGACAGTGACCCAAGAAAGTGGGGGGGATTTAAATCGAATTTCGAATATTGAAGACCTGATTGTGAAAACTACCGACTCGATTGGGGAGGCGGTCCTACAACAGGCCAGGCGTGATCATGCCGCCCCACTGCGTAATATCCTTGGGGTTCTTCCTGTCGATGAGATGGCGGAACTCGCGGAAACTTTAATCAACCTTCAGTCGTTGAAAGAGAAGGTCACTAAGCCTTCGGAGACGGTCGGTGGGCCAGTCGACGTGGCAATCGTCACGCGGGGGGAGGGATTGGTTTGGATCAAACGAAAACACTTTTTTCCGCGCGATTTGAACGCGCGCTATCTTGCCAAGCTGAATTCAGTGTATGATTAGGAATGATCGGAGGAGACTCAATGCGCGATCACCTGAAGTCCTTCAAGGAAGCCGTCCGGCGCTCCCATGAGCAATACCCCAGCCCTTCAGACGCAAAAGGGCGCAAGTTCAGCACCCCTGAGAGAGAGCGACTTATCCAGGAAGGGGAGGATCGCTATCAGGGGTTTGTGAAAAGTGTGAACCGGATGCGTGACCGCGAGATCGAAAGTGCATTGGCCGGCCCGCGCTAGCGGTCCCGGCGAGTAGGCGTAGACAGACCCCGCCACGGCGGGGTTTTTGTTGCTCATCGCGTAAGTGCCTCCGCAATCACCTGCGCCCCCACAAACCGCCAGCGATCCAGGCTTGTCCTACTGATCACCTTGTCGGGCGAGCACTCCGCCGGCTTCACGATCACGACGGCAGACACGAGCCCCTTCTTCGCCAACTCGCGCTCGAGGCGGATGACCGCGTTCGCTCGGATACGCTCAACACGATCGCCGTCGGCCGCTGCGAGCTTCAGGTTCGCCCAGGCTGCAACCTCGCCGGCAGCTGTCTTACGCTCGATGCCGCGCCGCTGATTGATCTCGCGTTCGACAACACGGGCAATCTCGGCCGCTTCCTTGGCCCGCCCCTGCAGAACCCCATCGATCGAGCGCCCCCAGGCCTTGCACATCGCCCAGAGGTTCAGCGCGTCGGCCGCCAGCGGCTGATCCGCGAGGATCTGTGAAGGCCAAGCCAGTGCTTCTTCCATCCGAGTGATTTGGGCAAGGGAAGGGGGCAAGCGCCGCGGCTCTTTCCCCGGCTCCCAGTGGATCATGTCGGCCAGGTCGTGAATGACAGCAGGCCATCCGTTTCCAAACGCCTTTGGGCCTACTGAAGCAGGCACACGTCGCAACGTCTCGAACGCTTCGACCATGCGCTCCATTACGAGTTCGGGCGTCCAAACATCGGCTTGGTCTTCAACGGGGTAGGGGGCCAGCATCAGGAGAGGGGCTCCTCTTCTTGGATTGGTAGGCTGCGGAGTGCTGCTGCAACGTCCAAAACGCCATCATTCCATGCTTGGCTCCGCCGCCGGTATTGGTCGTCCGTGAGCCCGGCTGAGTTGTTGCAGAGGTCGATAGCTCGGCGGCGCATTGAAGATTGACCGGATCGAAATCCGTCAGTTCGCGCCTGATCGATCGCAAGGAGAAGATCTAAAACAGTGCCGGGCTGAAAAGTGGCTTGATGCCCCATGGACTTGCTATCCATTTCGGCTTTGGTGCGAATATTCCGTAAATCATCGTCGGTCAACATAGTAGTCAGCTCCAGTGGGTGAGCGCGAGAAGGAGTAGGGCTATGGTGTTCCACCTCACCGATCCTCGGAGTTTTTCAACGCTGCGAGCAGGCCCTTGACGAAGTTCGCCGACTCTTGATGGAGCCTGGCGTCATAAGACTTCGGGTCCTGCGCCATCAAAATGGAACCTCGAATATCCAACAGCTTGATGTGCCTTTCGGCGGCTATCTTCAATGCAGTCATGCGGTTGGTCATGGGGCCTCCGGTGGTGATGGAAGGGGGCGGACGAGCGTTACATCTGATCGGTAGCTACCGGGCATGTCGAGGTGCCAGGAAGCGCCGGCCCAACGGCCGATACGCACATGCCCCCAATTGACACGAGGGCGGCGGATCGGCGGGAAACAGACAAGCATTCGACTGCCGTCACGCGCTTCGCTCTCCGGCCGCCACGCAGCCCGCTCGGCCGCTTCGAGGGCGGCTTTCCAGGCAGAGCGTTCGATATCGGTGTTTGTCGTGCTGTTTGTTGCCGCACTCCGGGCACGCTTGAACTCTTCGCCATAGGCAGACCAGGCTGCCTCGATCATCTTTTCCGTAATCATGGGGATTCCTCGATCAGCGATACGTGAACGCGTACAGCTCGATCGCCCTGTTGTTCACAGAGCTTCCAATCCTTCCGTTGCATAGGGGATAGTTTGTTCGAAAAGGATAGGAACTCGCTCTCGGTTGAGCGAAACCGGCCATGCACAAAAGAGATGATGGCATCTCTCTTGGTGAGGTAAGTCCCGCAATAGAAGCCGAACCCTTCCCTATATATTGCCCAGAAGATTCCGCGTTTTGCTGCCATCTCACCCTCCCACCGTCTCGGCGTGGGCTCGCAGGAGCGCGGCGAGGAAAGCCCGTGGCGCTGTCTCGGCATGGCCTGCGTGATCATATTCGGTGAGATGGTCGAGCCAGACGTGTGCGGCGCAATTGTTTGTGGTTGAGATTGTATATTGGCTCCCCGGCAACAGCCTCAATCTCAGGCGGTCGACGGCATCAATGGATGATGAATACATCCAGGCCTGCCCCCGAATGAACTGCGGTTTCCAGCCATCCGGGTTAAAGACTTCCGAGATGTCTCCGTCTAGGGTGCGGTCATTCCCACTCCCGGCTTCCACGCGCTCGGCCAGCCTCAGAAGTTCGTCAGGGTTGGTCATGACCTGCTCTCCTTCACGCGGTCGATGAAGGCACGGGCGGCTGCAATGGCGTCATCGCCCATGCAGAGGTTTGCCACGTCGCCCATGTGATCGGCGGCGTCGGCCAGTTCAGTCACCACCCGCACCGCCTCCGCGACGAGTGCCCTGGCATTGAGCGCATAGGCGTCGGCAACTTTCACGTTCTCGGCAAGCGCCCAATTCCAGCTCACGGCCTCATCCCGCTCCTTCCCCACGCGCTCAAGCTCTGAGAGAAGGGCGGTGATGAGAGTGGCGGCGGCTTTGAGATCGGATAGAGTTTCGACCCTGTCCAACTCTCGGAATTCATGAGACCAAACCCACTGAGGGTTTAGAAGGCGCTCCACGAGCCCGGCAGCAGCTTCACGATCGGTCATGCGAATGCTCCCATGTCTTGCTCGATATCTAGGAGCGCAGCGATTACTTCCGCCGCGAGGATGGGCGAGATGCTATTGCCGCCAAGACGCCACGCCGGAATTCTGCCGGCCATCCCATCAACCAAAAGGCGAAGTCCGGGTTCGGTGCGCCGCGCTTTGCCGTCGTGACAGAGGATCCACTCTGCTCCGGCCCAGGTTGAGCCATTCCGCGCCCCGGTCCGAACGCAAGCTCCAGCATTTTGTTCATGGACTTGCTGTTGCCCGGCGGGTTGCTGGTTTCCGAGCCGCCAGAAAGGCTCGTCACTGTCGGCCAAGTCGCTCCCTGTACTTCGCCTGACGCTTCGATCATCGTTCGCGACAGCGGCCTGCCTTTCGTGCCGTATAGCTCCTGGCTCGTTTGTTTCGATCGATCCGAGCGCCAGTCGCGCGCTGTAGGAAGCGGCCACACCGCCGAATGCAGCAGATAGTCGTTCAGGTTCGCCATTCCATGCCCGTTCGCCTTGTGTTTGGCGATGTACTCCAGCGTATGAGGTGGCATCCCATCTCGCGCCTGAGCTGTTGGCCACACCGATCCACCATTGGCGCTGTCTGATTTGGGGGGCGTCCACGGCGCAAGCCGGGATATCGATCGACCTTGCGGCGTAGTCTTCGCTTTCCAGATCAGCGGCAACTCCGTCGAACCAACCATAGCCAGGCGCTCCCGCAACCTGCTCTCCCATGACGACAGGGGGCCGGGCGGTACGGATGAGGCGAAAGAAGTCGGGCCACAAATGCCGCGGATCGTCGGTACCGAGGCCTTTGCCTGCCGCGCTGAACGGCTGGCATGGGCAAGAGCCTGTCCAGATGGGGCGCTCGTCAGGCCATCCAGCAAGTCGAGCTGCGACGGACCAGAGACCGGCTCCTGCGAAGAAATGGCACTGCGTGAAGCCTTTAAGGTCATCGGGCTGGACTTCCTTGATTGAGCGGTTGTCAACAACGCCGGGGGCGATCAAGCCTTCGCGTTGAAGGCAATCGAGCACGTGAGCGGCATCGGGTTCATTGTCATTGTAGTATGCCGTCAAGCTCCCCTCCTCGGCCCCATGGCCTCAATGAAAGCGAGAACCAGAAGCACGGCGATGAAGAGACACGCCACGACCGACAGCGGGTAGATGACCGCCTTGTCGCGCCAGGTGTTGGGATAGGTGACTTGCCATTGGGTCATGGCTTCACCTCAACCGTTACATTGGTCTTGATCAGTGCCGGAGTGGCGGCAATCGCCTTGAAGGGCGTCCGACGCTCGGTCAGCCGCTGGATGTGGAATTCCCACTCGGCACGATCAGTGAAGGCCTGATAGTTGATGTAGGTCTCAGTGTGCGCTGGGTACCCGTGACCAGGGTGCGTGCGTGACCGCTCGTCACCGGGAATGTGCACACTGGTTTCGGTGATGATGGCGAAGTGCGGCTCGCTTGGAATTTTGCCCAACGTCATACCCCACCTCCCACGTCGCGGCGGGAGCGCTGGAGGCGAAGTGCCTTGATCAGATCGTATAGAAGCCTGTGCGGCTTATCCTTCCACGTATATGCCAACGGGCCGATGCCGCTTGGCGCGCTGTGGTAGTCGTCAAGATTAAGCTCCGCCTCCACCGCCTCGTCGGGGGCGGGCGGGGTGTTGTAAAGAGGGATAGTACATTTACGCGCCGCATCGCCGCGCCGCTCCCTAGCCACGTCATACAGACCAGCGCCTGATGCTGATTTCACCAACCGTTCTAGTGCGCCTTCCTCGATGAAGAGTGCCGCATCCACCTCCCTCGCGCCGTCCTGGCTGGGAGGATGGGGCGCGGCGTAGAGCGGTATCTCTTCATAGACTGCCGCACCGTGTCGTGTTTCGCTAAGAAACCAAGCTCCGGTGTATTTTGGCGTGTTTACGCGCCATTTCCAAGCCACCGGCACAGCCCCGCCTCCTGCGGAGGTGAGGGCCAGAGCATCGATGAGGTCCAGCAGGGCGACCTTGGCCGCTTTGACACGCTTGTCGCAGATATCCCTCTCTTGCGCAGTGTACTCGTGCAGAGACCCCCGCGAGAACATTGCTTCGCCGTATCTGTCCACCAGTGTTCGCGCTTCCCGATCAATCATGGCTCAAGCCTCCAAGGGCAGCGCGGGCGGAAATCATGTCGCGCGTTTCGAACATCGGATGCTGGAGAGAGGGGAAGTCCCGCTGCCACAGCGTGCGACCCATCTCGTCATAGATCTGGTTCATGCAGTCGTCGCAGTACCAGGCGAGGGAACCATGGTTGTACCAACGTGCCGGAGAGCACTGGCAGCTCGCACGGTTGCAGCTCCCGTTTTCCTTACCCTTGTCCGGCTTGTCCGGACCCGCATATTCACCGTAGGCCATCAGAGCCTCCAAGGGCGGCGCGGGCGAGCTTTGCGTATTCTCCTGGAATCATGATCGTTTCCCCAGGGAAATTCGGGTCATCGCCAATTTGGACATACGGATGAATGTCCTTGGTCGCGATCTTCTCCAGCGCCTCCCGCAACCTCGACCATTCAAGAAGCTGTGCTTGCCACGCATCAGCATTTTCGCCTGCCAAACGAATGGCGTTATCTCGGTCTTCCCACAACCTCACCACCTCCGCCTCTAGTTCCGCAACGCGAGCTTGGGTGGGGGCGTAGGTGTTGACGGCGGCGACGATCAGGGCGGCGTTGGCGCGGGCGCTCTCATCCGTATCGCCGCAAGATAGCGCCGCCCATTCACCGCTGGTGCCTTTGATCCATGCACCGCGACCGGCTTCCGGTTCGGCTTCCCAAGGCGTCGGCGTGTGCTCACTCGGCATGGCCAACCTCCGATTCGGTGATGGCGCGGTCTGTGCGCTTTGGGGCAACGCGTACTGGCCGCGTGTAGAGGCCAGCCTGAACAAGCGTTTCAATCACAACCGGCCGGTAAGATTGCGATCGACGAGCCTGCTTTTCTCCACTGTCCTTGTCCTTCTCCACCTGAAGGTCTGCGTCGCCCTTGCAGGTATGATCAAGCCTCGCTCGATAGACAGCCAAGGTGATGCGATCAATGTCGGCATCGGTCAGCTTCTCCCCCTCATGGAGGTCTGTGTTCGGGGTCTGCTTCATGGCGAGACCTGCTTGACGAGGTGGCGCTCAACCCAATTGCGCATATGCTGCCAGCGGTTCTCCGGAGTAGACTTGTGGAACCACACGCCTTCGTCGTTTTCAAAGACGATCTCGCGAGCTAGAGCCTCAGCAATGCCGAAGGTGCCGGCTACTGTGTGGTAGTCTTCCGGATCAAGCTTCTCGACCGACAGGCCGCGGGCTTTGGCAATCGCACCAAGAGCGCAGACCTCGCCTCCCTTCTCAAGTTCAAGGGCAACAAGGCGCTTCACGGGCATCGCATCCAAGGCATCGCGCAATTCAGTCAGGAATGCCTGACCACGTTTTCCGCGAATAGCTGATGTCACGGCCCCTCGATAGCAAATGGTGGGCCAATAACTGTCGCCGCAATAATCGTCGCTATATCCGCTTCTGCTCATCTCAGCGCCTCGTGATCTCGCCCGAGAGCTTTCGGGCGGGGGATTGGGGGAAGGGGTTGGCCTTGTCGAGTTGGCTATAGGCCAGAGCCTGTTCCAAGCTCCCAAGCGCTATGCGGTCGTAGTCTTCTTCAGGGGCGGCTTTTTCGACATAGATTGTCTCGCCTGCGTTCTCTTCGGCGGCCATATACCCGTGGTAGAAGCCTGCCGCCTGCGATGCCTTGCGAATTTCAGGCCAAGTAAGAGGCGTTTGATTTTTGCTGGACATCTCGGTCCCCCACTGGGCTCGGTTGAGTTTATAACCGTCCCCTGTTATATAAACGGGGACGGTTATTGCGTCAATAAGCGGGGACGGAAATTCTGTGGCTTTGACAAACTTTCAGGGGACGGATATCGGGACACGCATGGGGCGCCCGCCGTTGAACGTGAAAGAGACGAAAGTCCGGCTTACCGACGAGCAGCGGCAACGCATTGAGGCTCTGGTCGGTAAGAGCCGTATGGCCACATTCATCCGCGAGGCAATCGACCGAGAGCTTGAGCGCCGGGAAGCTGAGGCTGCGCAACCGCCGAAGAAAGCCGAGTAGCGAAGCTACAGCCTCCACACGAACGGCCAGAACGCTAACGCAGTGCAGATCAAGACGCCGGCGCCGGCTCCTTCGATCTTGTCGAAATCCTGGAGCCAGCAGGCGTTTGCGAATGCGAATAGCGCGATCGCCAGAGAAATTCGACCACCGTAGATGAGAAAGCGAGGCGTCGGTCTTTTCATCTGTCGACTCCCAGAGTGAGCTAATCTTACAGCCGAAATTGCAGGCGAAGTCGATGGCGATGCGGGAGGCCATCAGCGGTGTCCTCCCGCTGCAGCTGTCGCCATGACGCCCATGTAGGCCAGGAGCACGGCTACGAAGAGAAACCACCCCCATGCGCTGCTATCCGGAGTGTGCCAGGCGAGCAGCCCGGAAAAGATCACGCTGGCCAATGCGGGCAGGAATGCGAAGAGGTTCACCATCACGCCACCCCCTTCCGATAAGCCCGCACCGGCATTGCGTCGCGCCCAAGCGTCCGCTTCGCCACCGTCGCGTCCTCGCACACTGCCCGCAGCACCCTGGCGACATAGGCGCTCACACTGACCCCTGCGGCCTCAGCCTGCTGCCTGAGCGCCGATTTCAGCCGGAACGGCACATGAGTGCTGACGAGGCCGGTGCCACCCTGGCGCCCGAGCGGGATTCCGGCGCCCCTGGCGATGCGGCTGACACGCTGGGCGGAGATCCCCAGACGCCGCCCGATTTCCCTCAGAGTTTGGCCCTCGGAGGCTAGGTGAGCGATCAAAACGCGCCGATCACGTGGCGACAGATCGGCTCGAGTTATTTTATCAAGCGTTTGCTTTGAAATTTCATTGGGCTTGGCGGCGGTCATGCGGCGGCTCCATTGCGATCGATGGACTCGGGGGCAGGGGTGTCAGCGAGTGGTTTGAAGACCCGCTCTGCAATTTCTTTGAGGTGTGCTTTTCCGCCTTGGTGACGGACGTGCATGCTCTTGCCGCGGGCTTGGCGGTGAGCAGCGTTGAGGGCTCTGCACATTGCGTTCGATGCCGCCCATGTTGCAGCGGAGGCATCTGCGAACAGGATCGGCGTGCCGAGTTCATCCCGGACATATGCGGTGCAGGAGACGGCGTCCTTCGCATAGGTGAACTGGCCGAGCCATCCGCGCCCGAACTTGTCTTTTACGGCTGTAAACTTGTGCTCGATCATGCTGCATGCTCCCGATCGTGCTGGACGTCGTCCCAGTCGGTGTCGATGTGTTTGGGGATCTCCACGTCGACGACGAGGCCGGCGTTGCGGAGGCGCTTGGCGAGCGCGAAGGCGGCGGCCTGGCCTGTGAAGCTGGCGTCGTTGTCCCCGAAGATGACGATGCGCTTCAGGCCTGCCGGTGGGATCCATTCTGAAAGGAAGCCGGCTGTGAGTGCCGCCCAGGTCGGAACGCCGAACAAGGTCGTTGCAGCGAAAGCTGTCTCGATGCCTTCCGCGATGCCGAGTTCGTCGGTGTACTCTGCCAGGCGAACAGCAGACCCTTTCGGAACGGTGCCTTGCATGATGCGGCGAGGATCGGAGACCGGTGCCTTCTGACCGTCCTTCGTCACGTAGGTCCGATGCAGGATGGCCGGACGACCCTCGGCATCACGCATCATTGCAATCAGCGCGGGGTGAAAGGTCGGGACCTCGTCGTTGTACCGGCAACGCAGTGCGGTTCGCAGGCAGTCCGGAAATTCGGATCGGCCGGTGCGGCGATTAAGATACCGCCATACAGGGTCACCAACTGCGATCGGGCCGGAACTGCGCCATAGGCGATTCATCGCCTCGCGTTTGTCATGGTCGCTGCGCTCGGGGCGGGCGGCCTGGACGGGAACCCCGCCGACGATTTCTTCGACGCGGCGGGCTCCTTCCTTGAAGTCCCAACCATTGAGCCTCATGAGCAACGACATACCGTCGCCGGCGCCGCAGTGGCTGCAGATCCAAGAGCCTGTGCCGCCCTTGTTGTCCCAGCGCCAACGATCCTTTCCGCCGCAAATGGGGCAGGGCCCGTGCTTGTCGCGGAGATAGGTGGGCGAGACACCGAGCGCTGGCAGGATGCCAGCCCAGCGGCCGAGGCAGCGGTCCTTAAGCGGCTCGGGCATTTGCGCCTCCGTTCCGCTTTGCCCAGGCGATCTGCCTGTGCTTGATCCAACCGCTGACCTCCGCATCCGGGATCAGCACGCTCTCGTCGAGACCGCGCGGCCAGACGCCGAATTTCTGCTTGTACTGAGCGAGAACCCACTTTTCAGTCTTGCCCCGCTCGAAGGCATAGCCGCGGAACATGCTCATCCAGCGCTGCTTGGTCGCCTTGTCGGCCTTCTGGGCAGCGTCATTGAACTCGACGAGGGAGCCGTCATCGATCGTGACGGTGGAACGCGGCACGGGAGCAAAGCCACATGACGGGCATGCATGCACGCCGGCGGGACGAAGGAAGTTGCACCGGACGCATTCCTTTGGCAGCGATTCCTTGCTTTTGGCGATGCCCTTCTTTGACGTCTTGCCCGTGTCGAGCGTGGTGTGATGAATGTCGGTGACGAAGCCCAAGTTCAGGTGACTGTCGCCATGGTCGAGGATGATTAAATCCTCTTTGCCCTCGGCCGTCCTGAGGCCACGTCCGACGATCTGGGTGAATAGCTTTTCGCTCTTGGTCGACCGAGCCAGGATGATGCAGCGGACGTCCCAGTCGACGCCCGTGGTCAGCGTGCCGATGTTGCAGACGACCTTGACATCGCCGTCGTGGAAGCGATCGCCGATTTCCTTCCGCTCTTCACGAGTGGTGTAGGCGTCGATGTAGGCGGTCCGGACACCACGCGACGCAAACTGCTGCTCGAGCATTTTTGCGTGCGCCCGGTCGACCCCAAAGCACAGCGTCGAGCGTCCTTCGCCCAGTTGCATCCAGCTTTCGACGACGTCCGCGACCAAGTGGTTTTTGTTGAACACCTTCGCGAGATCGGCCTCGTTGTAGTCGTCGCCGACGGTGCGAACTTCGCTGAGATCGGGATGCGACGGCGCATAGACCTTGAACGGCGTGAGGTATCCGGCCGCGATCAGCTCCCTCGTGGTGGCGGCAACCAGCAGGTCGTCATAGTGGGCGCCGAGTCCCTTGGTCCAAGGCGTAGCGCTCAGGCCAACGAAGGGGATGTCGCACCAGCCGGGCAGGCGCATCCATTCCTTGAGGAATTCGAACATCTCGTGCGCTTCGTCGACCACGACGATATCGGCATCCGGCATGCTGCCACGCTGCTTGAACCGTTTGGCCAACGTCTGGACGCTGACGACCTGCACCGGGCGGGCCCAGTTCGTCATTTCGTGATCGCCCTGGATCACGCCAACGTCGCGGATTCCCTCGGACCAGAACGAGCTAACAGTCTGATCGATAAGGGAAACAGCCGGCACGCAGAACGTGACCCGCTTGCCCTTTTTCAGGGCTCCGTCGACTATCGCGGCGGCCAATTTCGTCTTCCCGAAGCCTGTAGGCGCCATCAGCATCGGGCGTTTGTGGCCGGTCCGCAGCGAGTGCTTCAGCAGTTCGAGGGCACGAACCTGGTGGGGGCGAAGAACGCTGATCATGCTCGGCCCCTCCCAATTGCGGCGAGGGCGCGGGCTGAGATCGAGAGATCCTGGCCATGGAGTTCGGCTGGTTCCCCCTGTGCTAACTGGTCTAGGTCTGAGTCACCTAAATCACCTGGATAGGACGAACGTAGTGAGTGTGGTTGTGGTTGGTTCAGCCCGGCTTCGGTTTTGCTTGGCCGTTTGCTTGGTGCATTGCTAATAGCATTGCTTGAAGCATTGCTATTTTTTTGCTTGCCGTTCGCTTCCTGAACGGCGGAAGCATTGCTTGAATTTTGCTTGGATTTTCCACGTTTCAATCCGCCCGCTCGACCAGCCTCGGAGCGCCGTTGATACTTCTCGCTGGCCTCTGCCAACTCCCTGTCAATTCGAGGGTGGACCCAGCCTGGTTCGAAAAACTCGGCAAGAGTGTCGCGGCTGTCGCGCCATTCCTTATCGGTCATGGCGGTCAAGCGCATGATCTGGCGTTCATCACTCGGCAGCGAACCTTTGTCCCAGTAGGACATGATCAACAGCAGATACGCGCCATGCTCCGCCGCCGAGAGATGGCGGGTCGCGGTCAGGTAGTCACCGATATAGAGTGGCATCCAATGGCGGCTCATGCGGCCCTCCGCTCTTCGCGAGGGGCATAGAGCAACGCCGGTTCGGCCCGACGAATGTCCGTCTTGCGCCAGATGAACCAGGCGTGGTTTTGCGACGGCCCAGCTTTTCCGGGAGCCGGCTTGAACCACTCGATGCGGCGGGTGAGCGTGATCTTGGCATCGAACAGCGGACAATCGCGAAAGAACTGGCTTCGAGTCTTCCCGCTGTCGAAATCGACCTGAAGAAGAAGGGCAAGATAGCCAGAGCCCATGGTGTTAAGATGCCGAAGTCCCGCCTTGATGAAGGCAACCGCCAGCCTGCCCTGGAGCCCGTATGGCGGGTTGGTGACAATAGCCACCTTGCCTTCAGCCTGGGCAACGGCAGCGCTGATCCGGTCTCCTTCCCACGACAGGAAATCAACCTCGTCGACCATCCGGCTGTAGCCATGATCATGGACATCCGTTGCGATGACACGGGCGCCCTGGGCCTCAAGCGCTCGGGCCATCTGGCCGGTGCCGCAAGCGGGCTCCCAGATGAGATCACCTTCCAGAGGTAGGTGTTCCGCCAATGCATCAATCACCCAGGCCGGCGTAGGATAGTGCTCATGCTCAACACGAGCGAAACCGGAGGCTCGTGTGCTCATACCACCGCTCCTTCGAGCTGCAGGCCGTTCCGCTTGGCGTGCGCCTGAATGCCGTGCAAGGCGGTGGTATGGTCTCGCCTGCCGAGCAAGTGGCCAATACGACTGGTGCTGAAGGACGGAAGCTGGCGACGGATCTCGTACATCGCCTCCTGTCGAGCGATGACAATGGGATGCATGCGGCTATCGCCGGTGAGGTCGTTGACTCTGAGGCTATGCTTGTCGGCGATCTCTTCGACGATCTGGTGAGCGCGCTGCTTGCTCGTGAGGCCAGTCCGGTAGGACACCACCAGGCGTGCGATGCGGCGTCGTTCGACTTCCCGTCGACGCTGGGCCTCGAGAGCAGCGGCTCGGGCTTCCTCGGCCTTGCGCTGCTGGGCGAGCGCATACGCCTCAGCGGCCTGAGCAAGCCGGCGGCGCACGGCAGCTGGGTCAGAAACCTTGATTTCAGACGGGTCGATCTTGAAGGGGCAATGCATCAGTGTGACCTCGCCATTATGAGGCCGCACTCGAACTGGATCGCGTTCGTGTGACGATGGATCAGGGCTGCATCGACCTTCATCGCCTGGGCGATATCGACATCGGTGTAGCCACGCAGGCGAAGCGAGGCAGCTTCCTGGATCTGAAGGAGCGTCATGCTGCCTCCTGCAGATCAAAATGCTGACGGATACGGGAGGCCATCGAGCGGAACTCCATACGATCGAAGAAACGAATGAGTTTGTTGGGATCGAGCGAGGGCATTGCGATCTGGTCGATCCCGAAGGAAACCGGCACATCGTCGAGTAGGGTGACGAGCTGATGCGCCAGGCGGATCGCGTTGATGTTGGCGGCGACGGCGTCGCGAAGCTTCGGCCGTTCAATCTGGCTGACACAGGCAATGACGCCTTCAACCGAGCCGAACTCCCGGATCAGTCCGGCCGCAGTTTTCAGGCCAACTTTGGGGACGCCAGGAATGCCGTCGGTAGAGTCGCCAGCCAGCGCTTGGACTTCCGTGACGAGATCTGGGGACACGCCAAATTTCGTCAGCACTTCGAAGGCGTTGATGATTTGCTCCGGACGGTGCCCGGCATATCGAGGGTCACCAACCGCAGGGGAATAGATACTCACCCCAGGCCGAACGAGCTGCATCATGTCCTTGTCGGACGTGACAATCAGAACGTCGTGACCGGCTTCGACAGACAGTCGGGTGTAGGTCGCAATCAGGTCGTCGGCTTCAAAGCCAGCCAGTTCGATCGGCCACAGTCCGAATGCGGTTACGGCCTCCCGGAACAACGGCATCTGCAGGCCGAGGTCGTCGGGGCGGGCAGGGCGGTTTGCCTTGTAGCCATCATGCAGGACATGGCGGAATGTCTGGCCGCCGGCATCGAAGATCACGCCGACATGCGTGGGCTGGACCTGATGGATGCCACGGGTCAGCCAATTGAAAAGGGTCTTTGAGAAGTCACGGACGGCCCCGACCGGCACACCATCGGAGCGGTAACGGAACTGCGCATCCATATGCTCGGTGCGATGGAAGCAGCGATGAATGAGGCCGCTGGCGTCGATGAGGGCTACAGTCATGCTGCATAGCCTCCGAACTCGAAGGAGGGCTCGATGACCGGACGAAGGACTGCGTTACACGAGGCCCACCAGATGCCTATGCCGTCGGCCTCGTCGTCGGTTTTGGGGGCGTATCCCAACAACCGGCAGCGCTGCACGGTACCTGCTTTGATCAGTTTGCGGCGCTCGTCATAATCCTTGATGGCGCGCGGGGCATTCGTGGGCGCTCCGAATTTCTTCCGCCATTCCGACGGCGTGATCTCATCACAAGAAACGTTGGACTGTGCCGCGACCATACGGATCACAGCGATCAGACCGTAGGACACGCGCCGCTGGGCGTTCGAAGTGTTCGGGCCCTCCCAGGGGCTCTCGAAGACCATGCGACCGATGCGGTTGGCGACAACAATGTTGAGGAGTTCGCGGCGATATGCGTTCAGCCGCGCGCCCCGGTCCTTGATGGTGCCCAGGCGGATGACGCCCGATATGGGCATGCCGCCGGGCTCGCCATGAGCGAACCCGGTATCTGTTCCTTGATCTAGCCCAAGCACCCGCATGATGGCCTACCTCACGCTGCCATCGGAGGTTCGGGTGGCACCGGCTGGGAGCGCTCGGATACCAGGGTGAAGATCGACGCCTTCTCCTTTGCGGGCCGACCGCGCTTCTTGGGTTCTGCCGGCGGCGCGGGAGGCTGCTCCTCAGCGGAAACCTGGGTCTGCTCGGCAGGCGTCTCTTCCGGCTTCTCGTCGAAATGACGGATGCCTTCCAGGATGTGCCGCTGGTTTGCCTGATAGCCGTCCTGCCAAGCCTGTCCGGCGTCGCTCGTCGGGTCATGTGGGCAGTCGACCCGATTGCCACCGCGAGCCGAGCATGCCCAGCCGTCATCGAACCACTTCGTCTGACGCTGCTTTTCCGACATCTCGGAAATGTCGTCGTCGTTCCCATCGAGGAAGCTGAGCTGCGAACCGATCGGCAGGCGGAGGAATTTCATATAGGCGAGCGTGGTGTTGTGCTCGGCGCGGGCTTCCTCATCCATCAGAGCCGCGATCTTGAGCGCCTTCTCTGCCGCTTTCAGATCGATGCCATCGGCCTTGGCGCTTTTCTTGAGGGCCCTGATCTTGCCGACGATGCTGTCCTTCTCCGAGGTGAGGGACTGCAGCTTGCTGACGAACCCGAGGAAAATCGGCTCCGGGACATTCGTGAAATTCGAAACGGACTCATGTACGGTCACTGTCAGTCTCCTATCGATTGGAGGTGGGGGATTTGGACTTGGCGATCAGGATTTCGGCGACGCTTCGCCAGTGCAGGGCGTCGTCGGTGTAGTGGCCGGATAGCCGCACAGCGCGTCGGTAGCGGCGCAGCGCGAATGCAATTCCAACCCGGAAATAGAGGGCGCGGACCAGGTTCAACGGAGCGCCTCCCGGCGTTTCAGGAGGGCCTCGAGATCGGCATCGATGGCCGCCTTCTCCTCAGCCTGGGCGGCGCGATCGAGCCAGCGCGGCGGCTTGTCCATGATCGAACAGAGAAATTCGACGCCGTAGACGAAGGTCAGGCGAACGATTGCGGGACCGTTGGGCGTGTTCTGCCGCGCAAACCACTTTCTGACCGTATCGACAGGAAGATCGGTTGCAGCGGCGACATGTTCGGCCGGCTTGTTCGGGTAGATCTTCCGCAGATGTGCGGTGACCCGATCCCGCAACTCGGGACCAGAACAAATGCCAAACAAGGAATTGATATTGCCGTGAGAGGAATTTTGGAGGTGGGACATTCCAGACCTATCCAACGATGCTGATTGCATCGATGGAGTGCGGCCCTCAGGGAGTGCAGTGACACCTTGCATGGTCAGAACTCACGGCAGGAAAGGTGCTCAAGCGACGACTTGGCGGAAGGCGCGAGAGCGAAAGGAAAAGGCCGGGCTCCAATGGAGACCCGGCTTAAGCCGTCGCAGAGGGGAGGATTTGCGACGAGAGAGATCATTGGAACCACCAGGTCGCGAACCCGATGAGGCCGCCGATTGCGGCGCCGGATAGAGCGCAGAGAACGAAGACAACCACGCGCGCCTGATCGGGCGTCATGTCATCGAGTTCGAAGTCGACGCGGTCGAAGCCGGGGTCATCGAGCTGGCGCATCAGGCCCGCTCCTTCAACGAGCGGCCGACGGCAATCGCCATCAGGATGGCAACAGGGAAATAGAGAATGAGAGCAGCGGCAATCTTGGCCATGATCATGCGGCCACCTCGGATTTAACCGGTTCTGGTCGCGCAATTTCTGATGGCCATTCGATATTGGAGGGCCATCGGTCTGAAAACCATTGCAGAGCAAAGTCGATGCGCCGGCCGCCGATGTCGGCACCATTCCGGACCTGCTCAAGTCGGGCGCCGTGATTGAATATCCGGCTTGATAGCGTCGCGGTGGCGATGCCAGTTGCCGCGCTGTAGCGATCGACGCAAGTCAGAAGGGCTTGAATGGTGCTCATGGTGGAGCAAGATAGAGGTACATATACCGCCTTGTCAACGGTTCATGTACCTCTCGCATCTTGCGACGCTAGCGGTATCCTTACCGCTATGAGATCAGATATCGCCAGTCGAATTCAGTCGAGGCTCGATGAGCTCGATTTGTCCCCTGCCAAGGCATCGCAGCTAGCGGGCGGCAGCAAAGACCTCATCCGTAATATCCTTCGATTCCCCGACAAGCAGCCGACAATTGCGACATTGAAGGCAATCTCCCAGGTGCTGAAAGTGCGATGGGAGTGGCTGGCTGACGGCGGCGGAAGCCCGACCGGGGAAGGCACATATCAAGTGCCGGTCATGGGATATATCGGCGCTGGCGGGGAGATCATGCCGGAATTTGAGCAAGTCCCGCCTGAAGGCCTCGACCAGATTGACCTGCCATTTCCTGTGCCTCCTCAGATCATCGGATTGGGCGTGAAGGGCATTTCGATGATGCCGGCCTACAAGGATGGAGATGCTGTCCTGGTCTGGAAGGATCAGAAAATGGCAACGGAGCACTATCTCGGTGAAGAGGCGGCTGTGCGGACGAGTGACGGTCGACGCTTCCTGAAAGAGTTGCAACGCGGGACCGACCGCGGTGCTTATAACCTCCACAGCTATAATGCGCCCTTGATTGAGAATGTAGGGATTGAATGGGTCGGTGAGATCTACCTCACTGTTAAGGCCCCGGTTATACGTCGGATGGCCCAGAGCCAACGTGCCGCCGAGACCAGGCGTCAGAACCGCCTTGATCTCGAAACCGACGGCATGGATGAACTCTCGCTCGACAAGAGGGCCTGATGGCTCGCGTAACCTACTACGTCTCCCTTCCTTTCCATCGCTCTCCAGACGGTGATCTGATCGCTGGCGAGGCAAAGGACGCGCCGAATGCCGCGATTGCCCAATCGCGCGCGGCAGGCATGATCGGCAAAGAGGTGACGGTTCCCAGCCTTCGCAAGAAGCAGCCGCCGACGATTGTGACCTACATCGGTGCTGTCGCCTTCTCGCGTACCGGCGATCCTGACTTCGGAGACTTCGAGGAGGCAGTGATCCTGGCTCGCTATGGGGAGACGCCGGAGAATCTTGACGGTATGGAGTGAAAAATTAGCTGACAATACGAGACTAGAAAATTCGCGAAAAACCGACGTTTACAGGGGCGATTCGTCAACGGCCTTTTTTCCACGAATGTCAAGTTCTTTTCTGGACTTTGCCGCATGGAATCGCCATGTTTAGCTGATACAAGTGGCTTTAGCGTATGAGAGGAGTTGCAATGTCCTTTATGGAATTAGAGCTCCCGAAGGCGCCCAATTATAAAAATGCAACTGCCGAGGCCGACCGGCTTACGGCTGCTTATTCAACGCCTCCTATTCCAGCTTTGGAAATCGCCGAAGCCAGCGGCGTCAATGTTGTATTCACAAGTATGGGCGTTCACAGCGAGAAGGTGGCAGGATTTTGTGATTTCGAGAGTGCGCGCCTTTATGTAAACTCTGCCGATCCCACAAACAGGCAAACTTTCACCATTGCCCACGAACTTGGACACTGGATACTGCATCGGAAGTTCTTTTTAGCGCACCCTGACAAATATCCGGTCCTCCCCCGATTCCAGGCGGTGGCTGAATCAAACGTGTTTGAGAAGGAGGCCAATTGCTTTGCGGCAAACCTCCTTGTTCCCAGCAGACTCTTGCGGCCCATTAAAGATGCTAGCGTTACGGTGCTGGCCCGCATTTTCCTGGTATCAATTGCGATGATGGAAAATCGGCTCAAGAATGTCTGAGGAGGCCTCCGCTAGTCGTTCGGGTGAGGAAATCCCCTCTCTGAAAGAGATGTTGCAGGCCGTTGGGGGCACGTCTGCGGAGGATAATCGGCAACAAGCCGTCTACGAAAAGACATACGCCCGGCAATCCATTGAAGCACAGCGGGCGTATGCCCATCTTGCCGGACTCGTGGCCCACTATTCCCACAAGGGAATTTGGTCGTGGTTCCTGATGGGGGCCATGGGTTTCATGATCGTGTTCCAATCGATTTTACTGGGCCTTGTTGGCAGCGGAGTTTGGAATTTCACTGCTTACCGCTGGCTGCTTCCGTTGCTCCTTGTTCAGAACCTCGGGCAAATTATTGGTCTCGCGGTTATTGTAGTGAAGTCGCTTTTTACCAAACTCGACCCCCACTAAGTATCGCTATATCCCCCTGGATGCGAATCCGCCCTCGAGGCGGGTTTTTGCTGCCTATCCACTTTACCTGTGCCACCAGGTTCTATGGGTTGTTCCCGCGAGCCGGCCTCTCGCATAGTGACACGCCCAGTCGGCAGTCCCCCTTCTGACTGGCGCTCATTGTCATGTAACTGTGAACCCGGCTGCTTGTACGTGCCGGGTTTCTTTTTGTCTGCCAGCCCGCCTCGAGCGGGCTTTTTTGTGAGCGGAGTGCGGGGCGGCTACTTAAACCGCCACCAGAAGCGGTACATGTACCTATTTTCCTATTGACGAGGTACATGTACCGCTATAGGCTCTCTCCATACCCGGTCAACACCGGATGGAGAGCCCAGATGCCCCACCTTATCACCAAAACCTGCTTTGGACGTTATGGCGTCACCTTCGACGAGTGCGCCGTTGCCCTGACCCGCAAGGAAATCGTCGAGCGCTTCGTCAACGGCGAGTTCGATCCGAAGGACAAGGCGGGACATGGGCTTCTGCAGGTCCTGGAGATCGATCCGGCTGTCGGCACCTGCAAGGACGTCACCAAGGCGATTTGCCAGGAAGCGGAGCACTACATCGCGTCGAACGAGCTGCACTGTGACGGCAACCGGCTGCGCCTGATGCAGGATTACAAGGTCGTGGACGCCTGGGTTTCCGAGATCGTCGAGGGCAGGTGGCTTGAGGCTGCTCCTGCCCTGGTTGCGGCGGAGTGACGGCGATGTCCGATGAGATTATCAACAAATTGGATGAATGCGGCGGCGCGGCGTTTCCGCTGGTCGTCGAGCTCAATGGCTCCACGATTCAGTATGCTGGCCTGAATGCCCGTGACTGGTTCGCTAGCCAAGCACTTATCGGGCTCCTTTCCGGCCAATATAGCGCCGCGTGCACTTGGAACCTCAATGAAGTCCCTGCCGAGGCTTTCCGCATAGCCGACGCGATGCTGGAAGCACGGAGGGTACGGCCATGACCGGGCCGCTCCCTCCCAGCTTCCGCCCGATCGGCGCAGCGGCCCAAGCCGTTGTCGCCCGGGCCCAATCCGTCCGCGATATCGGCGATTTCCTCGCTGTCTCGGGTGCCGACCTCAACGATAGAGCGCGCTGCCTGGAACTGCTGACCGTCCAAAAAGGACTGGTGCCGGCGCTGCCGTTCGATCCAGCCGAGGTCCTGGCTTGCTTCGACGACGCTTTGGAAGGCGCCCGTGCTCGCCGGCAGCGGATGGAGGCCAGCCATGCCTCCGTTTGATATCGCAGCCATCATTGCCGAGTGGCGGGAATGGCGTTGGGCCAGAATCGTCGGTCCGACAGTTTGCCGGATCGAGGCCACCATCGCCAAGCGCGACGCTGCCAAGCGACGCAAGCGCGCATACCGCCAATTGAACGACAAGATCCGTTCGCTGCGGAACCAGCAGTTCAAGCTGGAGCGCGCGCTGTGAATGGCCAGCATCAAGATCAATTTGACCGCGTCGGATCGGGTGCAGACCGCGGTGAGCTTTGCCTGCCGAAAGGTCGAGGGATTGTCCTCGTATCAGGCGACCGAATGGCTCACCCGCCAGTGGCTGAAGGTCAAGGCGACCGAGCCCGACAGCCAGGACAAGACCGACCTCCTGACGGGCCTCGCGACTCTTCGATCCGTCATCCGGCATCAGAACGAAGTCTGGGGTCCACAGCACTCCGAATTGTGAAGGGACTGAAATCATGAACGTTTGGCAGTTTTGGCAGGACGCCCTTGCCGGCAAGTCCCCGGAAGCCAAAGAGGGCGACATCCATCAGGGTTTCTATCGGACGCGCAGGCTCGATCCGGTCGCGATCTGGCAGACCGATGGCACTTGGTATGCTCGTATCGGAACCAAGGACATCAGGAGCGAACCCGATATCGCCGACCTGTTCGCCCAGGTCTGCCGCATGCCGGTGAAGCATCCCGACTACAAGGCCAAGATGGAAGGTGCGCCCTGGCCTGACGAAACGGCTTTGCCTCCGAAGGACGAAACTCCGGTCGCCACGGTCGTCGAGCCGAGCGTCGCCGGCATCGGACACAATAGCGGATCGACGCTCGATCAGATCGTCGCCGACATGGCCGAATGGGATGCAATGGCGCGCAAGCTGATGGCTGCTGGCGCGATCACGGACCAGGCCACGGCCGACAAGATGTCCGATATCGCCACCAAATTCGGCGAGTTCGAAAAGGCAGCCACTGCCGAGCACAAAGCTGAGAAGGAACCTCACCTCAACGCCGGGCGGGCAGTCGACGCCAAATGGAAGCCTGTCACCGACAAGGCAGCCCGCGCCAAGTCATCCGCGAAGACTGTCGTGGGCGAATGGCTGAAGGCGGAGAAGGCTCGCCTGGACGAAGCCAAGAAACTGGCAGCTCAAGCCGCTGGTGTCGGCGAGGACGTCATCGATATCGGCACCGCCCGCGCCGGCCAGAAACGTGCCGTTGTGCTCAAGACGCGCAAGGTCGTCGAGATCACCGACATCAAAGCCGCTTCGGCCTATCTCGCCGGCATGAACGAGCCGGTTTCCGAGTTCGTCGAGGTCGTGAGGCTTTTGGCGGGCAGGTTGCTCACTGCCGGTGTCGAGGTTCCCGGCGCACATCACAAAAATCAGCAATACGCCGCCTGAGGTCACCATGAACCAGATCGTTTCCGTTCAGCAGTCGACCGCGATTGCCCATGTTTCCGATGCAGAACTCCTCACTACGATGGAGAGCTCGCTCTACCCGGGCGCGCGCCCGGAATCGATAGCGCTCGTCCTGTCCTACTGCCGGGCCCGCAACCTCGATCCGATGATGAAGCCGGTCCATATCGTGCCGATGTGGGTCAAGGATGCCGCCTCTGGCAAGGGCGCCATGCGCGACGTCATAATGCCCGGCATCTACAGCTACCGCATCGACGCCGCCCGCACCGGCCAGTACGTCGGCAAGAGCGAGCCGGAATATGGCCCCGCGCGAACCGAGACGCTTGGCGGCAAGGAAGTAGCCTTCCCTGAATGGTGCAAGATCACGGTTCACAGGTTAATCGCGGGCAAAGAGCGCCCGTTTGCGGCGAAGGAGTTCTGGCTCGAAAACTACGCGACAGCGGGCAAGGACACGATCGCGCCAAATGCGATGTGGACCAAGCGCTCTTATGCTCAACTCGCGAAGGTGACCGAGGCCCAAGCGTTGCGCATGGCCTTTCCTGAGGCCGTCAGTAACCAGCCGACTGACGATGAGATGGAAGGCCGCGTATTCGAGCAGCAGGCAATTGCCCCTCCGACGCCGCCTGTACCTCCCGAACTGCCGGCTCCACCTCCAGCTGAAGGCGCCGACCAAGCGGCAGGTCAGCCTACGGATTCCGCCATACCTCCAGAGCCAAAAGAGCCAGCCGAATGGTCGTTCAACGAGTATGTCCTTGGCCTCGACGAACTGCTGTCGGAGAGCAAATCGGAGGATGATCTGAAGGCGGCCTGGAAGGGGCGTCCACAGCCCGTGCGGAAACTGCTGGCGGCGGAAACGTCGGAAATGGTTGGCCTTCTCGACAAGCACAAGTCGCGCATCGAGGCCTTGAAGCAGCCCGTCGACGAGACACCTCCTGAACCGCCGATGCCAGAACCGCCAGCTCCCGACTTGGATCCACCGACGCCGGAGGCTGCCCCTACGCCGCCAGCAACCATGGGCCTCATGGAAGATGCGCGGGCAAAGGCCAGGGAAGGGCTGAAGGCTTTCAATTTCTGGGTCGCAAAGCTCCACCAGGACGAGTTCGAAGAGCTTGAACCCAGCCTGAAGGCTCTCCGCTCCGAAGCTGCCCAAGCCAAGGTGGGCGCATGATGGCGATTGAGCTTGTCATGGCCCGTCGCGGCAGCACCTTGGTGAGTGCAAGTGCCTACGATCAGGCAGAACTTGAGCGATTTCCGCACGCGAGGGCGCTCCGTGTCACTGTCGACTATCCTGCACCCCTCGACTTGACGCGGCTGTATCGCGCGCTATGCGCCAAGATCGCTGCCGCAACTGGCATGTTCCCCGACGGCGAGGCCGTCCATACCGCGCTGATGCTGCGCGCCCACAAGGTATCGGCGGTCTATGTCGCTTCCGATGGCTCTCTCGCGAAGGGCACGCCGCTGCCGACCGGAGATTGGTCGTTACCAGAATGGCGCGCCTATTTCGATTTCGTCTGGCCGATCATCCTGGAAGAGATCCTGCCCGGAATCCCTGAGAGCCGCCTTCGCGGCGAGATTGAGGAAATGGCCGGCGTCCGCATGGCGGCATCGCGAGGTGCCGCAGCATGAGCCGGCGCGAGTTCTCCACTCAGGTTCGCCGGGACGCGCTCAAGCGTTCAGGCATGTTCTGTGAGGCGCTTGGTGCCTTCTATGGCCTGGCTGACGGACAGCGCTGCAACGCACCGCTCGGCTACGGCGTCCAGTTCGATCACATTATCGCAGATGGGCTCGGCGGTGAGCCAACACTCGATAATTGCGCGGCTGTCTGCCTGACCTGCCATCGGTTCAAGACCTCACACCGCGATACGCCGCTGGTTGCCAAATCCAAGCGCGTTTCCGACCGGCATCTGGGCATCCGTAAGCCCCGCAGTTCGTGGCCGACCGGCCGCGACAAACCGTTCAAATCGAAGATCGGCGGCGGGGTCGTGCGTCGGGATGGGAGCTCCTGATGGGAAAGCGTCGCCCCCGTAGCCCGGAACAGCAAGCAGAGGATCTCGATCGCCTGTTCGCCAACGGTTTCGACCACGTCGTGAAGGGCCCGTACCACTACCGCATCGAGGGCGTCGCCGACTTCTGGCCGAGCTCGGGCAAGTGGCTGATCCTCGATCAGAGCAACTCCGGTTTCGGCGTCGCTGACCTGATTGGATACCTGAAAGTCTGGCGTGCCGAGCAGGAGAAACAATCGGCGCCTGCTGCCCGCCCGCGACCTGACGTGGGTGGCTGGCGCTTTGAAGCTGGATACTGGAGATAAGAATGGGTGAGAACACCAAGATTGAGTGGGCGCACCATACGTTCAATCCGTGGGTAGGGTGCACGAAGGTCAGCCCGGCCTGCGATCACTGCTATGCCGAAGGCTGGGCGAAGCGCACGGGGCAGGGCGATCTTTGGCAGGGCAACCGCAGGCGCACCGCCGAATCGAACTGGCGGCACCCCCTGAAGTGGAACCGGCAAGCCGAAGCCGAGCAAGTGCGGTATCGCGTCTTCTGTGCCTCGCTGGCTGATGTCTTCGACAATCAAGTGCCGGATATTTGGCGCTCTGACCTCTTCGACGTGATCGAGGATACCCCGCATCTGGACTGGCTGCTGCTGACCAAGCGTCCGCAGAACATCCGCAAGATGATCTGGCCGAAGTGGGACGCTGGCATGCCCCGGAATATCTGGCTCGGCATGACGGCGGAGAACCAGCAGGAATTCGACCGGCGTATTCGGTTCCTGACGTCGGCGCCGGCTTCGATCCGCTTCCTGTCCTGCGAGCCTCTGCTGGGGCCACTCAAGCTCGGGCGGTCGGCCGAATATCTCGATTGGGTCATTACGGGCGGCGAGAGCGGGCACCATGCGCGCCCTACGCGAACGGATTGGTTTCGCAGCCTGCGCGACGAATGCCAGCGGGCCGGCATCGGCTATCTGCACAAGCAGAATGGCGAGTGGATTGGCGGCGATCAAGTTCCAGAGGATCAGGCGATCCCTTCAGGAACCAGTAACGATTTCGGCTTGGGCCTGGACGATAACGAGCGTGTTTGGCGCGTTGGCAAGAAATTCGCCGGCCGCCTTCTCGATGGCGTCGAGCACAACGGTTTCCCCGAGGTGCCGGCATGACCTCACTGCATCACGTCGCGCTCAGAGAATATGCATCCGCTCGGTTCTACCGCGCTGTCTTTTGTGAGGCTGCGGACCGGGCTCCGGCACCGGCTTATCTTCGGCCTGGCCGGGATAGCTCACCTTCGGCGGCACCAGCGGGATTTCGTCGTCTGGCGAAGCTTCGGGGGCCGGGGCTCTCTTCCTCGTCTTGTCGGGCGGCTTCTGGCGTGTTCGATCGGGCATCTCGCCCTCCATCACTGCATCACATACATGCCGGCTTCATCGCAGGCTTCCATGAAGGCCTCTCTGGCAATTTCGGCCGGGACCTCCCCTTCCAGGGCATCAAGGCAGGCCTGGCGCGCGCCGTCATAGGCCTCGCCCTCGGCGATCGGCCAGTTGTGGTCGAGGAAGCGCGCTGCCTCCTGCACCGTCGCCACGATCCGAAATTGGCCGATGCCGGTTTCGAATTTCACAGGGCTGCTGAAGACTTTGGGGTCCATGGCGCACCTCCGCGATTCCAACGTCGGCGGGGCGGGATGGTTCCGGGGAGGGTGGTGATCGCAGGAGCAGATTGTTCAGGAACCAGCGCGGTCTTGGCGTGCACGTTCTCGTCTCGCCAGCCGTCTGGATTTGACCCAAGGGCCAATGGTCCCGAGAACCAGCAGCATCCAAGATCCCGCAATTGTGAGAAACGTGGGCAAGACCGCGAAACAACGCCAGTCCCCTGCTTCCGTGAATTGTATGGAGGTGCAGGTCGCGGGCGATCGATCAATCAGGAAAAACAGGGTCACGCTCGCCACAAGTACTGCAACGACAACGTAAGTTCCCCTGGTGTGGCGCAAAGCCATCGCACTCGGTCCCTGAACGGCTGCGCCCCCGCGCAGGAGATCATTCGTCCTCGTCCTGTCGGATGTCAATGTGCGGGGAGTGTCGCGACATGACCGTTCTGCATCCCTGCCATAATTGCCACCGTAAGGCCGACTGCAGCATCCGGACGAAGACGCTGGCCGCCCTCAAGGGCCTCAGCATCACGAAGGCAACGCTGCAGTGCCGGCTGCCGCAAAAGGATTTTCCACCGGGCGCGGTCGTTGAGGTGAAGGCATTCGATCTCGTCGAGAAATCGTGGAGCCGGCCAGATGATGACCCGTTCGAGAAGCGGGCGATCACGCGGCGCGGTGTCATCAGGTCGTGGCACCAGCGCAAGGCGACCGTCGTTCTCGACAAAGATCAGGAGATCGAAAAGGGCTTCGACGATGGCGCGATTGGGTACCTCAAGGTTCCGTCCCAACGCCTGACCGCGACCGGCTTGCCTCCCGTCGAGCTTTGCTCCTGCGGCCTTTCCCAGGCGCGTTGCGCGGCCGGCGACTATCCGTCCGTGCGGGGAGGGAAGTTTCAGTGCGGGAGTGAGGTCGAGTGAGCGTCAAGGTAATCCAGGGCGACTGCCGCGCAGTGCTTAAGACCTTGCCGAGCGAGAGCGTGCAGTGCTGCGTGACATCGCCTCCCTATTTCGGCCTTCGAGACTATGATGCCGACGGTCAGATAGGGCTTGAGCAGACGCCGGCCGAGTTCGTCGAGGCGCTGGTAAGGGCATTTCGCGAGGTGCAGCGCGTGCTACGGGACGATGGCACCTTGTGGCTCAACCTTGGCGACAGCTATGCCAACGTCGGCAAATGGGGTGGGCACACGGGCGGCAAGCACGTCGCCGCCCTCCATGCCTCCCCAATTGGCGGCAACAAGAAATATACGGGCCTCAAGCCCAAGGATTTGATCGGCATCCCCTGGCGTGTTGCCTTCGCGCTGCAGGCGGATGGCTGGTATCTGCGAAGTGCGATCATATGGGCAAAGCCGAACCCGATGCCGGAGAGCGTCACGGATCGGCCGACCAGCAGCTATGAGCACGTGTTCCTGTTCGCGAAGTCGGAACGATATTTCTACGATGCGGGCGCCATCGCTGAAGGTCTCCAGACTGACCCGAAAGAGCGATACGAGCAACGCGCCCGCGTCACCGGAAGAGGCAACCAGAGTGCAGCCGCAGCTCGAGGAAATGACCGCGGCAAGTCTGGTGGCTTTCCGACTCGCAAGCGCGGTCTGCCACCCCGGCACGCCCAATATGGCAGCTCCGACCAATCCGGTTTGGACCAGGTCGAGCGCGGCGGTCTGCGCAATCGTCGCAACGTCTGGACGATCGCGACGCAGCCGAGCGGCGAGCAGCATCACGCCATGATGCCGCCGGCGCTCGCCGAGCTTTGCATGCTGGCCGGTAGCAGACCGGGCGACACGGTGTTGGATCCGTTTGGTGGCCCCGGCACGACCGGACTTGTCGCCGATCGTCTTGGCCGTGACGCCGTCCTGATCGAGATCAATCCGAAAACCGCCGATATGGCGCGAGCCCGCATGATCGAGGCCCGGAGCGGCCCAATCACGGCGATGGAGAGCAGGGGACGACGGAAGCAACCGAAGGGGAGTGCGCCATTATTCGAGGGGGTCGCAGAATGACCCGTATCACCTGCCTCGTCCCGTTCTGCCGGTGCACCCGCAAGCCGACGTTCGATTCTGACGAAGAATGGATCTGTGATCGGCATTACAGCGCGATACCCGCATCACTGCGCCGCGAATACGATCAGGCGTGGCATCAGGCCGTCAAAGCTGACCAGCGAGCCGCCGACGGTCTTGAGGTTCCCGATTCAATCTATGTCCGGGTCACGGAAGCTTTCCGCGCCTGCAAAGCCGCCGCCATCGAAGCGGCAGGGGGGATTTGATGGCTCTACCTGCGAAAGTCCCCATTCGTGACGATCACGTAGCCATCGTCGAGCATGCGGGCATCGTGCTTTCGGCTGGCTATCTGCTCGATGAAAGCTCGATTGTCCACGAACCGGGCAATGCGTTCCGCCTCATTGTTCGTCAGCCCTGGCCCGATGTCGTCGAGATAGGCGCGAGAAACCAAACACGGAACCTCGCGCTCGCCATCCATCATGAAGAATTTGACGCCCTGAGGATTGAACGAGTCCAAAGGCTCTCGATCGGAGGGAGTGAGCGGCATGGTTGATCGCCCTATTCTTTTCTCTCCGGCGATGATACGCGCCCTTTTGGCCGGGACCAAGACGCAGACGCGGCGCGTCATCAAGCCACGGCACAACCCGAATAGGCCGAGCCTTTTCGACGGCACCTGGTCGGACAACTATGTTCTCGATCCCGGTAACCAAAAGTGGCGAGATGACGCTTATCCCTGGCGCGACGGTGATCGTCTGTGGGTGCGCGAGGCGTGGCGCAGCGCTGCTGCCTATGACGATTTGGCGCCGTCTGCGATGGGCGGTGAAGAGCCGATCCAATACCAAGCGGATGGCGCCCACCAAACTTGGGGGTACCCAGCCATAGCCAAGATTGGCCGTCTCCGCTCCAGCATGTTCATGCCTCGCTGGGCATCGCGCCTCACGCTGGTGGTGACCGGCGTCAAGGTCGAGCGATTGCAGGACATCAGCGAAACGGATGCAATTGCCGAGGGGATCGGCCGCACCGTGATCGGCGATGGCTATCGTGATCGGTTCACCGTCCGGCCGGCGACGTGGGCGCAGGTCACGGGCCACGAGGTGTCAGCCTGGGAAGATCCTCGAGAGGCCTATGCCGCGCTCTGGTGCCAAATCAACGGCCCCGGGGCCTGGGGGGCAAACCCCTGGGTGGTCGCGCTGACCTTCACCGTGCATAGGCAGAACATCGACGCGTTGAAGGAGGCGGCATGACGAAGAGCAAGAGCCTCACAGTCCGTCTATCCGAGGAGACTCAAGCCAGACTGGAGGCGCTGAAGCAAATCACGCCCTACAGCATTTCAATGACAAGCATTGTCGAGCGTGGAATCGAACTCGCCGCGCAAGAGCTAGAGGCGTTGGCCGGGGCATCGGCTCAGTGGGTTGCTTGTCGCAAAGTGAACGGGGAAAGGCCATGACACGCTCGCCTCGTCTTCCAGATCCGTCGCTGATCAACGATGACACCCCTCTGCAGCTTCATATCGCTGCACAACTCGCATATCCCGATGGAACAATGTCGGTGAGCGGCTTGCGAAAAGGCATAGCCAACAGGACCCTCACCGCATGGAAGATGGCCGGCCGGCTCTACACATCCCTTGGCGCTATCAAGGCGATGAGTGAAGCGGCCGCCCTGCAGCAACGACTGGCAGAAGAAAAGAAAATCAAAGCTCGAGATCGGGGGCGCAGAAGCGTCTACGTCATGGAAACCGAGCGGTATGTGAAGGTCGGAATAGCCTTCGATGTCGCCAAGCGCCTCGCAGATCTGAAGGGCGCGTCACCATTCGAGGTGAGATGTGTTTTCGCACTTGAAGTCGCAGCGAAGGACGCGCGCGATATCGAGAGGGCCGTGCATGTGCGGCTTTCTCACTGCCGTCGTCAGGGGGAATGGTTCGATTGCTTTCCTAGCGAGGCGATCGCGCTGGTTAAGCGCGTTGCCCAGGAGATTCCGCGATGAAGCACGCCCGCGCGATCGACGCCGCAACCACCATCGTGCTGCCACTCTCGCCGGCGCCGCGGCGCGGCCTGTCGTGCGAAGAAGCCGCAGCTTACATCGGTCTGAGCCAGACGAAGTTCCTCGAGCTCGTTGGAACGGGCAAGATGCCGAAGCCGATCCGGATCGACCGGCGGGTGATCTGGGATATGCGCGCGCTGGATTCGGCGTTTGATCAACTTCGTGATGAGCAATCCCCGCAATCCCCAGAAGGCGACGTTGACGACGGTTGGGGCGATGAAGCACCCTGACGGGATGGAGATCGATCTTCGGTATCTAAGCGAGGAAAAGACGCGTCACGGCCGGCGCGTCGTCTATGCGCGCCTGAAGGGAAAACGGATCCGTCTCAAGCACCCGGTTTCGTCGCCCGAATTCCTCGACGAGTATCGAGCAGCAGTGAAAGCGCTCTTCGCCGGTGTTGAAGAGAATGCCGCGAAGGCAGGCAAACAAGATGTGCGAGTGCCGTTCGCCCCGAAGACGCTGGGCTGGTTGATCGAGCGATATTTCACCGAGTCGACGAAATATCTCACCATGGATCCGCTCGGCCGAAAGCGTCGCCGGAAGATCCTGGAGGAAGTGAAGAGGGAACACGGCCATAAGCCGATGGTGATCCCAGGCGAGAACATAGCCAAAGGCGTCGCCAAGCGGTCTGCTATTCCCGGCAATGCCAATGAGTGGCTGAAATCCCTCAAGGCGCTCTACACGTGGGCTGTGAGCATCAAGATCATAGAGGTGAGCCCAGCTGCGGGGCTTGGAAAGATCAAGACCGAATCCGAGGGCTTCTACACCTGGACGGTCGACGACATCCGAACCTACGTGAAGAGGCATCCGATCGGCACAATGCCGTATCTGGCCTGCATGCAGCTTCTGTTCACCGGGCTCCGGCGCTCCGACGCGGTGAAGTTCGGCCGGCAACACGCTCGCTCGGGCAAGGTGAACTTCAAAACCAGCAAGACCGGTGCGGACCTGATCACCGAAATGCCTTGGCCGCTCGTCGATGCGATCGAGGCAATGCCCGACACTGATCAACTCCCGTACCTGCTCACGGCTTATGGCAAACCGTTCGCCTCCGGCGCGGCGTTTGGGAATTGGTTCAAAGACCGATGCCGTGAGGCTGGCTTGCCGGATTGTTCGCCGCACGGTCTCCGCAAGGGCGGTGCAACGATCTGCTCGGAGAACGGCGGCTCAGAGGTCGAGCTCGAGGCGATGTATGGCTGGGCAAACAATCGCCAGTCCGGCGTCTACACCAAGAAGGCGAGAGCCCTGATTCTAGCGACGAAAGGTTTCCAGCGGATCGCGCAGACCCTCGTTGCCGAGAAGATTTTGACGGAGCCTGGGGAACGGAGACAGCACAGCCGTGTCGCACCTTAAGAGGCGGTTACAGGAGGTGCGACAATTTCGGTCAGTAAGCCATTGATAAGTAAGTACTGACTTAGCGGTGTGGCGCGCCCTAGGGGAATCGAACCCCTCTCTCCACCGTGAAAGGGTGGCGTCCTGACCGATAGACGAAGGGCGCGGCGGGGCGGACATATAGAGGGGTGAATCGCAGGCGGCAAGAGGAATATGCCGCCTTTGTGAAATTTGTTGTGCCGGGCAGTTTTGGTGCTGGTTTTGCGGGTGAAATGCCCCGTTTCACCACACGCCGGTGTTCGCCATCGAGGCCCAGGGCTCGGCTGGCGGCAGAGAATCACCCTTTTGCAGGATCTCGATGGAGATCAGATCCGGCGAGCGCACGAAGGCCATGTGGCCGTCGCGGGGCGGGCGGTTGATGGTGATGCCGGCCTGCTGCAACTGGGCGCAGAAGGCATAGATGTCGTCGACCTCATAGGCGAGATGGCCAAAATTGCGGGCGCTGCCGTAATCTTCCGGATCCCAGTTGTAGGTCAGTTCGAGGGCAGGGGCCTTGCCGGCCCGGAAGGCTTCGAGATCCTCCGGGGCAACCAGGAAGACCAGGGTGAAGCGGCCCTTCTCGTTTTCATAGCGCCGACCCTCGACCAGGCCGAAGATGTCGACATAGAATTTGAGCGAGGCATCGAGGTCGCGGACGCGGACCATGGTGTGGAGATATTTCATCGGACCCTCATTGCATGTGGAGAGGTAAGGCCTAATGCCGATTGCCGCCGCCGACAAGGATGCCGTGCTTGCCGAAAAACGCGCCCGCTTCGCCGCAATGCTGGCGCGGGCCGATCGTGTCGCCGCCTTCACCGGTGCTGGCCTGTCGACAGAGGCCGGCATTCCCGACTTTCGCTCGCCGGGCGGCCGCTGGAGCCGGATAAAACCGATTGCCTTCGAGGCGTTCCTGGCCGACGAGGAGGCCCGGCGCGAAAGTTGGCGCCGGCGCTTCGACATGGACGACGAGATCCGCTCGGCCCGGCCCACGCGCGGCCATATGGCGATCGCCTCCTGGGTGCAGGCCGGCAAATGTCCGGCGGTGATCACGCAGAACATCGATAATCTGCACCAGGATTCGGGCATTCCGGCCGATGCCGTCGTGGAAGTGCATGGCAACACGACGTATGCGACGTGCCTCGACTGCGCCAGGCGCTATGAAATCGAGGCCTTGCGCGCCCCGTTCCTGGCAAATGGACAAGCGCCGCGCTGCGACGATTGCGGCGGCTTTATCAAAACGGCGACGATATCCTTTGGGCAGCCCATGCCGGAGACGGCGATGCGGCGCGCCACCGAACTCGCCAGGACCTGCGATCTTTTCGTGGTGGTCGGCTCATCCCTGGTCGTCTATCCGGCCGCGGACCTGCCGCGACTTGCCCATCGCCAGGGCGCGCGGGTGGTAATCGTCAATCGCGAGGAGACACCAGGCGATCGTTATGCAGATCTATTGCTGCGGGGAGAGATCGGCGATCTGCTGGAGGAATTCGTTCTGTAAATGCAGCTGGATTTTCGAGAGTTCGTCGATTTTAGGGACGTTTTGCGATTGTACGAAGATGAGGCACAAAAATGTTAATTCGGGCTTTCCGTTGAGCCAGGGGGTGTTATCGTAGCAGCCTCAAGAATCGTGCGGCGGCCCAATCCGTGGGCAATGTGTTGGATGGCGTAGATGGGTACGAACGATTTTGAAGCAAGGTTCGAGCCAGTTCACGACTCCGGGGGACATCCGGACGAGAGGCCGGCGGGCCTGCTGGAGGTCGCCGGCACCATCAAATGGTTCGACATTGCGAAGGGCTACGGCTTTATCGTTCCGGACAATGGCGGCCAGGATATTCTGCTTCATGTCAGCGTCCTGCGCCGGGATGGCTTCCAGGCGGCCTTCGAGGGCGCGCGCGTGGTGGTCGAGGCCACACAGCGTGCCAAGGGCCTGCAAGTTTTTCGTATCCTGTCGATGGATGAATCCACCGCCGTGCATCCCGCTCAGCTGCCGCCGGCCCGCACCCATGTGCAGGTGACGCCGACGGGTGGTTTCGAGCCGACCACGGTGAAATGGTTCAATCGCCTGCGCGGTTTCGGCTTCGTCTCGCGGGGCGATGGCACACCGGATATTTTCGTCCATATGGAGACCTTGCGGCGGTTCGGCATCATGGACCTGAAGCCAGGTCAGATCCTGATGGTGCGCTTCGGCACCGGACCCAAGGGATTGATGGCCGCCGAGCTCAAGCTTGCGGATGGACCGACTGGACCGCAGTCGCATTGACGAAAATGCGCAAGAGTTTTTCGCTTTCAATAGCTTACGCCGCTATCCTTGCTTTGTTTGTGAGCATTGCGGGCCTTTCGGCTTTGCGCGCCGAGGATGGCGTGTTCGAGCCTTTGTCGGTCGCCACAGCTGGCGGCGAGCGCGACTTCCAGGTCGAGGTCATGCGCACCGAGGACGAACAGAGGCGCGGCATGATGTTCCGACGCAGCCTCGATCCGGACAAGGGCATGCTGTTTCCCTTCCCGGCCGAACGTATCGCCTCGTTCTGGATGGAAAACACCTATGTGTCGCTCGACATGATCTTCATCCGCGGCGATGGCACGATCCAGCGTATCGAGAAGCGTGCCGAACCCTTGTCGACGCGCACCATCATGTCTGGGGCGCCGGTGCTTGCCGTCTTGGAGGTGGTGGCGGGAACGGCGGACAAGCTGGGCATCAAGCCCGGCGACAAGGTAAGCTACCCGATCTTCAAACCTTGACCGCGTACCCCGGTCATACAACTTTTTGAAATCGGGCCGTTCAGGCCCTTGCGGTTCTCGGCGCGGCCCCTTAGTAAGCTCATCATTCGTCCTTAACGGGGTATGGCGCAGCCTGGTAGCGCGATAGTTTTGGGTACTATAGGTCGCAGGTTCGAATCCTGCTGCCCCGACCAAGGATGGATGAGACGAAAGGCGGACGGCGAACGATGACAGCCAGAATCTTTAAGCCGGCACGTACGGCGATGCAGTCCGGTTCCGCGAAGACGAAGGACTGGCTCCTGGAGTTCGAGCCGGAAGAGCCGCGCTCGGTCGAGCCGCTCATGGGCTGGACTTCCTCGGGTGACATGAAGCAGCAGGTCAAGCTGCGTTTCGCGACCAAGGAAGAGGCCATCGCCTACGCCACTCGCAACGGCATCGCCTATCAACTCTTCGAGCCGCAGGAAGCGACGACGAAGATCGTGTCCTATTCGGACAACTTCAAGGTTTCGCGCGTGGGTCAGTGGACCCATTGAGTTTGACAGCAAAGCGCGTTCCTCACTGAACGCCTGTTTGCTCTCGCTCCTTGTTTCCAGCCGATCCAATGGATTGGCTAAAGCGTCTTTGCGCTTCTTGGTGATTGCGTCAAATCGCAAAACGCTTTAGCGCTCGGCGTCGGGATTGGCCCCATAGCTCAGCTGGATAGAGCGAGCGCCTTCTAAGCGCTAGGTCGCAGGTTCGAGCCCTGCTGGGGTCGCCATCCCAGGCCGGTCTTCTCCATCGGCTCGAGCCGGACTTCGGTTTTCCGACATAACCCGCACATCGGCGGAGGTTTGCATGGCAGCTCTATCCGAATCACCGGCAGCTGCCAGCACCCCTGGACGATTGCTCGACCGCATAGCGGGCTCGAATCTGCTGGCGATCTCTGCTTTGCTGGTGGCTGCGCTGCTCGCATTCGCGCCCGGCTTCACCGGTCTGCCGCCGATGGATCGTGACGAGCCGCGCTTTGCCCAGGCGTCCAAGCAGATGCTGGAGAGCGGCGATTTCGTCTCCATCCGCTTCCAGGACGAGGCAAGGCTGAAGAAGCCGGTCGGTATCTACTGGCTGCAGACGGCAGCGGTCAGCCTCGGCGCCAGCCTCGGGGTTCCCGAGGCACGCACCACGATCTGGCTCTATCGCATTCCCTCGCTGATTGCTGCGATTGGAGCGGTGCTCCTGACCTGGTGGACGGCGATCCCGCTGGCGGGACGACGTTCGGCTTTGCTTGCGGGCCTGATCATGGCCGGCTGCCTGCTGCTCGGCGTCGAGGCGCGCCTGGCGAAGACGGATGCGACGCAACTGCTGACGGTCATGGCGATGGTGGGCGTGCTCGCCCGGTTCTTCATGGCTTCGCACCGGGGAGAACCGGCGCCCGCGGGCCTCGCGCTTCCAGCCGTTTTCTGGCTCGGCATGGCGGTGTCGATCCTGATCAAGGGGCCCATAGGCGCCCTTCTGGTCGGCCTTACCATTGCCGGCACCGTGGCTGCCACGCGTGACTGGCGCTGGCTCGGGCAGTTGCGCTGGCTTTGGGGCATCCTGCTCACGCTCGTCCTGGTATCCCCCTGGTTCATCGCCATCATGATCGAGACCAAGGGCGCCTTCCTGCAGGAATCGGTCGGCAAGGACATGCTGAACAAGGTGGCAGGCGCCCAGGAATCGCATGGTGGCTGGCCGGGAACCTATCTTGCCGTGTTCTGGGGCACGTTCTGGCCATTCGCACCGCTGGCGGCACTCGCCGCGCCCTGGGTCTGGCATCAGCGGCGTCGGCCGGCCGTGATCTTCCTGCTCGCCTGGCTGGTGCCATTCTGGCTCGTCTTCGAATTCTTCCCGACCAAGCTGCCGCATTACGTCCTGCCGGTCTATCCGGCGATTGCGATTCTGATCGCCATGGCGGTCTTCGATGACGGGCTGTCGCGAAGCCTCTGGGCGCGCATCGTCGCCGGCCTGATCCCCTTGCTGGCCTTGGTGCTGGCGGTGGTCGGGGTCGGAGCGGTGTGGTTCTATCAGAGCGAGATCGCCTGGCTGACGCTGGCTTTCGCCATCGGGGCCGTAGCGGCGGCATGGCTGGCCTGGCGACGGCTGGGTGAGGGAAGGGGCGTGGAGGCCGTCCTGGCATGTCTCGCCACCGGCCTGCTGCTTTATTGGGGCATCTATGCGGGCGCCATTCCCAAATTGCAGGCTATGGCCATCAGCCCGCGCTTGGCTGCGGCGGCCCAGGCCGCGCAATGCCCGCATGTCGCAGCAGCGAGCGTTGGCTTTCGTGAGCCCAGCCTGGTCTTCCTGGCCGGTACCGATCTCGATATGCCCAGCCCCGAAGGCGCGGCGGACTTCATCGGGCAGGGGATCTGCCGGGCCGCCTTTGTCGACAAGCGCTTCGAGCCTGCCTTTCTGGCCCGTCTCACCGCGAACGGGACCAAGGTCGACCTGGTTTCCAGGGTTGCGGGAATCAACATCAACGGCGGCAAGAAGCTGGATATCGGCGTTTATCGCAGCCCGTAACGCGTCTTGCGGCCTTGGTTAGGCATTGTCCGGACATAATTGAAGCGCCACCTTTGTTATGCCCGGGCTTGACCCGGGCTTGACCCGGGCATCCAGGGAGCCCGTCTTTGACGTCTGGAGGGAGGAACTGGATTGCCGGGTCAAGCCCGGTAATGACAAAGGTCGAGCCAGCTCGATTCGTTTGTCGACGCATGAATCCTTAGGTCTCGCCCTTGCCGGGTTTGAAGGCGATGCCCTTTTGCATGGCGGTCTTGCCGAACTTCGCCCGGACGGCGTCGATGGCATTCTCGGCCGCGACAAGGCGTTTGGCGTTGGGGTCGGCGAGATCGCCATGATCGGCGTCGGCCATGTCGGTGAGGCCGGTGATGCCGATGCCGATTAGGCGATATTGCGTGCCATCGGTTTCCTTCGAGAGCAGTTTTTTGCCGGTCTCGAAGATGCGTGTCGCCAGGCGTGTCGGCTCGTGCAGGCTCTGGGCGCGGGTGCGAATGCGGAAATCGGCCGATTTCAACTTCAGCGTCACGGTGGAACCGGCAATGGCGGATTTTTTAAGCCGGGCCGAAACCTTTTCCGACAATTGCCAGAGGATCGGCAACAGGCTCTCGCCACTGGCAAGGTCGTGCTCGAAGGTCGTCTCGGCCGAAACCGATTTGCGATCGCCTTCTGGATCGACCTTGCGGGCGTCGCGGCCAAAGGCGAGGCGGGCGAGGCGCTGCCCCTCGACGCCGTAGCGCCGGATCAGTGGAATCTCCCCGGCACGCTGCAGGTCGGCGATGGTGCGCAATCCGTCCCGCTCGTAGCGGGCGGCTCCAGCTTTGCCGACGCCCCAGATGAAGGAGATTGGGCGCGGAGCCAGAAACTCGGGCGCTTCTTCCGGCGAAAGCACGGTAAAACCGCGGGGCTTTTCGAGATCGGAGGCGGTCTTGGCCAGGAACTTGTTGGCCGAGAGCCCGATGGACACGGTGATTTTCAGTTCCTTTTCGACCTGGTTGGCAAAACGCAGCAGTGTACGGGCCGGACTGGCGTGATGCAGGCGGTCGGTGCCAGTGAGGTCGAGAAAGGCCTCGTCGATCGAAAGCGGTTCGACCAGCGGCGTCAGTGCCAGCATCATGTCGCGGACCTGGCGGCCGACCTGGACATATTTTTCCATGTTGGGCCTGACGACCACCGCATCCGGGCACAGCTTAAGCGCCTGGAACATCGGCATGGCCGAACGCACGCCATAGGTGCGGGCGATGTAGCAGGCGGTGGAGACCACACCGCGCTTGGCGCCGCCGACGATCACTGGCTTATCGGTGAGGGAAGGATCGTCGCGCTTCTCGATGGTGGCGTAGAAGGCGTCACAGTCGACATGGGCGATGGCGAGCCGCTCGAGTTCAGCATGCCGGACAATGCGCGGCGAACGGCAGGTAGGGCAGCGATCTGCCTCGCCCGCTTCGCCAAGGCAGTCGCGGCAGAGAGCGCCCATCAGTCCCAACGAATGCCGAGCTGGAAAGCCGTTCGTTGCAGATCTTCCGGAGACAGGCCATTCTCCGCTGCAAAGCTGGCGGCACTCGCCTCATCCGAGAGGACGTGCTGCAGCACCGACGCGAGAAAGCCGGGTTTGGCGGCCGCACTGCGAATCTCGTCGGGTGACAGGCCGGTCGCCATGAAGAAACCGTTGAGTCGATCCTCGTCCGCTGCAATGAAGCCGAGAGCGGCCGTCGCGACTTCTTCGGCGCGTTGTTTTTGAGCTGCCTGCCCGGCGGTTTGCCTGAACATTCGATTTCCCGTTTGGTAAGGACTGACTGCTAACAACGTGCCAGTAAGCGGGCGTGGTTGAAAACAGATTCGCAGCCGCGATATCCGCAGCGCATTCTAGAGCAAAGCACGTTTTGCTGAAAACGCTTCCTTGCTCTAACTCTTTGTTTTTGGCGCGTCTTTGTGATTCTTGGCTATTGTGCCACATCGCAGGATGCTTTGGCGTAGACGAGGGGCTCCATGGCCAAGAAAGTCCTGATCGTGGAAGATAACGAGCTCAACATGAAGCTCTTCCATGATCTGTTGGAAGCCAACGGCTATGACATCGTGGAAACGCGTAGCGGCATCAATGTGATGAGCCTGGCCCGCGAGCATCGCCCCGATTTGATTTTGATGGATATCCAGCTGCCTGAGGTTTCCGGCCTCGAAGTGACGCGCTGGCTCAAGGACGATGACGAGCTAAAGACGATCCCGGTGGTGGCCATCACGGCCTTCGCCATGAAGGGCGACGAGGAACGCATCCGCCAGGGCGGGTGCGAAGCCTATCTATCGAAGCCGATCTCGGTGGCGAAGTTCCTGGAAACGGTGCGCGGCTTCCTGGGAGAATAGGGCCTCGAGAATCGCCAAGGCATTTCTGAGGATCGCATTTATCTCAGCGACGCCCGAGCATTTCACGACAGCCTGCTCTTCCTGCAAGCACAGTGTTTCCGAGAGCGGGCGGGGATGCCCATAGGCGCTAATTTTGCGAGTGGAGGCGCCTGAAACGAGGTGTGCCGATCTTCTGATCGGCATCTTCCCGCCAGCAAGCAAGGCGCTTCCAAGATGGTCGATCTGGAGATCGACCCACCAGATAAGCACCGAGTTCCGCAAAGTTAGCGCCTATGGGCTGAGATCCCTGCGATCCCACAAATTCCCCTTTTTGAGGTCAGTCGTGGCTGAGGAGCGGGCGCGGCAGATATTGAGACGCCTCTCTTGCGATGAAATCCAAGGCTTCCTGGGCCGGAGGCAACAACACCTTGTCGACCCGGCGTACCACGAACCACTGCCGGGTCACAGGCAGGCCCGCCACGTCCAATATCACGAGGCGGCCATCCTCCAACTCGGTCGCCACCGTATGGGCCGAGAGGAAGGCGATGCCGAGATCGGCGATCACGCTTTGCTTGATCGTCTCGTTTGAGTCGAATTCCATGCCGATATGAGGGGCGAGTTCGGTCTGCTCGAACAGGCGCTCCATCAGCATGCGGGTGCCTGAACCCGGCTCTCGTGTGAGGAAAGTCTCATGCGACAAATCGACCGCGGCAAGGCCTCTCTCCTTCGCCAGCCAGTGATTGCGCGACGCGATGATGACATGTGGGTTCTGGCCGATCAGGTGCTTCTCGACCTCGATGTCGGGAGGAGGGCGGCCTGTGATGGCGACGTCGAGCTTGTAGTCGCGCAGGGCCTGCATGATTTCGGCACGATTGCCGATCGACAATGTCACTTCGATCCGCGGATGCACGCGTGAGAAGGCTGCGATGATGAACGGCACGAAATATTTGGCCGTGCTGACCGCCCCGATCGAGACACGCCCGGCGGTTCTTCCGGAGATGATGCTCAGCGTGGCTTCGCAATCGGCAATGGCTGCCTCGATGCGGCTATGTAATTGCAGCATCTCGATGCCGGCATCGGTGAGGATCATCCCATCGCCCGTCCGTTGCAGCAAGGGCAGGTCAGCCAGATCCTGCAGGTTGCGCAGCTGCAATGTCACCGCCGGTTGGGTTAGGTGCAGATTCTTGGCGGCCGACGTCACCGAGCCGCTCGATGCGATGGCGGCGAGGGCGCGAAGCTGCCGACGGGTGATGTCTCGTAGGCGTATGACCATATAAGAAAAACTTTCGCAAAGGCGAAGAAAACAAAATTTCGATTATTTTCTATTTTCGGTCAAACTCCTCGAAAGACCACGAAATGACGGTGCCCCGGACGGGGCATCATCCGGGGGAGAATGCCGATGACCGACAAACCGACTCTGGACAGCTATCTTGCTCGCCATGCCGGTGCCGACATGCTCAGGCCCGCGGTTGTCGAAGTCGTCGCCAGTCTCGCTGCGGCCGCCATCCGAGTCTCGGAAACCGTCTCGCTCGGCACGCTCGCCGAGATCGCCGAGGAGACCCGTGGCCACAATGCCGGGGGAGACGAACAGAAGGACATGGATGTCTGGGCCAACCGCCAGTTCCGGGAGGCCCTGCGAACTTGCCCGATCGCCGCCTTCGCGTCGGAGGAAGCCGACGAGTTGGAAATCTGGGATGCGAGCCAGCCTCTATGCGTCGCCATCGACCCGGTCGACGGATCCGGCAATCTCGACCTCAACATGCCGGCCGGCACGATCTTTTCCATCGTGCCGACGCCAGACGAATTCGTGCTGGCCTCGGCGGTCGATCGTACCCTGGTATGGCCGGCCGGCACCAGCCAGCTTGCTGCAGGCTTCGTCATCTATGGTCCGCAGACGACTTTGGTGCTGTCGCTCGGGGAGGGAGTCGATATTTTCACCCTCGACCGCCGCAACCGCCAGTTCCTGTTGACCCAGGCCAATGTCCGTCTGCCGGAACGGGACCAGCCGGAATATTCGATCAACGCCTCCAACTATCGGCATTGGGAAGAGCCGGTGCGGGCCTTCATCGACGAGTGCCAGGCGGGCGCCGACGGTCCCTCAGGGCGGGATCACAACATGCGCTGGCACGGAGCGTTGGTGGCCGACACCTTCCGGGCTCTTACCCGTGGCGGCATCTATCTCTATCCGGCAGACGCCAGGGCCGGCTACGGGCAGGGCCGGCTGCGGCTGATCTATGAAGCCTATCCCATGGCCTTCCTGATGGAGAGGGCAGGCGGGGCGGCCTCCAATGGCCGGATCCGCATTCTCGATATCCGCGCAACCTCGCTGCATCAGCGCGTACCGTTGATCCTTGGGGCTAGGACCAAGGTCGCCCATTTGGAAACGCTGCATAACCGACCGGGCTTGTGGCCGCCGACCTCGGCGCCTTTGTTCGCCAATCGCGGCCTGTTCCGCGTCTGAGCTGGGAAATACCATGTCGATCAAGCATCCGATCATTTCCATCACGGGCTCGTCCGGCGCCGGAACGACTTCGGTCAAGCGGACCTTCGAGCAGATCTTTCGCCGCGAGAACATCGAAGCGGCCTACGTAGAGGGCGATTCCTTTCATCGCTACGACAGGACCGAGATGCGCGCCCACATGGCCGATGAGGCGGCCAGGGGTAACAAGCATTTCAGTCATTTCAGCCCGGAAACCAATCTGTTCGCCGAGTTGGAGGCACTGTTTCGCGACTATGGCAACCACGGAACCGGCACCACGCGGCACTATGTCCATGATGATGAGGAGGAGATCCTTTATGGGGCCCTGCCCGGCACCTTCACGCCTTGGAAGCCACTGCCATCCGGCACCGATCTGCTCTTCTACGAAGGGCTGCATGGAGCGGTGGTGACCGACGAGGTCGACGTCGCCAGATATGCCGATCTCAAGATCGGYGTGGTGCCGGTGATCAATCTCGAATGGATCCAGAAGCTGCATCGCGACCGCAGCACGCGGGGCTATTCGACCGAGGCAGTGACCGACACCATCCTGCGGCGCATGCCCGACTATGTGAACTATATCTGCCCGCAATTTACCCACACCGACATCAATTTCCAGCGCGTGCCGACCGTGGATACGTCCAATCCCTTCATCGCGCGCTGGATCCCGACGCCGGATGAATCGATGGTGGTGATCCGCTTTCAGACACCAAGAGGGATCGATTTTCCCTATCTGCTGTCGATGATCCCCAACAGCTTCATGTCGCGAGCCAACTCCATCGTCATCCATGGCTCGAAGCTGGATCTCGCCATGCAGCTCATCCTGACGCCGCTGATCCTGCAACTGGTCGAGCGCAAGAAGCGAGCCGCCTAGAGGCGCGCCCGCAGGACACAGAGCCTTTCCGTGAACCAAACCACCGTCTGCCCCGGGCAGCGGAATGGGAGGACATGCCCGTGAATATCCCGACGCCATCAGCCATTTTCGAGACCTCGGTGCCGCATCGCGACATGGCCAATACCTTGCGCTTCCTGGCTGTCGACGCCGTGGAGAGGGCCAGGTCCGGACACCCCGGCATGCCCATGGGCATGGCCGACGTCGCTACCGTGCTGTTTTCGCGTTTCCTGAAATTCGATCCGTCTGACCCGGCCTGGCCAGATCGGGACCGCTTCGTGCTCTCGGCTGGGCACGGCTCGATGCTGCTCTACGGCCTGCTGCATCTCACCGGCTATCCCGAACTTACGCTGGAGGAGGTGAAATCCTTCCGGCAATGGGGCTCCAAGACACCGGGGCATCCCGAATATGGTCACACGCCAGGCGTGGAGACGACGACGGGGCCGCTCGGGCAGGGGCTGGCGACGGCTGTCGGCATGGCCCTGGCGGAGCGCCTTGCCCATGCCCGCTTCGGGGAAGAGCTCGTCGACCACCATACCTATGTCATCGTCGGCGATGGCTGCCTGATGGAGGGTATCAGCCACGAGGCGATTTCGCTGGCCGGCCATCTCAAGCTCAGCAGGCTTATCGTGCTGTTCGATGACAACGAGATCTCGATCGATGGCTCGACTTCGCTTTCCTGCTCGGACGACCAGCTCGCCCGCTTCGCGGCGTCCGGCTGGTCGACGCGCCGGGTCGACGGGCATGACCGCGAGGCCGTGGCGACGGCGATTGCGGAGGAACTGGCAACCGACAGGCCCTCGCTCATTGCTTGCCGGACCATCATCGGCTTCGGCGCGCCAAACCGACAAGGCACCGAGAAGGTGCACGGCGCTCCGCTCGGCGCCGAAGAGAGCCTGGCTGCGCGAGAGGCCCTGGCCTGGCCGCACGAGCCCTTCGAGATTCCACCCGAAATCCGCGAGGCATGGTTGGCTGTCGGAGCCCGTGGAAAGGCCGAGCACAAGGCCTGGCAGAAGAGGCTGCGTCAGGTCGGCGAGGCGGAGAGGCGGCAGTTCGAGGATGCGGTAGGGGGCAGATTGAGCGACGGGCTCAAGCGTGCGCTTGCCGATATTCGCCAGCGTTTTGCCAGCGATTGTCCGCAAATCGCCACGCGTCAGGCGTCCCAGCAGGTCATCAACGCGATTGTTTCTGCCCAGCCCAATCTTCTGGGCGGTTCGGCCGATCTCACCCATTCCAATCTCACGCAGGCGAAGGGCTTGCAGCCGGTCCAAGCCGAGGATTTTTCCGGTGGGTATATCCATTACGGCGTGCGCGAGCATGGCATGGCTGCGGCGATGAACGGCATCGCCTTGCATGGCGGCTACATTCCCTTCGGGGGCACCTTTTTGGCCTTTGCCGATTATTCGCGGCCGGCGATCCGGCTGGCGGCGCTAATGGGACTGCGCGTGATCCATGTGATGACGCATGATTCCATCGGTCTGGGCGAGGATGGCCCGACCCATCAGCCGGTGGAGCATCTGGCCGCGCTCCGGGCCATTCCCAATCTCCTGGTGTTCCGGCCGGCGGATGCCGTCGAGACCGCGGAGGCGTGGGAATGTGCTCTCGCGGCCGAAAAGCAGCCTTCCATTATCTGCCTGTCGCGCCAGGCGCTGCCGACGCTGCGTTCCGACTGTGGCGTGAATGGGGTCGCGCTCGGTGCCTATGTGCTGTTCGAGCCGCCGGCGGAGCGAGACGTCACGCTGATCGCCACAGGTTCGGAGGTTTCGATCGCCGTCGAGGCCGCTGAACTCCTGGCGAAGGAAGGCATTCGAGCCGCGGTGGTTTCGGCGCCCTGCTTCGAACTCTTCCGGAGGCAGGGACCGGTCTATCGCCGCGCCGTGCTGGGGACGGCGCCACGCATCGGCATCGAGGCGGCCATCGAGGCCGACTGGTCCCGCCTGCTCGGCGAAGACGGCGTCTTCATCGGCATGGGCGGCTTCGGCGCCTCGGCACCGGCGGGCGATCTCTACCGGGAGTTCGGCATCACGGCCGCCACCATCGCTGAGGCTGCCCGCCAGCTCGCGTCGGAGAAGCGGGGACAAGGCCTGTAAGTCTGTAAATTTCAAAAGGCGCAACGGAGACTGTCATGGCCCGTATCACCCTCAGGCAATTGCTGGATGACGCTGCCGAGCACGGCTACGGCGTACCGGCCTTCAACATCAACAATATGGAGCAGGCACTCGGTATCATGGAGGCTGCCGCAGATGTCGATGCTCCTGTCATCTTGCAAGCCTCGCGCGGGGCACGGGCCTATGCCAACGACATCATGCTGGCGAAGATGGTCGAGGCTCTGGAAGAGATGTATCCGCAGATCCCGCTCTGCCTGCATCTCGACCACGGCAATGAGGGAGCGACCTGCGCTACGGCGCTACGCTACGGCTTCACCTCGGTGATGATGGATGGGTCGCTCGAGGCCGACGGCAAGACGCCTGCGAGCTACGACTACAATGTCGCGATCACTCGTCGCGTCGTCGATTTTGCCCATTGGGTCGGCGCTTCCGTCGAGGGGGAGCTCGGCGTGCTCGGTTCGCTCGAACATGGCGGCGGCGAGCAGGAAGACGGTCACGGCGTCGTCGGCGAGATCGGCCATGACCAGTTGCTCACCGATCCCGCCCAGGCCGTGGATTTCGTGCGCGCCACCAGGGTCGATGCCCTCGCCATCGCCATGGGCACGTCGCACGGCGCCTACAAGTTCAGCCGCAAGCCCGATGGCGACATCCTGGCCATGCATGTGATCGAGGAGATCCATCGACGCATGCCCGGCGTGCATCTGGTCATGCACGGCTCCTCCTCGGTGCCGCAGGAACTGCAGGACATGTTCAACGCCTTCGGTGGGCAGATGCCGCAGACCTGGGGCGTGCCGGTGGACGAGATCGTCCGGGGCATCCGGCATGGCGTGCGCAAGGTCAATATCGACACCGACTGTCGGCTCGCGATGACCGCCGCCTTCCGCAAGGTCGCCAGCGAGAACCGCAGCGAGTTCGATCCGCGCAAATTCCTGAAGCCCGCCATGGAAGGACTGAAAACTCTTTGCCGCGCGCGCTTCGAGGCATTCGGCACGGCAGGACAAGCCTCGCGGATCAGGGTCGTACCGTTGCCCGAAATGGCGCGGCGCTACCGCGCTGGCGCCCTGGAACCAAAAGTCTCGGGCCTGGCGACAGCGGCGTAACCCAATTCCCTCGAACCAAGGAGGACGAGATGAACGTGAATACACAAACCGTCCGCGGCAAGGATCGCTACCGGTCCGGCGTGATGGAATACAAGAAGATGGGCTATTGGGAGCCCGACTATGAACCCAAGGACACCGATGTCATCGCGCTGTTCCGGGTAACGCCGCAGGAGGGCGTTGATCCGATCGAGGCGTCGGCGGCCGTGGCCGGCGAATCTTCCACCGCGACCTGGACGGTGGTGTGGACGGACAGGCTGACAGCGGCGGAAAAATACCGGGCCAAATGCTACCGGGTCGATCCGGTGCCCAACGCATCCGGCCAGTACTTTGCCTATATCGCCTATGATCTCGATTTGTTCGAGCCCGGCTCGATCGCCAACCTCTCGGCCTCGATCATCGGCAATGTCTTCGGCTTCAAGCCCTTGAAGGCGCTACGCCTGGAGGACATGCGCTTTCCCGTGGCCTATGTGAAGACCTTCCAGGGGCCGGCGACCGGCATCGTGGTCGAGCGCGAGCGGCTCGACAAGTTCGGCCGACCTCTGCTGGGAGCCACCGTCAAGCCCAAGCTTGGCCTGTCGGGCCGCAACTACGGACGCGTGGTCTACGAGGCGCTGAAGGGGGGACTCGATTTCACCAAGGATGACGAGAACATCAATTCGCAGCCTTTCATGCATTGGCGGGAGCGCTTCCTCTATTGCATGGAGGCGGTGAACAAGGCGCAGGCGACGTCGGGCGAGATCAAGGGAACCTATCTCAACGTTACTGCCGGTACGATGGAGCAGATGTATGAGCGCGCCGATTTTGCTCGGGAGATCGGCTCCAACATCGTGATGATCGACCTGGTGATCGGTTATACCGCGATCCAGTCGATGGCGGCCTGGGCCCGTCGCAACGACATGATCCTGCATCTGCACCGGGCCGGCCACAGCACCTATACGCGCCAGAAGAGCCATGGCGTATCGTTCCGCGTCATTGCCAAATGGATGCGGCTGGCCGGTGTCGATCATATCCATGCCGGTACCGTGGTCGGCAAGCTGGAAGGCGATCCCAACACCACGCGCGGTTATTACGACATCTGCCGCGAGGACTTCAATCCGGCCAACCTCGAACACGGCGTCTTCTTCGACCAGCACTGGGCCAGCCTCAACAAGCTGATGCCGGTGGCCTCCGGCGGCATCCATGCCGGCCAGATGCACCAGCTTCTGCATCTTCTCGGTGAGGATGTGGTGCTGCAGTTCGGCGGCGGCACCATCGGCCATCCGCAGGGCATCCAGGCCGGCGCCACCGCCAACCGCGTGGCTCTGGAAGCGATGATCCTCGCCCGCAACGAGGGACGCGACTACCTGCATGAAGGGCCGGAAATCCTGGCCAAGGCGGCCAATAGCTGTACGCCGCTCAAGCAGGCGCTCGAAGTGTGGAAGGACGTGACCTTCAACTACGAATCCACCGACACGCCGGATTTCGTGCCCACCGTCGCCGTCACCGCCTGAAAGGAGAAAGACGATGCGTATCACACAAGGGTGTTTTTCCTTCCTGCCCGATCTCACCGACGAGCAGATCGGCCGCCAGGTGCAGTATTGCCTGGAACAGGGCTGGGCGGTGAACATCGAGTTCACCGACGATCCTCACCCCCGCAACACCTATTGGGAGATGTGGGGTTTGCCGATGTTCGACCTGCGGGATGCGGCAGGCGTGATGATGGAACTCGCCGAATGCCGGCGCGTCTATGGCGACCGCTATATCCGCATCTGCGGCTTTGACTCCAGCCATGGCTGGGAGTCGGTGCGCATCTCCTTCATCGTCAATCGGCCGACGGAGGAGCCCGGCTTCCGCCTCGACCGGCAGGAAAGCGTCGGCCGCAATATCCGCTACACCACCAAAAGCTATGCCGCCGACCGGCCGGAAGGCCAGCGCTACGGTTGATGTGTCCTTGAGCAAAACGCGTTCATGACTGAACGCTTGTTTGCTCAAGCTTCTGGTTTCGACGCGTCTTTGCGATTCTGCGTGATTTCGCCCAATCGCAACACGCTTTGGTCCGGCTGGTGACGGCAGTGCCTCCCGTCTCTGACGACCCGCCGGACAACTTGCTCCGTCGCCTATTGGGCGGCGGAGCCTTTCGCGAGGATCACCATGCTCGATGCAAACACCGTGAAAGAGCCCGGGGAGGCCGGCACGACTGCAGCCGAGACCATCGACCTCAGGCAGGAATTCGAGGCGGTCGGCATTGCCGACGTCTTCGCCCAGCTCGACCGCGACCTGGTCGGCCTCAAGCCGGTGAAGACGCGCATCCGTGAAATCGCCTCGCTGCTACTGATCGAGCGCATCCGGCAAAGAATCGGCCTGGCCAATGATCCGCCGACCCTGCACATGTCCTTCACCGGCAATCCCGGTACCGGCAAGACCACGGTGGCCTTGCGCATGGCCGACATCCTGCATCGCCTCGGCTTCGTCAGGCGTGGACATCTGGTGTCGGTGACCCGGGACGATCTCGTCGGCCAGTATATCGGCCACACCGCGCCGAAGACCAAGGAGATCCTCAAGAAGGCGATGGGCGGCGTGTTGTTCATCGACGAGGCCTATTATCTCTACCGCCCCGAGAACGAGCGCGATTATGGCCAGGAATCCATCGAGATCCTGCTGCAGGTGATGGAGACGCAGCGCGACGATCTCGTCGTGATCCTCGCCGGCTATGAGGATCGCATGCAGAAGTTCTTCGCCAGCAATCCCGGCTTCCGCTCGCGGGTCGCCCACCACATCGATTTTCCTGACTATGAAGAGCCTGAACTGCTGTCCATTGCCGAGCTGATGCTGCAGGAACGCAATTATCGCTTCGATGCCGAGGCACGGGCTGCCTTCATCCGCTATATCGAGCTGCGCAAGACCCAGCCCTTGTTCTCCAATGCCCGTTCCATCCGCAATGCGCTCGACCGTATCCGCCTGCGCCAGGCCAGTCGGTTGGTCGAAGATCTCGACCGCAAGCTGACCACGGACGACATCATGACCATCGAGGCGGGAGATGTTCTGGCGAGTCGCGTTTTCGCCTGGGACGCGAAACCCGATGGCGACGATGCCTGACGAATACCGGAGATGAGAGGAAGACTATCATGGCTGAACCGATCGTGATCGCGCCGTCCATCCTGTCGGCTGATTTCGCGCGGCTGGGCGAGGAAATCAGAGCTATCGACGAGAGCGGGGCGGACTGGATCCATTGCGACGTGATGGATGGGCATTTCGTGCCCAACATCACCTTCGGACCCGATGTCATCAAAGCTGTCAGATCCTACACAAAAAAGCCCTTCGACGTGCATCTGATGATCACGCCGGCCGATCCCTATCTGGAGGCTTTTGCCAAAGCCGGTGCCGACATCATCACCGTGCATGCCGAATCCGGTCCGCATCTCGATCGCTCGCTGCAGGCGATCCGCGCTCTCGGCTGCAAGGCCGGGGCGACGATCTGTCCGGGTACGCCGGAAAGCGTGTTGGAATATGTGCTCGATCGTCTCGATCTCATCCTGGTGATGACAGTCAATCCGGGATTCGGAGGGCAGGCCTTCATCACCTCGCAACTCGACAAGATTCGGCGCGTCCGGGCAATGATCGGGACAAGGCCGATCCGCCTCGAGGTCGATGGCGGCGTCAACAGCGAGACGGCAGCGCTGGTGGCCGCGGCCGGAGCAGACACGATCGTGGCGGGATCGGCCGTGTTTCAGGGCGGGGCGGCGAATTATGCCGGTAACATAGCCGCTATCCGCGAGGCAGCAGAGGACCACGTTCGGAAGGTGGCATAGAGGCAAGGCCACCGTGATGGTCGTCCCGGACTGCCCGCTCAGTCGAAAATGGTCTCGATTTCCGTTCTCGTGGGTGCCGTGACGAATGCGGCCTGTAGGATGAGCATGATCACGCCCAGTGCCGCCGAGACGTAGGCGATGTCGCGCCAGCTATAAAACGCGGTGATGTAGCCTGCTACGCCGGGGCCGAATGCCGTGCCGAGGAAATAAAGGGCAAGCAGCACGCTTATGACGTCGCCTCGCCGTTGGCGACGTGCACTGTCGGCCACGAAAGCAAGGCTGACGGAAAGGAGGCAACCGGTTGCTGAACCCTGGAGCAGGCGCGCGATTGCCCAGACGGAAAAATCGGGGGCAAGTCCTGCCAGAGCTTCGCCGACGACGAATGTGGACGTCGAGGCCATCAGCAGGGGCTTGTCGCCGACCAGCGCGCGCAGGCGTCCGCCTAGTGCGAGGAATAGGATCAGGAAAAGGAAAACCCCGGAAGTGACGGCGCCTATGATCGCGTAGGACAGCGCGAACTCTTGAAAAATGGTCGAGAGGCTGATCGAGGCGGCTCCCGAACCGAAGCCGATGACCAGAAGGGTGCAGGCGAGAATGAAGAACTGCAAACCGCGCGAGGTATTGCGTGTCTCATTGGGGGTCGACACCGATAGCCTCCCGCGGGCATCACCAAAACAAAGGGCGCCCCGAAGGCGCCCTTGATTCCGATCCGGAAACCGATCTTACTTGATCTTGGTTTCCTTGAACTCGACGTGCTTGCGCGCGACGGGATCGTACTTCTTCATTGCGAGCTTTTCGGTCTTGGTGCGGGTGTTCTTCTTGGTGACATAGAAGTAGCCCGTGTCTGCCGTCGAAAGCAGCTTGATCTTGATGGTTGCAGCCTTGGCCATGGTGATGCTCCGAATATTGCTACCGGACCGTATCGGCTAAGGCAGCAAAGCCGCGCAATGGCGCGGCCCTTTTGAATCTTGGCGCACACTACTCATGGAAGCGCTGAAGTCAACCAAAAGAAGCGCATGCTGCTTGGAATTGTGCGGCCATGCGGGCCATCCGCGGCTGATCTAGATCTCTTCCCGGCTCCGTACGCCACGCTGCTCGCGATAGAAAGGCACGGGAACGTCCTTCTCCAAGCCGATTTCGAGCCTCCTGGCCACCTCATCGAGGATCGTGCGGGTGATCCAGACCAGATCTTCTGACCGGGCCTCGTCGAAGGTGAGCCATTTCATTTCGACCAACTCCGAGTCGGGACCGACGACACCGTCGGTCTGGTGCGCGATGGAACGCGCGTCAGCCACGAAGAAGCGCGTGTCGAATCTGCGCTTCATGGCAGGTGGCGTGATGGCACGGGCGACGAAATGCAGGCTTTCGGGCGAGGGGAACACTTCGTGGTCGGCGAAGGCCCGCCAGTGTTCGCTGCTGACGGGCGGGGTGCCGAGCCCTGTTTCGCCGAGCAGGATGCCGGTTTCCTCGAAGGTCTCCCGGATCGCGCATAGGGCCAGTGCCCTGGCCTTGGCCGGCGAGGGCCTGACAACGCGCGTGAGCAGCCCCCGTTCGGCGTGGACCGACAGCGTGCCATAGGCACTCATGCTGCGATCGGCAGGCTCGACGCGGCCGCCGGGAAACACCATCACGCCGGGCATGAAGGCATGGCCCGAATGCCGCCTTCCCATCAGGATGCGGGGCGTGTTGCCGGTGCGGTCGAGCAGGATCAGCGAAGCGGCATCGCGGGGCCTGATGGGACGGGGCTTCGATGGCGAGGAGGGGATATCTGTCATGGACTCAGTAAGGGGAAAGCGTGTCGGGGTCGGCTTTGCCGGAGAAGCCATGCATGCGGTTGGCCCATTGCAGCCCGATGATGGCGCCCTTGATCATCGGAAGCAGGACCAGCGACAGCACGATGGTTAGCGTGCCGAAGATCACGCCCAGCAACCAGAGCGGCATCTCCGTCTCGATCACGCAGGCGAGGATGCCGGCGACCACGACATGCCCGACGATCATCATGGTGAAATAGGGTGGCGCATCATCGGCGCGGTGATGCGACAGATCCTCGCCGCAGGCACTGCAGCGCGGTGCGACCTTGAGATAGGAGGTGAAGATCTTGCCCTTGCCGCAATTGGGGCAGCGCCCGAAGGCGCCCCGGCGCATGGCGAGCGCCACGTCGCGCTGCTCAGGTCGGTCGCGTTGCTCGGGCCGATATTCGTTCATCGCCGACTTCTCTTCCCGGCGTGCTTGCCTTTCTGCGCCTTCGCCTTGCGCTTGGCCGCATTGCCCTTGCGATCGGTGATACGCGGTCGCTTGACCACGCCGAGCTTGCGACCCGGGGTTCTGCGCCGTTGACCGTCCGAGATGATTTCGAAGCGCAGCGCACCGGCGAACGGCGCCGCCTCCACCAGCTTCACCGACACCGTATCGCCGAGCTGGAAGGATTCACCTGTTGCTGCACCGATAAGCTGATGGGCGCTCTCCTCGAAGCGGTAATAGTCGTGACCGATCGTCGCGGCGGGCACGAAGCCGTCGGCGCCGGTATCGAGGAGTTTGACGAACAGGCCTGATTTGATCACCCCGGACACACGGCCCTGGAAGATCTCGCCGACATGGTCCGCGAGAAAATGGGCGATCAGGCGGTCGATCGTCTCGCGTTCTGCCGTCATGGCACGCCGCTCGCAGGCCGAGATCCGGCCGGCGATCTCGTTGAGCATTGCGGGCGTCATCTCCGCCGGCAGGCCGTCATCGCCCAGATGCAGGGCGCGGATCAAAGCGCGATGCACGATCAGGTCCGAATAGCGGCGGATGGGCGAGGTGAAATGCGCGTAGCGGCGCAGATTGAGACCGAAATGTCCGATATTGTCGGCCGAATATTCGGCCTGGCTCTGCGAGCGCAGCACCACGTCGTTGACGAGATGGGCATTGTCGGTGCCGGCGACCCTCGCAAGGATGGTGTTGAACTGGCTCGGCCGGAGCGCCCCCTGCTTGGAGAGCGGAATGTCGAGCGTGTGGAGGAATTCGCGCAGCGCGATGATCTTCTCCATCGAAGGCTCGTCATGCACGCGATAGACCAATGGCGTCTTCTTGGCTTCCAGCGTCTCGGCTGCCGCGACATTGGCGAGGATCATGAATTCCTCGATCAGACGGTGGGCGTCGAGGCGTTCGGGAACGACGACCCGGTCGACCATGCCGTTGGGTTTCAGCAGGATCTTGCGTTCAGGCAGATCGAGGTCGAGCGGCCCGCGATCGTCGCGCTCCGTCTTCAGGCAGGCATAGGCAGCCCACAGAGGCTGGAGGACGGACGCCAGCAGTGCGCCGGTTACCTCGTCGGTATCACCGTTGATGGCGCGCTGGGCCTGCTGGTAGGAGAGCTTGGCGGCCGAGCGCATCATCACGCGATGGAAGCTGTGGCGAAGCTTGCGTCCGTCCGCTGCGATGATCATGCGCACGGCCAGCGCCGGCCGGTTTTCGTCGGCGCGCAGGGAGCACAAATCGTTGGAGATGCGCTCCGGCAGCATCGGAACGACACGGTCGGGAAAATACACCGAATTGCCGCGGATCAGGGCCTCGCGGTCGAGGGGCGAATCCGGCTTCACATAGGCGGCGACGTCGGCGATTGCTACGGTGAGGATATGCCCGCCCGGATTGGCCGGATCGGGATCGGGCTCGGCATGAACCGCGTCGTCGTGATCCTTGGCATCGGCCGGATCGATGGTGATCAGCGGCAGGCGCCGCCAGTCCTCACGGCCGGACCAATCCTTGCCACCAGATTTGGTCGCCGGCTTGGCGGCCTCGGCCTCTTCCAGCGTGTCTTTGCGAAAGACGTAGGGAATGTCATGGGCATGGATGGCGATCAGGCTGATCGCCTTCTCGCTGCCGACCTTGCCGACCCGCTCGACGATGCGTGCCACGGGCGGGCCATGGCGGGCGCCGCGCAGGGGCTCGATGGCGACGAGATCGCCGTCTTCGGCCTTCACCGCATCCTCCGGGCGAACGATCATCTCGCGTCCGGCATTGCGTTTTTCGATCGGTACGATCTGGCCGTCGCCGTTGGGAAGGCGACGGAAGACGCCGAGAATGCGTTGGCGCAAGCGCTCCAGCACCTTGATCACCCGTCCGGTCGGCTGGTGATCCGAGCTACCATCGGCCATGCGCAGCAGCACCCGCGAACCCACGCCTGGCGCGGCTCCGCCGAAGCGTTTGGGAATGGTCACCACGATGCGCGGCGGCTTGCCATTATCCTCGTTCCAGTCCGCAGGGGTGGCGACGAGCTCGCCGTCACGATCACGGCCGGTAATGTCGGCAACGAGGGAGGAGGGCAGGGCGCCGGGGGCATTGAAGCCCTTGCGGTTGCGCTGCACGACGCCGCCATCGGCAAATTCGTTGAGCAGATGTTTGAGGGCGATCTTGTCGGCGCCGCCCAAGCCGAATTCGCGGGCGATCTCGCGTTTGCCGGCCCTGCCATGCGAACGGGCGATGAAAGCGAGAATGTCTTCGCGGCTGGGCAGGGTGGGTTCCAATGCCTCGGCTTGTTTGTTTTTACGAACCACAGAAATTATTCCGAATTGGCGTTGGCGGCCCGATATGCCCAAAGGAAGCGGGCAGTGGATCCGGCGTCATCATAGACCAACGCACATAGTATTTGTCGAAGCCAATCGTGGACACGACGTATTTCGTCGGCGTCCTGCCCGATCGGCGGTTTGTCTGTCGAAGAGAAGCTGCCGATGCGATCTGCGCGGCGATCCGGAGGGGATCCCACAGCGCGGCAGAGCCATGTGAGGCAATACGCAAGGCGGCAAGGAACATCGAGTGCCGGGACAGACTGTCCAAAATTCCTAAAAGATCCGCTGGCACGAACGGATAGATGGAACGGTTCGATTGAACCGGACACTGCGCATATAGGGCCACATGCCTGGCTTGTCAATAAAAATGCTGCACTGCAGCATTCTCTCTAAGGTCGCAGGGAATATGCCGCGTTGACCCGTCGAGGTCCGATGATATCGTTTCTGTTTTATCGTCGGTCCAACTGGGAGTAGGGCATGCGTGGTGCATTGATCGGACTTTGCCTCTCATCGACGCTTGTTGCGGTTTCAGCCGCAGTTTCACCGGCCTTCGCCGAGGGTGCCAAGCCTGATGACAATCTCAACGCCGTGCTCTGGGACCAGACCGCCGTCGAAGCCAAGGCCAATGCGATGGCGGCGTTCGCACTGGCCAGAATCAGGCTCGATCAGGCCTTGGCCGATACCTCCTGGACGGCGGCGCCCGCCGAGCAGACCGGCGACTTCAAGAGTTTTCCGCCGGCCATCGTCCTCGATGTAGACGACACGCTGCTAAACACCTCCAATTATCAGGCCTGGAACGTCAAGGCGGGAACGCGCTTCACGCCGGAGACCTGGACAAAATATGTCAAGGCGCAGGTTGATACCCCCATTCCCGGGGCGGTTGAATTCACCCAGTATGCCGCCTCGAAAGGCGTGAAGGTCTTCTATGTCACCAACCGAACCAAGGAGGAGGAAGAGCCGACGGTGCAGTTGATGACAAAGCTCGGCTTTCCGAATGGCGGCAATGTCGACACCTTCCTCAGTGCCAAGGAACAGCCGGACTGGAAGTCGGCCAAGGGCACCAGACGGGCGGTGATCGCCAAGGATTATCGCATCGTGCTGCTGGTCGGCGACAATCTCGGGGATTTTACCGATGCCTACAAGGGAACGCCGGAGGAGCGCGAGAAGGTTTTCGCAGACAGTGCCGCCCGTTGGGGGCACGATTGGATCGTCATTGCCAACCCGACCTATGGCTCTTTCGAATCTGCCCCCTACAAGAGCAATTACGAGCTTTCCGCCGACGAGCAGCGCAAGCTCAAGATCGAGGCGCTGAAGAGTTGGGATGGTCAGTGAGATTGCAAAAGCCGGCGGCGCTCGTCCCCTGACGGTCTGGTATAATACCAGATGTCCGGTCTGCGATGCCGGCATCCGCCATCAGCGCAGCCGTCTCCTGGAAGCGGTCAAGGCTGGCCGTATCGAGTTTCTGGACATCAATCTGGAGCCTGATGCACTGGCGCATTTCGGGGCGGGCCTTGACGACATCAGGCGCCGCCTGCATGCAACCAACGAGGACGGCCGCCTGCTGGTGGGAGCCGATGTCGTCCTAGAAATCTGGCGGCGCACGCCGGGGCAAGCCTGGATCGCCAAATTGCTCGGAGCGCCCGGCGTCATCGTACTGACGCGCTTCGCCTATGATCGCTTCGCCGACCTGTTGTTCGCTTGGAACAAGCGAAGAGGGCGATGGTAACGGCTCGCTGCGTCACGGCAGAGGGACGGGGATGGCGAGATAGCGCCGGTCGGGCTCTTCCCAACTGCGAGGCCAATAGCTGACCAGCGCCACCAGTCTCGGCCTGGCATCGGCCGGCTTGAAGACAAAGAGCGCATTCAGGCCGTTGGACTGCGAGCAACCGCGCTCGTAGCCGGACGCTTCGTCGATATAGACGATTTCGTTGTCCCTATTGTTTTCGGGCAGAGTGCGCACCAGCGAAAAGCTTTTGAGCTCTTCGCGCCCCTGCGCCGAGCAAGTCGTATCCGTGATCGTACGGGGCAGGACATCGACCGTGACGTCCCCACCGGGAACCGCATCCTCGATGCTGAGATTCGTCACTTCGGCGGCCATGGTGGCATAGGCCTGATCGGGTGTCGGCGCATCGAAAAGCCGTGCGCCCTCGTGCACGACCTGCCTGGTCGGCTTATCGCCGATGCCGAGCTTGGCCAACAGCGGTTGGGCCTTTTTGCGCGCCTCGGTGCGGGGGGCCTCTTCGGGCCCCTCCTTGTCATGGCTCACTGCAAGAGGCGAGCCTGCGACAGCTTTGCCGGTATCGAGATCGATGATGTGGATGGTGCTGTAGGGATGGATGGAGGCATCGAGCGTGCCATATTCCTCGAAGGCGAAATAACGTCCATCCTTGGAAAAGCCGATGATATCGGGCACGGCGGCATCGCCGGCGAAGGCGGATGCGAGCGCGAGGGCGTTGAGAAGAGCGCCGCCGACCAGCCCCGCAACGCGACGAATCATGACACCCACCTCCAGCCTGCACGCAAGGGGCAGGCTGGAGGCCTTCATGATCACAAGGAAGTCCCGGCGGGAACAGAGGCTCCGGCCGGAAGTCCAAATATCAATCGGTGTCGAAGGGAACCTCGTCGGAATCGACGATCGCCTTGGTTGCCTTCTTCTTGGCAGCCGGCTTCTTCGCAGCCGTCGTCTTGGCGGCCGTCGTCTTGGCGGCCGCAGCCTTCTTCGCCGGTGTCTTTTTGGCAGCCGGAGCTTTGCCGGTCGTCGGGGCCTTGCCGGCTTTGGCGGCAATGAGTTCGATGGCCTGTTCGAGCGTCACCGCATCCGCTTCCATGCCCTTGGGCAGGGTGGCGTTGACCTTGCCATTGGTGACATAGGCGCCATAGCGTCCCGGCTTGACCTCGACGCTGCCGCCGCCGGGATAGTCGCCGAGGGGACGGCCTGCCGGCGCACCGGCGCCGAAACGGCGGCCAGAACCTCCGCTTTCCTTGGTGAGGATCAGAGCAATGGCCCGGTTGGCGCCGATTGCCAATACGTCATCATCCTTGTCTAGATTGGCGTAGGTCTTCTCGTGCTGGACATAGGGACCATAGCGGCCGATGCCCACCAGGATCGGTTTGCCGCTCTCGGGATGGACTGCGACCTCTTTTGGCAAAGAGAGCAATGCCAGTGCTCGTTCGAGGTCGACATTGGCTGCGCTCATGCCGCGAGGCAGGCTCGAACGCTTGGGCTTGTCGCCTTCGCCGAGCTGGACATAGGGGCCGAAACGCCCATCGCGAAGGGTGACGTCGAGACCGCTCTCGGGATCGGCGCCGAGCTTCCTGGTGCCGGCTTCGCCACCGCCCTCGGCCTCGCCATTCTGGTCGGCGCCAGCCGATAACTGGCGCGTATAGCGGCATTCGGGATAGTTGGAGCAGCCGATGAACGATCCGTATTTGCCGAGCTTGAGCGAGAGCGTGCCGGTGCCGCACACCGTGCACTGGCGCGGACTGGAGCCATCGCCCCGGTCGGGGAAGATATGCGGCCCGAGCAGGTCGTTGAGTGCGTCGAGAACCTGGGTGGTACGCAATTCCTTGGTGCCGTCGATGGCGGCGGAGAAATCGCGCCAGAAATCGCGCAGGACTTCCTTCCAGTCGAGCTCGTGGTTGGAGATGCGGTCGAGCTTCTCCTCCAGGGCCGCGGTGAAGTCATATTCGACATAACGGGCAAAGAAGCTCTCAAGGAAGGCGGTGACGAGACGACCCTTGTCCTCGGCCTTCAGGCGCTTCTTGTCGATCGAGACATATTCGCGGTCGCGCAGGGTGGCGAGCGTGGCCGCATAGGTGGAGGGGCGGCCGATGCCGAGCTCCTCCATGCGCTTGATCAGCGTGGCCTCGCTGTAGCGCGGCGGCGGTTCGGTGAAATGCTGGGTAGCGGCGATCGATTTCTTGTCGAGCGCTTCGCCGGCCGACATGGTGGGAAGGCGCTTGCCGTCCTCGTCGTCCCCATCATCGTCCCGGTCTTCATTGTAGAGCGTCAGGAAGCCGTCGAACTTCACGACCTGGCCGGTCGCTCGCAGGTCGAGCTTGCGCCCGCCCGCCTCGACCAGGATGTCGACCGTGGTGCGCTCGAGCTCCGCCGAAGCCATCTGGCTGGCAACCGTGCGCTTCCAGATCAGTTCGTAGAGCCGGGCCTGTTCGTTATCCAGGAAGCGGGTGACGTCCTTGGGCGTGCGGAAGGGATCGGTCGGCCGGATCGCCTCATGGGCTTCCTGAGCGTTCTTCGCCTTGGTGACATAACGGCGCGGCGTCTCCGGCAGGTAGCCGGGCGCATAGCTCTTGCCGATCATGCTGCGCACGGCGGTGATGGCCTCCGGCGCCATATCGACGCCGTCGGTACGCATATAGGTGATCAGGCCGACCTGCTCGCCATTGAGGTTGACGCCCTCATAGAGGCGTTGGGCGATCTGCATGGTGCGATTGGGCGACAGGCCGAGTTTGCGGCTGGCCTCCTGCTGCAGCGTCGAGGTGGTGAAGGGCGGGAAGGGATTGCGCCGGGCAGGCTTGGCCTCGACACTGGCTACGACATAGCGGCCCTGGTCGAGAGCCGCGCGGAAGGCGAGAGCCTCCTTTTCGGTGCCGACATCAAGGCGCTGGATCTTCTGGCCGTCCGCGCCGACGAGGCGTGCTTCGAACAGATCGCCGCGTGGTGTGGCGAGGGTCGCGATCAAAGACCAATATTCGCGGGCGACAAAGCGCTCGATCTCGAGTTCCCGGTCGCAGACCAGACGCAAGGCGACCGATTGAACACGACCGGCGGAGCGGGCGCCCGGCAGCTTGCGCCAAAGTACCGGCGACAGGCGGAAGCCGACGAGATAGTCGAGCGCTCGTCGTGCCAGATAGGCATCGACCAGGCCCTCGTCGATTTCGCGTGGCGCCTTCATCGCCTTCAGGACTGCGTCCTTGGTGATGGCGTTGAAGGTCACGCGTTCGACCGGAATATCCTTGATGGCACGCTTCTGGCGCAGGATCTCCAGGACATGCCAGGAGATCGCCTCGCCCTCGCGATCAGGGTCGGTTGCAAGAATGAGCTTGTCGCTCTCCTTCACCGCCTTGGCGATATCCGACAGGCGCTTGCTGGCCTTGGCGTCGTTCTCCCACACCATGGCGAAATCGGCGTCGGGCTCCACCGAACCGTCCTTGGCCGGCAGGTCGCGCACGTGACCATAGGAGGCGATCACCTGGTAGTTGGAACCGAGATACTTGTTGATCGTCTGTGCTTTGGCAGGCGACTCAACGATGACGACAGGCATGGGCGGGCCGTTCAATACGCGGAAAACGAAATGTCCCCACCATGGCCGCGACTCATTGAAGATCGGCCGGGTAGGGCATGAAAACAAGCTTGCCACCTGCCTCCCGAGCCCAGGCCTGCATCTCGCAAACCTGTGCCTCGGAGCAGTCGACTAGCTGCCAAATAAGGACAAATCCGAAAATTGCAAACTGGCGCATTTGTCGGATCGGGCGATGTCGTGACCCCAGGCCCTATCGTAGGACATGAGTTGCAATCGGGTCCTACGATAGGGCCGAATGCGGCGGCAAGATGGGCAAAAGGTAGCCTTAAGTCAATTCGGCCGACCGGCGTACAACAGCGAGACCATGCCGTTGCCATGCCGCTCGATTCGCCCGGAGAGATCGAGTTCGAGCAAGGCTAGCTGTACGCGCCGGGCATCGAGGCCGGAGGCGCGCACCAATTCGTCCATCGCCACGGGCGAAGGCCCGAGCACGGCGATCAGGCGGTCCTGGTCGGGATCACCCGTCGACGCGGAAGGAGGGGCGGGGGCGGTTTCCGGCTCCCTGGTCTCGAATTCGAAGCGGGGCTGAACGGGCCGTGGCGGTGGTGCGGGGCGCTCGACCAATGGCGTCAGAGCTTCCAGCACGTCGCCGGCATGCCGGACCAGGATAGCTCCCTCGCGCAGCAATTTGTTGCTGCCGTCATTGCGCGGATCGAGCGGCGACCCGGGTGCGGCCATCAGTTCGCGGCCTTGCTCCAAAGCAAGCCGGGCCGTGATGAGGGAGCCGGAGCGTGCAGCGGCTTCGATGATGACCACACCGAGCGAGAGGCCCGACACGATGCGGTTGCGTTTGGGGAAATCGCGTGCCGTTGCCACCCACTCGAACGGCATCTCGGAAATGACGCAGCCTGTGGCAGTGATATCCTTTGCGAGTTGTTCGTGCTGTGACGGGTAGATATGGCCGAGACCACCCCCGACCACGGCGACGGTGCCGTTGCTCACGGTGGCGCTATGCGCGGCTTCATCGATACCCCGCGCCAAGCCGGAGACCACGGTGAAACCGGCATTGGCGAGTTCGCTCGCCATGACAGCCGCGAATCGGCGCCCAAGCGCAGAGGCATTGCGGGCACCCACGATGGCGACCATCGGCCGGGACAAGGGAGCGAGCGATCCCCAAACGGCGAGGAGAGGCGGGGCCGATTCGATGGCGGCCAGAGAGAGGGGGTAGTCGGCTTCGCCCACGGCCACGAAGCGGGCACTAAGAGCGGCCATGGCCTGCAATTCTCGCCGAAGGCCGGCCTCGGAGGGCAGCTTGAGGGCACGGCCGCTGCGCCTGGCGATCTCGGGCAGAGCCTCGATCACGGCTCTGGCGGAACCGTGGCTTTCCAGCAAGCCCTTGAAGCTGATGGGGCCAATGCCGTCGCAGCGGATCAGGCGCAGCCAATCCAGCTTTTCTTCATCCGAGAGGGCAGAACCTGGCGACGTCACGCCTTCTTTCCAATGCGGCTCTCCGTACCATTGAGGAGACGGCCGATATTGGTGCGATGCATCACCCACAGGACCACGGTGAGGATGGCAAAGAGCAGGGCTTCACGCCGATAGCCCATGAGCAGGAGCCCGATCGGGCTCAGCAGGCTGGCCGTCAGGGCCGAGGCCGACGAATAGCGGGTAATGAAGGCAACCGAGACCCAGACCAGCGCGAAAAAGATGGCGATAGGCCAGGCGAAGGCGGCCAGCAGGCCGAGATAGGTGGCGACGCCCTTGCCGCCCTTGAATTTCAGCCAGATCGGGAAGAGGTGACCGACAAAAGCGGCGAGTCCGGCGAAGACTGCGGCCCCATCTCCCCAGAAGTGGCGCGCGAGCAGCACGGCGGCCGTGCCCTTGAGGGCGTCGAGGATCAGGGTGGCAGCCGCCAGATCCTTGCGGCCGGTGCGCAGGACATTCGTGGTGCCGATATTGCCAGAGCCGATGGCGCGGATATCCCCCAGTCCGGCCAGGCGAGTGAGAACCAGGCCGAAAGGAATCGACCCGAGCAGGTAGCCGAGCAGCAGCGCCGCCAGCGTCGTCGTCAGGGTCAGGTCGGCAAACATCGGCAGCTCGCTTTAGGAAGAAAAAGTGCGTGCCGCACACTATCGTCACTCGCCGAGGGCCGGCCACGAAAATCTTTGCCTTGAGACGGAGCGGAGCATCGACGATGGAGTTTTCCTCAACCTTTGTTGGGTCGACCGGTTGCGATGACCCGGGAGCGCGCTAAGGCTTTCCCGATGTGCTGAGCTGGTTCAATGCTGTAGGACGCATGGGCGCACCGCATTTGTGGGAGCCGGCCGACTGAAGGAGATTTGGATGCGTGTCATCGTGGCTTCGGCTTTGTTTCTTGGTCTGGCCGGCGCGGCCCTCGCGCAGCAGCCGACCTACAACGAACAGGTCGAAAAGGAGTTTCCTGCCCTGGACCGGCTGGTGAAGGCGCAGCCCTACAAGGGAGCCTACGGTGCCCTGTTGAAGGAATTGTCGCCCGTTCCCGACTATTTGTCCGACGTGCTCAGGCGCAAGGGCGACTATATGACTTTCGGCTCCAAGCAGGTGAGCATCGACGGTTCGCCCTACCGCGTCGCCATGGTCTGCCCGACCAACGTGACCTGTGCCGAATATGGCAGCGTCTTCCTGTTCACGGCCGATGGCCGTCAGGCCTGGGCCGAGATCCGCGACGGCGACAAGCCGGTCTATCTGGGTGGCCCCAGCACGGGACAGAAACAGGCCCTGGATAAGGCATTCGACGAATAGAACGATCCGCGCCTGGAAATGGAATGCTTTGACGATGGGAGAGAGCGGACGGGGAGGTCCGGCTCCCGGGACTCCATATTCTTGAGGCAGGCCTTCAGCCCCGCTTTCTTGAGGCAGGCCTTCAGCCCCGCTCGAACACCTGGCGGCCGGCAACGAAAGTGCGGGAAACCAGGCCGCTGAGGCGCGCGCCGTCAAAGGGCGAGTTCTTGCAGCGAGACCGTAGCTTGGCGGCGTCGAGCACAAAGGGCACGTCAGGATCGAAGACGATGACGTCCGCGCTTGCACCTTTGGCCAGCGTGCCGCCAGGCAGACGCAGGATCTGCGCCGGTCGCGTCGAAAGAGCCCGCAAGAGGCCGATCAGGTCCAGCGAGCCGTCATGCACCAGTCGCAGGCCGGCCGAGAGCATGGTTTCCAGGCCGATGGCGCCGTCGGCCGCCTCGGCGAAAGGCTGGCGCTTGGTCTCGACGTCCTGGGGATTGTGATCGGAGACGATCGCATCGACCAGCCCATCCTTGACCGCCTGGACCAGGGCCATGCGGTCGTCCTCATGGCGCAGCGGCGGCGATACCTTGCAGAAGGTACGGAAACCGTCGATGTCGTTCTCGTTGAGGGTGACGTGGTTGATCGAGGTGGAGGCGGTGACGTCGAGCCCGTCCTGCCTGGCCCGGCGCAGCACCTCGATCGAGGCGCGGCAGGTGACGGTTGCGGCGTGATAACGCCCACCGGTCAGGGCGACCAGGCGCATGTCCCGTTCCAGCAGGATGGCTTCCGCTTCGGCGGGAATGCCTGGCAGGCCGAGCCGGCTGGCAAATTCGCCCTCGTTCATCACGCCGTCACCGGCCAGATCGCTATCCTGGGTGTGATGGATAATGAGAGCGTCGAAATCGCGCGCATAGGTCAGTGTCCGACGCATCACCCGGGCATTCATCACGCTGCGGGCGCCATCGGTGAAGGCGACGGCGCCCGCTTCGCCGAGCAGGCCGATCTCGGTCATCTCCTGGCCGGCAAGCCCCTTGGTCAGCGCCGCCATGGCATGGACATGCACGATGGCGGTGTCGCGGGCGCGGCGCAGTACAAAATCGACCACGGCGGGATCGTCGATCGGCGGATGGGTTTCCGGCGTGCAGACGATGGTGGTGACGCCACCGGCAGCCGCCGCCTGGGAGGCGGTGGCGAGGGTCTCGCGGTGCTCGGCGCCCGGCTCGCCCGTCACGGCCCGCATGTCGACTAGGCCGGGAGCGACGACCTGGCCATCGCAATCGATGATGGCGGTGTCCGAGCCCACGGCGCCGGAGGTGAGATGGCTCCCGATATCGGCGATGACGCCGTCGCGAATCAGTAGGCCGCCACGCTGCTGCGATCCGGCGGCGGGATCGGTCAGCAGTGCATTGACCAGAAGGGCATTGGCCGGGGCCAGAGGGCGAGCGTTATCCAACTTCCAGTTCCCCTCAGACATTCGGCAGGTTGCGGGCAAGAGCCTCGAGCACGGCCATGCGGACGGCGACGCCCGCCTCGACTTGCTCGCGGATGAGCGACTGGGCGCCGTCGGCGACGGCGGTATCGATCTCCACCCCGCGATTCATCGGGCCGGGATGCATCACCAGGGCATCCGGCTTGGCAAAGCCGAGCTTTTCCTCGTCCAGGCCGAAATAGCGAAAATATTCCTTGGTCGAGGGGATGAAAGCGCCTGCCATGCGCTCGCGCTGGAGGCGCAGCATCATCACGATGTCGGCGTCGCGGAGACCTTCCCGAATGTCCTTGAAGATCTCGACACCGAAGCGATCGATGCCGGCGGGGAGCAAGGTGGTGGGTGCGATCAGGCGGACGCGGGCCCCCAGCGTGCCGAGCAGCAGGATATTGGAGCGGGCAACGCGTGAATGCAGGATGTCGCCGCAGATGGCCACCGTCAGCCCGGCGATGCGCCCCTTGTTGCGGCGGATGGTGAGGGCATCCAGCAAAGCCTGGGTCGGGTGCTCGTGGGCGCCGTCGCCGGCGTTTACCACGGCGCAATCGACCTTGCGGGCCAGGAGATGCACGGCGCCGGCCTGGTTGTGCCTGACCACGATCACGTCTGGCCGCATGGCGTTGAGGGTGATGGCGGTATCGATCAGCGTCTCGCCCTTCTTCACCGAGGACGAGCCGACCGACATGTTCATCACATCGGCGCCGAGCCGCTTGCCCGCCAACTCGAAGGAGGACTGGGTGCGAGTCGAGGGCTCGAAGAACAGATTGATCTGGGTGCGCCCGCGCAGGGCGGACGATTTCTTCTCGACCTGCCTGTTGAAGGCGATGTGCTCGTCGGCTTCGTCGAGTAGGCTGAGGATATCGCTCTCCGTCAGGCCTTCTATGCCGAGGAGGTGGCGGTGCGGATAAGTCGCTTGAGCTGGCTTTGTCATCAAAGCCGACTTCATAGGCCGCACTAGTGACGGCAGCAAGGCCGGAGATAGGCCTTGCGTGTTTTTCCACCTGAGACTTTTGGGTGAGGGCTTCCAGGGAGAGTGCGGACATGACTTGCCTATCCCTCGGACCAATGCTATCGGCGAGGTGATACTCGAACCGGGAAAGGAGGGCTGCGCGTGATTATTCGTTGCGATCATCATCGCCAGCGTGGCCCAGTTCAGGCCCTGCAGATGCGTTTGCAGGGCTGACCAGAGGTCGTATCTCCCCCTTGCTGGTCTGCCCTTCGTGGCCCGCGCAGAACGAGAACATGCTCGTGATTGCGCATCGTCAAACGCCGTTCCTTCGCCTGCATTCCTCGATGGCTGCGTGCCCGGGATGCCGCGATCGCCGGTCCGGACCAGAGAATTCCCATGAGCCTGATTACCCTGCGCAACCTCGGCGTGACGCTGAGCACACCGCTTTTCTCGCAACTCAACCTCACCATCAATGCCGGCGATCGTATCGGCTTGGTGGCGGCCAATGGCCGTGGCAAATCCACCCTCCTGCGCTGCATCGCCGGCACGATGGATCCGGGGGAGGGGGATATCGTCAAGTCGCGCGGGCTGACGATCGGCCACGTCGAGCAGCATGTGCCGACAGCCTTGCTCGACATGCCCTTTTACGAGGCTGTCCTCTCGGCCCTGTCGGCGGAGGCGCAGGTAAGCGAGGGCTGGCGCGTAGACGTCACCCTCGATTCGCTGCAGGTACCTGAAATCTTGCGGCAGAGGTCACTCGGGCAGTTGAGCGGCGGTTGGCTCAGGCTGGCCATGCTTGCGCGGGTCTGGGTCAGGGAGCCCGATCTCCTGCTGCTCGACGAGCCGACCAATCACCTCGACCTCGCCAAGATTGCCCTGCTGGAGGATTGGCTCAACGCTTTGCCGCGCGACGTGCCCGTGGTGGTGGCAAGCCATGACCGGGCCTTCCTCGACGCCACCACCAATCGCACCCTGTTCCTGCGGCCGGAGCATTCGCAACTGTTCCCCTTGGCCTATTCGCGGGCCCGGATCGCACTCGATGAGGCCGACGCCGCGGACGAACGGCGCTATCAGCGAGATATCAAGACAGCCCAGCAACTGCGCAAGCAGGCGGCGAAGCTGAACAATATCGGCATCAATTCCGGCAGCGATCTCCTGGTCGTCAAGACCAAGCAATTAAAGGAGCGCGCCGAACGCCTGGAGGGCGCGGCAAAGCCCGCCCATCAAGAGCGTTCCGCCGGCGCCGTCCGGCTTGCCAGCCAGGGCACGCATGCCAAGGTACTGGTCAGCTTCGATGACGCGGCTGTGACCACCCCCAACGGCACGCTGCTGTTTCGGACTGGCAAGCGCTTCATCTGCCAGGGCGACCGCATTGTTCTGCTCGGCGCCAATGGCGCGGGCAAGACGCGGCTCGTCAGCTTGCTGCGCCGTGCGATCGAGCAGCCGCAGACCGATGCGGAAGGCGTCAAGGCCACCCCCGCGCTGGTCCTCGGCTATGGCGACCAGGCTCTGGCTGACCTCGACGACGCCGAGACGCCGCACCATGCCCTGATCCACCGCTTCGAAGTCGGCGACCAGCGGGCGCGCTCCTTACTGGCCGGGGTCGGTGTGGCGATCGAGAAGCAGACCCGTCCGATCGGCCAGCTCTCCGGGGGCCAGAAGGCACGTCTGGGTCTGCTGATGCTGAGGCTGGCCGAACCGAACTTCTATCTCCTCGATGAGCCGACCAACCATCTCGACATTGACGGGCAGGAAGCCTTGGAGACAGAGTTGCTGCGCCCCAATGTCAGCTGCCTGCTGGTCTCGCATGACCGGAGCTTCGTACGTGCAGTTGGCAATCGCTTCTGGTTGATCGAAGGCAGGAAGCTGATCGAGGCGGACGGACCAGAGGCGTTCTTCGCCGCCGTAAGCGGGACGGAGAACTGATTGTTCCTCTCCCGGCCGCGGCCCTTCCGGATGGTTTCGGAAGGGCCGAGCCCTCCGTTGGCTGGCCGAATATTTCCCTTGTCGGGGCGCGTGGGCTGGCTCTTAATGCTCGTGCCGGGGGGCGAACGAACAAACAAGAACAGACAGGAAGAACGCTCATGGCAGGCGCGGCGACAGGTCAGTCGAAAGCGGGGACCGTACTCAGGGTCACCAGCGGCAATTTCCTCGAAATGTTCGATTTCTTTCTGTTCGGGTTCTATGCCACCCAGATTTCCCAGGCCTTCTTTCCCTCACAGAATGAAACGACGTCTCTTCTGCAGGCCTTCATGACTTTCGGGGCCGGCTTCCTGATGCGGCCGCTCGGTGCCTTGTTTCTTGGCTCCTACATCGATCGCATCGGCCGCCGACGGGGACTGATCGTCACGCTCGGCATCATGGCGATGGGCACCGTGCTGATCGCTTTCGTGCCGGGCTATGCCACAATAGGCTTGCTGGCGCCGATCCTGGTACTGATCGGGCGCTTGCTGCAGGGCTTTTCGGCCGGCGTGGAACTGGGCGGCGTCTCCGTCTATCTCGCCGAGATGGCGACCCCGGGCAACAAGGGCTTTTATGTCTCCTGGCAGTCGGCCAGCCAGCAGGTCGCCATCGTGGTATCGGCCTTGATCGGCTACGCGCTCAATCATCTCCTGATGCCTGAGACCATCACCGATTGGGCCTGGCGCATTCCTTTCTTCATCGGCTGCATGATCGTGCCGCTGCTGTTCTTCCTGCGCCGGAGCCTGGAGGAGACGGCCGAATTCGAAGCGCGTCATGTCCGACCGACCCTGCAGCAGGCGGTGTCTTCGCTGCTGCAAAACTGGCAGGTCGTGTTGCTCGGCGTGATGCTGGTGTTGATGACCACCGTCTCCTTCTATCTGATCACCGTCTACACGCCGACCTTCGGCAAGAGCGTACTCAAATTGTCGGAGTCCGATGCCCTGGTGGTCACTTTGTGCGTCGGCATTTCCAATTTCATCTGGCTGCCGGTGATGGGGGCGTTGTCGGACCGCATCGGACGCTTCCCCATCCTTGCGATCTTCTCCTTCCTGATGCTGGTGACCGCCTATCCCGCCCTGTCCTGGTTGGTCAGCGCCCCCAGCTTTGCACACATGCTGGAGGTCGAGCTGTGGTTTTCCTTCCTCTATGGCAGCTATAACGGTGCCATGGTGGTGGCCCTGACCGAGATCGTGCCGGCCCACGTCCGTACCACTGGATTCTCCCTGGCCTATAGCCTCGCCACCGCGCTCGGTGGCTTTTCACTGGCGGTCTCCACCTGGCTGATTTCCCTGTTGCAGAACAAGGCGGCACCGGGGCTGTGGCTGTCGGCGGCGGCGGCTTGCGGATTGATCGCAGCCCTGCTCATCTACCGCACGAAACTGGCGAGCAGCCGACCGGATCCGGCATCGGCATTCTAGGACAAACGAACGCTCCTGGCCGAGCGCTCGTTCGTGCTTGGTCCTTGTTTGAATACGTCGTCGCGATTCCTGTCGATTTCGGCAGACCGCAAGGCACTTTGGGAGTTGGTTGTCGCAGATGTCGGATGTCGTAAGATTGGGGCGGGAGGCGACCTGGACTCTCGCCTATGGTGCTTGCCGGGGGGCGGGCGCCGATGAGGCGATTGCGCGGTCGCTTGCCGATGCCATCGTTTCCGCCGAATGGGTTGGGCGCTCCTCGGTGGGGCTTGCCCATCTGCGTGATTATCTGGTCGGTTTTACCTCGGGGCGGATCGCCACAGGGGTAGAGCCGGAACTCGACGATCCGGCCTTGGCTATTATCCGCTCCGATGCGAAGGGCGGTATCGCCCAGCTCGGTTTCGACAGGGCGTTCGACGCGTTGTGTAGCAGGGCCGGTCTCTACGGGCTGGCGGTCTTCGTCCAGCACAACAGCTATACCACCGGCGAGCTGGGTTACTATGTGCGCCGCCTGGCCGAAAACGGACTGGTCGCCATTGCCGCTTCCAACGGGCCGGCCCTGATGGCGGCCGCATTGGGCAGCGAGGCAGTCTATTGCACCAATCCTCTGGCTTTCGCGGCTCCCGTCGCCGGTGAACTGCCCTTGTTGATCGACCAGGCTTCCAGCGCCACCGCCTTCGTGAATGTCCGGCGGGCCGCCGAGAAGGGCGAGACCATTCCAGAAGGCTGGGCGATCGATGCGCAGGGACGCCCGACGACCGACGCGCGCGAGGCAGTCAAGGGAGCGCTCCTGGCCTTCGGTGGCGCCCGCGGCGGCAATATCGCCCTAATGGTGGAGGTGCTGGCCGCCGGCATCAGCGGAGCGAACTGGTCGCTTGATGCCCCGCGTTTCATGACGGGCGAGAAGAGCCCGGGAGCGGGCCTGTTCGTGCTCGCCCTGAAGCCCGATCTCCTGGAACCGGGCTTTGCCGATCGCCTGAAGGAGCAGTTGAACAGGCTGTCCGGCAAGGGAGTGCATATTCCCGGCCGCAAGCGCGCCGGCGAAACCATCGAGGTTCCCAAGGCGGTGATAGAGGCGTTGGAACGGGACGGGCGCTGACGCATTTCGTCGTCCCGGTTCTGTCCAACAACGACGCACAGCACGTCAAATTGCGCATGGCGGCGAGCGTCAGCAGCTTAGCTACTTTGCAGTCCAATAAGGCTTCGATGCGGTTATCGCCCGTAGCCCAGGCGATCCAGTGCGCCTTGCAGGATGAAGGATGCGGCCATTTTGTCGACGACCTCCGCGCGCCTGCGCCGCGAGGCATCGGCTTCGAGCAAGGTTCTCGTCACCGCGACCGTGGACAGGCGCTCGTCCCAAAGAGCAACCGGCAAGTCACTCAGGCGTTCCAGATTGCGGGCAAAGCTTTCGGAGGCCTGAGCGCGCGGGCCCTTGCTGCCATCCATGTTGAGGGGGTATCCAAGTACCAGGCCGCCGACATCGTGCCGGGCGGCGAGGGCGAGCAATTGTTCGGCATCGGCGGTGAACTTGGTGCGCCGGATCGTCTCCAGCGGCGAGGCGATGGTCAGCATCACGTCGGAAAGCGCCAGCCCGATCGTCTTGGTGCCGAGATCAAGGCCAAACAGGCGCATTTCGGCAGGCAGGTTTTCGGCGAGGTCGAAAAGATCAACGATCAAGGAAATATCCCTGGGAGCATGTCGCTGAGACGTCCGCGGTCCCAGGATTGGCGTCTGGTTGGAAAGCCGATAGCATTTCACGGGGGTGGGGCGTTATGGTTTTCTGTCGCTAACACCAACCTCATTGTTCAAGGGATTATCCAAATGCGTATTACCTGGCTCGGCCATGCCGCCTTTCGTGTCGAATTCGACGGCAAGGCCGTGCTGTTCGACCCCTTTTTGAGCGGGAACCCCTCCTTCAAGGGGGACCGCGCGGCCGTCAGCGCCGGCATCAGCCACATCTTGCTCACCCATGGCCATGCCGATCATGTCGGCGATACCATCGAACTGGCGCGGGAAACGGGAGCGACGGTGGTCTCCAATGCTGATCTGGTGACCTTTCTGGCGGGCAAGGGCGTAGAGAAGGTCGAGCCGATGAACACGGGCGGCACCGTCGACCTTGGCGGTTTCACCGCGACGATGGTGAGGGCGGATCATTCGGCCAGTCTGATCGACAATGGCGTCAGCGTCGCTGTGGGCAATTCGAACGGCCTCATCCTCAAGGCGCCGGGACAGCCGACGCTCTATCACCTGGGCGATACCGACATCTTCTCCGACATGGCGCTGATCGCCGAACTGCATCAGCCCAAGATCGGCCTGGTGCCGATCGGGGACCGCTACACCATGGGCCCGCAGACTGCGGCGCTCGCCGTGAAGCGCTATCTCAATCTGGAGGTCGCGATTCCCTGCCATTACGCGACCTTCCCAGGCCTGGTGAGCAATGCCGACGCCTTCACCGCGGGCATCGCCGGCAGCAAGACCAGGGTGCTTGCCCCCAAACCCGGCGAAAGCGTGGAGCTGGGATAAGGACGCATATACGAAAGGTCACAGGCAACTTGCCTGCGACCTCCCGCCTGACGTGGCAGGTATTTGCGTCGCCGCCTCAGCGATACCGGCAGTACCGTTTGCTGTAGTCGGCGGCGTTGATATCCCCGAGGCTGGAGCTCTTCTGCCAGAGATCGCAGGCCTTGTTGCGGTTTCTCGGCACGCCAGTGCCGTCATAGGTCATGATGGCGAGGCCGACATAGCCTTGTGAATCACCGGCTGCGATGGCCTGGTTGTAGTAGTCGATCGCTTTCGGGTAATTACGGCGACCACCGACGCCCAGGCGGTAATAGTCGCCTAGCCCGGAGAGGGCGAACATCACTTTCTCATCCACCGCCCTCTCCATCAGCGCCAATGCCGCGGCGGGGTCCTTCTTGACGCCGCGCCGGGTCTTCATCAGGCCGGTTGCCACGTTGTAGATCGCCCGTTTGTGCCCCTTTTCCATTGCCGCCTTGTAGGCCACCATGGCTTCTTTGAAATTCTCTGCCTTGTCATAGCTGCGGCCAAGCTGGAAGAACTCCCGCGATGGCGCATCGGCGAGCTTCGTCGCCTTCAGACAGGCGGTGATTGCTGCCGAGGTGTCGAGCTTGTCGAAGGTGACGCCGGGCAGATTTGCGGGCTTCTGTTCGTCCATTGCGTGGGCGGCCGCACGATCGCAGGCCTCGATATCAGGCGATGATGCGGCATCCTGCGCGGTCTGGGCGGGTGGAGATGAAGGTGCCGGTTCCGCCGCCGGCGCTGGTGTGCCCCGGTCCTGGGTGGTCGCCTCCGGGGTTGGCGTGGCCGGTGCGGCAGCCTTGCCCAGTGCTCGCAACTTGATCTCGGCCAGGGGCTTGTAGACGCCCTTGAAGGTGCCACTGGCAACCTGGTCGAGATAGGCCTGGAACATGGCAGGATCGGTGCTGTTTTGCACCGATTGCCAGAAGATGTCCTCGGCCGACTGGCTCGCCTGGGCGAGCAGCAGGGGACGGGCCGCATCAGCCAGTCCCGGTGCGCTCCACGACAGCGCCAGCGCCGTGGCGATCAGCGACCCTGCCAGCAATTTCATCGACATCTATACTCTCCGCTCATTTCCAACCGTCTGACTGAACCTGCCTGCGCCTATCGCTCAGCCCGGCGGGCATTTGGCATTGAGATTGCCCGCTGCGTCGGCATCCCCGGCGGCCGCGCCCTGCCTGAAGAGGTCGCAGGCCTTGCCGGCATCCTTGGTCACGCCCTGGCCTTTTAGGTAGAGCAGGCCAAGGCCGGAAAAGGCCGTCGGCTCCTTGGCCTGGACCCCGAGTTCATAGATCGCTGCGGCCTTGCGATAGTCGCGGCTGGCACCGAGGCCATTGGCATACATCCATGCGATGCGGCTGATGGCCGGCGCGTAATTGCCGTCGGTGGCCTTGTAGTAGAGGCTGAGGGCCTTGACGGCATCCTTTGGAACACCCCGCCCGGCCAGATGGCGCCCGGCCAGCTCATACAGCGCAATACCGTGGCCGAGAGCCGCGGCTTTCTGCAACTGCACCAAAGCCAGGGCATCCTGGCTGCTCTGACCATAGGCGCGGGCGAGCTGGTAATAGAGGCGGCGCGGCGCGCCCGCCGAAGCAATGGCCTTGCTGCAGGCCGCGACGGCAGCGTCCGCCCCCGCAAGGGTCACATTCACGCCCCCTACGTCCTTCGGCCTGTCGGGGTCGCGCGGATCGGCGGCGGCCTGATCGCAGGCCTTGACGTCGTCGTTCCGCGCTTCGGTTTTTGGAGCGGCTGGAGCCGGCAGGGCGGCCTGCTGGCTGGATGGCGGCGGGGAGGCGGGCTTGGGCGCGGTTTGCGGCTCGGATTTGGGCTGCAGAGCGGCAAGCTTGATCTGTGCCAGTGCCCTGTAGGTACCCGTGAAAGTCCCGCTCTGGACTTGTTCGAGATAGGCCTGGAACATGGCGGGATCGGAACTGGCCTGGATCGACTGCCAGAACAGATTTTCAGACTGGCTGTCGCCGGATAGGGAGGCTATCGGTGCGGCGGGCAACGCCTGGACCGCGGGGCGAGCCGCAGGCAAGTCACCCGTCAGCGTCACCCGGCCTACGATGCCGTCATAATAAGCCGGCACCTGTTCACGGCCGGCGCTGCGGGCAAGGGCGCGCACCTTCTCCTGCGTTTCCTTGGCCATGTCGATCAGCGTCAAGTCCTGGCGCCCCAGCAACGGCAGGAAGGAGCGCACGAAGACGGAAGTTTTTTCGGGGTCGCCCGACGAAAGGCGGTCCAGCGCCTCCTGCTTGCTGCCGGCCGAAAACATGATGAAGACGCCGCCATCCGCCTCCATGCGGGCAAGGCCCCGGGTCGCGGGCAGGGCACGCGTGCCGCTCTGCGCGAAGGGATTGTTGCGACAGGCATCGAGAATTGCCACCACCTGCCGGGCGCCCTTGGAGCGGAAGCGCTCGATGATGTCGGCGGCGTTGAAGGATTCGTCCTTGATGAGGCCGGCTTCTCCCTCGGTCGCGGCGGGAATGTCGACCGGAAGCAGCCAGTTCTGCCCGTCGATCTCGACGCCATGGCCGGAGTAATGGAACAGCACGGTGTCGCCAGGACTGATCGCGCTCTCCACCGTCGCCATGGCCCGGCTGATCTGGCGCTTGGTGCCGTTCTCGACCAGCGTGACCGTGAAGCCCGCCCGCTGCAACGCCTCACGCATCGCCTGGGCGTCGTTCACGGCCGTCTGCAGTGGCGGCACTTCCTGATAGGTATTGTTGCCGACGATGAGGGCAAGCAGCTTGGCGGAGGCCGGCGCCACGCCGTTCCCGAAGGCCAGGAGGGCGAGTAGGAGCAGGACGAAGCGCGCTCTCATGGAGATTCCCCAATCGCATAGGCAGGATAGCTTACGCAACGACCTCTTACGAGAGCCATCGCGCAGGCGGCGTCGAACAAGCGTGACTCGTTCCCCTGACTTGCGGCATCATGGAGGACAAGATCGGTTGCGCCTGCAAAGCTACGCGTGATAGACCGCGCCGTTCCGTGATTTTGCGCACAATCGAGGGTTTCATGTCTGTCGATGCCGCCACGGTGAAGCGTATCGCGCGTCTTGCGCGCATTGCCGTCACCGAAGAAGACGTTCCGCATTTGCAGGGCGAGCTGAATGCCATCCTCGATTTCGTGGCCCAACTCGATGAAGTCGATGTCGACGGTGTCGAGCCGATGACGTCTGTGACACCGATGGTGATGAAGAAGCGCCAGGACGTGGTGACGGACGGCAATATCGCCGAAAAGATCGTCGCCAATGCGCCGGCCTCCGAGGACAACTACTTCCTCGTTCCCAAGGTCGTCGACTGAGTTACGCCGTTTCCAGGCCAGGCGTGCCCGAGCCGCTGCATTCCCCGCCGCTTCGAGCCCTGGCCATATCCGTTCAGGACATCTTTCCGTGAGCCATATCACCGATCTCACCCTTGCCGAAATCCGCGATGGCCTGAAGGCCAAGGCCTTCACCGCGACCGAGGCGGCCAAGGCCTATCTCGACGCGATGGAGAAGGCACGTGGCCTCAATGCCTATGTGCTGGAAACACCGGAGCAGGCCCTCGTGATGGCTGCCCGAGCCGACGACAGGCTCGCCCGGGGCGAAGGCGGCGCGCTTGAGGGCGTGCCGCTCGGCGTCAAGGATCTGTTCGCCACCGAGGGCGTGCGCACCACCGCCTGCTCGCGCATCCTCGACAATTTCGTGCCGCCCTATGAGTCGACGGTGACGAGCCAGCTCTGGCGCGACGGCGCCGTGATGCTCGGCAAGACCAATAATGATGAATTCGCCATGGGTTCGTCGAACGAGACCTCAGCCTTCGGGGCGGCTGTCTCGCCCTGGCTGCCGCCGACCTGGAGCGCCGAGGAAGGCAAGCGCAAGCTCGAAGAAGCCCGCGCTGCCGGCAAGACTCCGAACGGCTTCCTGGTTCCCGGCGGCTCCTCCGGCGGCTCCGCCGCCGCCGTGGCCGCGCGTCTGTGCCCCGGTGCGGCCGGTACCGACACCGGCGGGTCCATCCGCCAGCCTGCTGCCATCACCGGCATCACCGGCATCAAGCCGACCTATGGCCGTTGCTCGCGCTGGGGGATCATTGCCTACGCCTCCTCGCTCGATCAGGCTGGTGCCTTCGGCAATACCGTTCGCGATTGCGCCATCATGCTCAACTCGATGGCCGGCCACGATCCCAAGGACACCACTTCCATGGATATCGCCGTGCCCGATTACGAGGCGGCGATCGGCGGCAGCGTTAAGGGCAAGGTCATCGGCATTCCCAAGGAATATCGGGTCGAGGGTCTGTCGGCGGAGATCGATGCGCTCTGGCAGAAGGGCATTGACTGGCTGCGCGATGCCGGCGCCGAGATTCGCGAGATCAGCCTGCCGCACACCAAATATGCGCTGCCGGCCTATTATATCGTGGCCCCGGCCGAGTGCTCTTCCAATCTCGCCCGCTATGACGGCGTGCGCTATGGTGAGCGGGTTGCCGGCCGCGAGATCACCGAACTCTACGAGAATAGCCGCGCCGCCGGTTTCGGCGCCGAGGTAAAGCGTCGTATCCTGATCGGCACCTACGTGCTCTCAGCCGGCTATTACGACGCCTATTACGTCCGGGCCCAAAAGATCCGCACGCTGATCAAGCGCGATTTCGAACAGGCCTATGCCAGCGGCGTCGATGCCATCCTCACCCCGGCCACCCCGTCGCCCGCCTTCGGCATCGGTGAAAAGGGCGGTACCGATCCGGTGGAGATGTATCTCTACGACGTCTTCACGGTCACGGTGAACCTGGCCGGCCTGCCGGGCCTGTCCGTTCCGGCTGGGCTGTCCTCGGGCGGCCTGCCACTCGGCCTGCAGCTCATCGGGCGCCCCTTCGACGAGGAGACGCTGTTCACCCTGGGCCATGCCGTCGAACAGGCCGCCGGCTCGCTCGGCCGCCCCGAGCGCTGGTGGGCCTGAGCATGAGCGGCGCCGAGGACACCCGCGAAACATTGGGCACGACCGAGACATTGGCGGACCTGCGCCGGGAGATCGATGCCATCGATGAAAAGCTGGTGCATCTCCTGGCCAACCGCCTCAAGGTCGTGCAGCGGGTGGTCAAGGTGAAGAACCGCGACGGCCTGCCCGCCAACATCCCCGAACGCGTCGAGGAAGTGGTGGCATCGGCCTGCAAGCGGGCGCAAGCCGAAGGATTGCCGCCCGAGCTTGCCGAACTCATCTGGCGCGACATGGTGGCCTGGATCATCGATTACGAGAACCGCCACCTCGCCGCCGACAAACCAGGCTGAATCCAGCCTGCGACACTATCGAACCGTTCTTTGAACCGGAGCCTAGACATGAACGCCACGGTTGACCCCAAGAAGCTGATCAAGGGCGCCACGGGCGACTGGGAAGTGGTTGTCGGCATGGAAATCCATGCCCAGGTCACTTCCGAGGCCAAGCTCTTTTCGGGTGCTTCCACCAAGTTTGGTGGCGAGCCCAACAGCCACGTCTCGCTCGTTGACGCCGCCATGCCCGGCATGCTGCCCGTGATCAACGAGGAATGCGTGCGCCAGGCCATCCGCACGGGGCTCGGCCTCAAGGCGCAGGTCAACCTGAAGTCGGTGTTCGACCGCAAGAATTATTTCTATCCCGACCTGCCGCAGGGCTACCAGATCTCGCAGTACAAGCAGCCGATCATCGGCGAGGGCACCGTCATCGTCGAGGTACCGGAGACCGGCGAGACGCTGAGCGTGGGCATTGAGCGCCTGCATCTGGAGCAGGATGCCGGCAAGTCTATGCATGTGGGCGATGTCTCGCTGGTCGATCTCAACCGGTCGGGTGTGGCCTTGATGGAGATCGTCTCCAGGCCGGATCTGCGGTCGGCCGACGAGGCGCGCGCCTATGTCACCAAGCTGCGTACGATCCTGCGTTATCTCGGCACCTGCGACGGCGACATGGACAAGGGCAATCTGCGTGCCGACGTCAACGTCTCCGTGCGCAAGCCCGGCGATCCCCTTGGCACGCGCTGCGAGATCAAGAACGTCAACTCGATCCGCTTCATCGGCCAGGCCGTCGAGATCGAAGCCCGTCGCCAGATCGGCATCCTGGAGGATGGTGGCTCCATCGACCAGGAGACGCGTCTCTATGATCCGAACAAGGGCGAGACGCGGTCCATGCGTTCGAAGGAAGAAGCACACGATTATCGCTACTTCCCCGACCCGGACCTGCTGCCGCTCGAATTCGATCAGGCCTATGTCGACGATCTCGCCGGCCATCTTCCGGAACTGCCCGATCCCAAGAAGGCGCGCTTCATCAGCCAGTACGGCCTGTCGGCTTATGATGCCGGCGTGCTGACGGCCGAGCGCGAATCCGCGGACTTCTTCGAGGCAGTTGCCACGGGGCGCGACGGCAAGATCGCGGCAAACTGGGTGATCAACGAATTGTTCGGGCGCCTCAACAAGGAAGGGCTCGATATCACCTCTTCGCCCGTCTCGGCCCAGCAGCTCGGCAGCATCGTCGATCTCATCGGCGAGAACGTCATTTCGGGCAAAATCGCCAAGGATCTGTTCGAGATCGTCTGGACCGAGGGCGGCGACCCGCGCGCCGTCGTCGAGGCTCGCGGCATGAAGCAGGTTACCGATACCGGGGCCATCGAGGCCGCCATCGATGCGGTGATCGCAGCCAATCCCGACAAGGTCGAGCAGGTCAAGGCCAAGCCGACCATGCTGGGCTGGTTCGTCGGCCAGGTGATGAAGCAGAGCGGCGGCAAGGCCAATCCGCAGGCCGTGAACGATATCCTGAAGGCCAAGCTCGGCCTGTGAGGGCGAGGCAGCGATGTGCCGATCGCGCTCCGTCGAACGATGGAGCGCGATCGGCACATCGTGGCTGAACCTGCTCAGGCGGTCTTCTCGCCATCCCAATAATTCCTGGTCGCCGACATGTCGAAAACCCCTGGCTCCACGCGGAGGGCGTCGACGGCCATCTTGTTCGAGTCGGGATAGACGCAGACCTCGTTCGGATTGCGCTCGCCGATCATCAGATAGCGACAAGGACCCGTGCCGCTATTGACGAAGGAATGGCCGATCTTCCGCCCGGCGGGAAAACAGACATAGTCGCCGGGTTTCATGGGGAGGCGCTCCTCGCCGAGGATGAGCGTCAGCTCTCCTTCGAGGACCAGTGCATGCTCTTCTTCCAGCATGTGGTAATGGGTCGGGCAGAGCCGCATGCCCGGAGCCGGGGACTCGATCAGCACGCCGACGCGATAGGCCCTGCCGGCCACCGCGTGGGTCAAATGCTTGGAAGAACCGCCAAATTGCGGGCCGGCACCATCGCCGTTCCAGGGGACGTCGTCCGCCGAGATGGGGAGGAGAGGTTTGGCCGGCTGAGACAGCGTGGCGATGACGTCGGGCCTGGGAAAAGCAGGATTGTCGAGGCCGGTCACTTCTCCATCCCAGTAGCTGCGGGCCGCCGCGAGGTCGAAGATGGCATGCCGTCCCAGGGCTCGCACCAGCACCTTGTTCGAGTCGGTGTAGACGACGACCTCATTGGGGTTGCGCTCGCCGATGATCACGTAGCGGGCCGTTGCGGTGCCGGTGTTGAGGAGGCAATGCCCGGCCCTTTGTCCGGCGGGAAAGCAGATATAGTCGCCCGCCTTCATCACATGCGTCTCGACGCCGACCCGCGCGGTGAGTTCTCCGTCGAGGACGAAGACGTGCTCTTCCTCGAAAATATGAAAATGTGCGGGCGAACTCTGCCTGCCGGGCTCGAGCTCCTCGATGGCGACGCCGACATGATAGGGCTCACCCATGGCAGCCAAGGTGAGATGACGATAGCGTACGCCGAAACGAGGCACGTCGGACCATTCCGTCCAAGCCACGTCATGCGACGAAATCGGGCGTACCGCAGGCTCGTTGTCTGCCGTCATCGCTCGATACCCTTTCGTGCTTCCGGCCGAGCAAGACTTCCCGGCGAGGTGAAAAGGCGCACCGGCATCGGGGACGGCGCGCCTGCCATCTTTACTGGCGGTTCCAGGTGACGGACCGACAAATCAGTCCGCCGAGCACGCAGCCGGCTGTGGTGAGGCGGTTGCCCGAAAGGGTCATGGTGCCGGTATAGGTCTTGCCGTCCTCAGGATTGAAGGCCTTGCCTTTCCATTTATCGTCGCCCGACGGCGCCATGTCGTAGAAAACGCGCTTGCCGACATTGTCTTGATGCTTGGGATCCTTGACCCAGGTGACGGAGCCGCACAGAGCTTCGCCGCAGGGAGCGATCTTCACCTTCGATTCGCCGTTCTCCCTCAGCCAGGTCCCGGAGGCATCGCCGGCGTGGGCGGCGCCTGCCAACAAAGTACTTGAGACAGCGGCTATAACAACTTGTGATAGCTTGATCTTCATCGATTTCACTCCAGGGCGTGGCTGTAAGAGGCAGCATGAGGTGCCCCTGCGCGACCGCATCATTTGCCAAACGCAGGCAATGTGCAAATCGCAGCGATGGAGGTTGTGGGCGAGATGAATCTGCCCTGCGCTGCCCGTTTTGCAGGCATGCTTGTTTAGGAGGCGAATTCCGCTTGCTGCCATCCCTGTGACTGGCTAGATTGTGAGCATAAAGGAGCCCTGCATTCATGGTAGGCAAGGAAATCGCGACTGAGGTCCAGTCCGCGCCGCCGGAGCGGCTGCGGATCGGGGCAGTCGAGTTGGCAAACCCGGTAGTCCTGGCGCCGATGTCCGGCGTGACCGATGCCGTTCTGCGTGGCATTGCGCAGCGCCAGGGCGCAGGTCTGGTGATTTCCGAGATGGTAGCGAGCGATCGTCTCGCCACGGGCGACGAAGAGGCGCGCTTGCGGGCCGAAGCCCCCGGCGGCGGGCCGCACGTCGTGCAACTCGCCGGTTGCGAAGCGCGCTGGATGGGCGAGGCGGCCCGGGTGGCCGTCGACGCTGGTGCGGATGTCATTGACATCAATATGGGCTGCCCGGCCAAGCGCGTTACTGGCGGCTGGTCCGGCTCGGCCTTGATGCGCGACCTCGATCACGCGCTTACCCTGATCGAGGCGACGGTATCGGCCGTGAAGGTTCCGGTGACGGTGAAGATGCGCCTGGGCTGGGACCATGCCAGCCTCAACGCCCCGGAGCTTGCCCGCCGCGCCGAGCGGGCAGGCGCCGCCATGATCACCGTGCATGGGCGTACGCGCATGCAGTTCTACAAGGGCACCGCCGATTGGCAGGCCATTCGGGCCGTCAAGCAGGCGGTCGGCATCCCCGTGGTCGCCAATGGTGATTGTCGCAGCCTCAGTGATGCGCTGGCCATGCTGCAGCAATCGGGTTGCGATGCCGTCATGGTCGGCCGGGCCGCCCAGGGACGGGCCTGGCTGCCTGGACACATAGCCCGCGAGCTCGCAGCCGGCGAGGTGCTGCCGGTGCCCGATGCGGCGGTGCAGCGTGATCTCACCCTCGAGCATTATCACGGCCTGCTGGATCTTTACGGACCTGCGCACGGCATCCGCCACGCCCGCAAGCATCTGGCCTCGGCGATGGAGGCTGCCCAGGGCTATTTCGGCGGCGGCAATGCCGAACTTCGCCAGTCGGTGCTGACGGGCGACAAACCGAGTGATGTGGCGGCCGCCTTCAACGCCTTTTTTGCCAGTCTCGATCGGGTGGCGGCATGACAGCACTGCCACGCCACATGCCCAATCACGAGGCCGTCCTGAATGCCTTGCCTCACGCCATTCTCTCGGTGGATGGGCAGGGCAGGGTGCTCGATGCCAATATGGCCGCCGAGGCTTTCTTCGACGTCAGTGCGCCGATGATGCGGCGCAACCTGATCAAGGATCTGCTGCCTTTCGGCTCGCCCCTGCTGGCCCTGATCGACCAGGTCCGCGAGCGCAATGCGCCCGTGAACGAATATCGCGTCGATCTCGGCTCGCCGCGGATCGGGGTAGAGCGGCATGTCGACATCCAGGTCGCGCCGATGCAGGACCAGTCCGGCGGCGTGGTGATCATGCTGCAGGAACGCACCATCGCCGACAAGATGGATCGCCAGCTCACCCACCGCGGTGCAGCCCGTTCGGTGACGGCACTGGCGGCCATGCTGGCCCACGAGATCAAGAATCCGCTTTCCGGCATCCGTGGCGCCGCCCAGCTCCTGGAGCAGTCGGTCGAGGATGCCGACCGCGAGTTGACGCAGCTGATCTGCGAGGAGGCCGACCGTATCGTCAAGCTGGTCGACCGCATGGAGGTGTTTTCGGACGAGCGCCCGGTGGCGCGCAGCCCGGTCAACATCCACGTCGTGCTGGAGCATGTGAAGAAGCTGGCCCAGTCCGGCTTTGCCCGCAAGATCAAGTTCATCGAGGATTATGATCCCTCGCTGCCGCCGGTGCATGCCAACAAGGACCAGCTCGTTCAGGTCGTCCTCAACCTGGTCAAGAATGCCGCCGAGGCGATCGACGGCGACACGGATGGCGAGATCACCATGACCACCGGCTTCAAGCCAGGCGTGCGCCTGTCGGTGCCGGGATCGTCCTCACGGGTCAGTCTGCCCATCGAGGTCTGCATCAAGGATAGCGGCCCGGGGGTGGCGCCTGATCTTCTGCCCTACCTGTTCGATCCCTTCGTCACCACCAAGACCAGTGGCACCGGGCTGGGGCTGGCCCTGGTCGCCAAGATCGTCGGTGATCACGGCGGTATCGTCGAATGCGAGAGCCAGAACAAGCGTACGGTCTTTCGCATCCTTCTCCCCATGTATCGTTCCGACCGTAGCGCATAGGAAAACCGAGTATGCAGGCAGGCAGTATTCTCGTCGCCGATGACGACGCCGCCATCCGGACCGTGCTCAACCAGGCCCTTTCGCGCGCCGGTTATGAGGTACGCTCGACCGGGAACGCCACCACGTTGTGGCGATGGGTCAGCCAGGGCGAGGGGGATCTGGTCATCACCGATGTGGTGATGCCGGACGAGAATGCCTTCGACATGCTGCCGCGCATCAAGAAGGTGCGGCCGGAACTGCCCGTCGTGGTGATGTCAGCCCAGAACACCCTGATGACGGCGATCCGAGCCTCCGAGAAGGGTGCCTATGACTATCTGCCCAAACCCTTCGACCTGAAGGAGCTGATCGCCATCGTCGGCCGCGCCCTGAGCGAGCCTCGCGGCAAGCCGGCGCCGCGCTCGGGCGAGGAAGCCGAGAGCATGCCGCTGGTCGGCCGTTCGGCGGCAATGCAGGAGATCTATCGCGTCCTTGCCCGCCTGATGCAGACCGACCTGACCGTGATGATCTCGGGTGAATCAGGCACCGGCAAGGAGTTGGTGGCCCGCGCTTTGCACGATTATGGCAAGCGGCGCAGCGGCGCCTTCGTTGCCATCAACATGGCGGCGATCCCGCGTGATCTGATCGAATCCGAGCTGTTCGGCCATGAGAAGGGAGCCTTCACCGGCGCCAATGCCCGTTCCGTGGGGCGGTTCGAGCAGGCCGAGGGAGGCACGCTGTTCCTCGATGAAATCGGCGACATGCCGATGGAGGCACAAACGCGCCTGCTGCGCGTCCTGCAGCAGGGCGAATATACCACCGTGGGCGGGCGGACCCCGATCAAGACCGACGTGCGCATCGTCGCCGCCACCAACAAGGATCTTCGCATCCTGATCCAGCAGGGCCTGTTCCGCGAGGATCTGTTCTTCCGCCTCAATGTCGTGCCGCTGCGCCTGCCGCCCCTGCGCGAGCGGGCTGAGGACGTGCCGGACCTTGCCCGCCATTTCTTCAAGCTGGTGGAGCGCGAGGGCCTGCCGCCCAAGCACCTGGACGTTTCGGCCGTCGAGCGTCTCAAGCGCCATCGCTGGCCCGGCAATGTGCGCGAACTCGAAAATTTGGTGCGCCGGCTCAGCGCGCTCTATCCGCAGGAAACGTTGACGGCTGCGATCATCGAGCAGGAACTGGCGACCTCCGAAACCATGCCGCTGGAGGCGGAGAGCTCGGCCGATGAAACCCTGTCGGCCTCGGTCGAACGCCACATGACGCGCTATTTCAGCAAGTTCGGCGACGATCTGCCGCCGCCCGGCCTCTATCACCGGGTGCTGCGCGATATCGAGGAGCCGTTGATCGGCGCGGCGCTCGCGGCGACACGCGGAAACCAGATCAAGGCGGCGGAGCTCCTCGGCGTCAACCGCAACACGCTGCGCAAGAAGATCCGCGATCTCGATATTCAGGTCATCCGCGCCATCCGGTGAGGCGCGGAGCAGGATTCAATTCGGCGATTGCGGGAAGAAGAGCTTGCGCCGTTTTGATTTCATCCGGTCGGGATCGAAGTTCTCGGCAACCCATGCGTCGGTCGGGTCGAGGAAGATCGCCTGCGTTCCCTCGCTTCCTTTGAGCGCGAGCTGGTTGGCGACATTGCGGAAATAGAAATGGCGGAAGATGCGGTCGAACTCCGTCATGTAGATGTCGGCGACGCGCGTATCGCCGCGGATGAGGAGCATGTTCTCGTCATTGTTGACGAGGGAGTTCTTTGAAAAATTCGCCGAGCCGCTGATGACCAGAGGATCGTCCGACAGCGGATCGATCAAAAGGATCTTGGTGTGAATGTAGAAGACATTCCCTTCATAGCGGTAATGGCCTTCCTCCAGGAACCATCTGTCGAGCTTCCAGCCGGGAACCTTGGCGCGTAGCGTCATCTTGCCGAGAGCGGCGCCATTGGCGATCTGCAGGTCGGGATCGCCGACCAGCGCCTTCTCCGCCTTGGTGTCGAGCGGCTTTTCGAGCAGGATGTAGCGCAGGAAATCGACGTCCTCGGCAAAGACCTTGGCCAGGGTGGCGTTCACGCCGAAGGCCGCCGTGAACATCACGGTTTGCCGGGCCGTATGGATGCGATCGGCATACCAGGCGAGCAGGCTGTCATCGGGGCGTGGACTGAACAGCGGGGTGATCGTGCCTGGCGCAACCTCGTCTCGGGGCGCGGCATTCTCGCTCCCCACCCATTGACGCAGGGGCTTCCATTCGGTGTCCGCCGCAAGCTTTTCCCAGTAAGCGAGATAGTGGGCGGCGAGCGCTGCATCCCGCACGAGATGGCCGACATTGCTCTGCCCGAGAAAGCCGGACGCCGTGAAATTGGTCGAACCGGTCCACACGGCCACGCGCGCCGGATCGTCTGACAGGCGCAGGATGAACTTGTTGTGGGGAATGTCGTTGCGGTGGATGCGCGGCAGCAGGATCGCCTTCGGCAGGCCGGATGCCTTGATGGCTGCGGCATTGGACTTGGTGGCCTCGGTATCCTTGCGCTCGCCTTTCACGGTTTCCTGGCCAGCCTCATAGACGACGGCGACATCGACCTTGCGCTCGTGAGCGGCGGCCAGGGCTTTCAGGATTGGCGGATAGCTGAATTCATAGGCGGCGACACGCAGGCTTTCCCCCGGGCGAGTGTCGTCAATGAAGCCGAGAGCGGCCTCGAGCAGGCCGCGCGAAAGCCATTGGGTGATGCGGTCATGGCTGTCATTGGGATCGGTCGGTCCCCGATTGCCGAATTTCTCGGCGAAGGCCTGGCTCGCTATGGCGCCGCGATTGAAATAGACGGCGTGCTTGCCGCCATCCTCACTCTCGGTCGTGACCTCGATTTCAAGATCCTTGCCATAGCGCAGGTTCTTCGGCGTACCGTAAACAGGACGGATCAGGAAGCCATAGGGACGGCCGGGCTTGGCGGTGTAGTCGCTCCACAAGAAGCTCTGAATCGGCTGTTCGAGCGTGGAGTATTTCTGCCCCGGACGCGGTTCGGGAACCACGTCGCGAAAGAGCTTGGTGCCGCTCAGCCAATAGGACTGGTCCTCGGTGACGTCACTGCGTTTGATGGCAAAGCCGAGCAAGCCCCGGCGGGCCTCGGCGGTGGCATCGATCGCCAGGAGCACCACATTGCTGCCGGCGATGGCGCGAAGCGCAAAATCACCGTTCGTTGCTTCCGCCCGCATGCCCGGTTCCCCCGCATTGTGCGTCGATCGCTGGAAAGTACTGGTAAACTAGAGCACAGGAGCTCGACCATTGCGTGACAGGAGAGGGTGGCAAATTCGCTACCGTTCGCCTTGGGCAGGCCCTAAACTCGGTTCACCCGGATGTGGGAAGCAGGCATGAACGCAATCAGGGCGTCGGTACACGCCTATGAGGACTGGCTGAGAGGAGAGATCGGGACCGATTTCGTCGAGGCAGACCTGGAGGAAAAGCACCGCAAGATGCGCAGCGGTGCCTTCGCCTTTCTGCGCGCGACCTATTGGCGTTGGGCCGAGACGATCCTGGAGATCTGCCCGGAGCTTGCGAATGCGCCAGAGGTTCTGGCGATCGGCGACACCCATCTGGAGAATTTCGGCACCTGGCGCGATGACGAGGGACGGCTGATCTGGGGCGCCAATGATTTCGACGATGCCGCCGTCATGCCCTATGTGCTCGATCTCGTGCGGCTTGCCACCAGCGCGCTGCTGGCCCGAGGTAGCAGGGGTCTGCCGGCGGAGGAGATTTGCCGGGCGATCGCAACCGGCTATGGCGCGGGGCTCGCCAACCCGTCGCCCGTGGTGCTCGAACGTGACTATAAATGGTTGCGCAAGGCGGTGCTGCTGCCGGAAGCCGCACGCAAGGCATTCTGGAGCAAGTTCGACATCAAGACGCGAAAGCCTATCAAGCTCGATTACGAGGAGAGGCTGCGAGCCTCGATGCCCGATCCGCAGGGTAAATATCGTTTCGCGCCCCGGCAGGCGGGAACCGGCAGTCTTGGCCGAGCACGTTTCGTCGCCTGCGGCGAGTGGCGGGGCGGACCGGTGCTGCGGGAGGCCAAGAGGTTGACCATCTCGGCCTGGTCTTATCGCTTCGATCCTCGGGCCAAGGCGATCCTGGTCGAGAAGATTGCAACTGGCCGCTGCCGCGCACCCGACCCGTATTATGGCGTGAAGGATGCCATTTTGGTGCGGCGCTTGTCGCCCAACAGCCGCAAGCTGGAAGTGAAAACCTCTGTCGACGAGTTCCTGTCGCCTCGCATGCTCACATTGATGGGGCAGGAAATCGCCAATTGCCATGCCGATGACCCGCATAGATTGCCTGTGCTGCAGAAGGATTTGCGCAAGCGCGGGAAGGACTGGCTCTGCAATGCCGCCGAGGCGGCGGCCGAGGCGGTGATCGGCGAACAAGAAGAGTTCGCTTGAACCCTGATTATTCTGCCCCGTTAGTTTCGCCTTGATTCTGTTACAATTCGGCAACACTGTTGCAGGAATCACTCAGCCTGGAATTGCCCTGGCTGATCGGTCGATAACAGGGGCGGGGACGGCGTTCGAATGGCAGTTGCAGACAACGCGCAGCAAACGGGGGCAGACGCTGCCAGCATGCCGGCGCGGCGCCTCGGCCTGCTCGGATTCGGCCTGGTCATTCTTTCGGTTGCTTCGGCGATCGGAACATTCTTCGTGTTGGTCGACGTCGAGCCGATCTCGGTGCTGCTCAAGAGCACGGTCGCCCGTCTGCGCTTCCAGTTGGGCATCGACGCCGCCGTCCAGGCGCCGAATACCGATGCCGCCTATAGCAATGCCATCGATGCGCTGTTCATCGTCAATGCCTCCTTCATTGTGGCTTTGCTGGTGCTGCTGGCGGTCGAGGCAGGTAATCTGATCGTCGCAAGGCGTCGCGGGCAAGCCGGTGCCGCGCTGCATATGCGGGTGATCGGGCTGTTCTCCATCGTCTCCGCCGTGCCGGTCCTGCTGTTGGCGACGGTGGCGATCATCTCGCTCGACCGCGGCCTCGACAATCTGTTCTCGACACGCGTCAGCAACATCGTCAACACCTCGGTCGCGGTCGCCAATTCCTATCAGGACGAGCAGGCCCAGCAATTGCGGTTCGCCGGCCTGTCGATGGCGGCCGACCTCAACAAATATTCGCCGCTCTACGCGGCGGACCGGTCGCAGTTTCAACGCCTGTTCGACATGCTCGCCGTGAATTACGGCCTGTCGAGCGCCATGATCCTGACCCGAGAGGGGGCGGTAACCGACCAGTCCTATGTGCCCGGCAGCTTGCCGTTCTTCCTGCCGACCAAACTGTTTCCGGCCCTTGCCGCCGCCGACCAGCAACCGGCCGTTCGCATCGATCCTGGTACGCAGAACGTCACCGGCCAGATCATCAAGCTGGCTGCCTACACCGATCGCTATCTCTTCATTGTCCGGCCCTTCGACCCCAAGATCGCAGAATATATCCGCCAGACCGGCGAGGACTCGGCTCGCTTCGAGAATCTGAAGGCGTCCCGCTTCCCGACCCAGGTCAATTTCGCGCTGCTCTACGCCATCATCGCCCTCAACATGCTGTTGGCGGCGATCTGGATCGGCCTTTCCTTTGCCAATCGCCTGGTGGATCCGATCCGCCGCCTGATCAGCGCGGCGGACCAGGTCGGCAGCGGCAATCTCAATGTGCATGTGCCGGTGGAGCCGCGTTCCGGCGATCTCGGCAAGCTTGGCGACACCTTCAACAACATGACGGATACGCTGCGCACCCAGCGCAACGACCTGCTCGGCGCCAATGATCTGCTCGACAGCCGCCGGCGCTTCATCGAGGCGGTGCTGTCGGGCGTTTCAACCGGCGTGATCGGCATCGATGACGAGGGCAAGATCACCGTGGTCAATCCGCTCGCCAGCACCTGGATCAAATCGCGCCAGTCCCCCGTCGGGCGTCCCCTGGCCGAGGTGATGCCTGAGTTGTCGACCTATCTCGCCGACGCGCTCGGCACCAGGTCGCGGCTGGTGCAGGGCCAGATCACCATCAATCGCGACGGACGCGAGCGCAACGTCACCGTGCGCGTCACGTCCGAGCAGTCGACCATGCGCGAGCATGGCTATGTGGTGACGCTGGACGACATTACCGAACTCGTGCTGGCGCAGCGCAGCTCCGCCTGGGCCGATGTGGCCCGCCGCATTGCCCATGAGATCAAGAATCCGCTGACGCCGATCCAGCTTTCGGCCGAACGCATCCGGCGCAAATACGGCAAGGTCATCGTGGAGGACCGCGAGGTCTTCGACCAGTGCACCGACACCATTGTGCGCCAGGTCGACGACATCAAGCGCATGGTCGACGAATTTTCCTCCTTCGCCCGTATGCCCAAGCCCTCGATCGAGAGCGAGGATTTCGGCGAGATGGTGAAGCAGGTCGTGTTCATGATGCGGATCGGCTATCCCGACATCAGCTTCAACTACCAGCCACCGCCCGAGCCCATCATCGCCCGGTTCGACCGCCGCCTGCTCTCGCAGGCCGTCACCAACATCGTGAAAAATGCCACGGAGGCCATCGCGGGCCGGCCTGACGATCGCGAGGGCACGGGGACCGTCGACGTGCGTGTGGTGCGCAGGGAAGCGGATATCGCCGTGGAGGTGATCGACAACGGCATCGGTCTGCCCAAGGAAAACCGCCAGAAGCTGCTGGAGCCCTATGTCACCACGCGCGAGAAAGGCACGGGCCTCGGCCTCGCCATCGTCGGCAAGATCATGGAGGAGCATGGCGGCGGCATCGAGCTACTCGATGCCCCGGCGGTGGCTGATGGCGGCCACGGCGCCATGATGCGTCTGTGGTTCCCGGTGGAAGCAACGGGCAAGTCCGATGCGGCCAGCAACGAGGCCGCACAATGATGGTTCTACCCTACCTTCCGCGCCAAGATGTAATACCAAGAGACATTATCGATGGATCTTGGTTCCGTCTGACAATTTTCGCCAAATCTTTGATTTGGTTTCGCAAATTGGCGGGTGTTCAAGCCGAGAATGCGTCAGAATCTTCGAGGCTTGGCATTGGATGGGACACCTTGATCCGATACGCGATTGCAAAGCGTTTGCGGGCGACGTGCCTGACCTCATGCGAGGCGGGCGCGCTGGATTCACCTCATGCAAGCAGGAACTAGACGATGGCGACCGACATTCTGATCGTTGACGATGAGGCCGATATCCGAGAGCTCGTTGCCGGCATCCTCGAGGATGAAGGCCATGGTACCCGAACCGCAAAGGACGCCGACGATGCCCTGGCCACGGTCGCCCAGCGCCGGCCGCATCTCATCTTCCTGGATATCTGGATGCAGGGATCGCGTCTCGATGGGCTCCAGCTTCTGGAAGTGCTGAAGGCCGAACACCCCGAAGTTCCGGTGGTGATGATCTCCGGACACGGCAATATCGAGACCGCCGTCGCGGCGATCAAGATCGGTGCCTATGATTTCATCGAAAAGCCGTTCAAGGCGGACAGGCTGGTGCTGGTCGCCGAGCGCGCCCTGGAAACGTCGCGCCTGCGCCGCGAGGTCAACCAGCTACGCCAGATCTCGGGCAGCGCTTCCAAGATGATGGGGCGCTCCTCGGCCATGAACCAGCTCCGGCAGGTGATCGAGAAGACCGCGCCGACCAATAGCCGCATCCTGATTGCCGGCCCGCCCGGATCGGGCAAGGAATTGGCCGCCCGCACCATCCATCAGGCCTCGCAGCGGGCCGAGGGGCCTTTCGTGGTGCTCAATTCGGCCTCGATCCTGCCCGAGACCATGGAAACCGAGTTGTTCGGCGTGGAAGGCGGTGAGGGCCGTACCCGCAAGGTCGGTGCCTTCGAGGAGGCCCATGGCGGCACCCTGTTCTTCGACGAGGTGGCCGATCTGCCCCGCGAAACGCAGGGAAAGATCCTGCGGGTGCTGATCGATCAGAATTTTTCCCGCGTCGGCGGGGCGACCAAGGTGCATGTCGACGTGCGCATCATCACCTCGACCTCGCGCGACCTCACCGAGGAAGTGGCCGATGGACGCTTCCGCGAGGATCTGCTGCATCGTCTTTCCGTGGTGCCGATCCGTGTCCCCGGCCTGTCGGAACGCCGCGAGGACATTCCGGAACTCGTGGATTATTTCCAGGGACAGATCGCCCAGGCGACCGGCCTGCCACGGCGCGTGGTCGGCCCCGACGCCATGGCGGTGCTGCAGTCGCATGAATGGCCCGGCAATGTTCGCCAGCTTCGCAACAATATCGAGCGGCTGATGATCCTGGTGGGCGGCGATCCCGATGCCATCATCTCCGCCGAAATGCTACCGCCGGAAATCGGGGCGCTGATGCCAACCCGCCCGAACGGGCAGGGGGGCGAGCAGTTGATGGGCTTGCAATTGCGCGATGCGCGCGAATTGTTCGAGCGCGAATATCTGATCGCGCAGATCAATCGTTTCGGCGGCAACATCTCCCGCACGGCCGAGTTCGTCGGCATGGAGCGTTCGGCCCTGCATCGCAAGCTGAAATCGCTCGGCGTCGGGGCGTAGGCGGGCAGCAGCCCGTGAGGAAACGACGGAGCAGGGCCGGCGCAAGGCAACGCGGCCGGCTTTGCGGGGCAGTACGGCCAGAAAAGCCGGCCAGGGCACGGTCCGTTTCCCGTGTGGGCGCATGCCCGGGGAGGCTGAGGCGGCGCGGCTGTTTCTCCGCAATGTCAGCAACCTCCTGCGATCATGGTTCTGGCCGGCACGACACGGCTGTGCGGCTTCGCCGGGCCATCGTGTCAATTGGTTCCGGCCTGCCAAGACATCGTGGCGAGGAGGGGGTGCCTGCCCGCCAGTCTTTGGAGGTACTCCACTATCGCAGGTATGCAGAGGTTCGCCGTCTTACTACTTGTTGACCGGTGTCCGCGGGCCGGTTCTTACGATCCTGCGAACCCGCATTCATGTAAAACGCTGCCACAACGCATCGCCTAGCGAGGCACTACGCAAAAATCATCTTGCTCTGGGAATAGAAACCTCTACAAAAAAGTAATAATATACCTTGAGGCATATGGCATGCGGGGGCAGGCATTTGCAGGGGCGGGTAGACTAGGCGTCCGGCCGGGGGACCGGGCGCGTCATGTCGATATCTGGCTGATCAAGGCCACGCGATATGACGATGACGGCTATCCCATTCGCTGGATACGCTCGGCCATTCCATCCAATTCTCTCGCCTGTGTCTGGGCCCTGGTGGAAGATGCGATATCCCGGCAGGTCTTCGGCCCTGATGTCGTGGCCCGGGTCCACGCCATTGACGAGACCAACACGCGTGTCGACATTCCAGCCATTCTGAGAAGCCATCAGACTGACGGAGCGCAGGCCATCGTCATGCTGGTCGGCGTGCAGACCAACCAATATCCGCGGGCGATGGATATTGCGCGGCCGTTGCGAGCCGCCGGCGTGCCGGTCTGCCTTGGTGGCTTTCATGTGTCGGGTTGCATCGCCACGCTCGGCGAGGATGCCGAGGAGCTGACCCTGGCGCGGGAGCTCGGCGTCAGCCAGTTCGCGGGAGAGGCCGAGCCCGATTGCCTCGACGCCGTTCTGCGCGATGCCTTGGCCGGCACACTGAAGCCGCTCTACAATCATCTGAAGGACCAACCTGGCCTGCAAAACGTGCCGGTGCCGCTGTTGCCCGGGCCGATCGTACGGCGTTCCTTCACCCATTGGTCGAGCTTCGATCTTGGCCGAGGCTGCCCGTTCGAATGCTCCTTCTGCACCATCATCAACGTCCAGGGGCGCAAGAGCCGTTTCCGTACGGCGGACGAGCTGGAGGCCATCATCCGGCTGAATGCCAGGGAGGGTGTCAGCAAGTTTTTCGTGACCGACGACAATTTTGCCCGCAACCGCAATTGGGAGGCCTATTGCGACCGGCTGATCGAATTGCGCGAGCGCGAGGGGGTGGAAGCTCGGCTGTTGATCCAGGTCGACACCATGGCCCATCGCATTCCCGGTTTCATCGACAAGGTGGTGCGGGCCGGCGTTCGGCTGATCTTCATCGGGCTCGAAAACATCAACCCGGACAATCTCGAAGCGGCCAAGAAACGCCAGAACCGCATCGAGGAATATCGCGAGATGGTGCTGGCGTGGAAGCGCCATCCCGTGGTGATCAGTTGCGGCTACATCATCGGCTTTCCCGCCGATACCCGGGAATCGATCCTGCGTGACGTCGATCTGATCAAGCGGGAATTAGCCATCGACGTGCTCTACTTCAACATCCTGACGCCTCTGCCCGGCAGCGAGGATCACAAGCGCATGAAGGACGCCGGGATATGGATGGATCCGGACTTCAACAAATACGACCTGAACCATCGCGTCACCCATCATCCCAAGATGAGCGACGCCGAACTCGATGCCGTCTTCCACGAAGCCAGCCGGCGCTATTATGATTTCGAGCACATGGAGCGGGTGTTCAAGCGCAGGGTGCAGCTCAAGAACGGCATGCGGCTGACCACGCTCTATAATTTGATCGCCTATCGCGAAGGCCCGCGGCGGGAAGGTGTTGCCTTCGCCGAGTTCGGCCTCGGGCGCATCATCGACCGCCACGAACGGCGTCATGGGCTGCCGCTCGAAAACCCGCTGCGCTTCTATGCCCGCTATGCCTGGCGCTTTGCGCGCACGATGGCAGCTTATGCCTATACCTATGGCCGGCTGCGTCTGAGCGTGGCCAAGGCCTGGCGGGCCTGGGGACGCCAGGATCTGTTTCCCTATACCGATGATGCCATCGCCGTCATCGATGAGCGCAACGACCCGCTGGTGCAGGGAACGGCGGACCGCAGCACGCCCTATGCGAAGAAGCGCCAGGAGAACCGACTGAAATCGCGTCTCCAGGAGGACCTGCAGCCTGAACCCGGCTTAAGTGGCGAAACCGTCGGTCCTTAACGTTGCCTCTTTTGTGGCGCGAGCCTTAAGCCCGATGTCGCTCACCCGAGCGGGAAACGCGCCAATTTGTCGTAGCCGGCCTTGATGTGGCTATCCCAGAAGTAGCTCCCGCCGGCGGAGCCGGATTGCCGAGCAGGCCCGGCAATGACAAAGGTCACGCAAACTCCGGCGACGAACCTTAAGCGAACGGCACGATCCTTAGGCTGGTTCGACCCTGGCCGGCTCGTGCAGGCGGGACAGGTTGGCGATCAGGCTGCGGTCATGGAGTGCCACGAAGCGTTCCTTCGAATTCAGCCATTTGGCCGCTTCCTCGATCGAGGCGGCCTCGGCGATCTTGGCCTGCGCCATCACGCGATCCTGCTCGAAGCGCCCGCGCTCGCGGGAGCCCATGGTCGGCAACATGGTCTCGTGCAGCGCCCGGAAACCCGCATCCCGATAGACGACCTCGATGGCATCGCTGTCGTCCTCGCCGACGGCGGCAAGTTCGGTGCTCAGCTCGTTGGCACGGGTCGCCACCTCCGGCGGATGCGTCTCCTCCGGCGTCGCCAGGAAGCCGTGGCGACGCAGCCACAGGCCGAGTGCGAGTTGGCCCGAGGCCCACGAAAGCGGGATGGCGAGCAGCAGACCGATGATGGTCGGCGACATCCAGGTGAACAGATAGGGCGAGATCACATAAGCGGCAACACCGGCAAAGGCACCCAGAACCGTATGCGAGCGGTGGCGCTTGACGATGTCACGGAAGGGGATCGAGCCGTCGTCGCGGCGCTGCGGCTTCCAGCCCGAATCGCGCCCGACCAGAATTTCGAATACGGCACCCGACTGGATCAGCATCATGACCGGGGCGAGCAAGGCGGAAAGAATGATCTCGAGCAGCACCGAGAGGGTCAGCCTGATGCCGCCCCCGCTCGCCCGGCGGTTGGGGCCGTCGAGCAGCATGATGATCAGGCCGAAGATCTTTGGCGCGAGCAGGATGCCCATGGTGCCGCCGAACAACGCCAGAGCGAGTTCGGCGTTGAACACCGGCCAGGTCGGGAAGAGCGAGAACTCGTCGGTGAAATATTCGCGCCGGATGAAATGGGCCTGCAGTGCGATGGTCAGGCCGACCAGCAGTTGGAGCAGCCAAAGCGGGCTTGCCAGATAGGAGAAGATGCCATTGGCGAAGTGCTGGCGCGTACAGGGGTGGAAACCCTTGGAGCCGATCACACGTGCATGCTGCAGGTTGCCCTGGCACCAGCGGCGGTCGCGCGCCGACAGGTCGATCAGCGAGGGTGGGCTTTCTTCGTAGGATCCCGTGATGTCGTTGAGCATGTAGACGGCATAGCCGGCCCGGCGGATCAGCGCCGCTTCGACGAAATCATGGCTGAGGATATGGCCGCCGAAGGGCGGACGGCCAGACAGATCCGGCATGCCGCAATGCGCCGCGAAGGCCTTGGTGCGGATGATGGCATTATGGCCCCAATAATTGCCGTCATGCCCCATCCAGAGCGACAGGCCTTCGGCGATCACCGGGCCATAGGTACGGGCGGCAAACTGCTGGATGCGCGCGAACAGGGTGTTGCGGTTGATGATCAGCGGCAGCGTCTGGATGATACCGGCATCCGGGTCACGCTCCATGGCAGCCGCCAGTTGCACGACGGAGGAACCCGTCATCAGGCTGTCGGCGTCGAGCACCAGCATATGCTCATAGGAGCCGCCCCAGCGCGTGACCCAATTGGCGATATTGCCCGCCTTGCGGTTCGTGTTGCGCTGGCGATGGTGGTACCAGAGCTGGATATCGAGCCCCAGCCGCTTGCGCATCGCCAGGAAGGCACGCTCCTCGGCGATCCACACATTCGGATCGGTGGTGTCGGAGACGAAGAAATAGTCGAAGGCGCGGCCGAGGCCGGTCTGTTCCACCGATTCGATGATGGCCTGCATCGCGCCGAAAACGCGGCTCGGCGCCTCGTTGTAGATCGGCATCAGCACGGCGGTGCGCGTGCTCAACTGCTGGGGCAGGGGCTGGGTGGTGCGCCGGTGGAAGAGCAGATAGACGAAGCCCGCAACGCCCGCGGTGAAGGCGAGGGCGATCCAGGAGAAGTTGAGCACGAACAGGCAGACCAAGGCCCATTCGAGGAAGGTGACCCCGCCGACTTCGACGACCTTGTACATTTCGAAGGCGCCGAAAGCGGTGAGCGCCAACATCCCGCCGAAGACGAACAGGCGGATGAGCCAGGAGCCGTGATGCAGGGCCGGATGGATCCAGGAGCGGCGTTCCGAGCGCGACCACTTGGTCAGCGACTGCACAGGCATCTCCAGCCGATTCTCGTCCGGCATGGCGGAGCGCTGAAAAACCCACTCCTGCGACGAGGTCGGGTGGGTGCCGCCGGTGTGTTCCTCTACGGTGTCCATCGATACAGCCATGTCTCACTCACAGGCTTGCCGTCCTTAACCAGCACGGCACGCATTTCCGAATAGGTTTCGCTGCTCGGGTCGAGGCCGAAACTCAGGCGACCGATGCGCCGCTCCGTTTCCAGAGTCAAACTGACATCGCTCAGCTTACCGGGATTGACGGTGACCTCGGGCGTGACGCCGTTGAGGTTGTCGGCATTGGCGAACAGATCACCCTGGAAGTCGATCACGAACAGACGCCGCTTGGAACCCAGGGCTCCTATCCGCGTCGCGCGTACCAGGGTCATCGGCGGCCGATCGGGCGGAATCTGGCACCAATTGGTGCGATAAGCGAAGGAATAGTCCTTGCCCGCCTCGAGGGCATCCTTCGGCCGCCAATAGGTGATGATGTTGTCGTGGATTTCCTGGTCGGTCGGGATTTCCACCAGTTGGATCGATCCTTCCCCCCAATCGCCCTTAGGGGTGATCCATACGCTCGGCTGCATTTCGAAATGATGCCGGCTGTCTTCGTAATCGGCCGGATCGCGACCCCGCTGCAGCAGGCCAAAGCCACGAGGGGTCTTGTCGACGAAAGCCGAGATCTGCAGCGTCTCCGGGTTCTGCAGCGGGCGCCAGATCCATTCCCCGCCACCCGACAACATCTGCAGCCCGGAGGAAGCGTGGACGGCAACGCGCACGTCGTCGGCGCCCTTGCGGTCGTTGGAGCCGAACAGAAACATCGAATTCAGCGGCGCGATGCCGACATGCTCGATCTTGGCGCGCGGGAAAATCGTCGTCTCGACATCGATGGTGGTGATCTCGCCCGGATGAAGCGTCAGGTGGAACGCGCCCGTTGCCGCTTCCGAATCAAGCAGGGCATGCACCACCAGATTCTCTGCGTTCTGGGGCGGACGTTCGATCCAGAAAGCCCGGAAGAAGGGAAACTCCTCGCCGCTGGATTCGCCGGTATTGATTGCCAGTCCGCGCGCCGCTGCGCCATAGACTTGGTTCTTGGCGATGGCGCGGAAATAGCTCGCCCCCTGGAAGATGGCGAAATCGTCGAGCCGACTGGGCATGTCGATCGGCGCCTTCAGCCGAAAGCCCGAAAAGCCGAGTTTGGAATCGGGCGGAGGCGGCGTGATCTTGCCGAAGTCGAACATCGCCGGCTCATAGGGCACGATCAGGACGCGGCCGTCCTCGACGGTGAACAGGTCGACCGGGGCGGCATAGATGAAGCCCCGATGCAGGGGCTCGATCACGAAGCCGCGGCGATCCTGACTCCAGATGCCCCGATCAGGCCGGAATCGGATCGAGACATATTGCTCGTAATCCAGATTTTGCAGGGAGGAGGGCAGCGCGGCGTCCGGCGCCTGATAGGGAGCCTTCGCAAGATTGCGGGCATAGTCCAGGAGCTTGTCCCGAGAGAAGACCTCGCCTTCCTTCAGACCGGGGGCGTCGATCGCAGCCCGAGCCCCCTGGGGGGCAGCCAGCACACCGGCGGCAATGGAAGCAAATTTCAAGAAGTCGCGTCTGTTCATGGTCTTCTTAACGCGCTTTCGGCAGGCGCAATAGGTGTGGCTGGGCAAGGAACGGCACCACGTCCCTTGGGAGGAAGCGTCTAGTCTTCATCGGGGCACCATAGGTTATACGGTCGCCGGCAACAACTGGCGGGTGTATTCGCGACGTCGTTCCCCGACCATCCCACACCCGAGCCGTCGGCCTTCAACCGAAGAATCGTGACGACTTCATGATGTAGAAGGAGAGGCTTTCCATTTTGTTGTCACAAGTCGGCCAAACCCCAGGCATGAGGGCCCGTATCAGGGCGGAGGGCGACGGGGGCCTTGAGGAGCGCATTGCGTGGGGAAATGCCGGAATGTACCCGCGCGTAGTGGCTTAAGCGCTTGTTTCGTTGACTTTAAGGGTTCGTTTCTGCCACTACCGGCCGTGAATTGCGTGGGTTGCTTGCTCATCGGCGTGCCGGCAGGCCGAATCACGGAGATGCCGGCGCCTGTGCCCGCTGCCCACGCTAGCTGACCTGCCTTGAAAGAAGATCATGATCGAGACCACCTTTGACCCCGCCAGCGTCGAGCCGCGCGTGTCCGCGGCCTGGGAAGAGGCACAGGCTTTCCGTGCAGGCCGGCCCGATCGGGCCGGCGCCGCACCCTATTCGATCGTGATTCCGCCGCCGAATGTCACCGGCTCGCTCCATATGGGCCATGCGCTCAACAATACGTTGCAGGATATCCTCTGCCGCTTCGAGCGCATGCGCGGCAAGGACGTGCTCTGGCAGCCCGGCACCGACCATGCCGGCATCGCCACCCAGATGGTGGTCGAACGCCAGCTCCAGGAGCGCCAGATTCATCGGCGCGAGATCGGACGCGAGAAATTTCTTGAGCGTGTCTGGGCCTGGAAGGAAGAATCGGGAGGAACCATCGTCAAGCAGCTCAAGCGCCTGGGCGCTTCCTGCGACTGGTCGCGCGAGCGCTTCACCATGGACGAGGGCCTGTCCAAGGCGGTGATCGAGATCTTCGTGCGGATGAACGAAGCCGGTCTGATCTATAAGGACAAGCGCCTGGTCAGCTGGGATCCCAAGCTGCTCACCGCGATCTCCGACATCGAAGTCGAGCAGATCGAGGTGAATGGCAGTCTGTGGCACTTCGCCTACCCGGTGGTGGACGAGGCGGGCCAGGAAACGGGCGAGACCATCACCGTCGCCACCACCCGCCCCGAAACCATGCTCGGCGATACCGCCGTGGCGGTGCATCCCACCGATGAACGCTACACCCATCTTGTTGGCAAGATGGTGCGGCTGCCGCTGGTCGGCCGGTTGATTCCGATCGTCGCCGACGAATATTCCGATCCCGAGAAGGGTACCGGCGCGGTGAAGATCACGCCCGCGCACGACTTCAACGATTTCGAAGTCGGCAGGCGGCACAACCTCGAGGTGATCAACATCCTCACGGCCGAGGCGCATATCAACGACAACGCGCCGGAAGCCTATCGCGGCCTGGAGCGTTTCGAGGCGCGCAAGCGCATCGTCGCGGACATGGAAGCGGCCGGCCGCCTGGTCGAGATCGAGAAGCACAAGCACCAGGTGCCGCATGGCGACCGCTCGGGCGTGCCGATCGAGCCCTGGCTTACCGACCAGTGGTATCTGAACGTGCGTCCGCTCGCCGAGGAAGCCCTGGCGGCGGTGCGTCGCGGCCAGACGCGCTTCGTACCGCAGAACTGGGAAAAGACCTTCTTCGACTGGCTGGAGAACATCCAGCCCTGGTGCGTGTCGCGCCAGCTCTGGTGGGGCCACCAGATCCCGGCCTGGTACGGGCCTGATGGAGGTTACGTCATCGCCCGCGACGAAAAAGAAGCGCGCGCCAAGGCCGATGCCAAATGGGGTGCCGGCGCGGCGATCACCCGCGACGAGGATGTGCTCGACACCTGGTTTTCCTCGGCGCTGTGGCCCTATTCGACCTTCGGTTGGCCGGACAAGACGGCGGATCTCGCCAGATATTACCCGACCTCCGTGGTGGTGACCGGCTTCGACATCATCTTCTTCTGGGTTGCCCGCATGATGATGACAGGCCTGTTCACCCAGAACGACGTGCCCTTCAAGGATGTCTATCTCCACGCCCTCGTGCGTGACGAGAAGGGCGCCAAGATGTCGAAATCCAAGGGGAACGTCATGGACCCCCTGGATATCATCGACGGTGTCGAACTCGATGCCCTCATCGCCAAGCGTACTGCGGCGCTCGCCAACAAGGCCGATGTCGCACACGTTACTTCGGAGACCCGCAAGGCCTATCCGAATGGCATCGAGCGCTATGGTGCCGACGCCTTGCGCTTCTTCCTGGCCGCGATGGCCGCACCCGGCCGTGACATCAAGCTGTCGATCGACCGCGTCAAGGGCTATCGCAATTTCGGCACCAAGCTGTGGAACGCCACACGCTTTGCCGAGATGAAGGGCTGCGTGCGCGATCCGTCATTCGATCCGAAATCGGCGAAGATCGCCCTCAATCGCTGGATTGCCGGCGAAGCGGAGAAGGCCGTCGGTGAAATCCAGCGTGCCATCGAGGCCTATCGTTTCAACGATGCTGCCAGCGCGGTTTATCGCTTCATCTGGAACGTGGTGTGCGACTGGTATGTCGAGCTTGCCAAGCCGATCATCGAGGGCGAGGACGAGGCGGCGCGGGCCGAAACGCGCGCCATGGTCGCCTTCATCCTCGACCAGTCCACGCTCCTGCTGCATCCCTTCATGCCCTTCATGACCGAGGAGCTCTGGTCGGTGACGACGGGACCGGTTCCGCGTGAGCAGATGGCGGCCCTGACCGCGTGGCCTGACCTTGGCGGCCTGCTCGATGCAGCGGCGGATGAGGAAATCGGCTGGCTGGTCGATCTCGTTACCGAGATCCGCTCGATCCGTACCGAGGTCGGCGTGCCCGGCGGCGCCCAGGTGCCCCTGGTCATGGTGAACGCCTCCAAGGCCATCGAGGCACGCGTCGCCGCCCATGGCGAGACGCTCAAGCGCCTGGCCCGGATCAGCGAGATCGGCTTTGCGCCATCGGCTCCGAAGGGCTCGGTGCAGATCATCGCCCGCGGCGCCGTGGCGGCCCTGGCCCTGGAAGGCGTGGTCGACATCGAGGCCGAGAAGGCGCGCCTGAAGAAGGAAACCGACAAGATCGACGGCGAGATCACCAAGATCAACGCCAAGCTCGGCAATCCCGACTTCATCGCCCGGGCCAAGGAAGAGGTGATCGAGGAAAATCGCGAGCGTCTCGATGAAGCCACGGCCCGCCGCGCCAAGCTGCAGGACGCTCTGGCCGGCCTGTAATCGATACGGCGTGCCGATCTCCGGATCGGTACGCCGTATCACCACTACGCCTGTCGGCCGGTCAGGGCGATCGGCCGCCGGCCCCCGACACGCGGGCCAGGAAGGCCTTCGAGCGCTCCGATCGTGGTGCCGTGAAGAAGGTTTCGGGCGATGCCTCCTCCACGACGAGGCCGTCATCCATCATCACCACGCGGTCGGCGACCTCGCGGGCAAAGCCCATTTCATGGGTAACGACGATCATGGTCATGCCGTCGCGGGCGAGCTCCTTCATGACTTCCAGCACTTCGCCGACCATTTCGGGATCGAGTGCGCTGGTCGGTTCGTCGAACAGCATCAATGTCGGCTTCATCGCCAGCGCCCGTGCGATAGCCACGCGCTGCTGTTGGCCGCCCGAGAGCTGGGCAGGATAGGCATCCGCCTTGTCCTTGAGGCCCACACGGGCCAGCAGCGCCTCCGCTTCGCGGCGGGCCGTCGCCGGGTCGATGCCCAGCACCTGCGTCGGTGCTTCGATGATGTTGCCCAGTGCACTCAGATGCGGGAACAGGTTGAAGCGCTGGAAGACCATGCCGATGTCGCGGCGTTGCCGGGCGATGTTGCGCTCGCTGTCTTCGACGAGGCGTCCTTTCTTTTCGCGGTAGCCGATGAGATGGCCGTTCACACGGATGCGGCCGTTCTGGATCTTCTCCAAATGGTTGATGCAGCGCACGAAAGTGGTCTTGCCCGACCCGGAGGCGCCGACGATGACGACGACCTCTCCGCGCCTGACGTTGAGCGAGACGCCCTTGAGCACCTGCATCGGGCCGAACCATTTCTCGACGCCCTCGGCCTCGACCGTCCATTGGATGTCTGTATCGCTCATGGGTTGGCTCCGAACAGGCCGGTCAGAAGCCGTCGGCGCGGCGCCCTGCTGCGCGTCTCGGCAAAGGGCGTGCTGAAACGAGCCTCGATATAGCGTTGGAGGAGGCCCCAGAGGGTGGTGAGCGAGAGGTAATAGAGCGCGACAACCGAATAGAGTTCGAAGACACGGAAGGTTGCCGACGTCACCATCTGGGTTGCCAGCAGCAGTTCGGGCACGCCGATGACGCTGAGCAGCGTCGTGCTCTTCAGCATGCCGTTGAAATTGTTGCCGAGCGGCGGAATGATGACCCGCGCGGCCTGTGGCAGGATGATGCGCCGCAGGAGCTTGGCCGGCGTCATGCCGAGCGATTTGGCCGCCTCCGTCTGCCCGCGATCGATCGAGGTGATGCCGGCGCGAATGATCTCGCCCATATAGGCCGCTTCGTTCAGGCTGAGGGCGATGATACCCGCCTGAACATTGCCCGGCAGGATCATGAAGCCGAGATCGATGTCGTGAAAGCGCAGTACGCCGGCGGCGGCAAGGGCGGTGTAGATGAACACGATCTGCACCAGCAGCGGCGTGCCGCGCATCACCCAGACATAGAAGGAGGTGATCGCCTGCAGGACCCGCCAGGACGACAGCCGCCCCAGGGCCACGAACAGGCCGAGGGTGGTGCCGACGATCTGCGCGACGATGCTGATGCTGAGCGTCAGCCAGAGGCCGTGCAGATAGATGCTGGAGGGTTCGAGCAGATAGTGAAAGAAGAAGGCCCAGTTGAAGTTCATGGCAGGACCTCACAAGGCGTCGCGTTCGATACCCCAGCTTTGCAGGATCTTCAGGTAAGTGCCGTCCTTGCGCACGGCCTCGAGCCCCAGGGTGAAAGCCTTCTGCAGATCGGTGTCGTCCTTCCTGAAGGCGGCGCCGATGATGGCCTGGGCGAAGGGCTGGCCCCCCAGTTCGAAAAGATCGGGTGCCTGCTTGAAGTAGTAGCCGGCCGTCTTGATCGTGGTGCCATAGGCATCGACCTGGCCGATGCGCAGGGCCTGAAAAGCATCGGTATCCTTGGGAAAGACGACGACCTGTGCCTGTGCCCTGCCTTCGCCGGCGAGCTTCTTGTTTTCCTCGTCGACCAGGGACTGGATCGTGGTGCCGTTCTCGACCGCAACTTTCTTGCCGGAGAGATCGGCGAGCCCGGTGATATGGCTCGAATTGCCTTTCAGCACCACAAGCGACTGGCTGGAGGCGAGATAGTCGACGAAATCGACGACTTCGCGGCGCTTGGGCTTGTCATAGAGCTCGGACATGATCACGTCGCACTGCTTGGCGATCAAAGCGGGGATGATGCCGTCGAACTGCACCTGCTTCCATTCAGCGCTGACGCCCAATTGCTTGGCGATGGCATTGCCGAGTTCGATCTCCGCTCCCGTCAGCGACCCGTCGTCCTTGTAGAAGGATAGGGGCGGCGATCCGATATCGGCACAGATCACCATCTTCTTGGCTTCGGCGATGGCTGCCGGCGGTTCGATGGGCTGCGCCAGGGTTGGGGTGGCGATGCTCGCCGCCGCGAGGGCAACCGACAGGAAAGCAAGGTCAGGGCGAAGACGAGGCAGTACGGCACGGAATGCGCGCATGGTGGTGCTCCGGGGTGACTTGTTCCTGGTCCCGATATGGAACCAATTTTATTATTGATACCGATATTGGGACATAACATTGGCATGCCAGCAAGAAAAATCGCATGGACATTTCGAGAAAATCGATACTAAGCTATGGAACCAATATTTGAATTGGTTTCAAAATGAATAGCAAACAACAAGCCGCCCAAAGCCTCCGCAGCCTGCTGAACGGGGGTGTCTATCCTCCTGGAAGCCGCTTGCCGCCAGAGCGTGACCTGATGCATCAGCTCGGCCTGAGCCGCCGGGCGCTCCGCTATGGTCTTGAGCAATTGGAGGCCGAGGGACGCCTGTGGCGACATGTCGGCAAGGGCACCTTCGTGGGCACCCGGCCGCCCGAGCGGGAACTGGGCATGTCGCTGATCACCGCCAGCACCAGCCCGGCCGAACTTATGGATCTCTGCCTCTGGACGGAGCCTACCTATGCCAGGGTTGCCGCCACGCGGGCGAGCCGCATGGATATCGACAATCTGCGTTATCTCCTCGATAAGAGCGCCGCCGCCCGCGATGCCGCGACCTGGGACATCTGGGATGTCCGCCTGCATCGGGCCATTGCGGAGGCCACGCACAATGCCCTTGCCCTCGCCGTGTTCGACAGCCTGAACGCCGTGCGGGAGGAGGGAGCGTGGCGACGCTTGCGCAACGATCCCACAACGGCAGAGCGTTTCGAAGAACTCACGCTTCATCATCGCCAGATCGTCGATGCCATCGCTCGGCATGACCCACCAGCCGCCGAAGCGGCCATGCGGCGGCATCTGCGCTCGGTCCAGCATGCCTTGCTGCTGGAACATGCCGACGCAGACGCCGGCGATGGCGACGACCTGTCGACCGATCTTGTGCGCAACGCATTTCAGGAAGAAGCACCATGAGGGATTTTCAGCTTCCGGGCCGCTCACCCGTCCGTGCCATGGACGCAATGGTCGCGACGTCCCATCCGTTGGCCAGCGCAGCCGCTCTGACCTTGCTGCAGGAAGGGGGCAATGCCATCGACGCGGCAATCTGCGCGTCTGCCGTCCTGGCGGTGGTGGAGCCGCAGTCGACGGGAATTGGGGGTGACTGTTTCTGCCTCTACGTGCCCGGCGGAGAGGGGCCGGTGCTTGCTTATAATGGGGCCGGCCAGGCGCCCGAGGCCGCAACCATCGACTGGTACGAGGGTCGAGGTTTCACGGAGATACCGGCCGATAGCCCGCATGCCGTCACCATTCCTGGCGCGATCGATGCCTGGTGCCGTCTTTCGGCCGATCACGGCCGCACTCCGCTCGCGCGCGTGCTCGCTCCTGCCATCCACTATGCCGAGGCCGGCTATGTGATTCACGACCGTGTCGAGGCCGATTGGCAAGAGGCCAAGGACCTGTTGGCGCAAGATACTACGGCGGCCCGCATCTTTCTGCCTGGCGGTTTCGTCCCAAGGGCCGGCGATGTCCATCGCCAACCCGAGCTTGCCCGGAGCCTGCGCCTCATCGCAACCGGGGGGCGGGAAGTTTTCTACGAGGGAGAGCTCGCCGAGGATCTGGTTGCCCATCTGCGCAGCAAGGGAGGGCTGCACACGCTCGACGACTTCGCTGCCGCCGGGGGCGGTTACGTCGAGCCTGTCAGAACCACCTATCGCGGTGTCGATATCTGGCAGATGCCGCCGAGCAATCAGGGGCTGACAGCCCTGGTGATGCTCAACCTGCTGTCTGGTTTCGATCTGGCCGGGCTCGATCCGCTGGGGCCTGAGCGGCTGCATCTGGAGGTCGAAGCCGGGCGCCTCGCCTACCGGATCCGGGACGAGTTGATCGCCGATCCCGATCATGCTGACGTCCCCGTCGACGCCTTGCTGGCGCCAACCTATGCCGATGCTTTGAGACGCAGGATCGATTCGGACCTTGCCAACCGCGAACTGCCGGCAGCGGTGATGGAACCGTCGGATACCGTCTATCTCTCGGTCGTGGATCGCGATCGGAATGCGGTCAGCTTCATCAACTCGACCTATCACTCCTTCGGCAGCGGTCTGGTCGGCCCGAAATCGGGTATTGTCCTGCAGAACCGCGGCAAGGGATTTCGTGTCGATCGCAGCCATCCAAACTGCATCGCGCCACGCAAGCGCCCCCTCCATACCATCATGCCCGGCATGGCGACACGCAATGGCCGTGTGATCGCGCCCTTTGGTGTTATGGGAGGCGACTACCAGCCCTTCGGCAATGTCCATGTGCTAAGCAATCTGCTCGATTACGGCATGGATCCCCAGGCCGCGATCGACCTGCCGCGGGTTTTCTACCAGAAGGGCGAGCTCGTTGCCGAGCGGGGCGTTCCGGTAGCTACGCTCCGCGCGCTGGAGGCGCGCGGTCACAAGGTTGGCCCGGCCGAGGAGCCACTCGGTGGCGGGCAGATGGTTCTCATCGATTGGGACAGGGGAACGCTGACAGGTGGCTCCGATCCGAGAAAGGATGGGCTTGCCATCGGCTACTGAGCCCCAAATCGGCGCTCCTTGTCGGAACCGCTTGATCTCGCACGTCCTTGGGACGGATTGGCGCGAGGAGAACGCGATGAGAGAATTGATCCTGACGATGACCATGTCGCTCGATGGCTTTGTCTGCGGCCCTGAGGGCGAACTCGAATGGATATTCGACGGCGATCAGGAGGCCATCGCCTGGAAGTTGGAGAATGTCAGGAACGCCAGCCTGCACATCATGGGCAGCCGTACCTTTCAGACCATGGCGGCCTATTGGCCGACGTCCACCAGCGTGTTCGCACCGCCGATGAATCAGATTCCCAAGGCCGTCTTCTCAGGCCAGGGGCCGGCGATCCTGAAGGTGGTTGAAACCCAATCTAACGTAGGCGGCACTCATTCGGAACGGCTGCAGCATGGTGCGGAAAGTTGGGGTGAGGCTTATGTGGCCGGCGGCGATCTGGCTGACGAGATCGCCAGGATGAAGGCCGGCGACGGCAAGCCGATCATCGCCCATGGCGGTGCCGCCTTGGCGCGCAGTCTCATCGCCCAGGATTTGATCGATCAATACTCCCTGGTGGTGCATCCGCTGGTTCTCGGCAAGGGCTTGCCGATCTTTTCCGACGTCGTCCCGCCAAGGCGCCTCAAACCGATCAGCTCGACAGCCTTTCCGGGGGGCTCGGTGGTGCAGATCTATCGGCCGGCGTGACTACGTCTCATACCGGGAGGCATTTTCAATGAGTCTCGGTTCCTTCTGATTTTCGCCAGATCTTTGATTTGGTGTCGAAAATCGTCTGCTGTTCAAGCCGAGAATGCCTCAGCATTTTCGAGGCTTGGCATTATGCGCGACTTCTAATCCTTGAGTGCCTGGATCAGGTCGGTCGTCTGCGTCAGCGTTTCGATCTCGCGAAAACGCGGCTCGTGCAGCGGCGCTTCCGCATGTTCGAAGGCCCAGGTCAGGGGATGGGGGACATAGACGCCCCAACTCCCGACCCGAAGCGCTGGAATCACGTCGGACTTCAGCGAATTGCCGATCATCATGCTGGCCTGGGGGCCTTCGCCATGCCGGGCGAAGGCCTGCGCATAGGTGTCGGCGCTCTTCTCGCTGACGATCTCGACGGCCTCGAACAACCCCCTCAGCCCCGATTGCGCGATCTTGTTCTCCTGGTGGAACAGATCGCCCTTGGTGATGAGGACCAGCCGGTAGGTGCTCGCCAGGCTTTCCAGCGTGTCGGCGACCCCCGGCAGCAGTTCGACCGGATGGTTGAGGATTTCCTTGCCGAGCGCCAGGATTCGCCCGATCACCGGCGCTGGCACGCGGCCGCCGCTGACGTCGATGGCGGTGTCGATCATCGAGAAGGTGAAAGTCTTCATGCCGAAGCCATGGCTGACGACATTACGCTTGCTGACTTCCAGAAGATGCGCCAGCAGCGTGTCCTTGTCGGCATAGTCGGCCAGGAGGGTGATCACTTCCGCTTCGGCCGTCCGGAAATATTGCTCGTTCTGCCAGAGCGTGTCGTCGGCATCGAAAGCCAGGGTAGTGAGGCGGGCAGGGGACATGACGGTCTTCCGAAGTGAGGCCGTCCCTATAAGCCCAAAAGCGCCACCGAGGCCAGCCCGTGTCGGATGCAAGCAAGGTCTTCTCGCGATGTATTCCGACAATTGTTATTCCCCTTTGCGAATCCAGCCCAGCGCGTCAGGCCCGTCATGTCCCAGTCCAAGCCCAATATTCTCATCATCATGGTGGACCAGCTCGCACCGGCCTTCCTGCCGGTGCACGGCTTCGATCTCGTCAAGGCGCCCAACATTATGGGGCTGGCCGAGCGCGGCGTGGTGTTCGACAGCGCCTATTGCAATTCGCCCTTGTGTTCGCCCTCCCGCGCCGTGTTCATGAGCGGGCAATTGCCGTCACGCTCGGGTGTCTACGACAATGCCGCCGAGTTCCGCGCCGACATCCCGACCTGGGCGCATTATCTCAGGCGTGCGGGCTACCGCACGGTGCTGTCCGGCAAGATGCATTTCTGCGGGCCCGACCAGCTTCACGGTTTCGAGGAGCGGCTGACCACCGACATCTATCCGGCTGATTATGGCTGGACGCCAGACTGGGATCATCCGCAGGAGCGCCCGAGCTGGTATCACAACATGTCCTCGGTTACCGATGCCGGCCTTTGCGTGCGCACCAACCAGCTCGATTTCGACGATGAGGTGGTGTTCGCGGCCGAGCGCGCCCTCTATGAGCACGTACGCAGCCCCGACAAGCGCCCCTTCTGCATGGTGGCCTCGCTCACCCATCCGCATGATCCCTATGCGATCACGCAGGACTATTGGGATCTCTATCGCAACGAGGAGATTCCCTTGCCTCGCCATGCGGTGCCGGTCGAAGAGCTCGATCCGCATTCCCGGCGGCTGCGCCATGTCTGCGACATGGACAAGGCCGAGATCACCGACCAGCACATCCGCAATGCCCGACATGCCTATTTCGGCGCGATTTCCTATGTCGATGCCAATGTCGGCAAGCTGCTCAAGGCCTTGGAAGCAACGGGCCTCGACAAGGAAACGATCATTCTGTTTACCGGCGATCACGGCGAAATGCTGGGCGAGCGTGGTCTCTGGTACAAGATGAGCTGGTTCGAAGGCTCGGCCCGGGTGCCACTGATCATCAGCGCGCCTCAACATTATCGGCCGCACCGGGTTGCTGCCAGCGTGTCGCTGGTCGACATCCTGCCGACCCTGGTGGATATGGCCGAGCCCGGCTCGGCTGCGGGGCTTAGCGGCATCGATGGGGCCAGCCTGGTGCCGCATTGCCTCGGAGAAGGCGGGCATGACGAAGTCCGTGGCGAATATCTTGCCGAAGGCGCCATCGCGCCCTTGCTGATGCTTCGTCGCGGCAGCTTCAAATTCGTGCACTCGCCCGCCGATCCCGATCAGCTTTATGATCTTGCCGTCGACCCTGATGAATTGACGAATCTCGCAGCGGCGCCGGCTCATGCCGAAATCGTCGCGGGATTCCGTAAGGAAATAGAAACGCGTTGGAACCTCGCTGCTATTGATGCCGATGTGCGTGCCAGCCAGCGGCGCCGGCGTGTGGTCGATGATGCCTTGAACTCGGGGAAAGCGACTTCTTGGGACTTTCAACCTTTCAGGGATGCTTCCAGGCAGTATATGCGCAACACCATAGACCTCGATGATCTGGAAGCGATGGCCCGCTATCCTCGCGTGCGTCCGTAAATGCTATGGTTAATGCTTCACTGTCCGGTGTGGCAATAGAGCAACACGGATTCGAAGTCTTGCGTTGACGGCTCCCACTCGTCGACTTGGCCGCGTTCCTGCCACAAAGTGACCGCTGAATTCAGCCCGCACCTTGGAGCATCCAGAGATCTCCAGCGTGCTGGACATAGTTGAGTTGCTTAAGTGGCGGTCGAACTTGGATAGAGCTTTTCGCGAACACGCATTGGACAGCGCCGGACTTGCCAGTGGTCGTGTCCACGTGCCCGGGGGATTCCGCTGGCCGGTCGGCACCGTCGCGAAAAAGCCATCAACTTTGCGGCTTTGGCATAAGAGCTGCCGTGAATCGGTCAAAGAATCGGCAGAAGTGTCGGCTATGTCCTTCACGATGAACCAGATTTCTCTCTTGGCCGACTGGCAGGACGCTGGCGGATCCGCAGGCCGGGTCCAGGCGCGTCATGGCCAATCCTTGACCTGGCTGCGCTGCCTTCTCGGCGCCGGTGGTCTCGGCCTTTTCCTGTCCCTGGGTTGCGTGGGGGCACAGGCTTTCGATGGCACCAAGACGCCGGCGGATGATCCTTCTCCGATGCAGGCCTTTCGCAACGGTACCAAGGCCTATAAAGCCGGTGACCTCGCCGGAGCGTCCCAGGCACTGGAATTCGCCGCCAGCAAGGGCCATGCTTTGGCCCAGTGGAAGCTCGCCCGCATGTATTCGGAAGGGGATGGCGTTCCTCGCGACGACAAGAAGGCATTCGACTATTATCAGGCCATCGTCGATGCCCATGGCGAGGACAGCCCGGATACCGCCCAGGCCCGCTTCGTCTCCAGCGCGATCGTCGCGCTCGGCTCCTATTATGTTTCCGGCATCCCCAATGAGGTGAAGCCCAACCCCAGGCACGCGACCGAGCTGTTCCAATATGCCGCCACCTATTTCGGTGACAGCGACGCGCAATATAATCTCGGCCGCATCTATCTCGACGGCAATACCGTGCAAAAGCGCGATGCCATCACGGCCGGCCGCTGGTTGCGCTTGGCCGCCGACAAAGGCCATCGCCAGGCCCAAGCCGTGCTCGGCCATCTCCTGCTGTCGGCAAGCGACATGCCTCGCCAAGGCGCTCGTGGCCTGATGTATCTGACTCTGGCGCGCGACGGCGCCAATGGCGAGCGTGATCAGTGGATCATCGATCTGTATGACGATGCCTTCGCCAAGGCTACGCCGGACGAGCGCGAGATGTGCCTGACCTATCTGGCGCAGTTCCTCAAGGATCATTCCTGATCCGATGCGTCGGCTCGGGGAGGCGTGAGACGCGACCTCGGGCGTTATGTGGCGCCGCGGATTATATCAATCCGCATTGAGATCCGCTCTTCATCGGATCGCAGCCCTATCCTCAGGATGTCAGTATTTTCGAGGCTAAGTAGAACCGGGCAGCGTTGAACGTGCAGCGATCAAAGCTGGGTCACGCCCTGCCAATTGGGTTTCGGATTTTCTATCAACTTTTTGAAATGGTTTGAGTAATAGTCATAGAGGCGCTGATACCCTCCCTGGTAGGTCGAGGCATTCTTCTCCAATAGGCTGAGGGCTTCAACGAAATCGCCGGCCCGATAGGGCGGCAGGATTTCCGCCTGGGCGCCTTGCAGCCGGAGGAAGGCGGTGTCCGCCTCGCCGGTATGGAGGGCGAAGAGGCCGATGGCGCCCTGGCGGCCACGCACCATGGCACGATCGAGTTCCAGGAAAGGCATGTCGGCGGCAGCGCGGCTGGTGGCCTCGGTGACGAGAATCTCCACGCCATAGAGCTTCGTGAGGGCTTCCAGGCGCGAGGCGAGGTTGACCGCGTCGCCGAGGGCCGAATATTCGAGCCGCTGCTCCGAACCGAGATTGCCGACGCAGGCTTCGCCCGTATGCAACCCGATGCCCATCTGGATCGGCGGATCACGGAAAGCGCGCGCCATGATGGCGATATCCAACGCGGCCTTGCAGGCAAGAGACGCATGGTTCGGCATGTCGAGCGGCGCATTCCAGAACGCCATCATGCCGTCGCCGATGAACTTGTCGATAGTGCCGCTATGGCGAAGAACGGCCTCCGTCGCCGGCGTATGGATGCGCCGGATCAGCGACACCACGCCTTCCGGCGACTGCGTCTCGGCGATGCCGGTAAAATTGCGCACGTCGGAAAACATGATGGTGAGTTCGCGGATCTCGCCGCCGAGCACGATGCGATCCGGCGCTTCGACCAGCCGCTCCACCACCGCCGGCGTCACGAAGCGGCCGAACATGCTGCGCACCTCCGCACGCCGATGCTCGGCCTCCTGGTAATGATAGACCGTGGCGGCGAGGAAAATGATGAGAATGCCCGTGCCCGGCATCACCGCATCGAACAGCACGCCCTGCCGCACATAGAGAATCCAGCTCCAGCAGGCGATCATGATCGGGATGGAGAGGCCTGCAACGGTCGAAACCAGCGGCATGTTGCGGGTGCGCCGCAAGATCCAGGCGAGCAGGACGCCGAGCAAGATGATGAGGAAGGCTTCAACACCCCGCATCCAGTCTGGCCGCACCAGGCTGGCACCGGCGAGAATCTGCTCGACGATCTGTGCGTGTACCTCGACACCGGGGAGCGCCAGTTCGACAGAGGTCGTCCTCTGGTCGCGCAGGCCGATGGCGACGGCCCCCACGAAGATGATGTGATCCTTGACGTCCTCAGGATTGAAGGTGCCGTCCAGCACGGAAGCAGCCGAGATCCAGGACGAGGGCTCCGAGCGGCGGGCAACCAGTCGGACTTCGCCGTTGCTGTCGGTGTCGATGAAGATGGCCCTATCGCCGTCACCGATCTTGACGGTGTTGATGCCGCTTTGAACGCCGAAGGCCGGCGCGCCGCTGGCATTGGACGAGCGCACCATGAAAGTGTCGGCCCCGATGGCGACGCGAATTGTTTCCATCGACAGGGATGGCGCCATCTTGCCGCCGATGGCGACGAAAGTCGGCACCTTGCGAATGACGCTGTCGCCATCTGGGAGCCAGTTGATGGTGCCGGCGCCCCTGGCAGCATCGTACAGCACGGGAATCGGCATCTTGGCAGCGGGGAAGGCCTGAACGAAATTGATCGGATCGTCCCCCAATTGCCCGTATCCGCTCTTGATTTTGACCGGCTCCCCCACATCGGTTCCAAGCACGCCGAGCACGACCGGTGTCTGTTCCATGGTCTGGGCGAACATGACATCATAGGAGGCAGTGGACGGAGACATTGCCTTTTCCAACGCTTCTCGTTCGGCGCTGGTCGGCAATTTCTTGACGAGCAATCCAGGCGAGGTCTGATCCGCTTCGCTGAACAGGATATCATACGCGATAACGACGGCTCCGGCATCGGCGAGCTTGCGCGTGAGTTCGGCAATCACGTTGCGCGGCCAGGGAAACTGGCCGATCTCGGCGAGGGATTTCTCGTCGATCACCACGATACGCACGGGCGAATCGGGGTCCCTGCCTTTCGCGTGCCAGCGCTGGTAGGTATCGAAGACGATGTCCTGCAGCCGAGGCAGCGGGGCCGGGCTCAGCAAGGTCAGCAGACTGAAGATCAGCAGGGGTATGGCTACCACCAGCGGATATCCCAGGAAGCGCTTCAGCCGCATATCGATGTCACGCTCACACTCCGCCCCGAAGCTTACTACTGGAGTAATTCGGCATAGTCTGCCAGTGATTTATCCCAATCTCGATGTTTTCGGGCGGGCCATTCGGTTGCAGATTCGAAAACCCTCGCCTCTTGATCGTGGAAGCGAATGCGTCATGATGAAGATTGCATCGGCACCTGCAAATCGGTTCGCTTGGAGAAGGTGCCGGAGAATGGGTGCCGCTTCCCGGCAAGAACGATACGACCACAGTCTCTCCAACGGGTTACCGGCATGCCCTCATCGCGCTTCCTGACCTTCCGTCTCCTGGGACTAGGCGCCCTCTGCGCGGTTGCAGCCATGCCCGCTTCGGCAGCGGAGACCGTGGGCAATACGGTCGGCGTCACCCCCGCCGCCATCGGCACGGTTTCGGGGGAACTCGGCGTCGATATTGCGGTCTATCGCGACGAGACTGTGCGCACTGGCCCTTCCGGCGCGCTTGAAATCAAATTCCTCGACCAGACGCGTCTGGCGCTGGGCTCCTCGTCATCGGCCAAGCTCGATCGTTTCGTCTATTCGGGCGGGCAGGCCAGGGATGTGGTGATCGGCCTGTCGAAGGGGGTGTTTCGCTTTGCCAGCGGTCTCTCCGCCAAGAAGGCTTATTGGATCCAGACGCCGCTCGCCGGCATCGGCGTGAGAGGGACCAATTTCACCGCTGAAATCAGCAACAATTATGAACGCTTCACCATCTGGGAAGGTGTCATCGAGGTCTGTCCGCGTCAGAAAGGGCTCTCGATCGACGAGGAGCGCAAGCGGCGTTGTCCCCTTCTGAAACGGCGGGGAGATACCATCACCATCTTCCCCGGAAGTAGATCGCGCCGGGGCGGGCCGCCGGTGGTGTTCTCGCCCCATTGTGCCGAGACCGGCGCCGGGGCTCAGCTCTGCGGACGCTATGGCGGCGAGGGCGGCAAGAATCGTGGCCAGAGGCGGCCGGGCTTCAACTTCCCCACTTTCAACCCGCCGCAGCAGCGAGGCTGACGCCCCGGTCGTCGACTGGACGACGAGTTCTTCGACCGTCAGAGGGCCAGATCGCAGCGAATCGGCACGTGGTCGGAAGCCTTTTCCTGCCCGCGCATCGCCTTATCGATGGCGCAGCCCTGGAGGCGCGAGGCGGCTTGCGGCGACAGCAGCAGATGATCGATGCGAATGCCGTTGTCCTTTTGCCAGCCGCCGGCCTGATAGTCCCAGAAGGTGTAGTGCCCTGGCGCATCCTCGCAGGCCCGGAAGGCATCAGTCAGGCCCAAGGCCAGTAATTCGCGGAACTTGGAGCGGCTCTGCAGCAGGAACAGGGCATCGTTCACCCATTCGGCCGGATTCTTGGCGTCGGCCACCTGCGGAATGATGTTGTAGTCACCCGCCATCACGAAGGGTTCTTCCAGCGCGAGCAGACCGCCGATATGCAGCCTGAGGCGCTCCATCCAGCCGAGCTTGTAAGGGTATTTCTCCGTGCCGACCGGATTGCCGTTGGGCAGGTAGATCGAAGCGACGCGCAGCGCTCCCGAGGCGGTCGAGATTACGGCCTCGATATAGCGGGCCTGTTCGTCACCCTCGTCGCCTGGCAGGCGCGTTTTCACTTCGTCGAACGGGTGTTTGGAGAGAATTGCCACGCCATTGAAGGTCTTCTGGCCGTGGACGGCGACATTGTAGCCCAGCGCCTCGATGTCGGCGGCAGGAAAGGCCTCGTCGACGCATTTGATCTCCTGGAGGCAGACGACGTCCGGTTGGGCGTCCTTCAACCAACCCAGCAGATGGGGAAGCCTTTGGCGGATGGAGTTCACGTTCCAACTGGCAATACGCACCATGTTACACCGAGAAGCTCGTGCCGCAGCCGCAAGCAGCAGTGGCCTGCGGGTTGTTGATCTTGAAGGCGGAACCGATCAGATCCTCGACATAATCGAGCTCGGCGCCTTCCATATAGTGCTGCGACATCTCGTCGATCAGTACCGTGGCGCCTTCCTTGGCGATCGCCAAATCATCGTGATGACGTTGGGTGTCGAACACGAATTTGTATTGGAAGCCGGAGCAGCCGCCCCCCTCCACGCTGATGCGCAGCATCGAGCCGGAAGGTTCATTCTCAAGGATCTTGGCGATCCGGCGCGCAGCGCGGTCGCTTACGGAAACGGGGCTGGTCATGGCATCCTGCAAACTTGCTTGCGTCCTGTTCCGAAAATATGTGCGAAGGGCCGAAGGTTCAATGCTCGATCGTGTAGCGTGAAGAGCGAAGCCGAACTGGGTACGGATGGGCAGCATCCAGAAAAACGACGTTTCCTAATGCGTTTTGCGATGAGATGGAATTCCCAAAAATCGCAAAGACGCGCTGAAACAAAGAGTTAAAGCAAATCGGCGTTCAATTGTGCACGCACTTTGCTCTAGGATTGCAGGGGAACAAGGCTTGTCCGCCGGATTCCAAACGCTCTTCGATCTCGAAAAGAATTGGCATGCGCTCCGCAGTGTTGTCGATGACATTATAGCGCCAGCGGCCTTGCGCCTGCCATAGGCCGCGTTCCTCGTTGCCAGTGAAGGCTATGCGGCGACCCGGCCTGCGTATCGGTGAGCGATAAGCCGGGGATGTCACTGCCCTGGGCGCTAGCGTTCCACCAGCGAGAGTGCCGGCCGGCTTCCCGGCGTGTGGGTTTCCCGTCCGTTTCGGACATGGCGCGCATATCGAGAGCAGGTCGCCGATACTGGGCACGCCTGTGGGCTGCTGCGACGTCCGCCACTTCGGAAAGAAGCTTTGCCATGACCCGTGGCAGTCTCTATGCAGGCGCAAGCAAGGCGTGAGGCGCGATGGCCGAACTCGACATACCCGATTGCGTGATCCGCCCTCGTGGCCCGTGGGCGGTGGCGCCTCGATCGCGCGGACGGCTGTTCGCTGAGCCGCAGTCACCGACGCGGACCGATTTCCAGCGAGACCGGGACCGCATCATCCACTCCACCGCCTTCCGCCGCCTCAAGCACAAGACCCAGGTTTTCGTCGCGCATGAGGGCGATCATTACCGCACCCGGCTGACCCACACGATCGAGGTTGCCCAGATCGCCCGTTCGATCGCCCGTTCACTGGCGCTCGACGAGGATCTCGCCGAGGCACTGGCACTGGCTCATGATCTCGGCCACACGCCGTTCGGCCATACCGGCGAGGACGCGCTGGACGAGGCGATGCGTTCCTATGGCGGCTTCGACCACAATGCCCAGTCTCTGCGCATCGTCACCCGCCTCGAGCGGCGCTATGCCGAGTTCGACGGGCTCAATCTTGCCTGGGAAACCCTGGAAGGGCTGGTGAAGCATAATGGACCTCTGCTGCGGGCAGATGGTAGCCCCGTCGCCCGCTATCGCGAACGGGGCATCCCCGTCGCCATCCTGGAATATCAGGCTCAGCAGAATCTCGAACTCGAGAGTTTCGCCAGCGCCGAAGCGCAAGCCGCCGCCATCGCCGACGACATCGCCTACAACGCACATGACATTGATGACGGGCTGCGCGCCGGCCTGTTCGAACTTGCGGACATGCAGCAGGTAGCGTTGGCGGGGGAACTGCTCGCCGAGATTGCCGAGCAACATCCCGGGCTCGACCGTGGGCGCACCACCCACGAATTGATGCGCCGCGTGATCACCCGGCTGGTGGAGGACGTGATCGGCGTGGGCAAGGCTGCCTTCACATCCGGGCTCTACCGGTCGAGCGAGGACGTGCGGGCCGCCGGCAAGATGCTCATCACCTTTTCGCCGTCCGTCGCGCAGGCCGACAAGGGTATCAAGGGCTTTCTCTATCCCAACATGTACCGACACGAACGGGTCATGCGCGTCCGCTCGCATGCCGCACAAGTGGTGACCCGCCTGTTCGATGGCTTGTTTGCGGATATCAGCCTGATGCCGGCCGAATGGTGCGAAGGGCTGGAAACCGCTCGGGAGGACAAACGTGCGCGCCGTGTCGCCGACTATATTGCCGGCATGACCGATACTTTCGCTCTCAACGAGCATCGGCGCCTGTTCGGAACGGCGCCGGATCTGCGCTGACGCCGCCATGGACCTGATCGAATGGCTCAGGCGCGGTGTAGAGGGAGCCGTCGCCTCGTTGCAGGCTGCGGGTCGTCTGCCGGCTGGTCTCGACCTGGCCTCGATCGAGATCGAAGCGCCAGGCGGGTCGGGGCGGGGAGATTTCACCTGCAACGCTGCGCTCGTACTGAGCCGGCCGGCGGCACTGCCATCCCGGACCCTGGCTGGTCTCTTCGCCGAAACGCTGGATGGCATCGAAGGCGTCGGCGCCATCGACATTGCCGGACCCGGTTTTTTGAACTTGACGCTGACGCCGGCCATCTGGGCACGGATGCTTGCCGCTGTGCTGGAGGCCGGTAGCGGCTATGGCGCCAGCGAGCGCGGCGGGGCAGGTTTCTCCACGATCGCCTTTCACGCCACGGATCCGCAGAGCACTAGGCCCTTGTCGCCGGCGCGCCGCGAGGCTGTCGGCACCGCCTTGACCAACATGATCGAGCATCTCGGTTTTCGTGCAGACAGGCGCTTTCGGACGCGCTCTGAGAAAGCCGATGTCGTTGTCAGGCTCGGACCATTCCTTGGCGTGAAAGGGCGGGAAGCTGCCACCATGGCGGGCCGCTTTGCAGACGATCTCGATCTTTCGGTGGTCGCCGGCGTCGTCGGTCGCGATGCCGCTTGCCTGGGCATGCTGATGCAGCCCGCCGGCGCTCCGCTCGTGCTCGATCTCGACCATTTGGCCGACCAGAGCCATGCCAATGCCGTCTTTCACCTGCATTATGCCCATGCTCGTTGCTGCGCTCTGCGCCAGCGGGACGAAGGGATGGGGCATGTCGATTTCGACCACAGTCGTTGGGATGTCCGCGCTTTCGAGGATGAGGGAGCACGGTTGATTCTACGCCTGCTCGCCCTATATCCAAGCCAGATCGATCTCGCCGTCAGGCAGTGCGAGCCCTACAGGGTGGTCCAGCACCTGTGTGGCCTCGCCGACGGGCTGCACCAGCAATATTATCGCAGCCTTGGTGCTCCGCATTTACGCTTCATTAGGGATGATGATCGATTGTTAACAGGCGCCCGCTTGGCGTTGGTGCGCGGGGTCGAGACGGTTCTTAAGTCTGGACTCGCCTTGCTCGGCAGTTCTGCGCCGGACGAGATGCGCTGAAACGAGATCGGCCGCTTTGGCCGCAGATCGCCCCGGTGGTCGACCAGCCTGGTCAGGAACGAGTCATGATTGAAACCGAACATCGCCGTGCACAAGCCAGCAACAGCGATCAATGGCTGGCAGATCTGGCAACCACAGGCGCCGATCACGATGTTTATGCTGAAAGGCGCGACACAAAGGCCTATGGTGCGGCCGGCGTTTTGCGTTCGCGGGAGGCGGGCATGACGGATCGCTATGATCGCAACGGGCACGAGGTTCGCGACGGCCATCCCGAAACCGTGACCAAACACGCGCAATCAGAGCAGGCGCAGGCCTATCAGGACGAATATTACGACGACCGAGATGTCGCCACGCGCTCGTCGAAGGCCTATGTCTTCGACGATGAACGTGAAGAGCGAGGGCCCGAATGGGTCTATGACGAACAACGTGGCGTTTGGGTCGACCACGACGGCAATCCCTATGTCGAGGCCTATCCCGAGGGCGAGGAAGATCGCTATGCTCCGGCCGCCGATGACGAGTATCTGGCGCCGCGTGCCGAGGCCCGGGTACCACGCCGCAAGTCACGCGGCAGTGCCGTCAGCCTTGCCGCTCTCGTTCTTGTCGCCAGCATCGGCGGCGGTATGGCCTATGTCTGGAAGAAGGGCGGCTTCGTCGGCAGCGACATCCCTGGCATCGGCAGCGCGCCGCCGGTGATCAAGGCGAGCACCGATCCGGTCAAGATCAAGCCGGCCGAGAACGCAGCGGCCGCCAGCCAGCCGACTCACGAGATCTTCAATCGCAGCAACCAGACCGCCTCCGTCGCCAACGAAAGGCTGGTGCGTCATGAGGAGCAGCCGGTTGCGGTGGTGCCGACGCGTCCGGAAGGGACGGCAGCGCCGGCTCAGGCGGCGCCCGACGCCAATGCGACGCGTCCGGTGACCACCAGCAACATCGTGCTCCCCAATCCCGAGGGGGCTACGACGCCCGACCAGACGGCCAGCAACACTGCGGAAACCCGGGTTGCGCAGGCACCCGATGAGCCGCGGCGCGTGAAGACCATCAAGATCATGCCGGATAGTTCGGTGGTGACCGGTGAAGCGCCGATCACCAATGCGGAGCCGCCTGCCCAGCAGACCCGTTCTCTCGATGTCTCGGCCCTGGCGCCGACGCCTCCGGCCGGCCAGCCATCGTCCGAGACGGCGCCGGCCGCTCCCGCGGCCCCCGATGCCGCTCCGCTTGTGCAGGGCGGCTCTGGTCAACCGGCTGCCCCGGTCGCAACCGTGCCTGCCGGCACGGCTGCTGCCCTGCCGGACGACCAGGCACCCGCGCAGGCGCTGCCGGGCGAGGAGGATGGCGGCGCCACCACGGTGGTCGAACCGACGCAGACCCCGGCGGCACCGCCGGCGGTGCCGCCGGTCCGTCCCCGCCATATGCCTCCGGCGCCAAAGCCGGCACAGGTGGCGTCGGCCGAGCCAGCCGCTGGGGCTGCCCCGGCGGCGGCTCCGACCGCTGCCCCGGTCGCCAATGGCAGCTATGTCGTCCAGGTTTCGTCGCAGCGCACGCCGGCCGACGCCCAGAACGCCTTTCAGTCGCTGCAGCGCCGCTTCGCAGCCGTGCTGAACGGTATGAAGCCTTCGATCCGCAAGGTCGATCTGCCTGATCGCGGCACTTATTACCGGGTGCGTGTCGGAGGCTGGTCCACCCCGGCCGAGGCTACGGCTTTCTGCGGCAAGCTCAAGGCCGCCGGCGGTGACTGCGTGATCGCCCGCAACTGATTGCGGGCCGCTCCGAGACTGCAGATTTGAGAGTTTTCGACAGGCCAAACTGGATCGGGGCGACCGGAGCCGAGTTCCGATCGCCCCGATCCAGTTTGGCCTGATCGACCTTCGCAGATTTTTCTGAAAGCCAAAGCGTTTTGCGATTTGACGGAATCACCTGGAATCGCAAAGACGCGCCAGAACAATGAGTTAGAGCAAAGAGCGTTCAGCCATGAACGCTCTTTGCACGAGGAGACTGCCATGCCCCAATCAGCGCTGATCCTGGGTTGTTCCGGTCTGTCGCTCACGTCCGACGAGCGCGCCTTCTACCGGGATGCAAATCCGTGGGGCTTCATCCTGTTCCGGCGCAATGTCGGCACGCCGGAGGAAGTGCGGGCCTTAACAGCTTCCTTGCGCGACGCAGTGGGGCGTGACGCTCCGATCCTGGTGGACCAGGAGGGGGGGCGGGTCCAGCGCCTGACCACACCCCATTGGCCCAAATATCCGGCAGCGCGGCGCTATGGCCAAATCCACACCAATGATCCGGTGACGCGCCGCGAGATCACCCGATTGGCGGCGAGGCTGATCGCGCACGATCTCCTGGCGGTCGGCATCAATGTCGACTGTCTGCCCGTGCTCGATATTCCCGTACCAGGGGCTCATGACGTGATCGGCGACCGGGCCTATGGCCTCGACGCTACTACGGTGGGCACGCTGGGCCGGGCGGCCGCCGAGGGCATGATCGCTGGCGGTGTGCTGCCCGTCATGAAGCATATGCCGGGGCATGGCCGGGCCGGCGTCGACAGCCACCTCTCGCTGCCGATCGTGACGGCGAGCACAGCCGAACTCGAATCACTCGACTTCCTGCCCTTCCGCATGCTCGCCGACATGCCCGCTGCGATGACCGCGCATGTGGTTTACAACGCTTTGGACCCGTCATCCCCAGCTACGACGTCCAGAAAGGTGATCCGGAATGTGATCAGGAAGGCGATCGGCTATGATGGTCTCCTGATGAGTGACGATCTTTCCATGCAGGCTCTCGAAGGAACATTGGAGCAACGGGCGGCGGCCGCCTTTTCGGCCGGCTGCGATCTCGGCCTGCATTGCAATGGCAAGATGGATGAAATGATCGGGGTGGCGCGTGCCGCTCCAAGCTTGGCAGGCAAGGCGCGGCGCCGCGCCGATGCCGCCTTGGCCCGCATCCGGCATTTGCCGGAGCCGCTCGACATTGACGAGGCGCGTGAACGGCTGGCTGGGGCGCTCGCCGGCGGAGAGACGGTCTGAATGAGCGATGAATTCGAGGAGGAGGTGAGGGCGGATAAGGCGGTCAGCGATCCCATGCTCGTCGTGGATGTCGATGGCTTCGAAGGACCGCTCGATCTGCTGCTCGAATTGGCGCGTCGCCAGAAGGTCGATCTCACGCGGATTTCTATCCTCGCCCTTGCCGAGCAATATCTCGTCTTCGTCGAGGAGGCCCGCCGCGTCCGCCTCGAACTGGCGGCCGACTATCTGGTGATGGCGGCCTGGCTGGCCTATCTCAAGTCGCGCCTGCTGCTGCCGGAATCGCCAAGGGGCGAGGAGCCTCCAGCAGCGGAATTGGCCGCGGCCCTTGCCTTCCGCCTGCAGCGCCTGGAAGCCATGCGCAATGCCGCCGCCCAGTTGCAGGAGCGGGCAGTGCTTGGCCGCGACGTGTTCAAGCGAGGCATGCCCGAGGGCATCCGGCTCAACAATCACGGGCGATTCGAGGCGACGCTGCACGATCTGCTCTGCGCCTATGCCCAGCAGCGCCAGCGGGCGATGGTCGGCTATGTCAAATTGCCCGAGCGCAATGTCTGGACGCTGTCCGAAGCACGCGAATTGCTGGAATCGTTGATCGGCCCGGCGGCGGACTGGCTCAGTCTCGACGAATTTCTGGTGGACTATCTGGCCGAGCCCTCGACAAGGGCTACGGTTCGGGCCTCTAGCTTCTCTGCAAGCCTCGAACTCGTGAAGGAAGGCAAGCTCGATCTGCGCCAGGCTACTCCCTTCTCGCCGATCTATCTGCGCTCGCGTGGTGATGCTGGGCAAGCAGATTCCTCCTGATCGAACCATGGCTCGATCAGGAGGAATCTGCAGAATTTCAAGCGCTTGCGGAGTTTCTGGCCTTGGAGGCAGGGCGGGTGACGGCCACTCCGTCGGGGGCAGACTGGTGTTGGCAGGCCATGCAGGTAAGCGCTCAATTTCGTGGCGCGGCCCGCATAGGGAAGGATTAGACCTTGGGCGAGATTGCATCGTTCCAGCCGGAAGGCACGGAGCAGACCGATCTGCAGCAGCATATGCGCTTGATCGAAGCCTTGCTGTTTGCGGCGACGGAACCATTGGACGAGGCGACGCTGGCGTCGCGGCTGCCCGAGGGGGCCGATATCGGCGCTGCCATCGGCACCCTGCAGGCCGACTATGCCACGCGTGGTGTCAATCTGGTCAGGCTGGGGGGGCGTTGGGCTTTCCGCACCGCCGACGACCTCGCCTGGATCCTGTCGCGTGATGCCTATGAGACGCGCAAATTGTCGCGGGCGGCGATGGAGACCTTGGCGATCATCGCCTATCACCAGCCGGTAACCCGTGCCGAGATCGAGGATATCCGCTCGGTCTCGATCTCCAAGGGCACCCTTGACGTGTTGCTGGAAACCGGCTGGGTGCGCCTGCGCGGGCGCCGGCGTGCGCCGGGACGGCCGGTGACTTATGGCACCACGCCAGCATTTCTGGAGCATTTCGGCCTGGACGGCGTCGGTGATCTGCCGGGGCTCGATGAACTCAAGGGCGCGGGCTTGCTCGATGGCCGCCTGCCACCCGGCTTCAGCGTGCCCATGCCCAATGATGACAGTGCATTGACGCCGGACGAGGAGCCTCTGGAGACTGCCGACCTCTCTTTCGCATTTCCGGAACCGGAACCCGAACATGAAGGTTGAGTAAGAACGGCGAACGTTCTTGTTTTTGCCGTTAAGCCCGCCTAGATTCCACTGGGATCATCGGGTCGCGTGCGGCGCCGTTGTTGTGTTGTTGCGATCGGCTTTGCCGCGTTGGAGGGTGTCATGGGTACATGGGGTATTACGCACTGGATCATTCTGGCTGTCGTCGTACTCGTCCTGTTTGGTGGACGTGGCAAGATTTCGGACTTGATGGGTGACGTTGCCAAGGGCATCAAATCCTTCAAGAAGGGTATGGCTGACGACGAACCGGCTGCTGCCCAGCAGCCGGTGAAGACGATCGACACCCAGGCCGGCACGACCGTCAATCCGACCGAGCAGACCAAGGTAGGCTGAGCCGGCGCGGTTTGCGCCGGTGAGGTCGACCTGAAGACTGGGTCTTTTTAGGCTCCGCGTATGTGCGCGGAGCGTTTCGTTTCGCCAGACCGAGCGTTGCATGTTTGATATCAGCTGGAGCCATATCCTGATCGTGGGCGCGGTGGCTGTCGTGGTCATTGGCCCCAAGGAACTGCCCAGCACGATGCGCTCCCTCGGTCGAGGCGTGAACAAGTTGCGACGGATGGCTGGCGAGTTTCAAGGCCAGTTCAACGAAGCCCTCAAGGAAGCCAATCTCGAGGATGTCAAAAAGGAATTCGACACGCTGCGCCAATCGGCGGCAACCTTGAGTAGCATTGGCAGTCCCGCGGGCCTCGCTCGCAATGCCCTGAAGTCCTCCGTCTTCGATTCGGAGCCGCCTCTCAGCCCGGCTGCGATTGCGCCCGTCCTGGATGCCACAGCGAGCGAACCTTCCATCGCCGGCCCCAGCTCTTCGCCTTTGGCCTCCAAACTCGTCGGCGTCGAAATCCCTTCCGCCTTCGCCCCTCTCGCAGCGTTCAAATCCTAAGATGACCGAAGACGAAATCGACGCCTCCAAGGCGCCGCTGCTCGATCACTTGATCGAACTGCGCACGCGCCTGATGAAATCGGGCATTGCCTTCATCGTTCTGTTCATCGGCGCCTTCGCGGTTTCCAAATCGATCTATCTCTTCTTGTTGTGGCCCTACGAGTGGGCGGCGGCCGGCAATCCGGTCAAGCTGATCTACAACGGTCCTCTCGACTTTCTTTTTACTCAGATCCGGGTGGCTTTTTTTACGGCCGCTTTCATCGGCTTCCCCTTCTTCGCCATCCAGATCTATCGCTTCATCGCCCCCGGTCTCTACCGGCACGAGCGAAACATTTTCGTGCCCTATCTGATCGCCACGCCTCTGTTCTTCTTCCTGGGCGGGTTGCTGGTCTACTTCATCGCAATGCCGGCGGTGATGCATTTTGCGCTGGGCATGCAGCAGCTCGGCGGCAGCGGCATCGCCACGATCGAATTGCTGGCGACGGTGGAGGGGTATCTATCCCTGTTGATGAACCTGATTTTTGCCTTCGGCGTCGTCTTTCAGCTGCCGGTGGTGCTGACCCTGTTGGGGCGGATCGGTATCGTGGATTCGACCTTCCTGAAGGAGAAGCGGCGCTATGCCATCGTCATCGTCACCGCAATTTCGGCCGTGCTGGCGCCGCCCGACCCGTGGAGCATGATCGCGCTTGCCGTGCCGGGCGTGCTCCTTTACGAACTCTCGATCTATTCGGTCCGGTGGGTTGAGAAGAAGCGCGCGGAAAGCGATACGCAGACTTCGGAATAGCCCGTCGGTGTCCTGACGTCCGTTCTGGAGTTGATCTCATGTATGATGTGAAGTGGATCCGCGAGAATTCGGGTCTCTTCGACCAGGGCCGGGTTCGCAGAGGGCTTGAGCCGCTGGCCGCCACCATACTCGAGCTCGACGAGAGCCGCCGGGCGCTCGTTGCCCGGCTGCAGGCTTCCCAGGAGCGCCGCAACGCTGCTTCCAAGGAGATCGGCGCGGCCAAGCAATCCAAGGACGAAGCCAAGGCACAGGCCTTGATGGCGGAGGTCAACGCGCTCAAGGCCTCGATGCCGGCTGACGAGGAGGCGCTGCGCGGCGCCGACAAGGCTCTCTACGACCAGCTCATCTCGATCCCGAATCTGCCGCTCGACGAGGTCCCTTTCGGCGCGGACGAGCATGCCAATGTCGAACGCCACCGCCACGGCGTGGCGCGCGCCTATACTTTTGCCCCTAAAGAGCATTTCGAATTGGGCGAAGCTCTCGGCCTGATGGATTTCGAGATCGCCGCCAAGCTCTCCGGCTCCCGCTTCGTGGTGCTGCAGAAGGGCCTGGCTCGGCTTGAGCGGGCGCTAGGCCAGTATTTCATCGACAAGCACACCGGCGAGCACGGCTATACCGAGGTCGCCGCGCCCTTGCTGGTGCGTGACGATGCCATGATTGGCACCGCTCAGCTGCCGAAATTCGCGGAGGATCAGTTCCGCGTGCAGCCCGGCGATTTCTGGCTGATTCCGACGGCCGAGGTTTCGCTGACCAATCTCGTGCGCGATGCCATCACCGCCGAGGAAGAGCTGCCGTTGCGCTATACTGCGCTGACTCACTGCTTCCGTGCGGAAGCTGGCGCTGCGGGGCGGGATACCCGTGGCATGATCCGCCAGCACCAATTCCAGAAGGTCGAACTCGTCTCGATCACGGCTCCTGAAAAGAGCCGGGACGAGCACGAGCGCATGCTCGCTTGCGCCGAGGCCGTGTTGAAGGGCCTGGACCTGCATTACCGCGTGATGACGCTGTGCACCGGCGACATGGGTTTTGCCTCGCAGAAGACCTATGACATCGAGGTCTGGCTACCGGGGCAGGGGCTGTTTCGTGAAATCTCCTCCTGCTCGGTCTGTGGCGATTTCCAGGCGCGTCGCATGAACGCCCGGACCCGGCCGAAATCTGGAGGCGCCCCGCGTTTCGTGCATACGCTGAACGGTTCGGGCGTTGCGGTCGGCCGTGCTCTCGTGGCGGTGATGGAGAATTATCAGAACGAGGACGGTTCCATCACGGTTCCGGAGGTTCTCGTCCCCTATATGGGCGGCCTGCGCCGGATCGAGAGACAATAAGCCTCGATCTTGCCGTACCTTGTCACACCCTCCTTGATTCCAGAATCAAGGAGAGTGAAGTAATCATTTGTTTCTGCAGGGATTTCTGCAACAGCAGGGGATTGCGTATGACAAACTCTCGCCGGAGCTCCTTTTCCTGTGGCACACTGAAGCAAAGCGCGTTTCGACGCGTCTTTGCGATTCGAGATGATTTCATCTCATCGCAAAACGCTTTGGTGTCGATTTAGTGAAACAAGGACGGACGGTGGATGCGAGTTCTGATTACCAATGATGACGGCATCCATGCGCCCGGCCTGGTTTCCCTCGAAAGGATCGCCCGCAGCCTGAGCGACGACGTGATCGTCGTGGCGCCAGAGACGGATCAGTCCGGCGTGTCCCATTCCCTGTCGCTCAGCATGCCGCTGCGTCTGCGGCGGATCGAGGAAAAGCGCTATGCCGTCAGCGGCACGCCGACCGATTGCGTGCTGATGGGTGTGCAGCATCTGCTCAAGGGCCAGCAGCCCGACCTCGTGCTGTCCGGCGTCAATCGGGGCCAGAACGTCGCCGAAGACGTTACCTATTCCGGCACCGTGGCGGCGGCGATGGAGGGCACCGTTCTTGGGGTTCCGTCGATCGCGCTCAGCCAGGCCTATGGCATCGGGGGCAGGGACGGCATGCGCTGGCATTGCGCCGAGCAGCATGCGCCCGGCGTGATCCGCAAACTGCTGGCCCATGGTTTCGCCAAGGGAACCTTGTTCAACGTCAATTTTCCCGATTGCGAGCCCGAGGAGGTCGCTGGCGTTGCCGTCACCATCCAGGGGCAGCGCGATGTCGCCCTGGTCGATGTGGTCGAGCGAGAGGATTTTCGTGGCGGCCCCTATTATTGGCTGGCGCCGCGCCGGGAAACGCCGCCCCGGCTCGAGGGCACGGATCTTGCCGCTCTCTTCAACAAGCGTATTTCTGTGACGCCCCTTCATCTCAATCTGACCGACGTGCCTGCTCTGCAACGCCTTTCGGATACCTTTGAAACGGTGCCAAGACCGACATCATGACGGACAATATGACGGACTATCAGTCTTTTGTGAATCCTGACGACGAGCATGCCCAGGAGATGATGGCCTTCATCCTGCGCCTGCGCCGCCACGGGTTGACGGACCAGAAGGTGCTGAATGCCGTTTCCACCCTGCCACGCCCGGTTTTCGTGCTGCCTGAATTCGCCGAATACGCCTGGCGCGATCTCAGCCTTCCCATCCAGTGCGGCCAGACCATCACGCCGCCGGTGCTCGCTGCGACCATTGCCGAGCGCTTGGACGTCGAGCCGCTGCATCGCGTGCTGGAGATCGGTACGGGCTCTGGCTATCTGACCGCGGTGCTCGGCCGTCTGGCCAAGCGCGTCCTGACCCTCGATCGTTGGCGCACCCTGGTCACCGAGGCAGAGGAGAGGCTGCGGGCCGTTACCATCCTCAACGTCACCATGATGGTCGCCGATGGCAGTTCCGGCTGGCGCCAACAGGCTCCCTTCGATCGTATCGTCACCACGGCGGCGATGAGCGAGGTGCCCGAGGACTTGCTGGATCAACTGGCGCTGGGCGGTCGGATGATCGCACCAATCGGCCCGCCCGGCGAAGAGCAGCAATTGACCATGATCGCGCGCGATGCCGATGGCTTTCACTATACACCGCTGATGGATATCCGTGCCGCGTCCATCATCTTGGGCGTGGCCGACCGGCTTTGAACCACCCTTGAACTTGAGCTGGGTTTGGTTTTCGGGCGCTTCATCGCAGGTGCTGCGAGACAATCCAGTTCTTCTTGCCGGGCCAAGCCACGATCGCCCGATTGCAGTCGCAGCGGCGAAGTCCCGGCGCTGGTGGATCGCAGCAAATTCAGATCGCAGAGGTATGGCGGGATACCTCCATCCCGTGCAGTATACGGCGGTTTCCGACGGCGCTGGACTGGCAACTCGGGTCTGATTTCAAGATCGCCCCTGGCCGGTCAGTCAGAGCAGCACGTCGGTTGGGGGATTTGAGATGACCGAACAAGCAGCACAACAAATCAATTCAGATATACCTATATTCACTATTGCCGAACTGGATCAGGACACCCACGCCCTGTTCAGAAAGTTTCGACCGGAAACCCCTTTCATCCAACGGGACGATGGGCCGCTCTTCATTCTGCGTGCCAAGGATGTCGTCAGCCTCACGACCGATGAGCGCACCCGGCAGATCGAGACCGAACTCCTGCAATTGAGGGGCGTCACCTCGGGCCCACTATTCGATTTTTACGACAAATGCATGCTGCTTTCGAACGGGGCCGCCCACAGGAGGCGGCGCGGCCCGATGGCGCGGACCTTCGCCTTCAAGATGGTCGCCGAGGTCCGCCCCAAGGTACGGGCCATGGCGGAGAAACTGATCGACCAGCATTACGAGGCTGGCGGGTTGGATCTGTTCGAGGATTATTCGGCGATCATTCCCGCCCATACCGTCGCTGCGATTCTGGGGATGCCCGAGGCCGACATCCCAAAATTCGCGCAGTGGATCTATGTCATCGCTCGCAGCCTGGGTACCTCCTGGACGGAAAAGGACATTCCCGACCTCGAGGATGCCTGCCGTCAGATGACGGACTACATGTATGAACTGGTGGCGGAGCGCCGTCAGAACCCTCGCGGCGATTTCCTTTCCGATTATATCACCGCCATCGACGAGAACCCCGAGATGACGCCGCTCGAGGCGATCATGCAGATCATCATCGTGGTGCTGGGCGGCAGTGATACCACGCGGGCCTCGATGGCGATCCAGGCCGCGCTTCTGCTCGAGCACCCCGAACAATGGCAGTCGGTGTGCGCCGATCCCAGCCTCATCCCCGGTGCGGTCTCCGAAGCGCTGCGATTCGAACCCTCGGTCGCGTCGCTGCCACGGCTTGTGCTCGAGGAGATCGAGATAGGCGGTCAAAGATTGGCACCGGGATCGTTGCTGATGCTTTCCACCATGTCGGCCCTGCGAGATCCGGAGGTGTTCGGCGAGCCGGATCGATTCGACATCAGGCGAACGGATCACACGCGCTGGCATTATGTTTTCGGTGGCGGTGCGCATCGTTGTCTCGGCGAGGCCCTGGCAAAGGCCGAACTGGAAGAAGGACTGGCGGCGCTCGTCAACCGGATTCCGCAGGCCAAGCTCGTCGGCAAATTGAAGGTCGAGGGCCATGGCGGTATTCGCCGCGCTGAGGGTTTGCGCCTGGAATGGACGCGCTGAGGCTGCTTGCGAGTCGCGCCGGCCATGCTGATTCCCTGCGAAAACCGACGTGGCGCGACTTTAACGCATGGGGCGGGGGCGATCCCCGCTCTTAATCATTCCCGCCCAGTCGGGACCGGTCGGCAGACCGGCCGATCGACTGGAAAACGCAGTGGACTCAAGGGCATGAGGAGCGGGCGATCTGAGTTTCTCAGCCCGCCGCCATCGGAGCCGTTTCCGGATTTTGTCCAAATTGAGTCCGGCTCTTAAGGCGTTGTTTACCCCAATAGAGGCTTAATTACCCCGTGTTCTTCTCAAGCGTGGGTGTGAACGTCCTATGCGTTTTCCGATCGAATTGATCCGTTCGCGCCACTTGTCGCGCGTCGCCGTGATCGCCCTGGTGGCTGGCCTCGCAGCAAGCTGCAGCGACACTTCGAGGTTCGCCCAGAACCCCTTCTCGAACCCGTTCAACTCGGGTGACAATCAGTTGGCCTATGCCCAGGCACAGCCTACCAAGGCCGCGCCGCGCTATGGCAATTCCAACTATGCCGTCAACACGGTGCCGGCGGCGGGCGTGGTCGCTTCGCAGCCGCTGCCGCCGGTCGGCGCCGTGGCACAGCGTAGCGCGCCGTCGACGCAATATCGACTGGCTCGTGGCGAGCAGCCCATCGTGACGGGGGCGATCTCGACGCCCGCTCCGCAGATCGGCGGTTTCAAGGCCGGTGGCTGGACTGCCACGGGCGGCACGCCAGTTACCGCCGCGGCGGGTGAGACCATCAATACGCTCTCCAACCGCTATGGTGTGCCTTCCGACGCGATCATGAAGGTCAACGGCCTGACCTCTCGCTCGCTGACGCCCGGCCAGCAGGTAATCATTCCCGTGTACAACGCGGCTCAGAACGGCAACACCGCGGTGACGACGGTGGCCGCGACCGCTGAGCAGCCCTATCCGGGAGACGTGCCCGAAACGTCTCGGGGCAGCGTCGGCGAAGTCAAGGTCCGGCCGGTCGCCACCACGCCGGCTGCGGGAGCCAAGCCGAAGCCGATGCCTGCCGCCGCCGCTTCCGGCGTCCATGTTGTCAAGCCGGGCGAGACGCTGACGTCGATCGCCAAAGCCTACGGCACGACGCGCCCGCGTCTGGCCAAGGAGAATGGCATCGACGAATGGATGAGCGTCAAGATCGGCCAGAAGCTGGTCGTGCGCGGAACGGCCCACGCTGCTGCTCCGGCTGCAGAGGCCGTGGTCGACAACCGCCCGCCGCGTGACGTGCCGGTGGCGGCCGCCGTGCAGCCCAGGCCCGTGGCGGCTCCCAAGCCGGTACAGGCCGCGCGGGCGGCCAATCCGGCGCCGGTGAGGACGGCCAAGACCCAGGCGAAGTCGATTGCCGCCGAAGCGATGCAGGTTGCTGCGCCGCATGCCCAGCCCGTCAGGACTGCGACCGTCAAGCCAGTAACGGTCAAACCCGTTCAGACGGCAAGGGTCGCCCCCGTCGATGTCAAGGCCAAGCCCGCCCAGGTGGCGGCGGCCAAGCCGGTCGATGCGGCCAAGGCGAACAAGCTCAAGGCGGAGAAGCTTGCTGCCGCCAAGCAGAAGGCGCTGGCCAACAAACCTGCGCAGGTGGCTGCCGCCAAGCCGGCCAAGCCCGCCGAGGCCAGCCAGCCCGCGCCGGTTGCAACCGGGACGATCTCGCCTGCCGCGAGTGCATCTCAGCCGGCAGCTCCGGCCGCCGAACTGCCGAAGGATGCCAATGCCGCCACCCCGGGCAATCCGGAGTTCCGCTGGCCGGTGAAGGGGCGGATCATCCAGAATTTCGGCCGCAACAGCGACGGTATCAACATCTCGGTGCCTGAAGGAACCGAAGTGAAGGCTGCCGAGGATGGTGTGGTCGCCTATGCCGGCAGTGAGCTGAAAGGCTATGGCAACCTGATCCTCATCCGCCATGCCAACGGCTATGTCACCGCTTATGGCCATGCCAAGCAGCTCGACGTCAAGAAGGGTGAAAGTGTCAGGCGTGGCCAGACCATTGCGACCGCAGGTCAGACCGGCAACGTGACCTCGCCGCAAGTGTTGTTCGAAGTACGCAAGGGTGCCGCGCCGGTCGATCCGACCCGCTATCTTTCCGGCACCTGATAACAGAATCTGCTTCTCCGCGAGACCCCGAAGCAGCTCGAGTGGCCCGGCAGCGATGTCCGGGCCACTTTTTATTGAACACGCGGACCTGGCTCAGTTCAGCGTCTTGCCCAGCCGGCCGGCGAGATCCTGCACATATTGCCAGGCCGTGCGACCGGACCGGGCACCACGGGTCGTCGCCCATTCCAGGGCCTCGGCCCGCATGGTGTCTCGATCGTGATCGAGGCCGAAATGATCGGCATAACCATAGACCATGTCGAGGAAATCGTCCTGGCTGCAGCGATGGAAACCGAGCCAGAGGCCGAAACGGTCGGAGAGCGACACCTTTTCCTCCACCGCCTCGCCTGGATTGATCGCAGTCGAGCGCTCATTGTCGATCATGTCGCGCGGCATCAGATGACGCCGGTTCGAGGTCGCATAGAAGATGAGATTGTCCGGCCGCCCCTCGACGCCGCCTTCCAGCGCCGCCTTGAGCGATTTGTAGGAGGTGTCGTCGCTGTCGAAGGAGAGATCGTCGCAAAAGACGATGAAGCGATAGGGGGCCTTGCGGGTGAGGTTCATCAACTCGGGCAGACTATCGATATCCTCGCGATGGATCTCGATCAGCTTCAGGGTGCCACCGATCTTGGCGTTGATGTCGGCATGCGCGGCCTTCACCAGCGACGACTTGCCCATGCCGCGCGCGCCCCAGAGCAAAGCGTTGTTGGCGGGCAGCCCGTTTGCGAAGCGCTCGGTGTTGTCGACCAGGAGGTCGCGCACCAGATCGATGCCCTTGAGCAACGGCATCGCGACCCTGTTCACCTTCGGTACAGGTTGCAGATATTTTTCGCCGGCCTGCCAGATGAAGGCTTCTGCAGCATCGAAGTCGGCCTTGATGGCGGCCGGTGGAGCCAGCCGCTCCAGGGCGTCGGCGATACGGGCGAGCAATTGCGGCAATTCGCTGGATGAAAAGTCAGTCATGGCAACCAGATGAGATGAACCTGTGGGTAAGCCCTTCGTCTCTAACGCGCCTGAGAGGCGCTGAAAAGCGGCGGCATGCCGCGCCTGCCTTCCGTTTTGCATGTGCGCCCAGTGCCGGTGGGTCACCCAAGGGGGCCACGGGCAAGCCGAGGCGTGCGTGGAGCCGACTTGTGAGGAGACAGGCGATTCCCTGTCGCTATCCGTAGTCCTCCCGACAGCCCATCATGTTGGCCCGATTGGCGGTTTCCCACATCGGAAGGCATGAATTTTTCGTCATGTGCTGGGCAAAAGTGGCGTTCTGTTTGCTTTCGGTGGCTGGTTCACTATATTCCGCGCGAATTCGCGGCTGGGCTGTCCCGGCCGCTTCTCTTGAGAGGCGATCCAATGTTCACGACTCCAGCCTTTGCCCAGGCAGCCCAGGGCGGCGGCGATCTGTTCTCCAGTCTCGGTGGCACGTTGCTGTTGCCGATCGCGATGTTCGTGATCTTCTATTTCCTGCTGATCCGCCCGCAGCAGCGCAAGGCGAAAGAACAGGCCGCTCTGCTCAAGGCAATCCGTCGTGGCGATACCATTGTGATGTCGGGCGGCATGGTCGGCAAGGTGACCAAGGCTGTCGAGGGCGAATCCGAGATCGAGGCGGAGATCGCCGAGGGCGTTCGCGTGAAGGTCATCCGCGAGATGGTGGTCACCGTCCGCTCCAAGACCGAGCCGGTGAAGAAGGCCGAGGCAGCCTGAGGTCTACGCGGGGCAACGCCCCTCTTTGGTCTCGATCACAAGACACGATAAGAGACTCAGGATAGGGTCGGGGCGAATCTACATCTCCCGATCGTCCTGAGAATAGCCTGTCAAGGCTCGGAATCGCTCCGCTATGCTGCATTTTTCTCCCGTCAAGACGGCTTCGGTTCTCCTGACTTTGCTGATCGGCCTGTGGCTGGCCGTACCCAATCTGATGCCGGAGAGCTGGGTGAAGGCGATGCCGTCCTGGCTGCCGCACAAGACGCTGACGCTGGGCCTCGATCTCCAGGGCGGATCCTACTTCCTGCTCGAGATCGACAAGAATGCCGTGGTCAAGGAACAGGTCGCCAGCCTGCGTTCGCAGGCGCGCCAGATCCTGAACGACAACAAGATCCGTAGCCAGGCTGCTTTGCAGGGGCGCGGCATTGTGGTGACGCTGCCCAATCCGGCCGATACCGAGAAGGCCGTGCAACTCCTGCAAGTGCTGGGCAATCCCGCCGACGGCAACCTTTTCGGCACCGGCAACCGGACGGCCACGATTGCCTCGACCACCCCAGGCCAGATCGGCGCCACGCTGACCGATGAAGGCCTGCGTGACCGCATGAACCGCATCATGGTGCGGGCGGTGGAGATTATCGGCAACCGTATCAACGGCTCCGGCGTGGTCGAGCCCGTCATTCAGCGCCAGGGCGAAGATCGCATCGTGGTGCAATTGCCCGGCCTGGAGAATCCCGACCGTTTCAAGGACCTTCTCGGCCAAACAGCCAAGCTCGAATTTCGCCTGGTGGATCTGAGCATGCCGGTCGATCAGGCCATGCGTTCTCGCCCGCCGGTCGGTTCCACGGTTCTGCCATCGTCGGATGGCGGCCAGAACTATCTGATCGAAGACCAGGTGATGGTCGCCGGCGACGAACTGACCGACGCCCAAGCAAGCTTCGACCAGAACACGCGCGAGCCGGTGGTCTCCTTCCGCTTCAACACCAATGGCGCGCGCCAGTTCGGCCGCGTCACCACGGAGAATGTCAACAAGCCCTTCGCCATCGTGCTCGACGGCAAGGTCTTGTCGGCACCGGTCATTCGCGAGCCGATCACTGGTGGTTCGGGCCAGATCTCCGGCAATTTCACCACGCAGCAGGCCCAGGATCTCGCGCTGCTTCTGCGTTCGGGTGCCTTGCCCGCACCCATGACGGTGATTCAGGAGCAGACGGTCGGTCCGGGCCTCGGCCAGGCCGCCATTCGCGCCGGTGAGATGGCTGCCCTAGTCGGCTCAATCCTGGTCGTCGGCTTCATGATCGCCAGCTACGGCCTGTTCGGTATCATCGCGTCCATCGCCGTGGCGCTCAATGTCGGCATGATCTTCGGCATCCTGTCCCTGCTCGGGGCGACGCTGACCTTGCCGGGTATCGCCGGCATCGTGCTGACAGTCGGCATCGCAGTCGACTCCAACGTGCTGATCTATGAGCGCATACGCGAGGAGGTGCGTGCCGGACGAACCGTTTTGATGTCGCTCGACGCCGGCTTTGCCCGGGCGCTGGCGACCATCCTCGATTCCAACATCACCACCTTCATTGCCGCCGCCGTGCTGTATTTTGTCGGTACCGGCGCCGTGAAAGGGTTCGCGGTGACGCTGGGGATCGGCATCATCACGACGGTGTTCACCGCCTTCACGGTCACGCGCCTGTTGGTTTCCTGGTGGTATCGCGGGGTCAAGCCTCGCTCCATCCCGATTTGATAGATTGATGGAGTGAGCGCGGTGCGCCATCTTCGCATTGTTCCCGACAACACCAGCTTCGGCTTCATTCGGTTCCGGCGTATCAGCTTTCCGATTTCGGCCGTGTTGTCGATCTTGGCTCTGGTGCTCTTCTTCACCCATGGCCTGAATTACGGTATCGATTTCAAGGGCGGCATCGCCCTCGGCGTCACGGCTCAATCCGGGCAGGCCGACGTGCAGGCCATTCGCGACAAGCTGGCGCCGCTCGGATTGGGTGAGGTCCAGATTCAGAGTTTCGGCGACAAGGGACAGGTGCTGATGCGCATCGCCCTGCAGCCGGGCGGCGACGCGGCACAGAATGCCGTTGCGGAGAAGGTCAAGCAGACGCTGGCGCCCGACTACGTTCCCGGCAAGGACGATCAGACACAGATCATCGGGCCGAGCGTTTCGCAGGAACTGGTGACGGTCGGCATCGTCGGCATCTTCGTCGCCATTCTGGGCATTCTGATCTATCTATGGTTCCGCTTCGATTGGCAGTTTGCCGTCGGCGCCATGATCGCCAACATGCACGACATCGTGCTGACCATCGGCTTCATGTCGGTGACGCAGATCGACTTCGACCTCACCAGTGTCGCCGCCTTGCTGACCATCCTTGGCTATTCACTCAACGACACCGTGGTGATCTATGACCGCATCCGCGAGCTCTTGCGCAAGTACAAGAAGAAGCCGATGGATGAACTGCTGGACGAGTCGATCAACGCCACGCTGTCGCGCTCGGTGATCACCCACGTCACCGTGGCGCTGGCGCTGCTGGCCCTGCTCCTGTTCGGGGGGCACGCCATTCACAGCTTCACCGCCACCATGCTGTTCGGCGTCGTGCTGGTCGGCACCTACACCTCGATCTTCATTGCCTCGCCCGTCCTGATCTATCTGGGCCTGCGTCCGGGCAGCCATGAGACGGCGGGCGGCAACAAGCCGGAGTAAGCTGCCATGACCGCAGGCGAACGGCGCTTCCTGCCACGCGTGGCGCCGATCGACGCCTATGGCGCCGGCGGGTTCCGTTTTGCGGAGATGTCGCATCGCGGTTCGCTTCTTTGCCTGCCCTCGGGCATGCATGCGTGGTCGGTGACAAGTGTTGCTCAATTCTCGGCTGAAGCATTCGAGCCGGTTTTTGCGGAAGCCGATGCCATCGAGATCCTGCTCGTCGGCACCGGCCCTGATGTGGCTTTTTTCCCCGAGGCGCTGCGCTGGCGTTTTCGCGATCTCAAGATCGTCGTCGACGCCATGCCGACCGGCGCAGCGATCCGCACCTGGAACGTTCTGCTGGCCGAGGACCGGCGCATCGCCGCCGCCCTGATCGCCGTGCCGTGAGCATCTTGTCATGAGCGCCGCTCGCCAAACCGGTTCCCTGGCCAATTCCAATATCAGCATGAGCAACCAGGCTTATTGCGAGAGTCTGCTGCGCGAGCACGATCGCAATCGCTGGCTCGCCAACCTGTTTGCGCCCGCCGAGCACCGACGCGCCCTGAATGCGCTCTATGCCTTCAACAGCGAGATCGAACGCGTGAGGGACATGGTGTCGGAGCCGCTCCCCGGCGAAGTCCGCCTGCAATGGTGGCGGGACCTGCTGGAGGGGCAGGCGAGGGGGCAGATATCGGGGCATCCCGTTGCCTCCGAACTGATGGCCGCGATTGATCGCTACCACCTGCCGGTTTCCGCTCTTGTGACCCTGATCGACGCCCACACGCATGATCTCTATGACGATCTGCTGCAGAGCATCACCGATTTGGAAGGCTATTGCGGCGAGACCTATTCAAGTCTGTTTCGCCTGGCCAGTCTCATTCTTGCCGATGGCGGCGATGCCGGCAGTGCCGATCTCGCCGGGCACGCCGGCGTGGCCTATGGCATAGCCTGCCTGATGAAACAGGCTGCCCGGCACGCGGCCCGGGGGCAGATCTTCGTGCCGGCCGATCTTGCCCTCAAGCACGGCACAGCTCGCGAAGATCTGTTGAATGGACGCAGCACCGGCGAGATGCGCGCGATGTTCGGTGAGCTCGCTGGGGCAGCGCTGCATCATCTGAACGCAGCGGAGCAATTGCTGCCTGCCGTGCCCAGTGCGGCGGCACCCGCCTATATCGGCCTTGCGCTGGTCAGGCCCTTGCTCAAGCGGATGACCCGCCCGGGTTTTGACTGGTTCCGCCATGAAGCCGAATTACCGCAATGGCGCAGTCAATGGCATCTGTGGCGTTTCTCACGCCGGCTGCGCTAGAGCGTTTTCCAGAAAAGTTGATGGACTTTTCGATTAAGAAAATACGTCAGAACAAAGACATGGAGAGAAGTGCGGTTCGAAGAAATCGCACTTTCTCCAGTCGAAAACAGTCGTAACGTTGCGGCGAGTTATTTCGGCTTGGCAGCCTGTGTCAGCGCCTTTTCGAGGTCTTCACGCTCCTCGCAGCCATTGGGGCAGAGCTTGACCAGCGCCGCGAGATTTTGCTGGGCCTTCGGAATGTCACCGTTCTCGACGAAGAGCTCGCCCTGATATTCCAGGGTTCCCTTGTGGTTGGGATCGATGGCAAGCGCCTTCTCATAGAAGGTCTGCGCGGTCTTGCGGTCGCCGCTTTTGCGTAGGCTGAAGCCAAGCAGATTGTAGACGTCAGGGTCCTTCGAACCCTGGTCCGCCAGAGGCTGGAGGGCTGCGATGGCGGATTTGTAGTCCGCCGCCTTGATCTGGGCCCGGATGGGCGCGAGGTCGGTCGCGGCAGCAGGCGCATCGGACGAGGTGTCGGCGGCCCAGACCGGGCCTGCAACGAGGACGAGGGCCAGGGCGGAGGCGAGGCCATGGAGGCGGAGCATGGCAGGATCCTGTTTGTAAATGACGAGGCGGGGTGGTGAACGTCGTCGGTCGGATCTTCGGTTCTCGCCACGACGTGGGCCGGGCAGGAACGGATAGCAAGCTACATCGTTCTGGAGCCCGTGCCCATCCTGCCTCATGTCCCGGGACGGAAGTCACCCAGGTAGAGCTTCCCGTCGCAAGGGCACCATACGATCACGCTCAGGCTGAGAGATGTTCGCCGGCCACCGCCCGCTTCCAGCCCTCCAGGGCTTCCAAGGCTCTGGCGCTCATCGCCCTTTTCTTGGCGTGAGTCTTTTCGCTGCCGCGCAGGCGCTTTCCATCTTCCCCTTTGGGCGAGACCTCAAGAGGAGGGAACAGGCCGAAATTGACATTCATCGGCTGGAAGGAGCGCGGCCCCGCATCCTCGCTGACGAGGTGACCGCCAGTGATGTGGTTGAGCAGCGCTCCGAGGGCCGTGGTGGCCGGGGGCGTGGCCACCGGTCGACCCAGGCGCTCGGCGGCGGCAAAGCGGCCCGTCATCAGGCCGACACTCGCGCTCTCGATATAGCCTTCGCATCCGGTGATCTGGCCGGCAAAACGCAGACGTGGCTGCGTTTTCAGGCGAAGCGTTGCGTCCAGCAGCACGGGTGAGTTCAGATAGGTGTTGCGATGCAGCCCGCCGAGGCGAGCGAATTCGGCATTTTCGAGCCCGGGAATCATGCGGAACACCTGCACCTGTTCGGCATATTTCAGCTTCGTCTGGAACCCGACCATGTTGTAAAGCGTGCCGAGCGCATTGTCCTGGCGCAGTTGCACGATGGCGTGGGGCTTGACGCTGGGGTTGCGCGGGTTGGTAAGGCCAACCGGCTTCAGTGGTCCGAAGCGCAGGGTTTCACGGCCGCGCTCCGCCATGATTTCGATCGGCAGGCAGCCATCGAAATAGGGCGTGCCTTCGAACTCCTTGAAACCGGTCTTGTCGCCGGCGAGAACGGCATCGAGAAAGGCCTCGTATTCCTCCTTGCTGAGGGGGCAGTTGATATAGTCGGCACCGGTGCCGCCCGGGCCCGGCTTGTCGTAGCGCGACTGATACCAGGCGATGTCCATGTTGATGGATTCGCGATGCACGATCGGCGCGATCGCATCGAAGAAAGCAAGGGAGGTTTCGCCGGTCAGGGCTGCGATTGCATCGGCAAGGGGCTTGGAGGTGAGGGGACCGGTGGCGACGATGACGTTGTCCCAGTCCGCCGGCGGCAGGCCGTCGACATGTTCGCGCCGGATTTCGATTAGGGGATGGGATGCCAAGCGTTCCGTCACCGCAGCCGAGAAACCATCTCGGTCCACCGCGAGGGCACCGCCTGCCGGAACCTTGTGGGCGTCGGCGCAGGCCATGATCACGGAATCCAGCCGGCGCATTTCCTCGTGAAGCAGGCCGACGGCATTGGTCTGCGCATCGTCGGAGCGGAAGGAGTTGGAGCAGACGAGCTCGGCGAAGTCCGTGGTCTTATGGACTTCGGTCGGCTGAACGGGGCGCATCTCGTGCAGGATGACGGGAACGCCTGCCTGGGCGATCTGCCATGCGGCTTCGGAACCGGCGAGGCCGCCGCCGATGATATGAACGGGGGTGATTGTCATGCCCGGCTTTTAGACCATCGGGCCTCATGATTGAAGCACCAGCATAACAAAAAGCCGCCCTGAGGGGGCGGCTATGTGGCGCTTGGCCCTGCTCCAGCAAGGCGGGCGCCCACTACTTCCCGTTTAGGCGCGATGAAATCGCTGCCCGATTGTCGGCCGACATAGCTAGAGCAAAGCGTTTTTAGACGGAAACGCTTGTTTGCTCTCACTCATTTCGACGCATCTTTGCGATTCTTGGCGGGACTACCAAATCGCAAAACGCTTCAGCCGACAGAAACGATACGACTTTCCACTGCAAAAGATGGACGCGCTGGTGGATCGTCGAAACTGTACCAATGAGCTGAACAGCCCATTGGTCATCACCTGCGTGATTAGGCGCGGGCAGCCTGACGCGCGATAGCGCGAACGTCGGCAGGGTTGATACCGATGTCGGCCAAATCGCGTACGTTCAAGCGCCTGAGCTCGGCCAGCGTCTCGCGCTCACGGCGCCAGATACGGACACGTTCGATCAAAGCTGCGAACAACATGATAAGGTTCCTCTTCTGCGAACCTGCGTTGAAGCGAATTCCTCAACGCCGTTCACATTCTCTATATGCAGCCTTTTCGTCGAATGAGGTAGATGCTGCACCGCACAACGAGCATGCAATTTTTGCATGTCGCAAAGTTGCCATTGTTAAAAAATCGTCAAAATTGACCTAACAGGTGGCCACTGGATGCATATGGTGCATGCCTCTTCCGCCCGCAAGGCGGGATGGCTTCAGAACGGAGCAGTCGGGGGAACGCATGGTTGTATCCATTCGAATGCTCCCACGAGCGTCTGAACCCGCGGCCAGGGCCAAATGGCAGGGGGCATGCCTAATCTGGGTCCCTGGAGCTCATGCCGAGACCTAGTGCGCGCTGCCATCAGTAGTACCGCCATATACCAAAGTTGGACTTGGCTTCCCAAGGTGTCGGTATGCTATAGGGAGCATGAAAACTAGGCATATGCCGGAGCGAAGAGGGCGTTAAATTATGCGCTCTTTGGGTTTTGTTGAAATATAAAACCAATATTAATTGCAGGTATATCTTCTATATCCCTCTTAATGGAAGGATATATTGATTCAATCTGGCCTTTTAACTTGCGTGGTTCCGAAGTTCACCGAACCCTTGGAAGCTTAGCGGGAGACTGGAGCAATGACGAGGAACGGTACAGAGGACGGCCTGGAGCAGAGACCTCGTAAATATCTCTTGGTTGCTCGGATAGGGCCGAAAAGTCTTCACGCGCAGTGGCTGGCTGCGAGTGCGGATAGAAATTACGATGTCTTTTTAAGCAGCTACGATACCAGCTTGCCCGCTATCGCGGGCGATGGCGTCTATTTCGAGTATCGATCCGGTAGCAAGGTCGCCGGCTACGATGGGCTTTTGCGTGAACACGCGGAGTTTCTTGGTCGATATAAATACATCTGCTTCTTTGATGATGATATTAGCGCGACTCCTTCCTCCATAAGTGGAATTTTTTCGCGCTGTGATCAGTATAATCTCAAGATCGCGCAACCGGCGCTGACATGGGATAGTCATTTCACCTATGCCTGCCTGCTACAGCAGAAGCGATATGCCCTGCGGTATCTCAACTTCGTGGAGATGATGTGTCCGGTTTTCCGGCATGACATTCTCGAGCGGATCGCACCGCTCTACGCCTTAGGATACGAAAGCGGCATTGACCTCGTCTGGTGCAATCTCGTCGCCGAAGGGCCGGGCGATTTTGCCGTGATCGATGAATTTCCGGTTCGGCATACCGAACCCGTCGGCGGCAACAAGGTTGCCAATGGCTTCGTCGACGGGCGTCTGTATGAGGACGACATCCACGCCATTCTTGCGCTGTTTCGCTTGCCCTGGCTCCGGGCGACACCAATCTCCGCCGTCAGCCGGTCGGGCCGCGAGATCAACGGCCGAATGAGCCTGCTGCTATCGGCACTCGTTCTGCTGGCGGCGATGCCGCTACGCCGGCCCGTGGCTGGGCGTTTTCGCGCCATTCTGGTTCATTGGCGTCATCTGTGGCTGGGGGCTGCAGGCAATGTCCACACCGAGTTTCCGGCAGGAAACGCGGATAGATCCCCTGGCTATGGCGTTCTTCCATCATGCAAACCAAGGGAGAGTGCAGGGCAGTCGATGCCAATGGCGTGATCGGATTCCTCGTTTCGCTCAGGGCTGAGCCGGCAAGCCGACCGGTGCAAAACCGTATCTGCCGAAGGCGGCCTGACCTTCCGGGGAGAGGATCGCTAGCATCAGCGCCACGGCGGCGGCATTGTCGGTCCGTGCCAGAGCCAGGCCATATTCCGGGCCGGTCTCATAGGCTTCGGGCACCTGGATAACCTCGAGGTTCGGCGTGACGGCCTTGCGTTGTGCCGCGCCACTGCAATAACCCATCATCACATTGATCTGACCGCTCTTGAAACCATCGGCAATCGGATCTTGCCCGGCGGGAGTGGAGGCGGTCGAGCCACCGACGATCTTCTGGGCCTTGGCATCGAGCTTGGCGAAAGCACCCGGATTTCGCTTGTCGATCAGCTGGAACATGGCCCAGGTGTAGTCGCCGCCGGGGTCGGCCTTGGGCGTGGACGTGCCGAGCTTCACGGCGGGATCGAGCAGGCGTTCGGCAAAGTTGACAACGGCGAGCCTGGCTTCCGGCAGGGCAAAGGCGCAAAGCCGGTTGCGGGTGAACATGACGACGGCACTCGCCCGGCCATCCCTTTGCAACTGGCGGGGACTGGCCATGTCCGCCGAAGCCAGGATGTCGACCTTGTCGCCTTGCTCGATCTTTTCCCGCATCAACCCTGAGGGGCCGAAGGCGGTACGCACCTTGATGCCACTCTTCTTGCTGAAATCCTGGGCGATATCGGTCAGCACGGCGCGCAGGCTTCCCGCGCCGTAGAGTACTACCTCGTCGGCCCGGGCCGCGACGCTTCCAAGGGCCAGGCAAGAGGCGAGCACGATCCTGAGCATTTGTTTTTCCCGGAAACGGAGTGGCGTGGCGATTCGCTATATATGAATGGCTATAGCGATAGCTGCGAGAGCCTCCACTTGGCAATGGCCTTGCCGGGGGACAAGCAAGGATGCCCGGCAAGATGCATTGTCTGGGACCCGGGGCGACCACCTGCATCTGCCTTGTCGCCGGGGCGGCTTTGCCAGGAACAGGCGGGGACGCCTACGGTCCCAAGGATTTCTATTCCGCCGCTTCTCCCTGGCGCCGCTGAGGGCGACGCTCCATGACTTCTCGCAGGAAGCGCCCGGTATGGGAGCGGGGCTCGCGAATGATCGCCTCCGGCGTGCCTTCGGCGACCACTTCGCCGCCAGCGTCGCCCCCTCCGGGACCCATGTCGATGACCCAGTCAGCCGTCTTGATGACTTCGAGGTTGTGTTCGATCACCACCACGGTGTTGCCCTGCTCGACCAGTTCATGCAGCACTTCCAGCAGCTTGGCGACATCGTGGAAATGCAGGCCCGTGGTCGGCTCGTCGAGGATGTAGAGTGTGCGTCCGGTCGAGCGGCGCGACAATTCCTTGGAGAGCTTCACGCGCTGGGCCTCGCCGCCCGACAGGGTGGTCGCCTGCTGGCCCACCTTGACATAGCCGAGGCCCACTCGTGCCAGCGTTTCCATGGTGTTGCGGATGGTCGGCACCGCCTTGAAGAATTCGGCTCCCTCGTCGACGGTCATGTCGAGCACGTCGGCGATGGACTTGTTCTTGAAGCGAACGTCCAGCGTCTCACGGTCGTAGCGCTTGCCCTTGCAGACGTCGCAGGTGACATAGACGTCGGGCAGGAAGTGCATCTCGATCTTGATGACGCCGTCGCCCTGGCACGCCTCGCAGCGGCCCCCCTTGACGTTGAAGGAGAAGCGCCCCGGCAGATAGCCGCGCGCCTTCGCCTCCGGCAGGCCGGCGAACCATTCGCGGATGGGCGTGAAGGCACCTGTATAGGTGGCCGGATTGGACCGCGGCGTACGGCCGATCGGCGACTGGTCGATGTCGATGACCTTGTCGATCAATTCCAGGCCGTCGAGCTTGTCGAAGGGAGCGGGATGTTCGAGCGCGCCGTTCAGCTTGCGGGCGACCGCCTTGTAGATGGTGTCGATCAGGAGCGTCGACTTGCCGCCGCCCGATACGCCGGTGACGCAGGTAAACAGGCCGAGCGGAATCTCGACCGAGACATCCTTGAGATTGTTGCCGCGGGCGCCGGTGAGCTTCAGCGCCTTGCCCTTCTGGCGCCGGCGCCGTTCGGCCGGCATGGGTACCGCCAGCTCTCCGGTGAGATATTTGCCGGTGAGAGACGCCGGATTGGCCATCACCTCGGCAGGCGTGCCGTGGGCCACCACGCGCCCACCCTGCACGCCGGCGCCGGGGCCGACATCGACCACATAGTCGGCCTGCAGAATGGCATCCTCGTCATGCTCGACCACGATCACCGTATTGCCGAGTTCGCGCAGCCGCCGCAATGTTTCGAGCAGGCGTTCATTGTCGCGCTGATGCAGGCCGATGGAAGGTTCGTCCAGCACATAAAGCACGCCGCTGAGGCCAGAGCCGATTTGGGAGGCCAAGCGGATACGCTGGCTCTCGCCACCCGACAGGGTCCCGGAGTTACGGGCCAGCGTCAGATAATCGAGACCGACATCGACGAGGAAGCGCAGGCGTTCGCGAATCTCCTTGAGGATGCGGACGGCGATCTCGGTCTGCTTGGCGTTGAGTTCGGCCGGCAAGGCCTCGAACCAATGCTGGGCCTGGCGCACCGACATTGCCGAGATCTCGCCGATATGGCGGTGCGTGACCTTTACCGCCAAGGATTCGGGTTTCAGGCGGAAACCGGCGCAAGCCTTGCACGGCGTATTGGCCATGAAGCGCGAAATATCCTCGCGGGCCTGTTCTGAATCGGTTTCCTTCCAGCGCCGCTCCAGATTGGTCACCACGCCCTCGAAGGCCTTGCGTGTCTCATAGGAGCGCAGGCCGTCATCGAAGGAAAAGACGATTTGCTCCTCGCCCGAGCCATAGAGGAACACCTGCTGCACCTTCTCCGGCAGGTCCTTCCAGGGCGTGGTCACGCCGAACTTGTAATGCTTGGCGAGGGCGTCGACGGTCTGGCTGTAATAGGGGCTGGTGGATTTCGCCCAAGGCGCCAGCGCGCCCTTGCGCAGCGACAGGGTCTCGTCGGGCACCACCAGGACGGGATCGACCGTCATCTCGGTGCCGATGCCGTCGCAGGACGGGCAGGCGCCAAAGGGGTTGTTGAAGGAGAACAGCCTGGGCTCGATCTCCGGAATGGTGAAGCCGGAAACCGGGCAGGCGAATTTCTGGCTGAACATCACGCGCTTGGATGAGCCGTCGGCCTCCTTCTGATCGGCCAGTTCGACCACGGCGATGCCGTCGGCCAACTCCAAGGCCGTCTCGAAGGAATCAGCCAGGCGGCTGGCGATATCGGCGCGCACCACGATGCGGTCCACCACCACGTCGAGATCGTGCTTGAGCTTCTTGTCGAGGGCGGGGGCGTCGGCGATCTCGTAGAAGGTACCGTCGATCTTGACACGCTGGAAGCCGCGCTTGAGGAAGTCGGCGAGTTCCTTGCGATATTCGCCCTTGCGCCCGCGCACCACCGGCGCGAGCAGGAACAGCCTGGTGCCCTCTGGCATGGCCATGACGCGATCGACCATCTGGCTGACGGTCTGACTTTCGATCGGCAGCCCGGTCGCCGGCGAATAGGGAATGCCGATACGAGCCCAGAGCAGGCGCATATAGTCGTAGATCTCTGTGACTGTCGCCACCGTCGAGCGGGGATTGCGCGAGGTCGTCTTCTGTTCGATCGAAATGGCGGGCGACAGGCCGTCGATCTGGTCGACGTCCGGCTTCTGCATCATTTCGAGGAATTGGCGCGCATAGGCCGAAAGGCTCTCGACATAGCGGCGCTGTCCCTCGGCATAGATGGTGTCGAAAGCGAGCGAGGACTTGCCCGAGCCGGACAGGCCGGTGAACACCACGAGCTTGTCACGCGGGATTTCCAGATCGACATTCTTGAGATTGTGCTCGCGCGCGCCGCGCACGGTGATGAAGCGGCGGTCGGCAGGCGACGGAACAGCGCTGCCGGAGATGGGGCGGCCAGACATACGGACGATCCTGTGGGCTTTTGTCGAGAGATAGGCGCTTTGGCTCGCAAATTGAAGGAGGGCTGGTGAAAAAACAAGAACAATTCGTGAACTTATCCGCAAAATTTTGCGGCACCCCGAGTTCCGATGGGTTATGCACGCGCCATGATCGAGATTAACCCCACCTTGTTCATCGACGAGCGCGAGATCGATGAGGACTTCGTGCGCTCCTCGGGGCCCGGCGGACAGAATGTCAACAAGCTGTCGACGGCGGTGCAGTTGCGCTTCAATATCCGCAGGTCGCCCTCGCTCCCGAACGACGTCGCCATCCGAGCCCAGAAGCTGGCGGGCAGGAAGCTGACGCAGGAGGGCGTGCTGGTGATTGTTGCCCAGCGCTTCCGCACCCAGGAGCGTAATCGCGAGGACGCGCGCGAGCGGTTGGTCGCTCTCCTGCGGGAGGCCGCCACGCCGCCGCCGCCGCCCCGCAAGGTGACGAAGCCCTCCAAGGCCGCCAAGGCGCGGCGGCTGGAATCGAAATCGCGCCGCTCAAACGTGAAATCGCTGCGTGGCGGCAAGTTCTCCGTGGATTGAGGTCCGGCCGAGGACGAAGCCCGGGCACGGCAAATCGGAGCTTTTGAGATTTCGCCGTTTGCTTTTCGGGGCAGACTGCCGGGATCAGGCCAGGATGCGCGCCTTCACTTCGTCCATCGTCTCGGCGATGTAGTCGGCACCGGCTGCCACCAGGGTTTCCTCGCTGGGGGGCATATGATGCAGTCCGCCGACAAAGCCGATCACCGTCATGCCGGCGGCCTTGGCTGCCTTGATGCCGACCACGCTGTCCTCGACCACCACGGTCTTGGCGGGATCCACACCGAGAGCCCTCGCGGCATGCAAAAACAGGTCCGGGGCCGGTTTTCCCTGTGCCACCAGATTTGCGCTGAAGATGTTGGGATAGACGAGCTCGAACAGGTTGGTGATGCTGAGGCCGAGACCGAGCTTGGCCGGCGGGCTGTTGGAAGCCACGCAAAAGGGCATCGGCAGGGTTTGGAGCACTTCGCGCACGCCCGGAATCGGTTCCAGACGCGTCACATAGGCGGCCCGAAGCATGCGGCGCGTAGTCTCGGCATGGTCCGGTGGCAGCTTGAGCCCGAAATCCTGCTCGAAACGCTCTTCCAAGGCTTCCTGGGTCAGACCGAGAAAGCGCTGCATCACGTCATGCGGGGTGACTTTTACGCCGAGGGCCGACAGGGCCTCGGCTTCGACTTCCGCCGACAGGATCTCGCTGTCGACGAGAACGCCATCGCAATCGAAAATCACTAGAGAGAAGGGCATGGGAACCGCCTGATCCGAGAAGACGTGCAGAGGCCGGCGTGTCGCGATTCTTGTCAAGGTGAGCCCGAGCCAGGGAGATGATGGCGCGCTGCCATGCGTTCCGGCAAGTTCTTTCCAACGATTCGAGGCTGCCATGTCCATCATCCCGTCCCTGAGCCGCGAAGAAAGCTGGATGCGCAAGTCCGCGCTCCATTATCTCGGCCAGCGATCGACCAGCGTCGCCAATCTCCGCCAGGTCTTGCTGCGGCGGGCGCGTCGCAAATTGGACCCGGAAATCGAAGTCGCCGAAATGATCGAGCGCACCATCGATTATTGCAGGCAGCTCGGTTTCATCGACGATGCCAGTTTCGTGGAGGCCCGCCTTCATGCCGGGCGCAGCCGCGGCTTTTCCGCCCGCAGGATCGGTGCCGCCCTGGCGGCCAAGGGGGTTGATCGCACCTTGGTGGCCCAGGCCCTTGCGGGGGAGGACCGCGATGAAGCTGAAGAAAGAGCCGCTGCCCGGCTGGCACAGCGCCGGCGCATTGGCCCCTGGCGGCGGACCGACCGCGATGCCGAGCTCGAGCGGGAGATTGCGATATTGGCACGCGGAGGCTTTGCTGTCTGGCTGGCCCGCCGCATCGTTACCGCGGATCCCGACGAAATCCGTGCTCTTCTCGAGGTTTGAAATCTTGCATCGGCCGGGTGCGGCGTGTTTTGTATGATGAATACAGTCCTCTTGGTGGAATCGGCATGTTCGAACTTTTCTGGCGCGGCGTTGCGATCGGCGTTGGCGCAACGGTCCTCATGGATCTGTGGGCGATCCTGCTGCACAAATTCTTCGGTGAGAACCTGCCCAACTGGGCGCCTGTGGGCCGCTGGTTCTGGCATCTGAAAGAGGGCCGTGTCTTCCATGACGATATCGGCAAGGCCGCACCCTACGCCCATGAATTGGCACTGGGCTGGATCGGCCATTACGTGGTCGGCATTCTCTACGGCGTGATCCTGGTGATCTTCGCTGGTGCGGCTTGGCTGTCCGACCCGACATTCCTGCCGGCCTGGATCCTCGGCATCGTCACGGTGGGGGCCGGCTGGTTCTTGCTGCAGCCCGGGCTTGGCATCGGCTGGGCTGCGTCGAAAACGCCCAATCCCACCAAGGTGCGCCTACTCAATCTGGTCGCGCACACGGTATTTGCGGTTGGCCTGTGGGGGACGGCGCTGATCATCCGCTGATGGGTCAGGGCAGGTCGCGCCACGAAGCGAACAGGGCGGCTTGGCCGTGGCGGTTGCCCGCTTCGTCGATCACTTCCCAGACTGTGGCATTTTCGATGAAGAAACGTCGGCCGGATTTGGCAATTCGCACGCCGTGATAGTCGGCGATGAATCCCTGCTTCTTGACGGTGTCGAGCAGGCGCTGGCGTTCGTCACGATTCGGAAACTCCGCCGACAGGCGGGAGGGCAACTGCGTCAATTCCTCCCAGCTGTATTCAAAACAATCCTGTACGACCTTGTTTCCATAGATAAAAACAGGATCGGCCCTGGTGTCGTGGGCCAGAAGGCAGAAGGGCGCCTCGGCGTAGAGCCACGCGGCGTCTGCCCGGTCGGCCGGAGGAGCTGGGAAAAGGCCACGCCCTGTCAGGCGACGGAGGCTATGATCGAGCAAAGCGGCGAAATCGGTATTGCCGGCAAGATCCGGCCAGGTCTCGGCGAGCTCAGGGCTTAATGTCATGATCGTATGGCGGTTGTGAGGATGAGGCCGCGCAGCGGGCGCATCGAAGCGGGAGCTGCCGGTTGCACGCAACAAATCTCGTTGCCTGATGACAGCAGGTCAAGTCCGACGGTTGAAATTGATCAGACAAAACTTCCGGCCTGACTTGCGGCTGACATGTCAGTCTGTTATCGAAGATTGTATATTGAAAATTCGATGGATGACAGGGATGACGCACCAATTTTTTGGCCTTTCGGTGGCATTGGCCACACCCTTCGATGGCGATGGGCAGGTCGACGTCGCCCGTGCCATCCCGCATGCACGCTGGTGCCTCGCCAATGGTTGCGGCAGCGTCACGCTGTTCGGCACGACCGGGGAGGGGGCGTCGATCGCTTCCGCCGAGCGTGAAGCCTTGCTGTCGTCCTTCCTGGCTGATGGCATCGAGGCGCGGCAGATCGTGGTTGGCGTGATGGCAAATGCCGTTGCCGATGCTGCGGCGCAAGCTCGGCAGGCGCTGGATGCCGGTTGCCGCGGCGTGCTGCTGGCGCCGCCTTCCTATTTCAAGGGGCTGAGGGATGACGGCCTGTTTGCCTGGTTCGCTGCCGTGTTTGCGGCGATCGGGCCGAAGGCAAGGGATGTCTATCTCTACAACATACCCTCGGTCACCGCCGTGGAGCTTTCAGTGGCCCTGATTGGGCAACTGAAGCAGGCGTTTCCGGCAGTTGTGGCCGGCGTCAAGGATTCCTCGGGCAATTGGCCGTTCACCCAGGCCCTCCTCGAAGCCCATCGCGATCTCGCCATCCTGATCGGCGACGAGCGAGGCCTGGCGGCCGGCGTGCGCTTGGGCGGGCAGGGGGCGATCTCCGGCATGGCGAATATCTGTCCCGGGCGCATGCTGCCGATGGTTCACGAAGGACGGGACGATGCGGGACTGATCGCCCTCGTCGACGAACTCGTCCACTATCCGGTCATCCCGGCGGTCAAGGCCCTGGTTGCCCATCGCACCGGTGATGCGGCATGGTCGACCACAAGGGCGCCTCTGGTGGCGTTGCCGGAGCAGGATGCCAAGAGGCTGGCCGGCTTGTTCGACCGCATCGAGCAGACGAAGGCGGCCTAGAGACGCACTAAAACAAGGAGCTGGAGCAAATTGCGATTGGGAAAAATCGCATTTTTCTCCGGGCCAGGGAGGGACGGATGGAGGAGGGCGGCGAACCGCTGCGATTGCGGGAAAAGGCTTATGCCAGTTTCACCCGCCATTTGTTGGCGCGCGATGTTCGTCCCGGCCAGTTCGTATCCCAACGCGAGTTGGTGGCGCTGACTGGCCTGCCGCTCGGGGCCATCCGCGAACTCGTGCCGCGCCTGGAGGCGGAGGGCCTGCTCTCCACCATCCCCCAACGTGGCATCCAGATCGCCCATATCGATCTCAGCCTGATCAAGGATGCCTTTCAGTTCCGGCTATTCCTGGAAAAGGAAGCCATCGCGCTCTTCACCGTTTCGGCTTCCGATGGCTTGCTGGCGAAGCTGCGCCATGAACATGAGGACATGCTGGCCAGGGGACTGTCGGAAGAGTTGGCGCCCGAGATGGTGGAGCAGGCGCAGGCGATCGACTGGAACCTGCACGACACCATCATCGACTCAACCGGTAACGAGATCATCGCCAAGGCCTATCGCGTCAATTCGATCAAGATGCGCCTGATCAACCAGGAGCGTTTTCGCATCGATGGCCGGGTGGTGCCGGTGATGCGCGAGCATCTGGCCATTCTCGCTGCCATCGAGAGCCGCGAGCCGCAAAAGGCGGTGGACGCCATCGCCGAACACATCAACAACGCCCGTGCCCTGGCGCTGAAGGTTTAGCGCCAGGACGATCCACTAGACAGACGATCCAAAAGAAGCTTTGGGAGGAGGAACCTATGAGTTTTGATTTGTTGAAGCCGTCGCGCCGGCAATTCCTGGCCGGTTCCGCCGCACTCGGCGCTGCTGGTCTGGCGGGTATCCGGCCGGCCTTCGCGGCTGTCGACTGGAAGAAATATGCCGGCACCACGCTCGAAGTGAACCTGATCAAGAGCCCGCGCGGCGATACGCTGCAGAAATACCAGAAGGAATTCGAGGAACTAACCGGCATCAAGGTCAATGCCGAGCAGACGCCCGAGCAGCAGCAACGCCAGAAGGCCGTCATCGAGCTGACTTCAGGCAAGCCGAGCTTCGATGTCATCCATGTCAGCTACCACGTGCAGAAGCGCCAGTTCGAAAAGGCCGGTTGGCTGGCCGATCTCGGACCGTTCCTCAAGAACCCGGAACTGACGGATCCTTCTTTGGTCGAGAGCGATTTCGCCGCCGCGGGCCTCGCCTTCGCCAAGGACAAGAATGGTCGCTTCGGTGCACTGCCCTTCTCGGTGGATTACTGGATCGTCTATTGGAACAAGGATCTGTTCGCCGCCAAGGGGCTGGAATATCCCAAGACCTTCGAGGAGATGGTCAAGGCGGCAGAAGCCATCACCGATGCCAGCAACAACATTGCCGGCTTCGTGGCGCGCGGCGCCAAGAATGCCAATGTGCCGGTGTGGACCAGCTTCCTGCTCGGCCATGGCAAGAACCCCGTCGGCGCAGACGGCTCGCTGCAGACCGATTCCGCCGAGGCCATCGAGGCGGCCGCGCTCTATCAGCGCCTGATGACCAAGTCGGCTCCGCGCGGCGTCACCGGCTTCAACTGGGCCGAATGCCAGTCCGCCTTCCTGCAGGGCAAGGTCGGCATGTGGCTTGACGGCGTCGGCTTTGCCCCGCCGCTGGAGAATCCGCAGAAGTCTCGCGTCGTCGGCAAGGTCGGCTATGGCGTGATGCCCAAAGGGCCGGTGACACAGGCCTCTGCCACCTTCGGCGATGGCATCGGCGTTACCGAGGCCTCGGCCAAGAAGGAAGCCGCCTATCTCTATTGCCAGTGGGCGATTTCCAAGGAGATGGGTGCGCGCTTGTTGCAGGCTGGCGCGGGCGTGCCGTTCCGCAGTTCGATCCTGAACGACGCCAAGGTCCGCGAAGGCGTCACCATGCCCGGAAGCTGGGTCGACTGTGTCGCGCAGTCGGCGCCGATCAGCCAGCTCGGGCTTCCCGTGATCATTCCGGTGACCGAGTTCCGCGACATCATCGGCGTGGGCCTGACCAATCTGCTCGGCGGCGGCGATCCGGCGGCGGAGATGAAGAAGGCGACGGAGGCCTTCAAGCCCGTGCTCGCCCGCAGCGAGGCGCAATGAGCGTCGAAAGCCCAGCCAGATCTTCTGCTCAGGCGATGGCTCCCGCCCAGGCGGCTGACAATGGTTCCGGCCCCCTGCGGCCGGGCTACTGGCCCTTTATTCTGCCGGCACTGGTGCTCGTATCGGCGGTGATCGTCTTTCCCTGGCTGTTCACCATCGGTATGAGCGCCAATGCCTGGCAGGTCGGATCAGCGCCGCGCTTCGTCGGGCTCGAGAACTATATCCGCCTGGCCGGCGACATGCGGTTCTGGGAGTCGATGTGGCACACGCTCACCTACACCGTGCTCTCAGTGGTGGCGCCCCTGATCCTGGGCACGCTGGCGGCCCTGGTCTTCGATTCGAAGATGCCGCTACGCGGCGTGCTGCGCGGCATCTTCGTGATGCCGATGATGGCCACGCCCGTCGCGGTCGCCCTGGTCTGGACCATGATGTTCCATCCCCAACTCGGCGTCCTGAACTACCTCTTGTCGCTGGTGGGCATTCCGCCCCAGGCCTGGATCTTCGAGCAGGGCACGGTAATTCCCTCCCTGGTGCTGGTAGAAACCTGGCAGTGGACGCCGCTCATCATGCTCATCGTGCTCGGCGGACTGGCCTCGATGCCGCGTGAACCCTTCGAAGGCGCTGAGATCGACGGTGCCAATGCCTGGCAGAAATTCCGCTACATCACGCTGCCGATGATCCTGCCCTTCATGATGATCGCGGTGATCATTCGTTCGATCGACGCCCTCAAGAGCTTCGACATCATCTATGCCATGACACAGGGCGGCCCGGGCACGGCCTCGGAGACCATCAACCTCTATCTCTACAACGTGGCCTTCTCCTACTACGACATCGGCTACGGCTCGGCGATCGCCGTGGTGTTCTTCGTCATCATCATCCTGATGTCACTGGTGCTGCTGCATCTGCGCCAGCGCGCGAAATGGAACACCTGAGGACAAGAAGATGAAGGCTTGGGTGATGAAGGCTTGGATGATGAAGTTTCGGACGATGACCTTTCGACGTCTCCTGCGTCTCGCCGGCACGCTGTTCCTGAGCTTCGTCGTGGTGTCGCCGGCGCTGCTCTTTTTCATCTGGATGCTGTCGCTCTCGCTGAAATACGAGATCGACAACGGCGCCTATCCGCCGATCCTGATCCCTGAGCAGTTCGCCTGGTCGAACTACACCGAGATCTTCGCCACCAACGATTTCCTGCGCTATTTCTGGAACAGCGTGGTCGTCACAGGTGCGGCTACGGCGCTGGCGCTGATCGTCGGCGTGCCGGCGGGTTACGGCATCGCCCGCATCAAGGCCGACAAGGCGGCTATGGTGATCATGATCGCCCGAATGACGCCGGGCCTTTCCTTCCTGATCCCGATGTTTCTGCTGTTCCAGTCGCTCGGCCTGCTCGGCACGCTATGGCCTCAGATCATCATCCATCTGGTGGTGACGATCCCGATCGTGATCTGGATCATGATCGGCTATTTTGAGACGACTCCGCTGGAGCTGGAGGAAGCGGCCATGATCGACGGCGCTTCGCGCTGGCAGATCTTCTACAAAGTGGCACTGCCGATCGCCAAGCCCGGCATCGTGGTCTCGCTGATCCTGGCCGTGATCTTCTCCTGGAACAATTTCGTCTTCGGCATCGTGCTGGCCAGCCGCGAGACGCGCACGCTGCCTGTCGCCGTCTACAACATGCTGTCCTTCGAGCAGGTGAGTTGGGGGCCGCTCGCCGCCGCAGCGCTGGTTGTGACGCTGCCGGTGCTGTTGCTGACTTTGTTCGCCCAGCGCCAGATCGTCGCGGGCCTAACGGCCGGGGCGGTGAAATAGGGGCTGTCTCCTGCCACTTCCACGTGGCAGAACCGTACTTGATGACAGCCTCCGCTGTCACGCCCATGCCAGTCAGGAATTATGCAGCGTTTTCTGAGTTGTATGCATTGTCGTGAGGGAGGCTGTGGTCGGTTGGCTCAAGCCAGGCACGTGTTCGGCCTCGATCGCGTGCCAGTTCGATCTCGAGGGTGACCAAACCGACGGCGTCTGCCCACAGGCTGGAAGCGATGGTGCCCCGCCCATTCGTCCAGCGCCAGCGATCGCCCTGCCATTGCTGGATGGCGTGGAACCCTTCCGAAAGACCTGGATCGTCGAGAGCAATCTTACGAAATCCGTTCGAATCATGCACGTCCAACCGATGTAAAGGCACGCCTAAACGGCGATCATCATAGGTCTCCACATCCGTATGGCGGGGCACGAAAGTGGAGGAAGATAATGCGATAGCTTTGACATGAGCTGGGAAAATCAAGCGATAGAATGTATCGGACAAGGCGTGGACACCCAGGTCGTCTTCTCCCCCTTCCGTCTCAAAGCGCAAAGCTGCCAGGTTGGAAAGTGTCCAACCGAGTTGCTTGGCCCGATCCAGCAACTGAACGCGTATGGCCGCCACGATCGGGCCCTCGGTCACCAGTGGCAGGCAAGCATCTGAATTCCAGTTTCTGCGACGCGGTAACTGAGCATGGGGCTGCCCACTGCGTGTGGGAAAACTCACCTGTCCCTCTCCGAGTTCAACTACTCTGAAGAAACTCTTGCCCCTGGTGTCGAGGAAGCTCTCCGTCGGTAGATTCTCAGCCAGAAGCACGTCATGCTGTTCCAATTCGACATGCCAATAGACCACCCTGTCGAGCGGCACTTGCGAAATGGTCGCTCCATTGTCGAGATGCTTGATCGGAATGAGCACATCTGACAGGCAGGGTACTGCCACCGCGTGATCCGGCGATAACCACAGATCGCGAGAGGGACGATGATCGCCGAAAGCGTGGGCGCGGATTCTAAAGGGGTAGGTCTCCTCCGGTTGGGAATGGCGGATTGGTTCCACCTCATTACACCCCAGCCATACAATCTTGCGACGACTGCTATTCGCAGTGATGACTACGTCGCCAATCCTCAAATGCTCAACCGCAATATTGCCCCGGGTCGTATGGATCATCGTCCCGGCTACGAAGCAGGGAGCATCGCCGAATGTTGCCTTGGGCAGTGGGGCGTCAGTTGTAAGCGGGACTGTCTCAAGCTGCGTACCGGTCCAATAAATGTTCTCGCCCGACGCAGAAACGACATTGCCAAATTTGTCAATAAAAATTGTAACAGTTTTTTCGCTTCCTTTGGAGTTGTAAACGCTGCCAACAAGCTTATAGCCTTCGAAACTCTGGCCGTTGACTGGAGAATTGTATTCTTCGATAGAGGTTCCGCCACCAAGACTTCCGATAGACGCGCCGTCTATTATAACTTTTGGCCCCGGATCAAATGGATCTTCCTCTACATATTCCACTTTAACCTTAACGGGGTATGGATGGTTCACGTCGCCATTTGGGTACAATAGAAATTCAGGTACGGTAATATTCCCTGGAACGCTCATCCTCTTACGACTCCGTATAAAGGCCATAATTGGCAGAGAGGTAGGATTGTAGCTGAAATTTAAATTAAAGGATTTTCCATCTGGAAAAATGACATATCTATAGAATTTATATCTGAAGGTAGTGTTTATGCCTTCTTTTGCAATCAATCAACGGCCAATTTGTTGCGCCGAATTCTTTTCAGCGACGCCATTGGCGACCTGCATGATTAGCATCGAAGGTATTCCGTTGTGAGGTTCTATTGGCCCGCAGCTTTTATAGGGCGACACCAAAGAAAAACCCGGCGAGATGTCTCGCCGGGTTCGAAGTTACTGCGTGAGGAGGGAGAAGGCTTAGGCCTGCCCGATCGGCGGAATGCGCAGGACCCAGCCGGGGAGGATGTGGTCGGGGTCCTTGACGGGCGGCGTGTTGGCCTTGACGATCTCCTTGTAGAGATTGCCCTTGCCCTTGCCATAGTGCTTCTCGGCAATGGCCCAGAGCGTGTCACCCTTCACGACCGTATACATGGTCGAGGGCGTTCCGGGGGCGTTGACGCCGAGCTGGCTGTCGACCTGCGCCACGCCATTGTTGTTGCCGGCGGTGAGAATGATCTTCTCGGCGACTTCCTGGGAGGGAGCCACGCCACCCAGGACGACCTTGTCTCCGTCCACCGAAACCTGCAGGCCATCGGCCTTGAGGCCGGCTTCCTCGATCTGCTTTTTCACCAGCGCGGCAACATCGGTCGGAGCTGCCGCCGGCGCTGCCTCGGCCTTGCTCGAACCGAACATCTTATGGCCGGCGTCCTTGATGAAATTGAACAGTCCCATGTTCACTCCAGGCGTATCAGGCAAAATTACCTAAAGATAGGCTAGCATGGAACGGTTGTGCGGTCACACAGATTCGAGGCAAACGGGCCCGGCAAGTGCAGCGTCTGTCGAAGCGATCGCCTGCGCAGTCAAGCCCAACGTCAAACGCCTGTCTTCGTGGTGAAGCGACCGCGGGCGGGCCGATCTCGCACGCGAATACTGGCTCGGCAGGAGTTGAGCGACGAGTTCCGGGATGATCATGGCATTCCCGGTACGATGCCGAAACAGTCCGAAATCAGCGATGGATGGCGATAGCGCGAGCCGGAAAGCCAGAACCTCCTTTCGCCTTCGGCCAACTTGCCATGATCAGGGCGCCGACCTCCGGCACATCATCGAGATTGGCGAGCAATTCGACCTGCCAGCGGTCGCGTGACAGCACATAATGTTCGAGGCCGAAATCGCCCTTCGATGTCGCCACGCCGGGATCGGTGTCGATCTGCTCGTGGCCGATGGCGGCGATTTCCCGCCTTTCGAACAGCTCTTCGAGCACCGCCCGCGACCAGCCGGGGCAATGGGAAACGCCGTCTGCCGAGCGGTTGTAGAAGCGTTCGCTGTCCGGCCAGCGGCTTGACCACCCCGTACGCAGGGCAACGAAGCAGCCTGCGGGGATACGCCCGTTACGCTCTTCCCAGGCCGCGATGTCGCTCAGCTCCGGTGTCGCGTCGGGGCTGGCGGCAACTCTGTGCCGGATATCCAGCACCACCAGAGGCAGCAGCATTTCGGAGACCGGCAGATCGTCCACGGCGCGCCCGCCCTCGATGAAATGCACGGGCGGATCGACATGCGTGCCCCATTGCCCGACGAAGGCGTAGCGATGCACCTGGAAGGCATCGCCCTTGGGGTAGTCGAATACGACCAGGCGCTCCTCGTCCGGAAAGGCCGAGAAGCGTGGCTGCCCAGGGTGGAAGGCGTGGCTCAGATCGGTGAAGATCGCGCCGGCGAAGGCGGCGCGATAGACCTCCCAGAGGGGAAGGGGCGTGGCCATGTCAGGGCTCCGCGACGAAGGATGGCGCGGCTTCGCCAGCGAGCGTGAGCTTGCCGCCCTTGACGCCGATGACCGAGACCGACTTGTCCGGCACCGAGATATTCGGGCGGTAGGTGATCGTACCCGTCACGCCGTCGAGACCGGAGGTGGCCGCAAGGGCATCGCGGATCTTAGCAGGTTCGGGCGCGCCGGCTCGCTTGACGGCATCGGCCATCAGTTTCACCGCATCGTAGCCGAGTGCGGCGAAGGCATTTTCCGGTACGGTGTTGTAGGCCTTCTGGTACGCATCCATGAAGGCTTTCACCTTCGCGCTGGCGCCATCGCCGATGAAGGCGTGGGTGGTGAAATAGGTATCGTTGGCCGCCTCGCCGCCGACTTGCAGCAGCAAGGGCGTGTCATAGCCATCGCCGCCGACCACCGGCAGGGTGATGCCGGCCTGGCGTAACTGCTTGAGGATGAGGCCGATCTCCTCGGCATTGGCGGCCGCATAGATGAAGGCCGGCTTCTCGGAAAGCGCCTTGATCTTGGCGATCTGGGCGGTGAAGGTCTTGTCGCCGATCTTGTAGCTGTCCTTGCCGACGATCTTGCCGCCGCCATGCTCGTAAGCCTTGACGAAATAGTCGGAGAGCAGGGTGGTGTATTCGGTGCCGATATCCGTCAGCAGATAGCAGGTCTTGGCGTTCAGCGTCTTGAGTGCGAATTCCGCTCCCACGGCGGCCTGGACATTGTCGCCGAAGGCGGCGAGGAAGACCTGGTTGCCGAGCTGGGCCGGCAGCTTGGGCGAGGTGGCGCCGGGGGTGACGAACGGAATTTCCGCCTTCTGCACCTGGGGCCCGATGGCCAGCACCGAATCCGAATCCGCAAAGCCGATGATGCCGACGACCTTGTCGCTGTCGATCATCTGGCTGGCGACGGTGGAGATCACGGTGGCGTCGGATTTGGAATCATAGATCACCAGTTCGATCGGCCGCCCCAGCACGCCGCCGGCGGCGTTGATCTCCTGCGCTGCCAGCTTGGCGCCGTTCAGCATGGGGCCGTCGAGCGAGGCCTGCACACCGGTGAGATTGGCCGAATAGCCGATCTTGATCGGATCGGCCGCGAGGGCCGGGCCGGGGATCGCCAGCATGGCGGCGGCCGACAGGCCGAGGGCGAGGGTTCTGCGTCTGCTCAACGTCAACATCTGGTCACCTCTCAATTGATGGATTGTTCGCCGATGTTTTGGTCGCCCCGAACGTCAATTCGCGGTCGCCCATGATCCCCTTCGGCCGGAAGATCATGATCAGGATGAAGAGGATGCCGAGCACGATCTGGCTCGCCCCGAACAAAGGCGGCACCGTTATGCCGAGCAGGCTGAAGCCACGCTCGGCCGAGCGCAGCATTTCCGAAAGAAGGGAGACGCAGACGACGCCGATCAGTGCGCCCGAAAGGGAACCCATGCCACCCAGGACGAGCATGGCGATCAGGTTCAGCGTCATGGCGAAATAGAAGGTGATCGGCGAGAAGGAGCCGAGATAATGGGCATAGAGCGAACCGCCCACGCCAGCGAAAAAGGCTCCGATCACGAAGGCGATCAGGCGCGTGCGCAGCACGCCGATGCCGATGGCGCCAGCGGCGATGGTGTCGTCCCGCACCGCCATCATCGAGCGGCCAAAGGGGGAATAGACGAGGCGCGCCAGCAAGAGCAGCGTCACCACCAGCCAGGCCATCACCCAGGGCAGATTGGTCTGCAGCGGCACGCCGGTGAAGGTGCGCGAGCCGCGGGTGAAGTCCGCTGCGTTGATCAGGACGACATTGACGATGATGAGAAAGCCCATGGTCGCCACAGAAACGAAGTAGCCCGACAGGCGCATCAGGGGATAGCCGACGATCACCGCGAGCAGGGCCGTGAACAGGCCGGCGGCCAGGGTTGCCGGCAGGAAGGGCAGGCTGAAGCCCGACAGCAGGGCCGGCAAATGCGGCAGCAAGGCAGCCTTTTGCTGCACCGTCAGCGACAGGATGCCCGAGGCATAGGCCCCCGCGCCGACGAAGCCGACATGGCCCAGCGAGAACACGCCGGTAAAGCCGTTGCTGAGCGAGAGCGAGAGTACCAGCACCGAATTGAGTGCGATCAGGATGAGTATGCGGGTGAAATAGTCGCTCAGGACAAGGGGGGCGCTGATGGCGACCACGGTGGCGAGAGCGATGCCGATCGCAGCGGTGAGCGGAAGGCGCAGGCCTGCTTTCATAGCTTGATCTCACGATTGGGCTGCAGCAGGCCGCCGGGACGGAACAGCAGGAAGGCTATCAGCAGGCTGAAGACGATGGCGTCGCGATAGGGTGTCACCGCATCGGGCAGGAAGGCGACGATGAAGATCTCGAGGGCGCCGAGCATGTAGCCGCCGACGAGGGCGCCGGCGATCGACCCGAAGCCGCCGATGATCGCCGCGACGAAGGCCTTCAGCAAGGGCGTGAAGCCCATCTGGGGCTGGACGACGCCGGCCTGCGCCGCCCAGAGCACGCCGGCGAGCCCGGCATAGGCGGAGGCCACCACGAAGGCGATCACGATGACGCGGTTGACGTCGAGGCCGACGAGATGGGCGGCCGACATGTCCTCGGCCGCCGCCCGCATGCCGAGCCCGACGGTGGTGCGGGTGATGAACCACCCCAGCCCCAGCAGCGAGAGGAAGGAGAGGGCGATGGTCAGGATGTTGATGTTGGTGAAGGTGATGGCACCATCGGCCAGTTGCCAGGAACCGTTGAGCAAATCGGGCAGGGGAAAATTGCGCGGCGAAGAGGTGAAAGCCAGGATGCCGAGATTTTCAAGGATGTAGGTGACGGCAAGGCTGGTCAGCAACCGGGTGACGTCGGGTGCGTTGCGGATGGGCCGATAGGCGACGCGCTCGATCACGAAGCCCGCCAGGGCCGCAGCGAGGATGCCGCAGAGCATGGCGAGGGCGAAAGGCATGCCGGTCGCGCCGAGGATCACGGTGGTGAAGGCACCCACCATCATCACGTCGCCATGGGCGAAATTGGTCAGCCGCAGCACGCCGAAGACGATGGACAGGCCCACGGCGACCAGGGCGTAGAGGCTGCCGAGGCTGATGGCATTGATGACCTGCTGGAGGACATATTCGAACCCGTTCATTCGTCCGCCCCCAGATAGGCCTGCGCGACGCGGTCATTGGCCGTCAGCTCGGCCGAACTGCCCGACAGCACCACGCGGCCGGTGCGCAGCACATAGGCCCGGTCGGCCAGTTCCAGGGCGATGGCGATGTTCTGCTCGACCAGGAGCATGGTCATGCCCTGACGCTTGAGCTCGGCCAGCGCATCGAAGATGTGGCGGACCAGCAGGGGAGCGACGCCGAGCGAGGGTTCGTCGAGCAGAAGGAGGCGAGGGGCCGCCATCATGGCGCGGGCGAGGGCAAGCTGCTGCTGCTCGCCGCCCGAAAGCGTGCCTGCCAATTGCGTCAGGCGCTGCTTGAGAATGGGGAACAGGGCGAACATGCGTTCCAGGTCACGGACGATGCCGTCGCGATCATGCCGCGTGCAGGCGCCGAGGCGCAGATTGTCGGCCACCGTCAGGCCGCCGAACAGGCGCCGACCCTCCGGACTATGCGAGATGCCGATCCGCACGATCTCGGCCGGAGGAAGTGTTGCGATGGCCCGGCCCGTGAAGGTGATGCTGCCGGCCCTCGGACGATTCAGGCCGGAGACCGTGCGTAGCGTCGTGCTCTTGCCGGCGCCGTTGGCGCCGACCAGGGCGACGACTTCACCCTGGCCGACATCGAGGGACACTCCCTTGAGCGCGCGTACCGCGCCAAAATTGACTTCGAGCCCGTCGATCCGGAGCAAAGGGGAGGAGAAGCGGGCGTCAGGCATGGCCGAGATAGGCCTCCCGGACCCTGCTATTGCTGCGCACTTCCGCCGGCGTGCCCGTGCAGATGACCTCGCCGGTGGCCAGGACCTGGATGCGCTCACACAGATTCATGATCAGATCCATGTCGTGCTCGACGACCACGACCGCGATGCCGTAGCGATCCCGGATGGTGCGGATCAACCCGGCCAGCACCCGGGTCTCGTTGGAATCGAGGCCGGCGGCGGGCTCATCGAGCAGCAGCAGCCGTGGCTGCGTCGCCAAAGCGCGGGCGATTTCGAGACGACGCTGGTCGCCGTAGGGCAGGGCGGACGCCGGCTGCAGCGCCTGCGGCTTGAGCGCCATCAAATCGAGCAATTCATCGGCGGCGTGTTGGGCGGCGGCGAGGCGCGCCCGAAAGCGTGCGCCGCGCAGGATCGCAGCAAACGGGCCGATGGGGTGACGAAGCTGGGCTGCGGCCAGTACATTGTCCCGCACGCTCAGCGAGCCGAACAGGCGCGATCCCTGAAAGGTGCGGGCGATGCCCCGTTCGACGATGGCAGCGGTCGACAGCCCGGCGATCGACTGGCCCTGGAACTCGATCGTGCCGGCATTGGGCCGCGAGAAGCCGGTTACCAGATTGAAGAAGGTGCTCTTGCCCGATCCGTTCGGGCCGATGATGCCGACGATCTCGCCGGCCCGTACGCTGATGGCCTGATTGCGCAGGGCGACCAGGCCCCGGAAGGCCTTGGTGAGATCGGCCGTGCGCAGCAGGGGCGCTGATGGTTCAGCCATCGCCGCGTCTCCGTGAGCTCGTCAGTTCCCTCACCAACTCGTCGGTACCAGCCTGCCGGCAATAGCCCTTGAAGGCACTCAAGGCCCGCTCGTGGCGCTCGGGCGTGTCGGTCGTGCAGGCGTCGACGGGGCAGACCATGCGAAAGCCGCGATCGGCGCCGTCGCGCACCGTATGGTCGATGCATTGATCGGTCAGGAAACCCGTTACCACGATGGTATCGAGCCCGATATTGCGGATGAGATATTCGAAATTGGTGGAGTTGAAGAGGCTGGACGAGGTTTTCGGCAGCACCATCTCGTCCCGACCGGGCGCGAGTTCGGCGATGACTCGCGTCTGAGGGGCACCGGGCGGGAAGTGAAAGCCGGTCTGCTTGTAGTCGAGGCTGCGGTCGCGCCCGTCCTCGGTCAGGCTGGCGATGACGGTATAGATGATCTCGGCGCCCGCTGCCCGGCCGGCAGCCAGCAGGCGCGCGATGTTGGGAATGGCGACGTCGCGGGCCGAGCGATAGAAATGGGGGCGTGCCGTCTCCGCTTGTGCGTTGAAGATGCCATCCTGGGTGTCGATCACCAGGATCGCAGTGCGGGTGGGATCGAGAGCTGCCTTGCGATCGGGGATCATCGGCCGGTCTCCACGCCGAAGCGCGCATAGGCTGCCGTCAGAATGGGAGCGAGGCGCTCCGCCCAGGCGGCTTGGCCGGATGCCTCGGCGATGAGGTCCTGGCGGATCTCGAATTCGACATAGGGCAGCCGCCGTTCCTCGCCATGAACAGGCACGGAATAATCCTCAGCCATGTTGACGCCGTAGGGTTGGTTGCGCCCGATCACGAGATCGCTCTGATCGGCCAGTTCGGCGAGGACCAGGTCCGAGAATTGCCTGTTGTCGTGATAGCAAAGGCCGACATGCCAGGGGCGCGGTGCGGGAGCGGCCCGGAGCGAGGGCGTGAAGCTGTGCATCGACACCAGGATCAGGGGCAGGCCGGCCACCAACTTGTGGTCGATGTGGGCGGATATCTCGGCATGATAGGGATCGACGATCTCGCGGATGCGGGCCCGGCGGTCATCGGCCGTCGGATCCTGGTTGGCCGGCACCAGCGTTCCATCGGAAATAGGCGCGATGAAGCTGGGCGAACCGAGCCGGCGGTTGCACTCGGCGACCAGACGCGAATAGCGCTGGAATATCAGCGGCGCCTGCAGACGATCGGACAGGCCTATGCTCACGCCCAGGATGCCGATGTCGATGCCGATATGGCGCTCGAGTTCCGATTGCGGCAAACCCAGCCCAGCCAACGCGGCGGGAACTGCATTGCCGGCATGGTCGCAAATGATCAAGAAGGGGGAGGATGCCTCACCATTATGCAAGCCGACCGGCGGCGGATCGCCAGCGGCGAGCAGGCCTGTTGGGGCAGGGCGCTGGGGCGAAGTCATCAATAGGCCCTCGCATAAAGGGCGCAGAGTTCTTCCAGGCCCGTATCGCCGGCTATTTCGATCTCGCCGCGCTTATGCATGAGATAGGCCTTGGTCAGGACTGGGCCCAGCCAAGCGACGGCGGCGGTGTCGGCTTCCAAGGCGTCCAGGGCTTCGCCGAGGCTGCGTGGCAAGTCGTCGATGCCGCGCTCAGCACGCTCCTCGGCACTCCAGCGCCCGGGATCGCCGCTGGAGATGAAGGGGGCGGGCAGGGCTCCGCGTATGCCTGAAAGTCCTGCAAAGACCAGCATAGCCAGTTGCAGATAGGGGCTCGCAGTGGCATCGGCGCCGCGATATTCGATGTTGTAGCGCTTGGCGACGTCGACGCCCTCGATCTCGGGATAGGGGCAGATTCTCAGGAGCGCCTCGCGGTCCCGATCGGCGAGATTGGCGTAATAGGCCGACCAGGAATGCGGCTTCAGCCGCTCATAGGAAATCACGCTGGGCGCGGTGATGGCGCACAGGGCCCGGGCGTGCCTGAGGATGCCGGCACAGAAGGAAGCAGCGATCTCGCTCAATCCGGACGGGCATCCGGTGCCGTGGCAGACCGGCTTGCCGGCAAGATCGATCAGGCTGAAATGGATGTGAACGCCATTGCCGACGATGCCCGGCGTCACCACCGGCGAGAAACTGGCATGGCTACCGTGGCGGCGGGCCAGCGAGCGGCAGATCTCGCGGAGCTTCACCGCCTGGTCGGCCGCCTTCAGGCCTTCTGCCGGGTCGATGGTGATCTCATACTGCCGTGGGCCGTATTCAGGCAGGAAGGTATCGGGGGCAATATCGTTGGCGCGCAAAGCCGCCAGGAAGGAGCCGATGAAGCCCTCCATGCCCCTGATGCTGCTGGCGGCGTAGGAATCGCCCGGACGCTCTTCACCGGCGCCGTACCAGAATTCATGCTCGAAGCTGGCGATGAGGCGCAGGCCCGCTTCCGCCTCGAGCGTGGCGAGGGCGCGCTTGAGCAGGCCGCGCAGGCAGCAATCCCAAGGTTCGCCCGCCATGGTCTGGATGTCGCCGAGGATGATGTGCTCGGTGGGCGTGCCGTCGTCATAGGGCAGGCGGATATCCCCGCCCGGCTGTGGCACCAGCATGAGGTCGCCTTCCGCACCGAAGGGGGTGGCGGGGATGCGGCCGAAGCAATTGATCATGATGTTGGTCGGGGTCCAACCGACACCGAAACGGCGGCGGTTCTCCAGATCGGTGGCTGGAAATCCCTTGCCTCGGACCTGACCGGCAATGTCGCTGCAGCAGACCGTGATGACGCTTTCAGGCCTTGTCGCCATTGGCGTGTCGTTCCCCTGTTTTTATTGGGACGAACGCTAGCACGCGAGAATTATTTCTTACAAGATGATGTTGATAGCGGTGATGCCGTAATTTTTAGCAAAATGAGAAAACGTCACGGGAGCAGCTTCTGCCGTACGCCTTCGATGGTTTCGAAGCGAGCCCTGGCAATCGACCATTGCCGGGAATCGATTGCAAGCGCGACTGCTTCCACCAGGGCGATCACGCCGATCAAGCTGTCCCAAGGCGAGGGGACGTCGACGCGCGCCCTCAGCACGATGTCGGCGACCTGGGCGGCATCCGACATCCATTGGTCCGTGAAGAGGGCGACCACGGCTTCACGGCTCTTGGCCACCTCCGCCGTACGCACCGTGTCGGCCTGATAGCGGCGAATGTCGAACAGGATAACGACGTCCTTGCGCCGAAGATCGGCAAGTTCGTCGGCGCGTCGCATCAGCGCCGAGGAGAACAGCCTTACCTTGCCGCGAAGCTTGCGCAGGTGGAATTCGAGATGCCGCGCAGCCGGTTCGGTGAAATCGCCGCCGAGCAGGAAAACCTGACGCCTTTCATCGATGAGAATGTCCACCAGGCGTGCCAGTTCCGCCTCGTTGATCATGGCAATCGAACCCTGCACCGTCTCGGCCAGGGCGCCGCTGAATTCGATGAGCGCCGATGTCGAGGCATCGGCATGCGGACGCGTCAGCGGGAATTCGGCCTGGGCTTCCATTTCCTCGCGCAGCGCGCGCCGGAAGTCGGCATAGCCTGGAAATCCGAGCTTGGCCACGAAGCGCAGAATGGTGGGAGAACTCACCTTGGCTCTTTCGGCAAACAGAGCCACCGTCTCCATGCCGGTGGTGGGATAGCGGGCGAGGAGGGCGCGCGCCGCCCGCTTTTCAGCATCGCTCAGGGACGGCATGGTCGCTGCGACACGATCGGCAAGCGTCGTGCCGGTCTGGGGCAGGGCGGCTTTCGGGGGCTCCATGGCGATACCTCTTCTCGACGTCCATGCGGAGGCCATTGTCTTTCACAATGCCTCGGTACAGGATAGGCCAATTACCAGCAAAGCCGTAATTTGAATTACAACGAAACAACCCCTTCCCGCGAGGACTTCATGGCAGGCCTTCCAGCCATTGACGCGCCGGGCGGTGCCTACCGGGAGCGTGAAATCGTTCCGGCCCGAACGGCACTGCTCAATGTCGACATGCAGAATGGCGAGTTCAACGAGCAGATCCTGGCTCGGGCACGCATGCCCGATACGCCGGAAGCGGCAAAGCAGGCCTTTTACGAGCGTATCGACAGCGTGGTGATCCCTAACCAGGCTCGCCTCCAGGAAGCGGCGAGGGCCGCCGGCATCGAAGTGATCTTCACCGTGCTTGAAAGCCTGACCCAGGATGGGCGCGACCGCAGCCTGGACCACAAGATTTCGGGCTTGAATTTCCCGAAGGGTTGCTGGGAAGCGCAAGTGATCGAGGCTGTCGGCCCCAGGGGCGATGAAATCATCATCCCCAAGACTGCGTCCGGCATCTTCAATGCCACCAATATCGACTATGTGCTGCGCAATCTCGGCGTGGAATTTCTGGTCATCTATGGGGTTGTCACCGACCAGTGCGTCGAGTCCGCCATACGGGACGCCGCCGACCGCGGCTTCCTCGTGACCCAGGTCGAGGATTGCTGCGCGGCCGAGACACCCGAGAACCATCTTGCATCGATCGAGAGCATGGGCGGTCATTATTGCCGTACGCGCAGCACCGACGAGATGATTGCCGAAATCAGGCGCTTGTCGAGTCGTAATGTCGCATAAATCCATTATCTATCAATACTTAGATATTGATAGATAAAGTGATTCATCAATTTCTAGGGGAGTTGGGCGTACGACCCGGCCGGGTCGTTTCGGCGATAGCGCGTGCCGCGGCTTCAAGGGCTGGGTCGCGTTCGGCATCGAGATCGGGGTCTGTGAACAGAGCGACCAACTTGTCGGGCGGAACACCCGTGATATCATAGGCTTGCCCATTTTCATTCAAGTAGATCTCATTGGGGACACCGAAGCGCCAGCCATTCGGCAAATGGCGGATCAGCACGTCGGAGAAGACGCCCTGCGTGTTCTCGCCGATGAAAACGGGTTTGTTCGTGCGTCCCTGAAGAGACATGGCGAAGGCTTCGGCCGCACTGACGCTGTCATGGCCCATTAACAGCGCCATCGGCCCGTAAAAGCCGGGCCGCGATGACGGCATGACCATGATCGGCTGTGGCTTGCTGAATTTCGTCGGGTCCGTGGGGTCTATGCGAAAGATCTTGCTGGAGGCAAGGTAGGTCTTGGTGGTCAGACGGGCGGCAATCGCCAGGCCCAGCATTTCGGTGCCACCACCATTGGGCCGGATGTCGACAATGAGCCCCCGCAAGCCCGGTGCCTTGCCGAAAATATCGTCCAGCGCCGCATCGAGCGCCGCTGTCTGAGCCGTGCTTTCGGCATTCTTGTCGTAGTTTTCGAAACTGACGATCAGCAAATAGCCAACACCGTCAGGCAGCATGCCGAAAGCGAGCTGGCGGTTGCAGTACCAGGCGAGGGGTGTCGTCAGGAAGCGTTTTTCGACGATGGCCAGCGCCCGCTGATGAATTGCCTCACTCCTGGCCGCGGGAGGACGCCAGCCGCTGAATTCCAGATGGAGGGCCGGTGCCTCGATCCAGACATGAGCATCCTCGAGCGGCGCCAGCATCTCACGAAAATGCGCAAAGAGCGTTTGTTCGTCGGTGGCAGAGCTGATCGTTGCACGATGCGCGGCTGTCATGGCAACCCAGTCCACGCGGTGCTGGGTAAAGAAGGGATAATGTTCGGCGAAAGTCCGAACGAAAACGTCGAAATTGGTCACGGGATCGATGGAGGAGGTTTGCGTGCAGGCCGCAGGCAGCGCGTCGATACGGGTGAGTTGGGTCTGCGTGGCGACACCGTCGACGTTCAGCACGAGCTGGTTCGGCTGTTGTCCTGGCCGGAAAACGAAGGCATCGGTCACGCCGGTGTCGTTATTGACACTGGAACCGGCAAACCGCACGGCGTTCCCGGAAGCCGCGACGCGCTCGGCCGAGGCGGATTTCTGACAGCTGATCGCCGTGATCTCGAAGCGCTGCAAATGTTCGCCGTCAATCGCATAGGCGTGGCCATAACCAGTCGTCAGCCATACGCCATCCGTCAAGTCCGATGCGGCCTGGGCCGGCGACGCCAGCAAGAGCAGGCAGAAAAGCAGTATGCGGTGCATCAGGCGACCTCCAAGCAAACGGCGGTCCTACTGGCTGAAATTGGCATGCATATGAACGGCCGTCGACCAGGCGGCAACATGAATGCGTTGCGCGGCTCACCGCGGCCTTGTCGAGGTTCTAGCCGGACGCATGACCGTTACGTGGCTCATGAGCGGTACGACAGCCTGGAAGAGCCTTGATCAGCGGGCTGCGATTTCCGGCGGTGCCGCTGGCTCAAGGTCGCCGTACATGCCGACCGAAACTGGTTCGGGAGTGGGGCGCCGCCTCACATCCCTAATTCGCATAAGATATATTATGGAACATAATCCCATGCCTCCGGCCGGGCCAAGCGCTTGATAAACCGGGCTTTCCTCAAAAAGCCCGGTCTCGGTCGGTGTACAAGACCGATGCGATCCGGTGTCCGGTCGGTCGTCTATCGGCCGACGGCCGCCAGGCCGCCGTCGATCTGGCCCGTGACGGCTTGTGGCAGCTTCAGGCGGCCGGCCAGTACATGCAGGTAGGAATTCTCGGCCGGTGATGCTGCGCCGACAGCGATGCGCGAAACGGCGTAGACTTCGGCGGCCAGTTCCGGCGTGCTTGCGCCGCGCACGATCGGTTCCATGTCGAACGGCTTGCTCAACTCCTGGAACAGGAAGTTGCGCTCCTCGTCGGAGAGATTGAGCTTGTCGGCATGTCCGAGGATCAGGCTCTGCTCCTCGGCATCGACATTGCCGTCGGCCTTGGCCGCGTTGATCATGGCCCCCAGCAAGAGCTTGGCATGGCTTTCAGCCGCGGCCGGGGTTTCCACCGGCAGTGCCTCCACTGCACGCGCCTCGATAACGGGCGGCAGCGGCTGTGGGGTCGATAATTGCGGTGGCAGGAAGCCGCCGGGCGCGCCGTTCGCTGCGGCCGTGCCGTTGTCAGCCGCTGCCGGAGCGCCGGCCTGCCCAGCCTGGCTACGCTGCCAGGCATGCAGCGCCAGCGCGCCGATAGCGGCAATACCGCCATATTTGACAGCCGCGCCAGCCAGGTCCCGGCCGGTCTCTGTAAACAGGATGCCCGCCGCTGCGCCACCAGCCGCCAGTTTCTTGCCTGGCGTGTTGAGAACTTGACCGCCGGCACCCAGCACTTTTCCAAGCAGATTGTTCAGATCCATTATTCGTCTTGCTCCTCTACGATCGCCCAGCCCAAGCTCGCCACGAACTTTCGGACGTCTCCATCTTGGGATTCGACCGGATCGATCAGCACGGCCGGATGTGGTGCCAAGAACCCGGCCGCTTCAAGGCCGCCAATATGAAATCTTGGTCATGAAGGCAATACGAACTCGTCATATAATTACATATTTATTGTTATAATTCAATATGTTATAAGATAATTCAAATCTAAAATCTTGAGACCTCATTGCGCTGCCGAGACGCCCGGAACCTTGTCCAGGGACAAGGCGGTGCCGGTTTTGACCCGGTCCATTACCACGAAAGTCCGGAAGCGTTTGATGTTGCTGTTGGCGAAGAACAGCCGGCGTGTCAGCGCTTCATAATCGCCCATCGACGGCACGTTCAGGATCAGCACGAAATCCGTTTCTCCGGCGACATAATAGCATTGCTGCACGCCGCTCTCGGCCAGAAATGCCTTCTTGGCCTCGTCGATCAAGGCGCTACGCTCACGCTCCAGGTCGACATTGACTACGATGGTCAGGTGCTGGCCAACTTTTGCCGGATTGAGCAAGGCGACATTGGCGGTGATGATGCCGCCCGCTTCCAAGCGGTGGATGCGGCGTTGCACGGCCGGTGCCGACAGATGAATGGCCTCGGCAATCCTGCGCTGCGGTGTCTGGTTGTCGCGCTGCAGGATCGCCAGGATGGCGACGTCGAACGCGTCGAGTTCGAGAGATGAGCCGGAAATGCGCGACATACGGACCTGACGATACAAAATTGCGTCAATACCGCTCAATCAGAGCGCATTCATCGCCCGATGCGCAATAGGATTGCGCCTGTAAATTGGAGATCCACGATGTTTCTCGCCAATGCCGGTCCTCATCATCGCTCCCCGCTCCTCATCGGCGACCGTGCCATATTGGGGGACGACGGGGCTGACGAAGTCGAGCGTTTCCTGGCCGTCCGTGCCGATCATCGCCCGACTCCCCTGCTCTCTTTGTCCGCGCTTGCGGCGCGGCTCGGCATCGGCGAACTCCTTGTGAAAGATGAGGCGCATCGTCTAGGTCTTTGTAGTTTCAAGGCTCTTGGCGGAGCTTATGCCGTGGTGCGGCTAGTGATCGAGAGGGCCTGCCTGCAATTGGGGCGGCAGATCGACTACTCCGAACTCGGCCAGGCCGACGTCAGGTCGGTTGCCGCCGGGATGATCTTCGCCTGCGCGACCGATGGCAATCATGGCCGCTCCGTGGCGCAAGGAGCCCGCTTCGTCGGGGCGAAGGCCGTGATTTTCGTGCATGGCGGCGTCAGCCCGGGGCGCGTGGCGGCGATCGCCGCTTTCGGGGCGGAAATCTTGCGCGTGGACGGTACCTATGATGAATCCGTAACCGAGGCCGCCCGTGTCAGTGAAACCAACGGCTGGACTGTCGTCTCGGATACCTCCTGGGAGGGCTATGAGCGTATCCCAGGTCTGGTGATGCAGGGCTATACCACCATCTTGCGCGAGGCCTTGCGACAGATGCGCGAACCGCCAACCCATTTGTTCGTTCAGGCCGGTGTCGGCGGCATTGCGGCGGCGCTCGGTGGCCATGCCGCACTCGTCCTCGGAGCACACAGACCGAAACTGGTGGTGGTCGAGCCCACTCTCTCGGCCTGTATCTTCGCCAGTGCTAAGGCCGGCCATCCCGTAAAGGTCAGCCATGGCGCTCCCACGGTGATGGCGATGCTGGAATGCTACGAACCCTCCCACGTCGCGTGGCGGATCCTGGCCCGCGTGTCGGATGCCTTCATGACGGTGGAGGACGAGGAGGCGATTGCGGCGATGAACAGCCTGGCGCGGCCTTTGCCGGGCGATCCGGCCATTGTCGCCGGCGAGAGCGGAGCAGCCGGTCTTGCTGGCTTGCTCCAGGCCGCTGGAGACGAAGCCATGCGTCGGACGCTCGGCCTGGATAGCGATGCTCGCATCCTGGTGATCAACAGTGAAGGCGCCACCGATCCCGCGCGTTACCGTGAATTGGTCGGCCTCGGGCCGGAGGATGTGCAGATGGCAGGCGCGGAGCATCGGGTATGAGCGAGAACTCCATCCAAACCGAGCGTCTGCTTGGGCGATTGCGCAGCCTTGGGACGATCGGCCGGGGCGAAAACGGTCAATTGGCCCGATTGGCAGCGTCCGATGCCGACAAGGCGGGACGCGACAGCCTGATTGGGTGGCTCGACGAAGCGGACCTCGATGTTGGGATCGACAGGATCGGCAATATCTTCGGCATCTGGCGGCCGGAGAGCGTGCCGGACGAGGCACCGCTTCTGCTCGGCTCTCACATCGACACCGTCATCGATGCGGGGATCTATGATGGCTGCTACGGCGTATTGGCGGGTCTCGAAGTGATCGAGACGCTGAAATCATCGGGCTGGCGCCCAAGTCGGCCGATCGCCGTAGCCGCCTTCACCAATGAGGAGGGCGTGCGCTACGCGCCCGATATGATGGGTTCCCTCGTCCATGCCGGGGGATTGTCGATCGAGGAGGCGCTGGCCTCCATCGGCACCGATGGGACCAGGCTTGGCGACGAGTTGCGGCGGATCGGCTATGCGGGCGAATTGGAGCCGGGATTCCTGAAGCCGCATGCCTATCTGGAGCTTCACATCGAGCAAGGTCCGGTGCTCGAACGCGAAGGCCTGGCCATCGGCGCCGTCGAGACGCTTCAGGGTATCTCCTGGCAGCGCATCACCATCGAGGGTGTCGCCAATCACGCCGGCACCACCCCGATGTCCCTGCGCCATGATGCCGGCCATGCCGCCGCACGCGTGATAACCTTTCTGCGCGAAAAGGCTGTTGCCACCAATACACCGTCAGTGGCGACCGTCGGCAGTCTTCGGTTCGAGCCGAATGCCATCAACGTCATCCCGGCACGGGCGATCCTCACTGTGGACCTGCGCGATCCCGATGAAACGCGCCTGCGCGAGGCGGAAAGTGACCTCGCCTCGTTTCTGGAGGGGCTGGCCCGGTCGGAGGGCGTCACGGTCTACGCCGAGCGTCTCGCCCGCTTCGAACCGGTGGTGTTCGACAATGGGCTGGTGGAGCAGATCGAACAGGCGGCAGGCCGGAATGGCCTGCGCTGCCGTCGGATGACTTCCGGTGCCGGGCACGACGCACAGATGATGGCGCGGATAGCACCTTCAGCCATGATCTTCGTGCCCAGCATCGCCGGAATCAGCCACAATCCCAAGGAGTTCACGCCGGATGCGGATCTGGTTGCCGGTGCGGCCGTGCTCCTCGACGTGGTGCGAAATCTCACGGTCGCACCAGGCTGATTGCGACTCAGGCTGCCTACCTCTTTTATGAGAAAGTCGATTTATCGTATTGGATAGAAATAGATTTTATCCGGCATCCTTGAGGCGGGAAGTCGAAAGCTCGCCCGCCGCCTCGAGGATCGGATAGGCCACAGCGGTCAGATGCGCGACGATGCGCTTGAGGTCGCGGATGACGTCCATATGCAGCGAGCTGGTCTCGATCGAGGCTAGCGTGCCGGCACGCAGGCGGTTGAGGTGGCTCTCTGCCGCCGAGCGTTCGAAATTGCGGATATGATCCTTGGCGACCACCAATTGGCGGGCCATGACGGGATCCTGGGTCATGAACACCGTGATGGCGAGCCGCATCTGTGCCACCACTTCGCGATGCATGGCCTTGATCTCGGCCCAGCCCTCGCTCGAGAAGCTTAAATTGAGCCGCTGCTTCTTGGCTGCCAATTCCAGCAGGGTCTTGTCGAGAATGTCGCCGACATGTTCGAGATTGGTGGTGAACAGGATGAGTTCGAATGCTTTGCGGCTCATATCCTTGTCGAGCGGCGTGCGCGTCAGTCGGGTCAGATAAAGCTTGATATTCTCCTGCAGCCGGTCGACCTGATAGTCGAGCTGGCTGATCTGCTTGCGCCGGGAATCGTCGTTCTCCTCGAAGGTTATGATCGATTCCCGCAGCATGATTTCAACGAGCTCAGCCAGCCTGATCACCTCGCGCGAGGCCGCGACCAGCGCGACCGAGGGACTGTCAAAGTCTCCCTCGTCGAGAACCGGCGAGGGGCGCTCGCCGATCGGCGCCTCCGGGGCCTTCACCAGTCTTTCGAGCAGGCGGGCGGTCTGGTCGATGAAGGGAAGGAAGACGACCAGGAGCAGCAGATTGAAGCCGACATGGAAATTGGCGATCTGGCGGGCTCCCGAGGCCTCCAGCTGCGCCAGCCAGGGCTGGATGAGGCCGATCAGTGGCAGCAGCACGACGGCTCCGACCACTCGGGTACCGAGATTGCCGAACAAAGCGCGCCGGACTTCAATCGGCGCTGTCAGGGACAGGCCCAGCGGTGCGAGCCCGGAGCCGATATTGGCACCCAGCACCAGGGCAAGGCCGAGCGGAATGCCCACGACCCCTGCCCCGGTGAGCGACATCACCAGAAGCAGGATAGCCACGCTCGAATGCACCAGCCAGGCCAGCGCGGCGCCGATCAGCAGTGCGGCCCAGGGCTGGCCGTTGAGGCGCTCGAAGATCAGCGTCATGATTTCGCTCTGGCGGATCGGCTCGGCGATCCCGACGACCAGATGCAGCGACAGGATCATCAGGCCCAGGCCGATCATGGCGCGGCCGACGTTCTGCGAGACGGATGAACGCCCGAGCATGAACGCGGCCACGCCGGCGATCAGCAGAACCGGCATCAGGGCGGAAAGATCGAAGGACAGAGCCTGGACCACGAGCGTGGTACCGACATTGCTGCCCAGCAGCACGGCCAGGGCCATGCCGAGCGTGAGGAAGCCCCGTTCGACGAAGGACATCACCAGAAGAGTCGAGCCGGTCGAACTCTGAAGGGCTGCGGCCACCCCCGCTCCGGCCAGGCAAGCCGAAAAGCGGTTGGAGGTGGCGCGCGAAATCACACCACGCAATCGTTCCCCGAAGGCCCGCATGATGCCTGTCTTCACCAGACGAGTGGACCAGATCAGAAGTGCGATACCGGCGAGAAGATTGAGAAAAACGTGCTGACCAGCCAACCGAACAATTCCTTAGGACGAATCCCCTTGGTGACAAGACGGACGAATCTATCACATAAGCAATTGAAATAGCATGAACATCAACGTCACATTTCGACGCGTGCGGTCAATTTGTTCCAGAGCGTTTTGCGATTTGGGGGTCGCGCCAGGAATCACAAAGACGCTTCAGCCAATCCGTTGGATTGGCTTGGAACGAAAGAGCGTGAGCAGCATGTTTCCGTCTAAACGCGTTTTGCTCTCGGCAGCGCCAGTTCGATATGCATGCCGTCATAGCCCGGCTCAACGCCTTCCGGCAGGGTGCGCCGCAGGGTCTGATAGTCCATGTCCGTATGCATGTTGGTCAGGATGGCGCGCCGCGGTTTCAGTTTCTCGATCCAGGCCAGCGTTTCCGGCAACGACCAATGGCTGGGATGCGGCGTAGGACGAAGAGCATCGACGATCCAGGTGTCGAGGCCCTCCAGCAATGCTTCGCTTTCTTTCGGCAGGCCATTGATATCGCTGGAATAAGCGAAATCGTCGATCCTGAAGCCCAGGGATTGGATGTCGCCGTGATCCTGCTCGAACGGCAAGGCCGTGATTGAGCCTCCGGCGCCGCCGATACTGACGGCTTGTCCAATCGTGATGGTGTTGAGTGTCAGGATGGGAGGATAGGACGAACCCGGCGGCGTCTCGAAGCAATAGTCGAAGCGGCTGCGCAGCAAGGCGGCGGTGCGCTTGTCGGCATAGACGTCGACGAGGCTGCGCTGGTAGAGCGCCAGCACGCGCAGATCGTCGATGCCGTGGGTATGGTCGGCATGGTCGTGGGTGTAGAGTACGCCATCGACCGCCTTGACCTCGGCATCCAGCAATTGCTGGCGCATGTCAGCGCCGGTATCGATCAGCACCGTGGTGCGGCCGCCCTCTGCCCTGTCCTGTTCGAGCAGCAAGGCACAGCGCCGGCGCCGGTTTCGGGGTTCGGCGGGATCGCAACTGCCCCAGCCAAACCCGACGCGGGGGACGCCGCCGGAGGAACCGCAGCCCAATAATGTCGCAATCAACGTCATCGGCGTCAGGCTGCCGCCTTGATGCCGTCGGGACGAGGCATTTTGGTGAAGAGACGAAAGGCGTTTTCACTGGTCTGCCGTGCGACCTCGCTCTCGCTCAGGCCGATAGTATCGGCCAGAACCCGCGCCGTGTTGGCTACATAGGCCGGCTCGTTGCGTTTGCCGCGGAACGGCATGGGCGCCAGATAGGGAGCGTCCGTTTCCACCAGCAGACGGTCATGGGGGACGAGGCGGGCGATGTCCCGGATCTCCTCGGCCGATTTGAAAGTGAGGATGCCGGAGAAGGAAACGTAGAAGCCGAGCCCAAGCCCCCGGCGAGCCAGTTCGGGGCCCGACGAGTAGCAATGGAGGACGGCGCTGAAAGCGCCCTTCCCCATTTCCTCTTCGAGAATGTCGCCGATGTCCTGGTCAGCCTGGCGGGCATGGATCACGAGCGGCAGTCCGGTGAGCCGAGCCGCGGCGATATGCTTGCGAAAGCCGCGCGCCTGTACATCGCGCGGCGCATAGTCATAGTGATAGTCCAGCCCGGCCTCGCCGATCGCCACCACCTTGGGATGGGCGGCGAGTTCCAGGATGGTCTCTAGGGGAATATCGTCTTCTTCATGGGCATGCAGGCAGTGCGTGCCGATCGAGCCGAAGACATCGTCGTAGGTCTCGATCAGCGCCTTGATCCTCTCGAACTGGCGGATGCGGGTGGAGATGGTGATCATGCGTCCCACTCCGGTCTTGCGGGCACGCGCAACGACGTCGTCGATCTCGGCCTGCAGGTCCGGGAAGTCGAGATGGCAATGGCTATCGATCAGCATGGCTTACCAAACAACTTTACGCCTTGCCCGCGCTGTCAGTCGCTTCGACATAGCGGGGGAAGACAGCTTCGGGCGCTGGCAAGGCAACATCCGGCGACAAACGGCCGTCAACGCCGAGGTGATCGAAGTCACGGGCATCTTCAGGCACAGCCAGGAGGTCGAGCATGCGCGCCGCGCCGGTCGGGATCACCGGCTGGGCGAGGATGGCGATCTGGCGAACCACCTCGGCGGTGACATAGAGCACGGTTTCCATGCGGGCCGGGTTGCTGGTCTTCAGCTTCCACGGTTCTTCGGCAGCAAAATAGCGGTTCGCTTCGCCCACCACGCTCCACAGATCGGCGAGGATGGAATGCAGGGCGAAATTGAAGATGGAGTCGCGCGCCTGCCAGATGAGGTTGTCCGCTGTCTTCAGCAATTGCTCGTCGGAGGGCAGGAAATCGCCGGGGCTCGGCACCTTGCCGCCGCAATTGGCCGCGATCATCTTCAGGCAGCGATTGGCCAGATTACCGAAATCATTGGCGAGGTCGGCATTGATGCGGTTGACGATCGCCTCATGCGAATAATTGCCATCCTGGCCGAAGGGAACTTCGCGCAGGAAGAAGTAGCGCAGCTGGTCGACGCCGTAATGCTCGGCAAGCGTGAACGGATCGATCACGTTGCCGACCGATTTCGACATCTTCTCGCCGCGGTTGAACAGGAAGCCATGGCCGAAGACGCGATGCGGCAAAGGCAGACCCGCCGACATCAGGAAAGCCGGCCAATACACCGTATGGAAGCGCACGATATCCTTGCCGATGATGTGCACGCTGGCCGGCCAGAATTTCGAGCGTTCGGTATCCGTGTCCGGAAAGCCCGTCGCCGTCAGGTAATTGGTGAGGGCATCGACCCAGACATACATGACATGCTTGGGGTTGCCGGGAACCGGCACGCCCCAGTCGAAGGTGGTACGGCTGATGGAAAGGTCACGCAGGCCCGAGCGCACGAAGCTCATGATCTCGTTGCGGCGCTCTTCCGGGCCGATGAAGCCGGGATGGCTCTCATAGTGCTTGAGCAGGCGATCCTGATAGGCGGAGAGGCGGAAGAAATAGCTCTCTTCCTCCACCCATTCCACCTTGGCGCCGGTCTCGATCACCGTGCGGGAGCCATCCGAATTCAGCGCCAGGTCCTTCTCGTCGAAGAAAGCTTCGTCGCGCACCGAATACCAGCCCGAATATTTGGACAGGTAGATGTCGCCCGCCGCCTCCATCCGGCGCCAGATCTCCTGGCAGGCGCGGTAGTGGCGCTCCTCGCTGGTACGGATGAAGTCGTCGTTCGACGCATTGAGCGTCTTGGCCATCTCGCGGAAATATTCCGAGTTCTGGTCTGCCAGTGCCTGGGCCGTGCTGCCTTGCTTGGCTGCTGTCTGCAGCATCTTCTGGCCATGCTCGTCGGTACCGGTCAGGAAGAACACCTCGTTCCCGTCGAGCCGCTTGAAACGGGCGATGGCATCGGTTGCGATCAACTCATAGGCATGCCCGATATGGGGCTTGCCATTGGGATAGGAGATCGCCGTGGTGATGTAATAGGTGTCTTTCTCGGCCATCGATGACGCTTTTCCTGACAACGATGCGCGACACCGCCAGCCAGGCCGCGCATCAGGGATTCCTGATGTAGAGCATTTTCGGGTAAAGTTGGGAGACTTTTCGCCGGAAAATGCCGAAAGCGTTTTGCGATTTGGCGAAAGCGCCGAGAATCGCAAAAACACGTCTAACCAAAGAGTTAGAGCAAAGCAGCGTTTCCGTCGCAACGTGCTTTGCTCTGGTGACTGTCGCTACGGGCGTTTTTGGGCCCTGGCAGGCGAAAAATGCCTGGAACCCCAACTTCCCTGCGGATTGCCGAGCTCTGGCCGGTTTAGGCCGCGGAGGCTTCGGCGAGCAGGCCGAGGGTCGCGAGCACGAAAGGTTTGCGGTCGAGATTATAGGCCTCGACGTCACGCGCAGCGTGACGGGCCTTCTCCCATACCTGTGCCCAGCGTGCAAGGCGGGGCACGGGTTCGCCGCGGGCTGCCAGCAGGCGTTGATGCAGCCACTCGTCGAGGAAATCGAGCAGGAGCGCGAAATTCTCGTCGCCGGCCTTGTTGGCGCAGCGGTCGGCGAGAGCATGGGCGGCAGCCACGTCGATGCGGGGCAGCTTGGCCAACAGATCCGCGAGGGAACGGTGGAGTGACACCCCCTCCCCGTCTGCCAGGGTCAGGGCTCGCCTTACACTGCCCTGCGCCAGGGCGGCCCCCGCGGCCAGCGTTTCCTCGGACAGATCCGGGCGCGCCTGCGCAGCGGCTCTGAGCACATCGGCCTCGCCGAGTGGATCGAGCGTGAGCAGCCGGCAGCGTGAGCGGATGGTGGGCAGGAGGCGGGCCGGCTGATGCGAGATCATCAGAAAAAGCACGCGCGGCGGCGGCTCCTCCAGCACTTTGAGCAGGGCATTTGCGCCCTCCCTGGCCAGATCCTCGGCAGAATCGATGATGGCGATGCGCCAGCCCCCTGCCCCGGCGGTCGAACCGAGGAAACGCACCACGTTGCGCACGTCGTCGACGCGAATATTGGAATAGAAGCCCTTGGTCTTGTCGTTGGGAAGACGGCGCAACACCGCAAGATCGACATGGGATTGCGACACGATCTGGCGTGCGGGCGCTGCATTGGCGGCGACCGAGAGGCTCGTGGCCCCGTCGAGGTGATGAGGGTCCGGATGGGTCAGTACGAATTTGGCCATGCGGTAGGCCAGCGTCGCCTTGCCGATGCCTTCCGGCCCGCCCAAAAGCCAGGCATGATGGATGCGGCCCGAGCGATAGGCTGTCAGCAGCGCCTGCTCCGCTCTGTCCTGGCCGATCAGTTCCATGGTTTCGCGCGGATGCGGGCTGTCAGCCAGCATGTCGCTTTCAAAACGCTCGCTCATGCCAGCACCTGTGTGGCATCGAGATCGAGCCTCTTTCTCACGACGCCGAGAATCGCCGCGGCGACCTCATCCTGTGAGGCGGAGGCGTCGACGACGGCGCAGCGGCGGGGCTCGAATTCCGCGATGGCCAGGAAGGCCTCGCGCAGCTTTTCATGGAAAATCAGGCTCTCGCCTTCGAAGCGATCGATAGCCGTGCCACGGGAGCGAACCCTGGCGAGCCCATCACGGGCCGGCATGTCGAGAATGAGCGTGAGGTCGGGGACGGTGGAGCCGACGACCACGCGTTCGATGGAGCGGATCAAGGCCGGCTCGACCTCGCCGAGCACGCCCTGATAGGCGCGGGTCGAATCCATGAAGCGATCGCACAGGACCCACAACCCCCTGGCAAGGGCGGGCCTGATCGTCGTGTTGAGATGGTCGTCGCGCGCCGCATAGAACAAAATGGTTTCGGCAAAGGGGCCAAAATGCTTGGCGCCGCCGGAAAGCAGCACCTCACGCAATTCCTCGGCACCAGGGGAGCCCCCGGGTTCGCGCGTCAGCAGGGTTTCGATGCCGAGGGCGTTCAAGGATGCCGCCAACCGGCGGATCTGGGTGGATTTGCCCACCCCTTCGCCGCCTTCGAACGTTATGAACCGGCCCTTCATCGCTTGTCGTGCCCACCCTGTATCAATCCGATGCCAAGCTCGTAGATAGCACCGAATGCGCGTTGGGGAAGACTGCCGACTGGTACATCGGCGATTGCATACAGGGGAATTTCGAGCGAAATCTGTCCCTCGCGCAAAATCTGGAGCCGACCGACGACGGCATTTTTCTGCACCGGTGCCTCGAGCGGCCCGTCATAGAGCAATTTGGCGCTGAGTTTTTCGGCGCCGTTGTTGTCCACCAGCATGGAAATGTCGCGATCGGCCGCAACCGGCACGGCGTTGGTCGTGCCGCCATAGACGGTAGCCTCACCCACGATCTCCCCCTTGGAGAAGACCAGACGCGGGCGGAATGAATTTTCGGCCCATTCGAGGACGCGCCTGGCTTCGCTCGCTCGCTCGGCATTGGATTGAAGACCGTGCAGTACCATGATGAAGTGCTGATCACCGTGAAGCGCCGAAACGACCACGCCATAGCCTGCGGTGTCGGAGGCGCCGGTAACGCCCCCATCGACCCCCAGTCCCTGGGTGAGCAGGGGATTGCGGTTGGTCTGCCGTATCTTGTTCCAGGTGAAATCCCGTTCCTGATAGATCGCATAGATGTCCGGCTCGTTTCGGCGGAGCCAGCCGAGCAGCCGGGCCAGATCCCGTGCCGTGGTCAATTGGGCCGGATCGGCAAATCCTGTGACATTGCGAAACTGCGTGTGCTGCAAACCGATTTCGGTGGCCAGCGTGTTCATGCGCGGTACCAGGCCATCGAGCTGGCCCGTGAGGCCCTGCGACAGCGCCAGACAGGCATCATTGGCGGCCTGGACCATCACCCCGCGCAAGAGATCTTCAACCCGTACCCGGCTCCTCACCGCAGCGAACATGGTGGCACTGCCTGAGGGCGCGCCGCCCTTGCGCCAGGTGTCCTCCGAAATCGGATATTCGGTCTCTCGCGAAGCGTGGCCCTTGCGCAGAGCCTCGGCGACGACGGCAACGGTCATGATCTTGGCCATGGCGGCAGGTTCGACCGGCTTGTCGGCGTTCTTGTCGAGCAGGACCGTGCCCGAACCGGTCTCGATCACGAGGGCGATGGGGGCGGTCGTGGTGAACGGTTCCGCATGAAGCGAGGGCACCAGCGCGACGGCCGCCAGAAATAACCCGATGACAAACCTTTTCATCGCCGATGTCCGTTCTGCCCGATATTACCAAATTCGCGCGATCCGGTGCAATTGCGCTCGGCATTCGGCATCCGGAAAACAGGTGACGTCCGCTTCAAGGAGCGCTAATTCCGTTAGCCATCATGCCAGCCAATCGTGAATCAAATCATCGTCCGATCGTCATCGTGGGAGCTGGGCTCGCAGGCTTGGCCTGCGCAGCGGTCCTTGCCGCAAAAGGCCTCGAGGTCACCCTGGTCGGCCCACCCGGCAATGCCGGCGATACCCGCACCACGGCTCTGCTCGATGGCAGCATCCAGGCCCTGGCGAAGGCCGGCATTCGGATTGCGGGCCATCCCGAGGCGGCGCCGCTGCGGGTGATGTCCATCGTCGATGCGACGCAGCGCCTCCTGCGTGCCCGTCCGATCGCCTTCCAGGCCGAGGAGATCGGATTGGAAGCCTTCGGCTGGAACATTCCCAATGGCGCTCTGAGCCGGATACTTCAGGCACGCCTGCATGAGGCCGGTGTCCAACATCTGCCGGTGCGGGTGCTTAGCGCCGAACCCGGCGCAAACGGCCTCGTTCTCAAACTCGATGGGCAGCCTGATCTTGCCGCCGATCTCATTGTCGCAGCCGATGGGCGCGCCTCCCTCGTGCGGCAGGCTGCCGGGATCGAAACGCGGAGCCACGACTATCCCCAGGTCGCGCTGGCCCTCAATTTGAAGATCGGCCGGACACACCGCGATATCTCCACCGAGTTCCATACCGAGTCCGGTCCTTTCACCCTTGTGCCGCTGCCTGGACAGCGGGCCAGCCTCGTCTGGGTGGTCTCCCCCGAAAAGGCCGATGAATTACGGGCGATGGATGATGCCGCCCTTTCCCGAGCCATAGAAATCCAGAGCCATGCCCTGCTTGGCCATGTTCAGGTAGACGGCCGGCGATCCTTCTGGCCGATGAGCGCGGTGGTGGCGGTAACGCAGGCCGCCGACCGGGTCGCCCTCATCGGCGAGGCCGCGCATGTGCTTCCCCCGATCGGGGCGCAGGGGTTCAACCTCACGCTGCGCGACATCGCGGCCCTCGCCAAGTGCTTAGAAGGAACCCGGTCCCTGGAAGGAGCCCGCGATCCCGGCGAAGCCAGCGTGCTCGAAGCTTATGCCAGGGCAAGGCGGCTCGACATCGGGACCCGTCACTCGGCAGTCGATCTGTTGAACCGCTCGCTGCTGTCAGGGCATTTCCCCCTGCAGGGCCTGCGTGGCCTCGGGCTCTATGCGCTCGAGCGGGTCGGTCCCTTGAGACGGGTCATGATGCGCCAGGGGCTCGCTCGCGCAGCCGAGCATTGAATTCTTCCCGCTTCTGGTTTCAATGGCCGGCGGGACGTACAAATCGTAAGAATGACGGAAGGCATCGTGACGAGCGGCGCAGACGAAAAGGGGTGGCGACGCCGTATGCGGCGGATCAAATACGCCTTCGAATACAGTGCATTGCGTGGCCTTACCGGCGTGTTGCATATATTGCCCATCGACTTCGGATCCTGGTTGATGGGGACGATCTGGCGCCTCGTCGCACCGCATCTGCGCCGTCATGAGCGCGCCCTCCGCCAACTTGCGGCGGCCTATCCCGAAAAATCGCGGGCAGAGATCGAGGCCATCGCACGGGCCATGTGGATGCAGCTCGGCCGGACCTTCGCCGAAGCGCTGATCAGCGAACGCATCGTCCGGGCCGGCCGCATCGATGACCGCGCCGGCCTCCAGCTCGATCCGCTGAAAACCTCCGGCAGGGGCTGCGTCTTCGTCTCGTTGCATACCGGCAATTGGGAGCTGGTGATCTATCCGACCCTGGTCCGCGGCATCAAGGCAGCGGGCGTCTATCAGCGCATGAAGAACCCCAAGGTTGACGATTATGTCATGCTGGCCCGCCGGGATCGTTATTCGCGCGGCCTGTTCCCCAAGGGCAACGACGTTGCGCGTAAATTGATGCGCATCGTACGAGACGGCGGTGCGGTCGCCTTGCTGGCGGATCTGCGGGATCGCCGGGGCATCATGATCCCGTTCTTCGGCCGCCCTGCCCCCACTACGCCCTTCCCCGCCTTGCTGGCGCGCAGCAACGATGCCGAGCTGATCGCCGCGCGTTGCGTGCGCACGGGCGGTGTGCATTTCTATATCGAGGCTGAGGTTATCGATGTGCCGCGTACCGCCGACCGCGATGCCGACATTGCCGAAGCGACGCGCAGAATTCATGTCCTGTTCGAGCAGTGGATCCGCGAGCATCCCGAACAATGGATGTGGGCACACCGACGCTGGGGATGACGGCAACTGCATCGTCCGCCGTTTCGCGTGTGAAATTAATGAAATATTCGACGACTTTGACGATAATACTGCTATTCTGGTAACGGGATAGCAGGCTCGTTCGGTTGTGGCGGGCTTCGGTATCGCCCGGCTTGCAGGCACCACTATTGCAAGTTTGCCGAGCGCAAATGACGATTGAATAGCGTATGAATAAAGCGCGGGAAGCAAAGTTCTTTATCGGTCAAGTGGTACGCCACCGCATCTATCCGTTTCGTGGCGTCATCTTCGACGTCGATCCGGAATTCTCCAATACGGAAGAATGGTGGCAGTCCATTCCGGAAGATGTGCGCCCTTCCAAGGACCAGCCCTTCTATCATCTGTTCGCGGAGAATGAGGAGACGGAATATGTCGCCTATGTCTCCGAACAGAACCTGGTGATCGACGACAGCGGCAGTCCTGTTCGGAACACGCAGATCGATGAGCTATTCGACCGCGACAATGAGGGTGGGTACCGGCTGAAACCAGGTACGCGCCACTGATACGCCCCTCGGCCTGGAGAGCATCGGCGACCTTCGCAATCTAGGGTGAGCCGGTCGGTTTCCGATATGAAAAGGCCGACCCGAAGGTCGGCCTTTTGTCATGTTATTGCGCGGGCGCTGCCGGCTGAGCCGGCGGTGTGGCCGGTGCGGCGCCGCCGCCCTGCTGTTGCTGCTGCTTGCGCTGGGCATCGATGAGGGGCTGGAATATAGCCTGCAACTTCTCGCCATAGTCTTTCTGCTTGGCAGCATAACCGGCTTGGTCGATGCCCTGGCCATCGAGAGCCTTGCCGAGGCCATCCAGGCCGATATCCATACCGATAGGCTGGCCCTGGAAGGTGATCGCCTGCACTTTCAGTTTCTTGCCCTTCTTGAGGCTGGCGACATTCGCGTCGCTCAGGGGCATATCGGCGATGCAGCTCGGTCCCGTGCAGATGCGATATTTCGCAGTGTCGAGGGTCTGGTCATCGACGAGGACGCGGGCACCCAGCGGAAGGACAACGCCCGCCGGAATGATCACAGTGAGCTTGGGCTTGCCGCCCTTCTCCTGGCCGACCTGCGCGGTCATCATCCAGGCTGCAGTCGGTGCCAGAAGATCGCGCACGGTTTGGCAGGTGTCCTTGCCGTCCGGGGTCTTGGCGCAGATCTTGGTCCATTCGGGCTGGTCGAATTTGGGCAATTCGGGCTGCTGGCCAGCAGGCTGGGGCTGTTGCTGGGCCAGCGCGGTTCCGGCCGACAGGATCAAGGCTGCCGCGGTGCCAGCGATCAGTGAGTTTCGCATAATCTGGGTTCCTGTTCCTAAAGCGTTTTGCGATTTGGCGGTCGCGCCAAGAATCGCAAAGACGCGTCGAACCAAAGAGTGAGAGCAAAGAAGCGTTCAGTCATGAACGCGCTTTGCTCCAGGCGGTCTTATTGAGCAGGCGCCGGATTGGCATTGAGCTGCTGGCGCGCCTTCTCGGCGGCATCCTGCAATTGCTGCTGCAGCTTCTTCTGCTCGTCGACGATCGACTGGGGATCGAGCGGCTTGTTGTCGAGTGCCTTGGCAAAACCCTCGGTGCCCAGCGGCAGTTGCACGCCTTGGTTGGGGGTCTTGAAGGCGATCGCCAGGGTCTTGGAACCGCGAAGAGCCTTGAGCTGGGCCTCGTCGATGGGCAGTTCGACCAGGCAGCCTTCGGGAGAGCAGACGGCATATTTGCCGCTGGCGAAAGCGGTATTGTCGAGATAGAGGCCGACGCCAGGCTGAATGAGGGCGCCGACGGGCAGGACAAGGCGCAGGAGTTGCTTCTTGTCGGTGACGTTCTGCATGAGGATGGCGGTCATCATCGTCTGCCCCGTATCGGACCGCAGGTCACGACGGGTCAGGCAGATTTCCTTCTTGGCCTGGTCGGCCTGGCACAGCTTCACCCAGTCAGGTTGGGAGCTGGAGATGGCGGGAGTGGTCGCGCCTTCCAGGCCGGGAACGGGCTCAGCGGCGGCCGCTGCTGCCGCGGGCGCGGCTGCTGCAGGCTTTTGCGCCGGCTTGGCTGCAGGTGCCTTCGGCTTCGTGGCGGGCGCGGCCGGCTTGGCAGGCGTTTCCTGTGCCAATGCGGGTGTCACCGCGAGGCTGAGCGCCGCAAGAGCTGCAGTCGCAAGGAGGCGGAACGACATCATGCAAAATCCTTGGGTCCTAAGTCCGCCGCCGCAACGCGCTGGGCTAGCGCGGGGTCGGCAACGCACCAATGGGGCTGAATGTCTCTCATCGCCGACGAAGGCACCGAGATGACGATTTCAGGAAAGGTCCATAAACGAAGCGGGCACTGGTTTCCAGCCTCGAAAACAACCTATGGCGACGGTGTCGCAGCTTGTGCATGACAAATTGAAGAAAACGTGACCAGCGCCGCTATATCTGGCATTCGAGTTGCGAAAATCGCAGGAAGCAAACCGTCTTGCCTACTCTAGAGCAGCGATTCGCTTGCCGTACGCCAGCGCTCCTCAACGGCGCCCTCCCTCGCCCGCCAGTGACGCTTGTTCCTGTTCTTCCTTCGAGTGGCCAGGGGCTTCCTTGTCCGCCGAGCGCCAGACGATCAGGCAGAGGATCGCAACCGGCAAGCCGATCGTCGACGTCGCCGAGAAAAAGACGGAATAGCCGAACAGATCGACCATTTTCCCCGACATGCCTGCCAGCAACTTGCCCGGCAGGGCGTAAAGCGAACTCAGGAGGGCATACTGGCTGGCGGCATAGGCGGGCGACGTCAGCGAGGACATGTAGGCCATCAGCGCCGTTCCCGCGAAGCCGCCTGCAAAGCTTTCGACGCTCACCGCCAAAGCCAGATAGCTCGAATCCGCTCCCTTGGCTGCCAAAAGAGCCATACTCAAATGTGAGGTGGCGGCGGCAATGCCTCCAAAAAGCAGCGAGGGCATCAGGCCAAAGCGCCAGATGCAAAAGCCGCCCACAAAGGGAGCGGTCAGGCCGATGGCGAAGCCATAAATCTTCGAAATATTGGCTATTTCGGCTTTGGAGAAGCCAAGATCGATATAGAGCGGGTTGGACATCACGCCAGCCAGGAAGTCCGGCAGGCGATAAAGCGCGATGAGCAACATGATTGGCACGAGGATCCAACCGCGGCGTAAGAAGAGGTCGCTCAGCGCTTCCTTGTAAGCGGTCAGCCAATCTGGCCGGTTGGATGTGCTCTGCGAGCCGGGAGCCTTGTCATCCTCGAATACAGAAATGAGCTTGTCCGTGAGGGTTTCTTTCTCGACAGCTGGCGGATCGGGCGCAAACAAGGCAGCCATGATGCCGATGAGCATCAATGCGGCCATCGTGGCGTAAGCCGCCTGCCAGTCGAGATATTCAGCCAAATAAAGGGCGCCGGCTCCCGCGCACAATATGCCGATGCGATAGCCAAGCTGGGACACCGCCAGCATGATGCCCTGGCGGTCACGCGGGATGACGTTGATGCGCCAGCCGTCGATCACCACGTCCTGGCTGGCGGCAAAGAATGCGGTGACGGTTGTCCAGAATATCGTCATTCCCAGCGAGCTTGCCGGATTGCTGCTGGCGAGACCGAACAGGCCCAGGATGATGCCCATCTGCGTGATCAGCAGCCAACCGCGCCACCGGCCGACCATCCGTCCCAGCACGGGCGGGTCGAACCGCTCCAGCAAGGGAGCCCAGAGGAATTTGATGCTGTAGAACAGCGTCGCGTAAAACATCAGGCCAATGTCGGTACGTGTGATCCCGACCTCACGCAGCCTGGCCGATTGTGTCGAGAACACCAGCAGGAAGGGCAAGCCCGAGCTGAAGCCGAGCAACAGCATGAAAGCGAGGCGCTTGTCGGCGGCGATGTCGCGCAGAAGCGTGAGGAGTTTTTGACCGGGAATCATGTCCACGATTATGGAGCGCCGGGCCGGACAGACCAAATGCTTTGATGACGGATGTTCCCGAGTGCATGGGCTTTCGGAATGGGCATCTGCTCAAAGTGTGGATGGTGCTCGCGGATGGGACGACCGGGGCTGTCAAACCGGCTATGGCTTTGCCGTCATCCAGGGTTAGACTCACCTGGATCTGATTCGTGCCCTGTGAATACCCCCTGAGGCCCCATGACGTCAGACATCACGCCCAGGATTGCCCTCGCCCCCCCTACCCTCGACCAGATGCTGCGTCTCAGCGCTCAGCGAGCCGGCGATATGCTGGCCCTGATCGACGCGCCCGACCGCCCCCTCTGGGCCGATGGCGCACCGCGCAGACTGACCTGGAACCAGGTCGATGCTGCCGTCTCCGCGGTCGCCGGCCGCTTTTTCGAAATGGGGTTGCCCAGCGAGGCGCTGGTCTGCGTGCAGGGGCTCAACGTGACGGATACGTTGATCGCACTGCTCGGCTGTATCCGGGCGGGCCTCGTGGCGGTAATCGTTCCGATCGATTTTTCGCCGGCTGAAATCGTCGGCGTCGCCGAGAGGCTGAACGCCAAGGCGATCCTCGCGGCGCGGCGCATGGGCGATGTCCAATCCTTGCGGCCACTGCGTCACCTCGTCGACGAATCCATCGCCGATATTCGTTTCATCGGGGCTTTCGGGGCGGATTTGCCGGGAGGGACCGTCTCTTTCGAGGACTGCATCGGCTATCCCCGCACGGGCGTGATCACCCGCCTGTCGCGGCGCGAGCGCCCTGAGGAAAACCTGGCGATCATGACGATCGACCGGGGCGCGGACGGGGACTTCGCCGTCGCCCGCACGCATCGTGAATGGCATGCGGCCGCTTCGGTGCTGGTAGCGGAACTCGGTCTGTCGCGAACCTCGCGTCTGCTTTGTCCGATGGCTCCGTCGGGGCTCGCGGGGCTTGCGGGTGGCTTGGTGACATGGCTCAGCACCGGCTGCCAGCTCATTCTGCACCAAGCTTTCGACGCGACGGTCTTTGCCGTCCAGATGACGATGCACGGCGTTACCCATGCTCTGTTGCCCGACGCGGTCCTGCGTGCGGGCCTCTCCGACGGTTTGTTCGACAGCCGCAAGCTCGAAAAGGTCGCCGGCCTCGCGCGGGCGCCGCATACTGCCATCGTGCCAGTAGATGCCCCCTGCCCGGTTCCCCATTTTGCCGTGCTCGGCGAGATCGGCATCGTGCCGATGCGCGCGCTGAATGACGGCGGGTTTGGACTCGCGGTAACGGTTGCGGGCCAGGAGGATACTGCCTTGCCGCTCGTCGAGGCCAGCGTCGAGGAGAGCGGTTATCTGGCCTTGCGTGGCCAGCAGGTGCCGGGTGTCGGTTTCGACGTCAGCGAGCGGGAGGCCTCCTATCCCCTCGGAGCGGAGGGTTGGGTGTCGACCTCCTACCCCGCTTCCGGATCCGTGGATCGAGGCGTTGGTCTCCTTGAGGTGACGGGTGCACGCTATGGCAAGCCCATGAGCATGGACGAACCGGCTCAGGCCCACGATCGCGGGCAGAGTATCGACCCGGCAAAGCTCAGCCGCCCTCTCGCGGGAGCCGCTTGACTTCAGGCGGCATGAAACCTTTTCGCTCCAATGCCTTTTACTTACAGGAGAAACGCCGACTTTTGTCATGCCTGGGTTTGACCCGGGCATGCGGCGTCTCGGAGGGGGAACCTGAATTGCCGGATTAAGCCCGGCAATGACAAAGGTCGTGCAACCTACGAAAGGTGCTTGAGTAAACCGCGTTGCGATCTGCCTCGCTCACCAGACGCGGCCGCGCGCGGCGACGGGCTCGGGACCGATGAGGGCATCGCCGCGACAGAGGACGACGAAATCCAGCATATTGGCGACCACACAGGCGTGATTGGGCACGATGCGCACGCGGTCGCCCACTGAAAGGGCGATCGGCTGCTCGCTGATCAACCGGCCATGCTCTTCCGAGAGCTGGTCGATCGCGATGTCCGGCCGGCCGAGGACATGACCATGCCCGGTCAAGCCGAGCAGATCGGAGGTCAGGACTTTCGAACCGGCATCGATAATGGCCCTATGCGGGTCGGGCACCGACACCACTGTGGCGACCACGTTGAGGGCACAGTCATCGAAGCCGCAGACACCACGGGCGACAAGGGAACGGTCATTATAGACGTAGGTCCCCGGCCGGTATTCGGTGATGATGGAGGCCTCATGCGCCCGCCACATGTCGGGAGATCCGCCGCTTGTGATTGTTTCGACTGGAATTCCAAAAGCTTCAATCAAGGATTTCGCTCTTTGCATGAAATCCTGTACGGCCTCTGTTCCGCCGACCGGCGGATAGGTCATCAGGCCGCCGAAATGCAGCTCGGATGACGCCGCGATACGGTTTGCCAGTTCCGCAGCCGCTTCCGGCGTTGGAACACCGCAGCGCCGGGCTCCGGTATCGCACTCGACCAGCACGGTCAGCTTGCGCCCGGTTCCCTTCATGGCTGCCGCCAATTCATCGACGACAACGGCGCTGTCAGCCACGACGCTGAGACGGATGCGCTCCGAAAGTGCCCGCAGGCGCTCGCGCTTGGCCTCCCCAACAAGATTATAAGTGATCAGCACATCGTCGAGGCCGGTGCCGTCGGTCATCGCATCGGCCTCCGACAGTTTCTGGCAGGTAATGCCGACCGCGCCCTGCTCGACCTGGAAGCGGGCCAGGCGCGGCAGTTTATGCGTCTTGATATGCGGCCGCAGCCTGAGGCCGTGTTCGTCGCAATAGGCCTGGAGCCGTACGATGTTGCGTTCGGCGATGTCGAGATCAATCTGGACGAAGGGAGTTTCGACGGAAGAGAGGGAGGAACTTGCCATCATTGTATCCGATCAGGCGGCTTTCTTCATCTCGGCGATGCGAGCGAGGTTCTTGAGAATGACGGCCGTACCCTTGAGCCGATCGATGGGCTTGTCGAAATCGCGCTGGAAGACGACGCGCATGTCCGGGCGGACCTTGGCGAAAGAGCCCTGCTCGGCAATGTAGCGCACCAGCCCGTCGGGGTTGGCGAAGGCATTGTCGCGGAAGGAGACCACCACGCCTTTCGGGCCGGCGTCGACCTTCTCGACATTGGCGCGCCGGCACAGGGCCTTGATCGACATCAGCTTGAGGAGCTGGTCGACCTCATCAGGCCGCTCGCCGAAGCGATCGGTCAGTTCGGCGCCGAACGCGTCGATCTCGGCGTCGATATCCAGGGAGGACAGGCGGCGATAGAGGCTGAGGCGCAATGTCAGGTCCGGGACATAGTCCTCGGGGATCATCACCGGCGTACCGATGGTAATCTGTGGTGACCATTGTTCCTCGACCTCGGTCTCGACGCCACCGTCCTTGAGGGCCGCGACGGCCTCTTCCAGCATCTGCTGGTAGAGCTCGTAACCGACTTCCTTGATGTGGCCGGACTGTTCGTCGCCCAGCAGATTGCCGGCTCCACGAATGTCGAGATCATGCGAGGCGAGCTGGAATCCCGCTCCCAACGTATCCAGCGATTGCAGCACCTTGAGCCGGCGCTCGGCGCCGGGCGTGATGGTGCGGTTGGCCGGCAGGGTGAACAGGGCATAGGCCCTGGTCTTGGAGCGCCCCACGCGCCCCCGCAGCTGGTAGAGCTGGGCCAGGCCGAACATGTCGGCCCGCCAAACGATCAGCGTGTTGGCGGTGGGAATGTCGAGGCCTGATTCAACGATCGTCGTCGAGAGCAGGATGTCGTATTTGCCTTCGTAGAAGGCCGTCATCACGTCTTCGAGCTGGCCGGCAGCCATCTGGCCGTGGCCGATGGCGACCTTGGCCTCCGGCGCATATTCGTCGAGGAAGGCCTTGGCGTCGGCAATGTCCTCGATGCGAGGCACGACGAAGAAGCTCTGGCCGCCGCGATAGCGTTCGCGCATCAGCGCTTCGCGCAGCACCACGGCATCGAAAGGCGTGACGAAGGTACGCACGGCCAGGCGATCGACGGGCGGCGTGGCGATGATCGACAATTCGCGCACGCCCGTCAGTGCGAGCTGCAGCGTGCGCGGGATCGGCGTCGCCGACAGAGTCAAGACATGCACCTCGGAGCGCAATTGCTTGAGGCGCTCCTTGTGGGCCACGCCGAAATGCTGCTCCTCATCGATGATCAGCAGGCCGAGATCCCGGAAGGCGATGGTCTTGGCCAGCAATGCATGCGTGCCGACCACGATGTCGACATCGCCCGAGACCAGGCCCGCCTTGATCTTGCGGGCTTCATCCGCCGGGACGAAGCGCGAGAGCTGCGCCACCTTGACGGGTAGCCCCTTGAACCGGTCGGCGAAGGTCTTGGTATGCTGGCGGGCGAGCAGCGTGGTGGGGACCACGACGGCGACTTGCCGGCCCGTCATCGCACAGGCGAAGGCGGCGCGCAGAGCCACTTCCGTCTTGCCGAAGCCGACGTCGCCGCAAACCAGGCGATCCATGGGGCGGCCGGATGCCAGATCCTCGAGCACGGAGTCGATGGCGAATTGCTGGTCCTCGGTTTCGCTATAGGGGAATCGCGCGGCGAATTCGTCATAGATGCCCTGGGCCGGCACCAGCTTGGGCGCCTCGCGCAAAGCGCGTGCCGCAGCGATCTTGATCAGCTCACCCGCCATTTCGCGGATGCGCTTCTTCATGCGCGCCTTGCGTTCCTGCCAGCCGCGCCCACCGAGCTTGTCGAGCTGCGCTTCGGCGTCTTCCGAGCCATAGCGCGACAGCAGCTCCAGATTCTCCACTGGCAGGAACAGCTTGTCGCCGCCCGCATAGTGAATTTCCAGGCAATCATGCGGTGCACCCGCGGCAGTCACCGCCTGCAGGCCGACGAAGCGCCCGATGCCGTGCTCGACATGCACGACGATATCGCCGGGCGACAGGGTACCGATCTCGGTGAGAAAGTTCTGCGCGCGCTTGCGCTTGCCCGCACGGCGCACCAGCCGGTCGCCGAGAACGTCCTGTTCCGAGATGATGGCGAAGTCGGCTGTCTCGAAGCCTGTTTCGAGCGGCAGCACACCGAGGGCAATCTCGCCTTTTGGCAGTGCCAAGGCGCGAGCAAAGTTGGGGATGGGCTTGGCCTGGGTGAGGCCGTGATCGGCGAGTACGGCACCGAGCCTCTCGCGCGAGCCGTCGGTCCAGCCTGCCACGATTACCCGTTGCCCTGAGGCCTGCAGAGTGCGGATGTGACGGACCACGGCATCGAAGACGTTGGCGTCCTCGGCGGCGCGTTCAGCCGCAAAATTATGGCCCTGACGACCACCGCAATCGATGATTTCCCGACCGGGCGCGGGGGGAGACGAGAATGGCGTCATGCGCGCCAGGGACGACTCGTCCAGCCGGCGGCGCCACTCCTCGGGCGCGATGTAGAGCCGGTCCGGCGGCAGCGGCTTGTAGGGCACGGTCTCGCCAGGCTTGCCCAGTACCTCGCGGCGGGCATCGTAATAATCCTTGATCTGCGCCAATCTTTCGCCGGCGGCATCCTCGGCCAGGGCATCGAGAGCGACAGGAACCTCGGGCAGATAATCGAAAAGCGTGTCGAGCTTGCCGTGAAACAGCGGCAGCCAGTGTTCCAGGCCGACATAGCGCCGGCCTTCGGAGATCGCCTCATAGAGTGGATCGCCGCGTGTCTGGGCACCAAATTCGGCAAGATAGGCCTGGCGGAAGCGCTTGATCGTCTCGGTGGTAAGCTGGACTTCGCTCATCGGCACGAGGTCGAGCATGCGCAGTTGCGTCTGGGAGCGCTGCGTCTCGACATCGAAGCTGCGGATGGATTCGAGCGTATCGCCGAAGAAGTCGAGACGCACCGGGATGGCCAAGCCTGGCGGGTAGAGGTCGAGGATGCCGCCTCGCACGGCATATTCGCCGGTCTCGCGCACAGTGGAGGAACGCAGATAGCCGTTATGCTCAAGCCATGCTGACAGCCGGTCCATATTGACGGCATTGCCGGGCGCGGCAGAGAGCGATTGGGCGGCGATGAGATCGCGGGACGGCACGCGCTGCAACACGGCATTGACGGTGGTGAGCACGATACGAGGCCGGTCTCCGCCCCGTGTGGTCGCCAATCGCGACAGCGCGGTCATGCGCCGGGCAATGACGGCGGCATTGGGAGACACCCGGTCATAGGGTTGGCAGTCCCATGCGGGAAAGCTGATGACGTCGATCTCGGGCGCGTAGAACTGAAGGGCCGCTTCCAAAGTGGCCGAGCGGCCGCCGTCGCGTGCGATATGCAGGATGGCGGCCGGTCGCTCGCGGGCCTGTGCAACCAGTGTGCGCGCGAGGTCGGCCAGGACGAGCCCGTCCTGCCCATCAGCACAGTTGGAGAAGACGAGTTGGCCGCCGGGGCGGCTCAGAACCCCAGCGAGTCGATCCGCGGCTTTCATGCAAACATCGGTTTCATGGTGAAATGGTAATCGCGCAACCGCCGGAACACAGGCGTATCGAATTCGGTCGGCACGGGCTCAGCGCTCCTGATCCAGGCGTAGAGCTCGTGATCGGGGGCATCGATGAGCGTTTCGAAGTCACCGACCTCGTCCTCGGACAGCTCGACGATGATGGTATCGCAGAAGCTGCCCATGATGAGGTCCATCTCGCGAAAGCCGCGATGCCAGGCCCGGTAGACGATCCGTCTCCGACGCGGGTCAAGTTCCTCAGAAGTGCGTATCGTTCCGGACATGTTCCAGTTCCTGTTGGCACGCTGTATAGAGAGTCCGAAGGCCTGTGGGAACCATGGAAGATCGAAATATCATCCGCGCGGTCAAATCCCAGAGCGGGAATGGAAGGTGACCGGGAGCCACCATGCCGATCGGATTGAAACGCGCCTATGATCCGCCCGCTTCCGAGGATGGTCTGCGCATCCTGGTCGATCGCCTGTGGCCGCGCGGCCTATCCAGGCAGGAGGCGCATATCGACATCTGGGCCAAGGACGTGGCGCCGAGCCCGGCACTCCGAAAATGGTTCGGTCACGATTCGGCGAAATGGCGGGAATTTCAGGCCCTCTACGAGAGCGAACTCGCGCACAACAGTGAGGCCGTCATCGCACTCCGGCGCATGATCGGCGACAAGGTCGCGACCCTCGTCTACGCGGCCAGGGATGTCGAACACACCCATGCGATCGTCACCAAAAGGGTCCTGGAGTGCATCACCTTTTGAGTGGGAGGCGCAGGTTGGAACGCGGACTTCGAGTCCGCTCTTCCTTCTTCCGCGAACGCTGCGGTTCCAAGAGCGGACTGGAAGTCCGCGCTCCGAATAAGATCCACTCTTTCGAACGGCTGAAGCTTGCCTCCTGCTTTCCATCCGGCCAAAAGAACCGGTGAGGCCTTCATGCGTCCGGCGATTCTGACACCCTTGTTCGCTTCCGTCTCATCCCTGCCAGGGGTCGGGCCGAAGCTTGTGAAGCTGCTCACCCGTCTCCTCGGAGGTGCGGAGCCGGTGGGCGCGCGGGTGGTGGATGCCTTGTTTCACCTGCCGGCCAGCGTCCTCGACCGCCGCCGCCGTCCCAAATTGGTGGATGCGCCGATCGGCGAATTGGTGATGGTCGAGATTATGGTGGAGCGCCACCGGCCCAGTGGGGGCAAGGGCCCCTATCGGGTTTATGTCCAGGACGACACCGGGGATCTCACGCTCATCTTCTTCGCCGCTCAGACGAGCTGGATCGAGCACGCTCTGCCCGTTGGCGAGCGGCGCTGGCTCAGCGGTAAGATCGAGCTGTTCGATGGCATGCGCCAGATGGTGCATCCCGATCGGATCGTCGATGAGGAAGGACTCAAATCCCTGCCTCTGGTCGAGCCGGTTTATCCGCTGACCGAAGGGCTCTATCCGCGCCAGATCCAGAAGGTGACGCAGGAAGCCCTGGCCCGAACCGCCGAACTCGCCGAGTGGCAGGACCCGGCCTGGCTCAAGGCGCAGCGCTGGCCGGGATTTCGCGAGGCCTTGGCCGCTCTGCATTCGCCGGAGACACCGCAGGCGGTCGCACCAGATTCCGCTTCCCGATTGAGGCTGGCCTATGATGAACTCCTGGCCTCGCAACTCGCACTCGCCATGGTGCGTACGCACAACAAGGCATTGCCGGGGCTCGCCGTCACCGGGACTGGAATGATCGCGGCTCGGATCGAGGCTGCCCTGCCCTTCAAGCTGACGGCGAGCCAGGTTACGGCGCTGGCCGATATCCGGGCCGACATGGCGGCCCCGACCCGCATGCTGCGACTGCTGCAGGGTGATGTCGGTTCCGGCAAGACGGTGGTCGCCCTGCTTGCCATGGCGACCATGGTGGAAGGAGGGCGGCAGGCGGCCTTGATGGCGCCGACTGAAATCCTCGCCCGCCAGCACTTGGCCACCATCCAGCCCCTTGCCGAGGCCGCCGGTTTGCGCATTGGCCTGATTACCGGGCGCGACAAGGCGCGCGAACGTGCGCGCATGCAGGCTGCGTTGAAGGAAGGCAGCATCGACATCGTGGTGGGGACGCATGCGCTGTTCCAGGAGGACGTCGAGTTTCGGGATCTCGGCCTTGCCATCGTCGACGAGCAGCATCGCTTCGGCGTACATCAGCGCTTGGCCTTGAGCCGCAAGAATGCTGGTGTCGACGTGCTGGTGATGACGGCGACCCCGATCCCACGCAGCCTGGTGCTGACCTATTTTGGTGACATGGACTCCTCTCAGCTCCGCGAGAAGCCGGCCGGACGCAAACCGGTGGATACACGCCTGATCTCGCTCGAACGGCTCGACGAGGTGGTTGATGGCTTGGCGCGCTTGTTGCAGACCGGCGCGCGGGCCTATTGGGTCTGTCCTCTGATCGCCGAATCCGAGACTTTGGATGTCGCAGCGGCCGAAGATCGCTTCGCCCATCTTGCCTCCCTCTTCGGCGACAAGGTCGGTCTTCTCCACGGGCAGATGAAAGGCACGGCCAAGGACGAGGTGATGGCCCGGTTCGTGTCGGGCGATCTGCGTGTCTTGGTTTCGACCACGGTGATCGAGGTCGGCGTCAATGTGCCGGAGGCCACGGTGATGGTGGTCGAGCATGCCGAGCGCTTCGGCCTGGCTCAACTCCACCAGCTTCGCGGACGTATCGGGCGCGGCTCAGACAAGTCGACCTGTCTCCTGCTCTACAGGGGGCCGCTTGGCGAGGTCTCCCGCAAGCGACTCGAGATCATGCGCGAGACCGAGGATGGTTTCCGCATCGCCGAAGAGGACCTGAAATTGCGGGGCGAAGGCGACGTGCTCGGCACGCGTCAGTCCGGCATGCCGGGGTTCCGGGTCGCCGATCTCGACAGCCACCGTCATCTGCTCGCCCCCGCCAATGACGATGCCAGGCTGGTGCTGGCCCGCGATCCCGAGCTCGTCTCGCCACGCGGCGAGGCTCTGCGCACCCTGCTCTATCTGTTCGAACGCGATGAAGCTGTGCGTCTGCTACGTTCGGGATAGCGTAAGGGAAGCGGGCATGTAATCTGCCGGGATGTTCCAGTCTTCATGCAGGGGATATCGCAATGACCTCAGGTGCTCACCCGTCCAATTTCGCAGAGGCTCAGGCCAGGACGCGGGCGAGCTATGACGAACTGCCTTATGTCTCCAATGCCTTTCCGCAGACGCATCCGGCAAGACTTGCGGCTGTGGCGCGGCTGTTCAGCCTTGAAATGCCGAACCTCGACAGAATGCGCGTGCTCGAGATCGGTTGTGCGAGCGGCGGCAATCTCATTCCCCTGGCCGCGGCCCATCCAGAAGGCCGCTTTCTGGGCATAGACCTTTCCGGCATCCAGATCGCCGATGGCCGCAAGCGTATCGAGGCGCTCGGCTTGACCAATATCGAGCTGCGTCAACAGGATATCGCCTTCTTCGAAGGCCCCGATCATCGCTTCGACTTCATCGTCTGCCACGGCGTGTATTCCTGGGTGCCGGAGCCCGTGCGCCATGCGATCCTCGATATCTGTTCCAAATATCTCGAATTCCAGGGCATTGCCTATGTCAGCTTCAACGTGCTGCCGGGCTGGCGGCCCAAGCAGATCCTGCGCGATGCCTTGATGGCCCATGTCGGCCAGGCCAGCAATTTGCGTGAACGCATCGCCAAGGCGCGGGAGTTCATGGGCTTCCTGGCGGAGCATGCGCCACCCGGCCCCTATGGCGCCGCGGTCAAGGAAGGCGTCGCGCAGTTGCAGAAGGTGCCGGACGATTATCTGGCCCATGAGTTCCTGGAACTCGACAATGCCCCCTGCTCTTTCCATGATTTCATGTATGCGGCCGGCCAGCATCAACTCGCCTATCTCGGCGAGGCCGACCTGCACATGATGGTGCCCGAGAATTTCGGGCCGGAGGCTGCCAAGGCCCTGCGGATGCTGGGTGGCAACACCCTGCTCTCGACCGAGAATTATATCGACGTGGTGACAGGGCGGACCTTCCGGCAGACCCTGTTGATCCCGCCGGCCCGGGCGGCAGCGACAAAGCGGAATATCGACCCGCAGCGGATCGAGGACCTGCATCTGTTGGCCGATATTACGCAAGTTCCCTCGAGCGAAGCGGACATGCCCTATTGCTTCGAGAACCGCGGAGGTCGGCAGATCCGCACGCGGGTCGAGGCGGTTCGCAAGGCTTTCGAACGGGTCGCGGCCCGAAAGCCGGCGACCTCGAACTTTCACCAGCTTATCGCGGAGATCGAAACTTCGGATAAGAAGAAACTCACCCAAGAGGAGCGGAATGAGATCCGCGGCGCCTTGCTGCAAGGCGTTCTTTCCGGGTTGATCGTCGCATCTACCATGGCGGTTGATATCGGCGCCGCGGATGGAGACCGCCCCAAGGCGACCGTCCTCGCTCGCAAGGATGCTGCCAGCGGCCGCACGCGCACCGTCAACCGGCGTCATGAGAATTTCGATCTCGGCGTGGTGGCCCAGCATATCCTGCCCGTGATGGACGGCTCGCGGACCCGTGCCGAACTGCTCGCTCATCTCAAGGCCAAAGCCGGTGAGGATGCCCTGCACTTCCAACGCAATGGTCAGCGCGTCACCGACGAAGCCGACATCGCGGCCTGCGCCCAGGAACATCTCGCCGCCACACTCGGGATAGCTTGGAACAACGCATTGCTCGAGCCGTAAATCCCTCGAAGGGGCCAGCAGCGGCGAGCCTTTTTCAGTTCGGCCGCAGGTCCTCGGGAACCGGCAATTGTTCGGGCTGGATCAGGCCGGCCGAGATCACCAGCTTGGTGGCCTGCTCGACACTGATCGGCAATTCGATCACCTTTGATTTCGGCAGCAGGAAGAAGAAGCCTGTTGTCGGGTTGGGCGCACAGGGCATGAAGACGGAAACCCAGGCTCCGTCGTTGCCGCCCGGCAGCCTCGCCTCGACCACGGGGCTCGGCTCAGAGGAGATGAAGACGATCGACCAGGCGCCCTGCGGGAATTCCACCAGTCCGACCTTTCGGAAGGATGTGCCCGATTGGGAAAAGATGGTCGAAAATACCTGTTTCAGGGCTTTGTAGATGCCGCGTACCACTGGGGTGCGGTCGAGGATCTTCTCGCCGAGACGCACCAAGGTGCGGCCGACCAGATTAGCGGTGAAGAAGCCGATCAGGGTGAGGCCGATGACCGCGACGACCAGGCCGAAGCCCGGGATCTGAAAAGGGAGATAGGTCTCGGGCAGGTAACGCGCGGGAATGAATGGCTTGACCCAGCCATCGACCCACTGAATGAAGGTCCAAATCAGGTAGAGCGTGATCGCAACCGGCCCGGTGACCACCAGGCCGGTGAGGAAATAGCTGTGCAAGCCGCCAAATCTACTGGCCCGCTGAGGCGGACCGGCAGGCATTACCGTGTGGGGAGGCGTATCTCGTACCATGTCACGCTTCTATAGCGTTTTGCGATTTGGTGGAATCACCAAGAATCGCAAAGACGCGTTCGAACAAAGAGCTGGAGCAAAAGAGCGCCATCGCCTCAACGCGCTTTGCTCTAGCACGCCCTCATCACCGCCTGTCGATGCAAATTTGTGCAATCGGTCCAATCAGGCGGTGCCCGTGAGCATTCCTACTCGACGGTAACGCTCTTGGCCAGATTGCGTGGCTGGTCGACGTCGGTGCCGATGATCACAGCGGTGTGATAGGCGAGCAGCTGGATCGGAATGGAATAGACCAGCGGCGTCACGATCGCCGGCATCGAAGGCAGGATGATCGTCTTCAGCGTCGCCATGGCAGCCGCCGCTGCCCCAGCTTCATCGGTTATCAGGATGATGCGGCCGCCCCGTGCGGCAACCTCCTGCATGTTCGAGACGGTCTTTTCGAAGATCGCGTCGAAAGGCGCGATCACCACCACAGGCATGGTCTCGTCGATCAGGGCGATTGGGCCATGCTTCAGCTCGCCTGCAGCATAACCTTCTGCGTGTATGTAGCTGATTTCCTTGAGTTTCAGTGCACCTTCAAGGGAAAGAGGGAAGCTGGTGCCACGACCGAGATAGAGTACGTCCTTGGCCTTGGCGAGGTCCCTGGAGAAAGTCTCGATTTCGTGCTCGAGCCGCAGCGCCTCAGCCATCAGGCGCGGCGCCTCGATCAGGGCATGGACGAGCTCGCTTTCTTCCTCTGCGGACAGGGCGCCGCGCGCCTTGCCGGCGCCGATGGCAAGGCCCGCCAAGGCAGCGAGCTGGCAGGTGAAGGCCTTGGTGGAAGCGACGCCGATCTCCGGACCCGCCAAGGTGCGGACCATTACCGAGGCTTCCCGAGCGATGGTCGAGGTTGGCACGTTGACGACGGCGAGCGTGTGCTGGCCCTGCTCCTTGCAATAGCGCAGCGCCGCGAGCGTATCGGCCGTCTCACCCGATTGAGATACGAAGATCGAAAGACCTCCCTTGTCGAGCGGGGCTTCGCGGTAGCGGAACTCGGAGGCTATATCGACTTCGACCGGCAGCCGCGCATAACGTTCGAACCAATATTTGGCGATCATGCCAGCGAAGGACGCCGTGCCGCAGGCCGAGATGGTGATGCGGTTGAGGTCCTTCCAGTCGAAAGGCAGATCTTCGGGCAGCCGGATGGTCTCGCCGACCATGTCGATGAAGGAGGTCAGCGTATGGGATACGACTTCCGGTTGCTCGTGGATCTCCTTGGCCATGAAATGCCGGTGATTGCCCTTGTCGACGATGGTGGCGGACGCTTGCGATTTCTGGATCGGACGGTGCACGCGCTTGAAGGTGGCATCGTAGATGGTTGCCGAACCACGCGTCAGGGCGACGCTGTCGCCGTCTTCGAGATAGGCGATGGTGTTGGTGAAGGGAGCCAGCGCGATGGCGTCCGAGCCGAGGAACATTTCGCCCTCACCATAGCCGATCGCCAGCGGCGACCCCAGCCGCGCACCGATGATGAGATCGTCGTGGCCAGCGAAGAGGAAGCCCAGTGAGAATGCCCCGCGAAGGCGCCGCAGGCTGGCATGCACTGCCTCGATCGGTGGCAGGCCGCGATCGAGCTCGCGGTTGACGAGATGGGCGATAACCTCCGTATCGGTCTCGCTCTGGAAGCGCGCGCCTTCGGCGCTCAGTTCTTCGCGCAGCTCGCGAAAGTTCTCGATGATGCCGTTATGGACCACCGCGACTCGGGCGGTGGCATGCGGATGGGCGTTCTCTTCAGTCGGCCTGCCATGGGTCGCCCACCGCGTATGGCCGATGCCGATGACACCAGCGAGCGGATTTCGATCGAGCTTGCTTTCCAGATTGCGCAGCTTGCCCTCGGCCCGGCAGCGCGTGATGGCTCCCTCCTCCAGCGTCGCGATGCCGGCGGAGTCGTAGCCGCGATATTCCAAGCGTCGCAGCGCATCCACCAGGGGCAGCGCAACCGCTTGCTTACCCAGAATACCGACAATACCGCACATACGCCTTACCCTTCATCGATTCGAGACGAACTCTAGATGCGAGGGATTTAGGGCTTCGTGAATGCAGTGAGAAATCAAAATGCCTGACAGTTTGTGACAGAGCCCCTGAAGAGCCTGTCACTGCCGGCCGGAAATGCGCTCGATTTCTTGGCGAACCAATCGTTCGACAAGGGTCGGCAGATGGGCATCGAGCCAGCTCTGCAGCATGGGTCTCAGCATTTCCTGCACCACGTCCTCGATGGTGCGTGCATTCTTGGAGAATATCGTGTGGTTCAGCGAGGCGAAGGCGGATGCCGTCTCCGATTCCGGCATTGCCGAAAGCAAAGGAGCCGGCCCGCGATCGACATTGGCTGCGATCGGGCCGGAGGAAATTTCGGACGGGGCGGCAGGGGCCGACGGTTCCTCCTGAGTGGAGGCTTCCAGCGGAGCGCGGCGTCCCGGCCTTGCCGGCGGCGGATCATCCGAAATGATGCGGCGAATGGAGCTGAGAATCTCGTCCATCGAGGGCTCCTTGAGGGTACGAGGCGGATCTGCCCGCGTAGGTGACGACATCGGGCTGCTCCTTCCACATCAAGCGCGCCCTGCCCCCAATGCGCACTTGCTTCACTTCAAACAAGAACGCCCTCCGATCGCAAGGATGCGGAGGGCGTTGCCGTCATCTTCCTGTGGGTAGGTGCTACTTAGCGCCCATCCGGAATATCGGTGCCGATCCACTTGTCACGCACCTGATCGTAATGCGTGGTGGGGTTGTAACGAGCAACCTTGAGGCCGAGCGCCGTGGCGTTGAGCTTTCCGACGGTCGACAGCACGGTATAGGCAGCCACGATCT